>DAOUMC010000018.1:0-206431 GCA_034413595.1 Dehalococcoidales bacterium | reverse complement strand
GGGGCTTACGATGTCCATAATGACCCCGCCCTTTAGCATCTGGGCCAGCCCCGTCTTTACCTTCCAGGTGCCCGTTTCCATAGCAAGTGTATTTTACTATTGTTAAGATTCTCTATCAACCTCACCCCTTTAACTTAATACTGGACACGCTGGCCCATACGCGCCGTTTCCTCAGCTATTAAAGCCTCATCCAGCTTGACAAAAAGAGGCCCCGGGGGCAGCAGACTCTGTCTTGGCTGGAGGGGCATCGGCTGCCAGCCATAGTCCTCTATTCTGCCATCAAAACCCAGCATCTGATGCAGCCTCTGAGAGCTGAAAGGTAAGAAGGGGTATAACGCTATCTTGAGACAGGAGATTACATTGAGAGCTACATAAAGAGACATGGCCGCCCCTTGCCGGTTCTCTTTAATCACCTTCCAGGGTGACGCCTCCTCCAGGTAGCGATTGGCTTCCTGAGCCAGCGCCATAGCCATCTTTATCGCTGACTTGAAATGACACCGGGAGATTTCATCGCCGACACCACTGAGAACGTTGTAAGACTTTATTTCCAACTGGGTAGGCGCCGGAGTACTGGCGACCCCCATATCGCTACAGGCGGGTACACAGCCGCCAAAGTTACGATAGACAAAGGTAAGAACCCGCTGCACCAGGTTGCCATAGGTGGCCACCAGCTCATCATTATTACGCCTGACGAACTCACGCCAGGAAAAATCGGTGTCTCCGGTCTCAGGCATAATTACCGAAAGAAGATAGCGCAGTGGGTCAGGGTCATAACGGGCCAGATAATCGGGCAGCCAAACCGCCCAGTTGCGGCTGCTGGAAAGCTTTTGGCCTTCTATTGTCAGGTATTCATTAGCCGGCACGTCATACGGCAGATTGAGCCCGCCGCAGCCCATGAGCATCGCCGGCCAGATGATGGTGTGGAAAGGGATATTGTCCTTGCCGATAAAGTAGTAGCTCCTTACCTCACCCTGCCAGAAATCGCGCCACCTTTCACTGTTCCCGGTGGACTTGGCCCACTCCTTGGTCGCCGAGAGATAACCGATAACCGCCTCAAACCAGACATAGAGGCACTTGCCGGAATAGCCGCTAAGAGGCACCGGTATTCCCCACTCTATATCGCGGGTAATAGCCCTGTCCCTGAGCCCGGCTTCCAGGTAGCGCAGGGTAAAGTTATAGACGTTGGGCCGCCAGTGGCTCTGCCGCCGCACCCAGGACAGGAGTTCTTCCTCAAAAGCAGTGAGCTTGAGGAAGAAATGCTCCGAGTCCCTGAACTCAGGAGCAGTGCCGCAGATACGGCAGCGAGGACTGACAAGCTCAGCCGGACTCAGCGGCTGGCCACACTGGTCGCACTGGTCACCCCGGGCCCCGGCGTAACCACAGTAGGGGCAGGTGCCTTCAATATAGCGGTCGGGCAAATACCGCCGGCAGCTGGGGCAGAAGGGCTGTGACACGGTAGCCCTGTAGATATAGCCCTTCTTGAGCAGGGTGAGAAATATGCCCTGGGCTACCTCGGCGTGGTTTTTGGTGCCGGTTGAGGTGAACAGGTCAAAGGAGATACCCAGTTTCTGCCATGAGTTAAGAAACTGCTGGTGATATTTGCTGGCTATCTCGGCTGGCGTCTTCCCTTCCTGCTCTGCCCGGATGGTTATTGGCGTGCCGTGCTGGTCTGAGCCTGATACCATCAGTACTTCGTTACCCTTGGTGCGATGGTAGCGGGCAAAAATGTCCGGGGCCAGATAGGCACCGGCTATCTGGCCCAGATGAAGCGGGCTGTTGGCATAGGGCCAGGCAACTCCGATAAAAATCCGCTCGCTCATACGGCTATTCCTGGCCGACCTCGGGCGGGAAGAAGGTAAGCTCCATCTTGCCCTTCGTCTCCCGGTAGTGGGCGTAACCCTTCTTGATGGCATCCTCTATGCAGTAATGGATTGTCTGCCCCTTTTCTACCTCCTCCCCGTTTTCCTCATCCACCGCCAGGTAACGTTCGGGGTAGGGTATCACTCGCTGACAGATGTCACAGCGAACCTCACCCAAAGAGATACAACCTCGGCGCATGTTAACTCCTTTCCATACTAAGATAACCGGAGCCAGGCGCGGTAAAGCTCCTTCCTCAAGGCGCCTGTCTCCTCGGCCACTCTGGCTATCGCTTCCCTGGCCGTCAGCCCGGACATCCGCAGGTCTTTCAATCGCCGCTCGATATCCGGCGTCAATGCCGGCCTAGCCTCAGCCTCCTTACCTTCAATAACCAGGGTGAATTCACCCCTGGGCTCAGTAAAGTGCTCCCGTGCCTGCCTTACCGTCCCCCGGAAGACCTCTTCGTGGAGCTTGGTCAGCTCCCGGCAGATGGCCACTCGCCTGTCCCCGAGAGTGAGCAATATGTCGTCCAGCGCCGCCTTTAGCCGGTGAGGTGTCTCTAGGGCCACAACAGCGCCCGGCTCATCGGCCACCGACCTGAGATAGCGCCGCCTTTCACCAGACCTCCGGGGCAAGAAACCAATATAGCTAAACCTGTCTGCGGGCAGCCCGGAGACGACCAGCGCCATAATAACAGCCGAAGGCCCCGGAACCGCCACCACCGGTATACCCTGCTGGCTGGCGGCGACCACAAGCTCGTAGCCCGGGTCGGAAATCCCCGGGGTTCCGGCTTCAGAGACCAGAGCCACATCACCCCGGTCAAGCTGAGCCAAGACATAGCCCAGCTTGCCCCGCTTGTTCTGCTCGTAGAAGCTGGTCATGGGAGTTTTAATCTCGTACCTGGTAAGCAGCCGCCTGGTCTTACGGGTGTCTTCAGCAGCAATAAGCCTTACTTCACGCAGAACCCTAAGGGCCCGCAGAGATATGTCTTCCAGATTCCCAATCGGAGTGGCGACAATATAAAGGCTAGGCATCACTTATGAATCTTACCACTCAGGCTATTATAACCCATACCCTTTTCCGCGTCCATACGAAGCGCCCGCCTTGACTTAAGCCAGGGCTTCTGATATAGTCTCCCCTTAAGGAGGATGCCGATGACCCCCCAGTTTAAGAAGCTGCGCCGCGCTTACGGATTTGACGAAGTGGCCATAGTGCCCGGAGATACAACCATCAACCCTGACCAGACCAATATAAGCTTTGAGATAGGCAACCTCACCTTCACCATTCCCGTTCTGGCCGCCGCCATGGACGCCGTGACCGATGCCGGTTTCGCTATTGCTATGAGCAAGCTGGGCGGGCTGGCGGTGCTCAACCTGGAGGGAGTGCAGACCCGCTATGACAATTCCGGGGAGATACTGGCTGAAATTGCTCAGGCACCAGATGATAAAGTCACTTCTTTACTGCAGAAGCTCTATTCCCAGCCGATAAGAGAGAACCTTATCGGCCAACGAATACAGGAAATCAAGAAGGCGGGGGCAAGATGCGCCGTTTCGGTAACCCCGGCCAACGCCAAGCGCTTTGCCCCGATAGCCGCCGAAGCCGGGGCTGATATTCTGGTCGTCCAGTCCACGGTTACCACCGCCCGCCATGTGTCCAAAAGCTATCACGGACTGGTCTTTAGCGAGCTCTGTCAATCAGTGCCTGTGCCGGTGGTCGTAGGTAACTGTGTCAGCTTCAGTGCCTGCCTTGAGTTAATGAAGACCGGCGTCTCGGCCATTCTAGTGGGCGTCGGCCCCGGCGCCGCCTGCACTACCAGGGAGGTCCTGGGGGTGGGCGTCCCCCAGATAACAGCCACCATTGACTGTGCCGCCGCCAGGGATGAGTACCTGAAAGAGTCAGGCAGGTACGTGCCCATAATTACCGATGGCGGTTTCCGCAAGGGTGGTGATATGTGCAAAGCCTTTGCCGCCGGCGCTGATGCCGTTATGCTGGGCTCCATTTTTGCTCAGGCCAGGGAAGCTCCCGGGCTGGGCTATCACTGGGGAATGTCCCATCCCCACCCGGCACTCCCGCGTGGCACCAGGATAAAGGTCGGCACCACCGGCACTCTGGAACAAATCCTGTTCGGGCCAACCTCAGTTACCAATGGCAGTCAAAACCTGGTCGGGGCGCTGCGCACGGCGATGGGCGTCTGCGGTGCCGCCACTATTAGAGAGATGCACCGTGCGGAAATGGTCATCGCTCCCGCCATCACCACTGAGGGAAAGTTCTGGCAGTTGTCACGCCCGCGTTAAATAAACGGTATAGCCCATACCCACCTAGGGCTATTCTTCTTCCTCTACTTCCTCGGGTATTGGGGCAGCTTCCTCTCTGACCTGTGGCACTAGAGCCCTCGTTTTCATCCGCTTGTGTTTTACCGGCGGGACGAGGCTATCGATCATCTGGCGCAGCTTCTGGCAGCCGCCCTCTGGCTTTCCCGGCGCTACTTCCACCACCACCCCGTCCACACCAGCCTCCCAGAGCGCCTGAAGCTCATCGATGGTTACAGATGGAAGCGCTGGAACGAGCAGGGGTTTGACCAGTAAATCAGCCAGCCGTCTGAAGAGCATAAGATGCTGCCAGGTAAGGGAAGTCTCTCCCTGATGGCTGATGGCAAAAACGGCGTCTGCCGGCAACTCGTTAACTGTCCTAAGCAAACCACTATCAAGTGATGCCTCCACCGCCAGAACCTTACCCAGCTTTCCGGCTCCAAGTATTGACAGCGGCATTTTAACCGCCGGGAAAAGCAGGAAGTCAACGCCGGCTTTCTCTGTCTTTTTTGTGTCCGGCTGGCTAATGCTATCAAGCCAAACTCCCCAGGGAATGTCAGGCACCTTCTGGACTATCTCTTCCAGCGCTTTAATTCCTGAAGCTGGCTTGGTTATAGCAAGCAGACCGGCATCCGCCCCGTCCACAAGTTCAGCCAGGTTGCCAGCACCCACCTGAGCCAGACTGGCTATAAGGAGCAGCCTCGGCTTGGCGACGACCGTCTCATGTCTGAATCCCATCGGGCGGGAGCTCACCTGGGAAGTCCGCCTCAATTTGTCTATTAAACGGCTCATTTCTCCTCCAATTGAAGGTAGCCATGGAGCCAGCGGAGGGAATCGAACCCGCGACCCGCGCTTTACGAAAGCGCTGCTCTACCGACTGAGCTACGCTGGCCCTGGCTAAAGTATAGCACAAAAACAGGGCAGCCAGTTAATAGGACCTTTTAGGTAATAGACAGTTGACGGATGAGGGCTATTTGTTATAAAGTATTATCTTAGTATTGAGCAAGCTCGGCGAGGGTGTGGTGCTTGGTTAGTATCTGTAATAAGTAGTGAAAGGAGGAAAAGTGAGTTCAAGAAACATCGGGATATTTGTACTGTTGCTGGGACTGGTGTGTCTGGTCATTGGAGGAATTTTCATCTGGCAGAGTGTTGATGTCAAGTCTGGCGTAGTGGACAAAATGAGGCTCATGAATGAAAGCTATGGTGGAGACTGTGAATACATGAGCTTGGATGGTGAAATCCACGTGTATCCCAAGAAAATAGACGGCGTGATTGACACCCAGTGGGAAGCCAAGTATATGGCTGACACTCTGATGGCACATCGTCTTAGTGATTATCCGCCCTATACCCAGATGGATAGGGATGACCCGGACCGGGCCACGGTAATTCAAGGTATCACTATGGAGACCGCCCTGACAGTAGCCCAGATGGGTTTTGGTATTAGCACCTTGGCTCTGGGCATCGGTGTCTTTATGGCAGTTACTGGGGTGGCTCTCGGTGCTGCCGGGCTGGCCCTGAGACGCCAGGAATAAGGCGTTCTTTAGACGATTTTGTGTGGTTACCTTCTAAGAGAGACTTTTATAGCCAATCCTGCCGAGCTTACTCAATTATTTAATTGGCATTGGCTGTCTCAGATTTATCCTCATGGTTTAGAAGGCAAAACTTGCAGTTAGACACCGTTTACGAGTTAGTTCATCAGGACCTATCCCGGGTGGAGGAGCAGTTCAAACTGCTGGTTGACAGCCAGGCTGATACCTTTCCCGAGCTCCACCGGATGTTGGAGCAGGTCCTTATGGGCGGCAAACTTATTAGGCCCATGCTTACCCTGCTGTCGGGTAGGCTTTACAACTATAACCCGCAGGGACTGCTGTCAATGGCTACCGCAAGTGAGCTTATGCACATAGCGACGCTGATCCATGATGACGCTATTGATAAAGCCAATCTTCGCCGGGGGCGGATGACAGTCAACAGTATCTGGGGGATGGAGAGGGCCGTAATCCTGGGTGACTACCTGTTCGCCAGGGCCGGGGAGTTCGCCGCCGCAACCGGCAATCTGCGTGTAGTAAAGCTCTTTGCGCAGACTCTGGAGACCATTTCCCGGGCTGAGTTAAGACAGGGCTTTAGTGCCTTTAACCTTGAGCAGAACTTTGACCAGTATGTTCAACGGATTTCTGGCAAGACTGCTGCTCTGTTTACCATGGCTACTGAGTCAGGGGCCATTTTAAGCCAGGCTCCGGAGACAGCCATCCAGGCTCTCAAGGACTATGGTCATAATCTGGGTATTGCCTTTCAGATAGTGGATGACGTCCTGGATTTTGTTGGCACCGAGGAGGAAATGGGCAAGCCGGTGGGTTCGGACCTGGCACAGGGGACTCTCACCCTGCCGTCACTTTTGCTTATTGAACGTTATCCCGGGGACAATCCGGTGGCAAGAGTTTTCTGCAATCGGGGTGGGGACGGGGAGATAAAACGGGCAATAGAGCTGGTTCATAGCTCGGGAGTTATTGAAGAATGCTACCGGATTGCCACTGAGTACAGTGGCAAGGCGTACCACAGTCTTGATTTAGTGCCGGATAGCCCCAGCCACCAGGCATTGTTTACCCTGGCGGGCTACGTGGTCAGAAGGAAAAAGTAGCCGGCCTGTTATTCACTGTCCAAAAATGGTGCCGTCCTCGTAGGTTTCTTTCTTTTGTGTTGGCGGCTTTTCCTTGAACTGGTCGACGGCAAACCGGCAGGCGGCCAGACCCTCCCGGCGATGGGCTGAGGCGATAGCAACCACCAGATTGATATCACCCACCTTGAGTCTGCCCAGGCGGTGGTGCATGGCCATGCCATTTATCGGCCATCTCTTTCTGGATTCATTAACTATCTCCTCAAGCCTTTCTCTGGCCTTGCCGCTGGCATCGCTATATTCTACTGAAACAACCGGCTTACCCCGGGACCGATTGCGAATCAAGCCGACATAGGTAACCACACAACCGCTACCATCGGTCTTGACCTGGTTAACTACAAGCTCGGGGGAGATAGGTGTGGTGGTGATTACGACCATTGTAAGCTGCCTTTCCTGGTTGAGCGTGTCTGGATTTCTGTCAGGGTGTCGCCGGACCCAATTTTGGCTGATGGCCGAGGGGTGGCGTCTTCTTGCGGGCTGGTCTTGCTTTGACCCTGACCTTTTCCTTCGCTGGCACCGGAGTCGGCGTCTCTCCGACTTTGGGCTGGGCAGGAGGTACGGCTTCACTGAACACCGCCTCGAGCTCATCGCCTTCCAGGGTCTCCTTGGCCAGCAGGGTATCAGCCAGCTGTATCAGTTTGGACTTGTGCTCGGCTAGCGTCTGGTAAGCTGTGTCATAGGCATGTTTGATGATGCGGTTGACCTCGGCGTCAATCAGGTCGGCCATCTTGTCACCATAGTCGCGCTGTTCCGTGATTTCACGCCCCAGGAAAACCAGCTCTTCCTTCTGACCGAATGACCTCGGGCCCAACACATCGCTCATACCCCAGTTGGTTACCATGCGGCGAGCGTATTCGGTGGCTTCTCTTATGTCCTGGGTGGCACCGGTGGACATCTCATTAAAGATAAGGGCCTCGGCCGCCCGCCCGCCCAGAGCCATGGCCAGGTTGTCTTCGATGTAGGAGCGGGTGTAGTACATCTTGTCCTCGGCCAGTGGTTTGGTGTAGCCGCCGGCCAGACCGCGGGGTATGATGGTCACCTTTCGGATGAGTTCCAGGTTCTTGGAAAGATGCCCCACCAGGGCGTGCCCAGCCTCATGATAGGCGGTGATTTCCTTTTCCTTGGGGGTCATGCGCCGGCTTTTGCGCTCGGGGCCCATGAGTACGCGGTCGATGGATTCCTCCAGCTCTGGCATTTCAATGACTTTCTTGTTGCGCCGGGCGGCCAGAATAGCCGCTTCGTTTACCAGGTTGGCCAGGTCGGCGCCGGAAAAGCCGGCCGTAAGGCGGGCGATAACCTCCAGGTCAACGTTCTCGGCCAGGGGCTTGCCCTTGGCGTGTACCTTCAGTATGGCCACCCGTCCGTTGATGTCCGGCTGGTCTAAGACCACCCTGCGGTCAAAGCGGCCGGGGCGCAGGAGCGCCGGATCGAGGATGTCGGGGCGGTTGGTGGCCGCCATGACTATGACCGAGGTATTAGTGTCAAAGCCGTCCATCTCCACCAGAATCTGGTTTAAGGTCTGCTCCCTCTCATCATGACCACCGCCCAGTCCGGCGCCGCGGTGGCGGCCAACGGCATCAATCTCATCAATGAAGACGATGCACGGGGCGTTGCGTTTTGCCTGGTCAAAGAGGTCGCGCACCCGGGAGGCGCCGACGCCGACAAACATCTCTACGAACTCGCTACCGCTGATAGAGAAGAAGGGTACGCCGGCCTCGCCGGCTACGGCGCGGGCGAGCAGTGTCTTACCCGTGCCCGGGGGGCCGATGAGCAGAACCCCTTTGGGGATGCGGGCACCCAAAGACTGGAACTTCTCACGGTGCTTGAGAAAGTCTACCACTTCACGCAGGTCCTGCTTGGCTTCCTCTACTCCGGCTACATCCTCAAAGGTTACCGTTGGCGTATTAGCCGAGAATAGTCGGGCTTTGGAGCGGCCAAAGCTCATTGCCTGGGTATTGGCCCCTCTCGCTTGGCTGAAGAGGAAGAAGAGCAAAGCGCCAAAGATGAGCAGTGGCAGGAAGTTAATGAAGATTGCTCCCCAGTCGGTGCCTCCGGTTCCCTTTACCTCGACATCCACTCCGGTAAGGTTGAGCCCTTGGATATCGTATATGCTGGTGTTTACTTCCTTGTAGGTGACGTATTCAGTACCGCTTTTGTCGGTAATGGTCAGTTTGTCACCGTCAACCACGATTTTCGTAACCTGGCCATCCTGGGACATGGCTATGGCCTGGCTCAGGTCAATTTCCTGCGGTTTTGTACCATGGGGTAGAATGAGAGTGAAGAAGACTATGGTAGCAGCGATAATAGCGATATAGATTATGGCGCTGCGCTTCCAGTTTATTTTCATGATTACCTCGATCAGTTATCTTGCTTATATATTATAGCAGAAACAGCCTTAATACCAAAGAAGCGAATAGGAAAAAGGTATCAGGTACGAAGGTCAGTTTTGGGCAGAGCATTATAGCTTTCTTTGAGCAGCAGGGCATCCTCCTCCTGGTTCGGACTTTCACAGATAGCCGTGCCTTCAATCTTGAGGTCTTTCAGGGCCTTAAGCAGTTCAACATAGCTAAGGTCTGATTCCTTAAGGTTCAGATGGCTTTTCTCTCCCCTCTGGCCGTAAGCGATGCCAGATATGTGAAAGTGCATGTTATCTAAGGCAGCAGCACCCAGCCTGTTCTTGACCTGTTCCAGGACTGAGGTGAACTCGGGGTAGGAGTTAGAAGCCCCGGAATAGGCGTGCAGGTGGGCAAGGTCGATGCAGGGTGCCACTCCTTCCAGTTCGGAGCAAAGCCGGAGTATTTCCTCTACAGTGCCGAACTGAGTGCCTTTGCCGCTGACCTCGGGCCTGAGCCAGATGTTGATATTCTCTGCCTTGAGTTTGCCCAGCACTTCGTCCAGGTATCGCTTTACTGTCTGGTAAGTCTGCTCCGGCGGGTCACCCAGGTAAAAACCGGCATGGAAGACCAGGCTCTGTGCGCCAGATATTGCGGCGATTCGGGCGGCCTTGTGCAGGATGCCCTGGCTGGCCCTCAGCTTCCTTGGCTCGTGGGCATTGAAATTAAGAAAGTAGGGGGCGTGAGCCGATAGTCTAACGCCGGCACTCCGGGCGGCCTCGGCTACCAGGCGTGCTTCGGCCTCACTGAGGTATATTTTCTGGACGAACTCCAGCTCCATACAGCCCAGCCCGAGCTGGGCAACGCGCTTGATGCCGTCCACGGTAGTCGGCGGCTGGGTACTCAGGGGTATGCCGGCGGTTCCAAAGAGCAGGTCTGCCATTTACCATAGTATAGCACGCCTGTCCTTTCCGGTTATGGTATAATAAGGGGTGAAACCGCCAGTGGGAGGTTTGGCTTCTGGAAGCGATAGACATAGCCCGCAGAGTGATTGACATAGCCAGTGATAAGCAGGCTTCAGACATTGTGTTGCTGGATACCCGTGGCATCTGTAGCTTTGCCAATTATTTTATCATGTTCAGTGGCGAGACCGGTCGGCAGATAAACGCCATCTATGATGAGATTGTGCACTCACTAAAACAGGAAGGTGTTTTACCCCACCATTGCGAAGGCGCCACCGATTCGGGGTGGCTGCTTCTGGATTACGGCGATGTTATCGTCCACATCCTTGCCCCGGCGGAGCGGGACTATTACCAGCTGGACCAGCTGTGGAGCCAGGCTAAGCCGGTGGTCAGGATTCAGTAAGAGCGACTAGCCAAAAATCTCGTCCTCGTTAAAGAAAAGCCGAATCTCTTTTTCGGCAGTCTCGGCTGAATCGGAGCCGTGGACACTATTGTGCTCAATGTCCAGCCCGAAATCCTTCCTGATTGTCCCGGCCTCGGCCTGTGCCGGGCTGGTCGCCCCCATAGCCTTCCTGATTTTTTCCACCGCTCCTTCTCCTTCAAAGACAGCGGCCACGATTGGGGCCGAACTGATATAAGCCACCAGACTGTCAAAAAAAGGCTTTCCCCGGTGTGGGGCATAGTGCCTTTGGGCCAGACTCCTGTCCATTTGCAGCATCTTGAGGGCTACCAGCTTGAGCCCAAGACTTTCAAGGCGGCTGATGATGGTTCCGGTCAATCTTCTCTCTACGGCATCGGGCTTTATAAGAACCAGAGACCTTTCCATCTTGCCCCTGATTTTACTTCTCCCTTGTTTATTAATCAAATCAGGTTACCTTTCAGCTCCTTTTGTTGGTTGCTCAACCTCTCCCTGTCCCCCTCTCCATTCTTGGAGAGGGGGAAGAGATTTTAGAGAGGAGGGCGAAGCCCCCTCTCTATTTTACTCCCCTTCCCTTACAAGGGAAGGGGGGATAGGTTATTTTGATTAAGGGGTAATATGCCTATCTTGTCGTCGGCCTGGGCTGAGTAATCTGGGGTCTCCTGAGGTAGATTGGCTGTAGCGTGGCCGGCGGGTCGCAGTCTCCGGAACCTAGCCGTCTTATTCCCAGCTCGGCCAGGAAGCCCGCTCGGCGGAGCCTTGAGGCCGGCGATGGTATTACGGCTTTGTGCCCCAGCTTGTCCCTGGTCTGTTTTATGACCTCCTCGCTTAGTTCGCCGCAGAAGATGGTTCTGGTGGTTATTTTTGAGCACAGGCTTTCTACCGTGGTGATGTTTTCCTCTATAATCCGGCACCAGTTATCGCCTTCTTTCTGGTAGAGAGCCGTGGCGATCTCACCGCGGCCAGCGCCAATTATCGGGCAGACCGGAAGCCCGCCTTCGGCATGCTGGTAGGCGGCGGCTTCCAGCGTGCCAATGCCGACCAGGGGTACTCCCAGGCTAAAGGCCAGACCTTTGGCGGTGCTGACCCCCACCCGCAGTCCGTTAAAGCTCCCCGGGCCCCGGGCGACAATAATACCCCTCAGGGAGCCCAGGCTTGTTCCAGCCTGCTCCAGCAGTTGAGTCAGATGGGGCATAAGCTCAACGGAGTGGTTCCTCTGACACTGCCAGGTAAGCTCAGCCACGGTCCGGCTGTCCCGGACGATAGCCAGGCTGGTGTTGTCGGTTGAGGTGTCTATTGCCAGGTACATTTAGCTATTTCCATTCTCCCAGTCTGGCTACCATTTCCAGATAGTGTTGACCGCAGGGCTTGAAGTTGAGACGGCGCTCGTTATTGTCAAGGAAGCTCAGCTCAATCAGCAGGTATTCCTTGGGCATCAGGCTTAGGCCCTTCTCTGCCCATTCTATAACGCAGACACCGCTGCCGTAGAGGTAGTCATCAAGCCCCAGCTCGGCGATCTCTTCTATATGTTCAAGCCGGTAGAGGTCAATGTGGTACAGGGGCAGACGGCCCTGAAACTCACGGACTAAGACAAAAGAAGGGCTGGGGGTGTATTCTTTGATTCCCAGTCCCCGGGCGATGCCCTGGGTAAGGCAGGTCTTGCCAGCTCCCAGGCTGCCCACCAGCAGAATGATGTCCCTGGGTGAAGCCAGTTTGCCGATGCGGCTTCCCAGGCGCCGGGTCTGATAGGGGCTGTGGCTGATTAGCTCAAGTTTATCCATTTGGTTCAGCATTTTTTGGTGGCAAAGTGCTGCCATCCTGTCTTAGCCGGTTTGAAGGGTTTCCCCTGCCTATCAATCAGACTTATGCCGGCTTCGCCAGCGGCAGTCTCACCGATAACTGTTATCGGGCAGGAAGCCTGGCTTTTTATCCGGTCAATGACCTCTTGGCTGGCGGTGAACAGGAGCTCGTAGTCCTCACCGCCGGAGAGAGCCATCTCCAGAGACCTTTCGCCAAAGCTGTCTTTTACCGCCGGGTGGACTGGTACCAGGTCAATCTGCACTCGGGCACCGACTTGGCTTGCCCGGCATACGTGGCCCAGGTCGGCCACCAGGCCGTCGCTGATGTCTATGGCGGCTTTTACTCCGAGCCTGACCAGCAGCTGCCCCTCAGCCACCCTAGGATTCGGTTTGAGGAAGGCCTGCCTTAGAGAGGCGGCGGCTTTAGGGTCAAGTTTCAGTTTCTTCCTGAGCATCTCCAAGCCGGCGGCCGCCGCCCCCAGCTCGCCGGTTACGGCTATTAGCTCGCTGGCCCTGGCTGCTCGCCGGCTAAGAAGGTGCCCCCCTCCCCGGCTGGTGCCAAAGACAGAGGAGTTAAGGTAAATAACGGGCGCGCTATCGGTATCGCCACCGGCTATGGCGACGCCAAACCGCTGCCCGATTTCTATCATCCCCCGGTAGAGCTGGGTCACGTCTTCCACCTCGGTGCTATCGGGTAGCCCCAGTGAGACCAGGGCGTATATGGGCACGCCTCCCATGGCCGCAATATCGCTCAGACTGATGGCAAGCACCTTCCAGCCCAGCTCGTACCAGGTGGTCATTTCCGGGGCGAAGTGGATTCCCTGCATCAGACCGTCGGTGGTCGCCAGCTCTAGTTGGCCGTCGCAGTGCCAGGCGGCGGCGTCGTCACCAATGCCGATGACGAGTTTCTGCCAGGAGGTAGCCTGTTTGTCCCGGGCTTCCCAGACCATTTTAGCCAGCAGGTCAATAAGCCCGGACTCTCCCAGTTCTGAGACCTTCATAGCTAGGATTATAGCATCTGCCCAGACGGGTCACAAATTTAGAATTTGGGCTGGAGGGACTTGACGATAATGGTAAAATAGTATAAAGGGGAATGTTCCCAGGATGGACGTAACCATACCTTGGATATAAGTTGTGTTGTTCTTGCCGGCGGCAAGAGCTCGCGCCTTGGGAAACACAAGGCGTTAGTTGAAATTAACGGCGAAACTCTGCTCCAGCGGGTAGTATCATCCCTCAGCTTTCTGGACAGCAATATTATTATAGTTATCGCCCGGGGGCAACCGCTGCCCAAAATCGCCGGCCATTCCAAGCTGAAAATAGTGACTGATGCCTATGCCGGTAAAGGTCCTCTGGTTGGCATTTACAGCGGGCTTCTGGCCTCAGATTCCTTCTATAACTTTGTCGTCGCCTGTGATATGCCTTTGCTGAACCCGGATTTGCTGCTTTATATGCTACAGGTGTCAACCGGCTTTGACCTGGTCATCCCCAGGGTGAACAGTATGGTTGAGCCGCTCCACGCCGTCTACTCCAGGAATTGCCTGAGACTTATTGAGTCGTTGCTAGAGCAGGGCAGCCTGAAAATTGACCGGCTTCTCGGCCTGATTAAGGTGAGGTATGTTGAAGCCGGAGAGATAGACAGGTTTGACCAGCAGCACCTGAGCTTTTTCAACATTAACACCGAGGCTGACCTGGCGAAGGCCAGGGAGCTAATAAACAAGGAGAGGATTAAGGTTTGATATTAGACGCCTCCGAGTTTTATTTTGAAGCACCGCCGGCGATATCCCGGGCGCGGCGGGTGCTCATCAAGCCCAGCGCCGGCTACCCGGTTCCCTATCCGGTGACCACCAGCCGGAAGATGCTATCGGAGATAATCCAGGGCATCAGGCAGGTGAGTGACGCCGATATTCTTCTGCTTGACGGCACCCCGGGTGGAGGCCCCATATACCCCATATTTCAAACCCTGGGCTACGATTTCCCCAGGGTGCTGACGCTGGATGTTAAGGACTGCATCTGGGTTGAAGTGGAGAATCCCCTGACCAAGCCTCTGGCGGTGGCGACCTTCTGGGTGCCCAATGTCATCCTGTCAAGCGATTATCTGATAAGCGTAACCCCACTGAAAGTGGTCAGTGGTATGAGCAATCTAAGCGTAATGAACCTGCTCAGCCTGCTGCCGGTGAGCAAGTATGGTGACGGCTCCAGGGGCGGCTGGGAGGATTTGTATGGCCTGGGAATAGATAAGGTGCTGGCTGACCTGTATTTTACCTTGCCCTTTGACCTGGGCATTATTGAAGCCAGACAGAAGTTTGTTGCCGGGAAAGAGCCGACTAAGGGTGAGATTAAAGAGTGGGACAAGGTTCTCATCGGTGAGCCCTACCAGATTGACTTGGAGGCCTCGCAAGCCTTAGATGTTAAGGCGCCTTATCTCAGGTTGATTGAGGAAGCCCGGCGAGACCTTGAGGCCTGAGATTTGCGGGAATCAGTATTCTATATCAAATCGGGAATAGCTCCCGGTGTACTGTGACCAGGCGACGTCCACTTTTTTCACTCTGGCTCCGGGTGGCCCCACCTTGAGGCGTCTGATTAACTCCTCCAGCTTGTCCCTTTCGCCCTCGGCCTGAACGGCCACCGCTCTGCCACCGGGCAGGTTTTTTACATAACCGGTGACAGTCAGTTTCCTCGCCTGCCTTCGGGTGAAATCACGGAAGAAAACACCCTGAACAAATCCCTGAACCCTCACCTGAACTGAAGCTAGGTCAGACATCCCCTTCCCCGAAGAGCCAGACTAGGCCTCTGTTTCTGGCTCCTTCTTCCCCTTTTTCTTGATCACCTCTACGGTTACCGGTGTTGGCAGGATTTCAGCCAGGGTCACTTTTTTGGCACCCTTTTTTGGCTTCTTAGATTCATGGCGACGGTAATCTCGCCCGCCCATATCACACCTCTATCAAGTTGGATAGCTAGAGTTTATCAGAGGTGAATCACTGTGTAAAGTTGCTTTTCAGTTTCTCCAGCGCCTGATAGGCAGCTTCGGTCTCAGCCAGTTTTTTACTTCTACCATGGCCTGTGGCCAGTATGGTATTGCCTGCCATTACTTCGGCAGTAAACCTTGGTTGGTGGTCAGGTCCCGTGGTTTCTGTTATCCGGTAGCTGGGTGTCTCCTGTTGTCGGGACTGGACAAAGTGCTGAAGTTGAGATTTATAATCGACTCCGGCACCTTGCCGCTCCAGTCTTTTGAGCTCGGTGTCAAACAACCGGAGAATCAAGTCCCGAGTAGTATCCCAACCCTGGTCAAGGAAGACGGCGGCTATCATCGCTTCCATGGCCCTGGCAAGGTTTGCCGGTTTATCCCGGCCACCACTCGCCTCTTCACCCTTCCCCAGATAAAGATAGTCGCCAAGCCCGATGGTTTTGGCCAGACTGAACAGGGTACCGCGGCGGACCAGGTCAGACCGGAGCTTGGTCAGCTCTCCTTCTGGGGAGTTGGGCAGGTCTTGGTATAGCTTCTGGGCGAACATCATGCCCAGAATGGCGTCACCCAGGAACTCAAGCCTTTCATTGGAGGCCGGGGCCACCCCCGGGTTTTCGTTGACAAAGGAACTGTGGGTTAGTGCCTGCTCCAGAAGGGGCGGCTCTTTAAACTGGATACCCAGTAGCTGTTGTAGGGCAGCTAGTTCAGCCACGGCAGCAAATTACCTTCCAGATAACGATAAACGGTTAGATGGTTGATGTCAAATCGGTGTTTTGCTTGTGTTCTGCTGCCCAGCTTGACATAATAACTAGCCAAGTCCGGTTTCTAAAGGTGGATGAACATAAGTGATTGCAGTTTTTGGCAAACTAGAGGAGCATCGGAAATCGCTTATTGCCGGCGGACTTCCCTTAGCGACCCTCCCCTCTGCCACAGGTAGACATATCTGTGGCGCTGGGACATGGTCATCCATCTCAGTCGGAAAAGTAAGTTCTTTACGGCGTCAGCTATTTTCATCCTTGGTTCCTGTCCTGTGATAAGTCTGATTTTAACTGAATAAGATGAAGAGTCAATAGTTAATTAGTAACAGGTAGAATAGTAACTGGTCATGGTCTGGCTTAGAACTTGCTCGCTAGACGGGGCTTTTGCTTTTGACAGAATGGCTTACAGGCAATGTGGCCACCCCTGCCGCCAACCCCGATTACACCCAGGGCAGCTCACGGGAGGGGGAGGCTATCATTTTTTAAGCTGTCGGCTATGTCAGACCCCAGCACCCTGGTTTCCCCCGGCAGAAGCGACCACATCTCTATAGCTGAATTCAGGCTGCTATATCCCTTGATAGCACAGATAGACATACCGCTGGCGGTGTGACACAAGAGTCCGCCTCATTCGGAAAAGGGCCGTATTGATTTCTTTATTCGGTGTTTTGCCCATTTGGCGCCCCCTTGTTTAACTTGAATTCCTCCAGCAGGCGGCTGATGTCGTGCTGCTCAAATCTGCGGTCTCTCCGGGTGCCAATACGGTAGGCTCTTATTATTCCCTGATTACTCCAGCGTCTGACCGTGTTGACATGGACATTAAGCAGGCGGGCAGCATCACCTATGGTCAGCATGGGACTAGCTTGATTTTGACTTGCCATATCCTTATACTTCTTGCCTTTAATTGTCCTTATACAACGGCAGTTTACTTTAAATCACTTTACCCCTCCCGACAATCACCCAAACGGCCTATTTTTAAGGGTAAATAGTAATAGGAAGATGGTTCTTTCTGGTTCTTTCCTCTGTTTTTACCCTTGGGTAATTATCTGTGCTATAATCCTTAATAGAAGCAATGCAAAGGAGAGGAAACGGTGATAGACCTTCCTTCATGGGGTGATTTCTACAGGAAATACAAAAATAGCCCGGAGAAGAGCCGGGCTGAGTCCTTTGAGCTGGGGCAGAAAGTTGGCCGCCAGTTGATGGCTAAACTCAAGCTGGAAGGAAATGACTTGGCTACTCTGGCCAGGCTGGTCAATGCCTATATGAGCGAGGTAAAAGCAGAGACCACCGCCCAGGTTGAGGGCAATAAGGTAGTCTACTATAACCGTTCTTTCTGCCCCATAATGGTATCAGCCAGGTCGTTCAATCAGCCCTGGCTGTGGCTGGATGAGAACGCCGCCTGGCCCTTTATGGAAGGCCTGGCCTCGGCGGTGAATCCCGATGTCAAGCACCAGGTGCCAAGGGTAAGAGCCAAAGGAGATACCGTCTGTCGGCACGAGTGGGAAATAAGCCAATAGAGTTGGACGGAGTGCAATGGCAGCAGAAGGACAGAGCCTGCCCCTCGGCCTGTTACATACTTCCATTTTTGAGATGGAAGACCGGGAGGTTGTGGAAAAGGCGTTCGGGCTTATAAAGCAAAACTATGCCTCGAATTTGGCCGGGGAGGATGAAAAGAGCATCCGAATCACCCTCCCCGATGTCTTATGCACCGTTGAGCTTTCCGAAGAAAAGAACTGCTACCTGCTCACGGTGAGTGCCCATTATTTGCCCGAGGAACGCCTTTCGCCAGGGCAGGAGGATTTTGAGTTCTACCAGCGTCAGACCCGGCCTATCCTTGACATGCTGCCCAAAAGTCCCCTTCTGCAACTCACGATTCTTGCGGTCGCCAGCGGTGGTCAGGATGAAGCCTTGAACCTGGTGCGGCGATATTCAACATACACGGGTGATAACAGGGTTTCGGTGGGCGTGGTGAAAGGTTGCCTCCTGGCTACCCTTGGAATGACTGCAAGTCAAGCCGAATCTACTTCGCTTAAGATGTTTGTTTCTCCGGTAGTCCCGGGAGGGAGGGCCGCTTTAGACGGCCTTCTGGCTGACATAAAGTTACTGGCTATCAACCTGGCTCGTTTAAAAAGGCTGTATTGGCTGTGCCAGCCGTACTTTCCCCAGGTTGACCCGGCAGAGGCGGAGGTACAGGAGAGGATAGAGACTATCCTCAACCGGATGAGGCAGACAGAGCCGGTAGAGTTGGAGACTTTAAAGAAATGGCTTTCGGATGTTATGAACAGGTTCTCCACGCTGTCCATTCTATCGGCGCTAATCAAGAGAGACCAGATTACAGCCAGAACTTATATTGAAGAGAACAAGAACCTGTTCCAGCTGTGGGGTGAATCTGGCGTCAACGGTTATCCGATGCTTACCCTGACGGAAAACGTCGGTTATCAGGCCATGCTGCAGCCTTTTCAGGACTTTGTTGACCGGACGCAGGCATTGAGGCTCCAGCTGGAAACGGTACAGGATATGGTGCGAACTTACCTGGGTATACGGCATCAGGAGCAAAACTCTGAAATCTTGAAACAGCAGGTCGGGATGCTGCATTCCATCGAGGGACATGAAAAGATTCTGAAGGGACTAACCTGGTGGGTGGTTTTTTTGACGGTGGGCCTGGTCACGCTGGAGATACTAAGAATATTGCATGTTCTGCCCTGACTCTGTGAGCGGGATTGGCTTGCTATCGGCTTGCTTCAGAGTATTGAGTCACACGGACTGACTTGGCCTAGGCCGTTTGTTTCAGAATCTGCCCGGCTTTCTGCTTGGCCTCAGCGATAATGGTGGCGGCTTCCCATTCTGCTTTCTGTTCTGCCTTGGCTACTATCCGGCTATACTCCTGCTCCGCCCTCTTCCGCCCTTCCTCCCTGGCCTGATTTTTGATTTGTTCTGCTGTTTGTCTTGCCTCAGCAATGGTCTGTTCCAGCAGCCTTTCTGCGGCTGCCTTCGCCTGTTCTCTGGCACCTTGAAGAATCTCATCTGCCTCTTTCTGTGCCTGCTCCCTGGTTTCCTTGAGTTCCTGGGATGCCCTCTGTTTCAGAACACCAACCTCTGCGGCTGACCCCTGTAGTTCTTTTCGGATATTTTGTTTCAGTTGCTCAGCCTCTTTCTTTGACTCGGCCAGGATTCTGCTGGCCTCTTTCTCCGCTGCTTGATTGGCCCGGGATATTATCTTTGCCGCTCCCTCCCTAGCTTCATTGATGATTCGCTCTACCGCCTGCTGTTTTTGTTCGCCGGCCTGCTTTCTTGCTTTCTCACTGGCTTGCTTGATGATTTGGTCAGCCGTCTCCCTGGACCTGGCGACAATGGCCGCTGCCTCCTCCTCCCCCTTTTGCCTGGCGGCCTCTTTCAGCTCGTTGGCTATTTGCTCAACCTTCTGACGGGATTCACTGGCATACCTGGCGGCTTTCTGTTCGGCAATTGCGTTGGCCTGTCTGATGATGCGCTCTGCTTCTTGTTGGGCCTGGGTAACAATACCGGCGGACTCCTTCTCAGCCTCACTTCTTATCCGGTCACCGTGCCACAGGATTACCTCGGTGAGCCTTTGCTTGTACTCATCAAGAATCCTGCCGGCCTCCTCTATCTCATAAGTCACCCTGTCATTGACTTCTTTCAACTTACTCCCTCCATCCGTGGCTTTAATTAGCCTTACTTGCTTTGTTTGTGCTAACTTACCAGAAACGACTTTAGTTTAATTTAATTTACTTTACCTCTCCCGACAATCACCCAAACGACCTAATTTGATAGGCTTTTAGTAATAGTCGGATAGCCAAAGTCATTTGTTTAGCCAAATGCCTGAGACTATCCGTTGTGGAAGACGCGAGGGTCAGTCTACGTGACGCTTTGACACACACCCTATCCAAGGCTATAATTTAGCTGCGCTGGGGAATCGTCTAGTGGTAGGACAGCGGACTCTGGATCCGTTAGGGAAGGTTCGAATCCTTCTTCCCCAGCCATTCAGTGCAGTTCCCGAGTCTTCATTCTTGGTGGCAATCAGAACAAAGGGAACGTGTCCTTTTGGCTGGACAATGTTAACATGGTAACGATTTGAGGTTAAGATAAAATGGTAGACTGGCAAATAACGGCAACAACCATCTATTGTGATGCCGTGGATAGTGATGTTACACTCATGGTATATAAGGACGGCTCGACAAAATGCGCCGGCTACTCGAAATACGGGAAGCCTGACAAAGAGATAGGTAGACTGCTGCAGAAAAAAGGTAAGCAATTGGGATACAACCTTGAGTGCGAGGGTCCGGAATGTCCCCGCATGGCTCAGTATCGTGACAGGCTTTTCGCCGAAGAAGCGGAAACAACGGGGAAGAACAAGAGAGCGGCATCCCAGGTAAGAAAACCGGGACGGAAATGAACAGTGATGCTCGGCACAAAGTAAAGATCAGTATTGAAAACCTTTACCTTTCCTTTGGCGGTGTCAAGGCGCTCTCTGGTATCACATTGGATGTCAGAGAGAATGAAATCTTAGCCATCATTGGCCCCAACGGCGCCGGTAAGACCAGTCTCCTCAATTGCATTAATGGCTTCTACAAACCTACTAAAGGTGAAATATACTTTGAAGGCCGGAGAATCACCCGCATCAGACCGGACAGGGCGGCTAAACTCGGCCTGGCAAGGACTTTCCAGAACATAGAGCTTTATACCGGCTTGAATACCCTGGATAATATCATGGCAGCAAGGCATGCCCTGATGAAGCAGAATGTGCTGAGCGGCGCTCTTTATTATGGCTGGGCGCATAAAGAGGAAATAGAACACCGCAAGACGGTAGAGTATATCATTGATTTCCTGGAAATAGAGCCAATCAGAAAGACGGTCGTGGGCATGCTCCCTTACGGAATGAGGAAGCGAGTCGAGCTAGGGCGGGCTCTGGCACTGGAACCGAAGGTGCTGCTGCTCGATGAGCCTATGGCAGGCATGAACTTGGAGGAAAAAGAGGATATCGCCCGTTTCATAATAGATATTTTCGAGGGGCAGGGAGCTACCTACCCGGAAGCACCTGTGCTGAGAGAAGGAGTAAATTGTATTGTCCTCGTTGAGCATGACATGGGCGTGGTGATGGATATTGCCGACAGAGTTGTGGTGCTTGACTTCGGAAGAAAAATTGCCGAGGGCACTCCTGAGGAAATCAGTAACGACCCGAATGTGATTGCTGCCTACTTAGGGAAGGAGAGGCTTTAAACACCGCTCACCTGCTCCTACTGCCAAGTCCGTTGGTCAACTATCTTTGGTTGCTCTGCGGTTATGGTACCCCTCGAGACAAATTCAATCCGGTCTATCTTGAGCCGACATACGTCCTGAAAGCGCTTCTGCAGGCTATCACTTAGTTGTCTCCTGTCCGTCGTCTCGTCCCCCAGCTCCGCCTTGAGGATAAGGTCATCCCGGTGCTTTGTTCGACCCACCACAAGTTGGAAGGCGGTAATCGGTGACATACTCATAATTGCCGCTTCTGCCTGCTTAGCTACAACGAACATGCCTCTCACCTTGACCGCATCGCCGGCACGTCCTATGATGTCCGTTAATTTAAAAGACGTACGCCCGCAGAGACAGGACTCGGTAGTATAGGAAGACAAATCACCAGTACCGAAGCGGAGCAATCCCCAGGTCTTGTTATGCAACGGGGTAACTGCTATTTCCCCCACCTCGCCGGGGCCCAGCTGCTTTCCTGTCTTCGGGTCAACTATTTCAATGAGATATTCATCCATGAAATGCATGCCGGACTTGTAACAGCATTCATAGGCAATAGCGCCGCCCGGCTCGGTAACCGCATAAGCCTGAGCGGTGTTTATCTTGTAGTCTTCTTCGAATATTTCCCGTAGCGAAGGGGGTAGCATTTCACCGGTGAACCATGCACGCCGCAGGACAAAGTCCTGAACAAAGTTGTAGCCCGCCTCCTCCGCCTGTTTGATGATGGTCATCAGGAAGGTTGGCGTACCGACAAAGCCGGTCACACTGAGGTCATGCATGGTCTGAATCTGCAAATCGGTATTGCCTGTGCCCATCGGGATGGCTGTTGCCCCGCAGTCCCGTAAAGCCTCGTGAAACAGAATCCCTGCGGGGGACATATGGTAAGTGAAGGTATTAACCACAATATCTCCCCTCCTAAACCCTGCCGCCCAGAACGACTTGGCAAACCACCTGATGCCGGAATGCTGGATAGGCTCATAGACCGGGCCGGGGGAAAGGAAGACACGCTCAACGTCCTCCGGAGGAATAGCCAGAAAACCACCGTATGGTGGGTTTGATTTTTGCAACTCAATGAGGTCGGTCTTGCGGGTAACAGGCAGCTTTTCCAGGTCCTTTACCATACGAATCTGGGCAGGACTAACACCGGCACTGTCGAGGATTGTCTTTGCCGCCGGAGCATGTTGATAGGCATGAGCTATTGTCTCCGCCAGCTTCCGGTCAAGGTATCTTTCCCTTTCCGCCCGCTGCATTATCTCCAGGTCATCGAAAAACTCGTCCGGCTTGTTGGTTACAGCCATCTTTTGCGCCTCTTGTAATGTTTTACTTCCCGATAGCTTTTCTTTGTGCCCATGGCGGATAGACCTATGTAAAACTCCTTCACATCTTCATTGTTTCTAAGGAAATCGGCGGTGCCGTCAAGGACAACACGCCCGTTTTCCATGACGTAACCACTGTGGGCGATACTGAGGGCAATCCGGACGTTCTGCTCCACCAGCAGCACCGATGTCTTTTGCTCTGAGTTGAAACGCTGTATGATATCATATATTTCCTCCACCAGCATCGGTGCCAGGCCCAGTGATGGCTCATCTAACATCATGAGCTTTGGTGCCGCCATCATGGCGCGGCCGATAACCAGCATCTGCTGCTCGCCACCGGAGAGGTATCCGGCGGTATTGCGCCGCAAATCCTTGAGCCTGGGGAAGTAATGGTAGACCATCTCCAGGTCCTGTTTTACCGCGCTGCGCTCGGAACGGTTATAGCCGCCCACTATCAGGTTCTCTTCAGCAGTCAGATGCTCAAAGACACGGCGCCCCTCCAGCGCCTGGATAATACCCAGCTTGCCTATCTCCTCGGCGTTTTTGCGGTCTATCCTCTCTCCATTCCACTCGATGCTGCCATCGGTTACTTCACCTTCTTCGACATGAAGCAGGCCAGAAATCGCCTTGAGTGTGGTGCTCTTGCCTGCGCCATTAGCCCCGAGGAGGGCGATAATTGCCCCGTCCTCCACATCCAGTGAGACTCCATGCAGCACCCGGATAACATTAAGATAGGTGACCTCAATGTTATTTAGCCTGAGCATATTTTATACCTTATTACAGGATTACAGGAGCCCCACTAACGCGGGGCTCCTGTAATCACATAAACTACTTGCCGAACCAGTCGAAATTTTCGTACTGAACCAGCGGAGTTTCAATCCAGTCAGTAATCGGAACGATAGCCCCGTTCTGTATCTGGAAGATCTTGAGCGATTTAGTCAGTCGGTTATCGCCCGGAGTATAGCTTACCGGGCCCTGCAGACCGCCGGCATCATAATTACTTAGTTTCTGAATACCTTGCGTCTCAATCGCCTCCCACGACTCCGCATCGCCTTTGGCTAAAACATCGTAGCCAACATTATCCAGTGCTGTTTTCAATATCTCGGCCATTACCAGACTCTGCGCCCATGAGGTGATGTAGTCACCGTTGCCCACGTCTTTGGGGTGCAGCTTCTGCGCATATTCCATCAATTTGGCCATTCCAGGTACGTCATCACCCCAGCTCGCTGCCGGGAACAATCCGTAGACACCTTCTACGGCACTAGCCCCGGCAAGGTCAATCAGAGCTTTGGTCATGGCCGCATGACCCAAGGCAATGGTAATACCAGGGTACATGCCCAGTTCAATAGCGTTCTTGATGATAACACTGGCGGGTTGCGGGGTGCTGGCGATATAAAGCACGTCGGGGTTCAAGGCCTTGATACGGGTCAGCGCCTCGGTCTCGGAGATAGTCGTTGTTGTATGCTCGAAAGCATTACCCACTGCGCCGTCCCAGACTATATCCAGACCAAGCTGGTCGCCATAGGCCCGGGCGGCATCGATAGCACCCTGACCGGTGGAATTGTTAAGCGCTTCAATAACCACCTTGGGTTTCCCCGGCCCCTTCCAGATATTCTCCAGGTAATATTTGGCAAATGCTAAGAAGTCATCGCCATAGTCGGGTAGCTGGCCGTAGATGTGCTCCGGTGGGCGGTGCAGGTTGGGGGCATTAAAGCAGACCAGTCCGGGGAATCCGGCCCGGTTGGCGATTTCCATAGTGGCGGTCATCATGGCGGATGATGCTGTGCCGAACATTAGACAACCGTCATCCATGAATTTCTTTACGTTGGTGACCGCACTGGTGGCATCATAGCCGTTATCCAGCCAGACCAGCTCGATAGGGTAGCCGTTAACGCCACCGAGTTCATCGTTAATATACTTGATAGCATCACGGTTAGCATCGCCCATGGGGGTTCCCTTCTCTGCAGCAGGGCCTGATGAAGGCGTGGTGATGCCTATCTTTAGCGTTTTTTCGCTGCCCTGGCTGCAGGAAATGGCGAAAGGCATGGCAACCACCACTAGGACAAGACAGATGATTACGGTTAGTTTTAATATTCCTCTGTTTTTCATTAGAAATCTCCTTTGGTAAATTATTTAACTATCCACCGAAGTACTACATTCTTTATTCCCCTTTCCTTACTAATATGAGAATGGCCACAAACGGTAGGCGGACTTGAATAGCGCCCAGCGGTGGGCGAGCCCCCTCGGCTCAAGTATTAGAAACAGGATAATTATCAAACCGAACAGCATTGGCGTCACGCCGGTGGCAAAGCCAGAAGGCATTTCGGTAAAGGTCCCTTCCAACCAGGGGACAAGATATACGGGCAAAGTCCGCTGGAGGACTCTGATAAATACGACACCAAAAATAGGGCCGACAGTGGTACCCAGACCGCCGATGATAATCATACCGATATATAGTATTGACTCAGAGAAGCTGAACATCTCGGTATTCAAAGAACCCGTCCAATGGGCGTACAGGGCACCAGAGATACCCGCCAGAAAACATCCGATGAAGAAAGCAAGCAATTTGTAGTAAAGAAGGTTTATCCCCATAACTTCCGCAGCCAGGTCATTGTCACGGATGGCGATAAAGGCCCTACCCACCCTTGTCCTCGCCAGATTCTTGGCAAAGAAAGTGCAGAGGATAGCGATGGTCATGATGAGATAGAGCTGACTCGCCTCGCTTCTGAATTCAAAACCGGCGATAGAGGCATAAGGCACACGGATGCCCATAAAACCGCCAGTTACCGAGTTCCAGTGGTTTATCACCCATATGATAATAAACTGGGCAGCAATGGTGGTAATTGCCAGATAGAAACCCTTGACCCGCACTGAGGGAATGCCAAAGATAAGCCCAATAGCCCCGGCGATGACCCCCGCTGAAATTAGCCCCACCAAGAAAGGCAGCTCCAGCCGATTGGTCAGAATCGCGCTGGTATAGGCCCCCACTGCGATGAATCCGGCATGCCCGATAGACAGCTGCCCGCAGTATCCTACCAAAATGTTA
Source organism: Dehalococcoidales bacterium (assembly GCA_034413595.1). Taxonomy (GTDB): domain Bacteria; phylum Chloroflexota; class Dehalococcoidia; order Dehalococcoidales; family JAUWZL01; genus JAUWZL01. The sequence goes on along the minus strand of DAOUMC010000018.1, from coordinate 180,756 downwards.
AGACCGAGCGCCGCAATCAAGGTAATGCCAATCAGGTTAACCACACCAAGCCAGTAACTGCCAAGATAGAGCGGTGAGGCAAACAGGAGTACCAGGAAGGCTATCAACAGCGCCCATTGGGTCTTGGTACGCAGGATAGCCATATCCTCGGCATAGGTATAAGTTCTGGTACCACAGGGTAAAGTCATCTGCTATATTCTCTCAATACGGACTTCACCAAAGAGCCCGTATGGCTTAATAATCATCACAATAATAATGATAATAAAGGGGATAATATCCTTAACCCCACCCCACCCGATAATCGGAGTGAGGAAGCCACCGCCGAGAAATTCACAAAGCCCGATAATTGGTCCGGCAATTATGGCGCCAACGAATGAGTCCAGACCACCGAGGATGACCACCGAAAAGGCTTTCAGCCCGGTCTCCACCAGTCCGTGAGTGATGCCGCCGATACTGGAGATGAGAATACCACCGATAGCGGCCACGACACAGGCAAACATCCATGACCGGGAAAAGACTCTGGTTACCGGAATTCCACAGGCCTGCACCGCCATCTGGTCATCCGCCGTAGCCCTCATGGCGACGCCCATCTTATGATAGCGGAAGAACAGGGTTAAAAGGATAAACACTGCCAAACAGATACCAACCACCAAGACATATTCATAAGAGACGACCGCCGGACCAATATGGATAACCCCCTGGGGTAACAGGCGCGGCAGGGCATCTACGCTCCAGGGCCAGATGAAATTGACCACTCCCTCAATGAGGTAGCCTAGCCCCAGCGTTACTGTAATCAGTGCTAGAATAGGCTGGCCAATGAGTGGCCGTAGAGCAAACCGTTCAATCGCCCAGCCCAGGAGCAGAGCAAACAGGATGACCAGCGGGAAAGCTAACCACATGGGAAACCGTGCCTGCACCAGCATCGCGTAGGTAACCCAAGAGGAGAGCAGCACGATCTGCCCCAGCGCTAGGTTAGCCACGCTGCTCGATTTCCAGATGAGGACAAAACCCAGGGCAATCAGGGCATAAACCATGCCCACGGCAATTCCAGTGATTGAGAACTGAAGAAACTCCGCCATTTACTACTCTGCCTCTTCTCCTATGCTTCTCACCTTAATGGTGGTACTTACCACACCTTTCCTGCCATCGCGATAGGTTACTGGCGCCTTCACCGTGGCGCTGGCATCATCCCGATATATGGTATCAATTAAGTCCTTATAGCGCTCCTCCATGAATTTCCGCCGCAACTTTCGCGTTCGGGTAAGCTCTGCCTCGTCCGGGTCAAACTCTTTGTGCATCAAGACGAATTTCTTCACTCCGGACTCTTCCGGCAGATAACCGTTCACCCGGACCAGGTCTTTCCGCACCAGGTCTGCCACTTCCTTCTTCTGGGACAAGTCAACAAAGGTAGTATATGGGATGCGATTCCGCTCTGCCCATTTGCCCACCATAGTAAAATCAATGTTCACTATTGCGGAGACATAATTCTTGTCCTTACCTCCAATGACCATCGCATCTTTGATATAGGGACTGAATCTGAGCCTCCCCTCAATATATTGAGGCGCATACTTTGCGCCAGAACGTAGCTCACCCATATGGTCAAGCCTGTCCATGAATATCAGGTGACCATTCTCATCAATGTGCACGGCATCACCAGTATGGCACCAGCCATCTATCAGGGTCTCTTTAGTCTTCTCCGGGTTCTTGTGGTAGCAACTGAACATACATTCGCTCCTCACCAGCAGTTCACCCTCATCGGTTATCCTGACCTCAGTGCCGATGGCCGGTCTGCCCACACTCTCAAAGTGGATTTCTCCCTTGCCGTGGGACGAAATAAAGCCGGCCTCTGTGCTGGCATAATTCTGCCTGAGCTCAATGCCGATAGCGTGGATGAGCCGGAAGGTGTCTAGGCTTAGGACCGAGCTTCCTGTAACGGCGAATCTTACCTTACTTAATCCCAGACGGTCTTTAAGCGGACGGAATAAAAAGATATAGGCGATGCTATAAAGGATACGCCAGAACAGGTTCGGAACCTTGTTCTTGAAGTTAAGGTCCGCGATTTTGTGTCCTATAGGAAGGAAGAGATGATAAAAAAAGCGCTTCAGTGGATGGGCATCAATAATCTTTACCTGAATCTCGCTGACCAGTCCCTCCCACTGTCGCGGGCCATAGATGGCAAAGTTGGGACCAACCTCGCGAGTATCCTCGGCAACAGTCTCCGGTTCCTCCGGAAAATTCAGCCTCGCTCCGGTTAATAAATGAGGAATGGTTGCGAAATAGCTATCTCCCACCCAGGCTGCAGGGAAATTAGAAATCAAGTCGTCATTCTCATATAATGGATAACGGTGGATAAAGCCCCGGGCGGTATTTATCAGTGCTCCGTGGGTCAGAACGGCCCCCTTGGGTAAGCCTGTCGTGCCGGAGGTAAAGTAAATAAAGGCGGTATCATCGCCTTTTCCCTGTCCCAGCTTCTGCTCGAACAGGTCTGGATGACTCTTTTCATACTCTTTGCCCAGCACAATCACCTCAGCAAAGCTCATAAGAATAGGGTCATCATAATTGCGCAACCCCTTTGGATCCCAGTAGATAACCTTTTTTAACAGTGGCAGCTCGTCCTTGATTTCCATAAATTTGTCCGTCTGTTCTTGGTCATTGACGATGGCAAACTTGGCGTCAGACTGCTCGGCTATATACTTGACTTCCGAAGGAATAGAATCAACGAAAATACCAGTGGCGATACCACCGGCCGCCTGCACGGCGAACTCTCCCCAGAACCATTCAGGCTCATTGTCGCCAACAATACAGACCACCTCCGCCGGTTTCAGCCCCATGCTTATCAGACCCAGCGAGAAGTATTTCACATTGTCGTAGCAGTCTTCCCAAGTATACCGTTGCCAGACTCCAAAGTTCTTCACGCATATCGCCGTGCAATTGCCCCACCATTCACGGTTACGCCGGAGCAGCTTCGGGATAGTATCCCATTTCTCCGTCACTTCCACTCTTGCTTCCAATTTCCGTCTCTCTTGCCTGATAAAAAAGTACCTCCTGCTCGGGAGGTACTAAAAAAGACTACTCTAAGAACGCCTGTTGCCTGTGCCGGTTAGAAACATATTTGAACCCCCCAAGCGCACCTCATGTGCGCCTGGTAAAGGTGAAGTTGAGTTTCCCTAATCGGTGCAAGATGCTGAACATGAACACGAACAATCTACGTACTTACAAATAACGCTACAGTGTATCATAAGGCATTAATACCGTCAACTCAGTGGCGGCTAAGACCGGTTCTTGCTTAAAGGAATAGTGGTAGCGGTGGACTTAGCGATGAGCCTGTGCTTCTGGTTGGTAACGGAAATCTCGGAGACACCCACTCGATTGCCATTCCATACCACCCGGCACTCCGCGGTAAGTTCGTCACCAGCCTTGGCACTGGCAATGAAATGGATGTTAAACTGAGAGGCCACACTTGGATAGGCGAGAGAGTTAGACGCATAGGCGAATGCTTGGTCAGCCACTGCCATGATGATGCCACCAAAAATGGTACCGTTGAAGTTCTGATAATCAGGCTTCAATTTTATCACTACCTTGGCATGGCCTGGAGTCAGCTCTATTAGCTGCATCTCCAGAAAAGAAGCAACGGGCTCTGACTTCTCCTTGTTCTTCAGTTCATCAATATTAGCCGACACCTTAACTTCATTTTCAGACATTTGCTATATCCTCCATGTTTCACGATGCCCATCCCTGATTTCCTTTCTTCCCAGAGAGAAGGCATTGAGATTGATTTCTCGGATATTAGCAGCCAGTTGTCCGGAGATGCTATCCTTCCAGATGCTCACCTTAAATGGCATGAAATTTGAAACACAACCTAACATAAACATGTTTAATGTCCTAACGTTACCTAGTTCTCGGGCGCGTTTGGTGCCTTCAATGAAATAGACCTTGTCCGTTCGCCTATTCAGGAGATGAATTATCTCATCATCACTGGGGTAACGTTCCCTGCCCAGATTAACCGCTAGCGGCGGCAATGCTTGATCATTGACCAGAGCTATTCCCTCCGGGCACAGGTAATCGACCCATCGCGCCGCCTCCAGTTTTTCAAAAGCCAGAAGTATATCCACCTGACCTTTGCGGGCTAGAGGAGACCAGACCTTGGGTGCCATGCGCAGATGGCTGACAACGCTCCCTCCCCGCTGCGCCATACCCAGCGTGTCCGTCTTCTTGACGTCGTATCCTGCGGCTAAAGCCGCTTCTCCAATGGTATCACTAGCCATAATGACCCCTTGTCCTCCCACTCCCACGATGAGGGCATCCAGTCGCTTCACTTAGTTTCCTCCTCAGCCAGCTCGGATTGTGGCGCTATTGCCTGATAAGGGCAAAGCTGCTGGCAGATGGCACAGGCGTCACCCATGCAGAGAGTAGCATCAATATAAATCTCCCTGCCATTAATCTGAATGGCGGAACAGCCGAGACGAAGGCAGACATCACAGCGGTTGCACTTTCTCATATTGATAACCCTGGGGTTGGCGCGCTGGCGTACCTGTACGGAGCAGGTGCCGCGGACAATAACAACCGAAATTTCGGGGTTATCCAGTGAATTCCTGACACCGGCCCGCAGTTCCTTCAATTTGAATGCATCCAGAACCTTAACGTCATTGACGCCAATGCTTCGTGCCAGCCCTTCGATATCCACGGAGGCTGTCTCCATACCCTGTGCTGAAATGCCGGTGCCTGGATGCTCTTGATGACCAGTCATGGCTGTGGTGTGATTGTCCAGGATAATGATTGTTATCCCGCTCTTATTGTATACGGCATCGACCAAGCCAGTTATCCCGGAATGTAAGAAGGTTGAGTCACCAATAACTGCCACCACCTTGCTGTCCACGCCTGCCTTTTCCATACCTAGCGCCTGACCGATGCTGGCCCCCATGCAACCGCAGGTATCCATCGCGTAGAGGGGAGGATAAGCGCCCAGAGTATAGCAGCCTATATCCCCGGTGATAATCAACTTCGGCTCTGGAGAGTTTGCCGCTGCCAGCAACTTGCTGCGCTGCCCTAGAGTGTGGAGCACAAAGAACAATGCCGTATGCGGGCATCCCGGGCAGAGCAAGGGAGGACGCTTGGGCAACTCCGGAGTTGCCCTGATTGCCTCGGAAAGCGGGGCTCCTGCCAGTAACCCGCTGCTGATACCCCCTTCTTCCACGATGCGTATATTCAGCTCACCTGTCCTGGGGATGAACTCTTTACCGACAACCGCTATGCCCATCGCCCTGATAATATCTTCCAGAAAGGGGTCAAGTTCTTCAATCACGATAAGCCTGTCTACCTTCTTCTCAAAGCTACGGATTAAATTTTGAGGAAGGGGATAGGTCATACCCAGCTTAAGGAAGGAGGCGTCAGGGAAGACCTCGCGAGCATACTGGTAGGCCACCCCGCTGGTTACAACACCCAGGTGGTGCTTTCCCCATTGCACTTTATTTAAGGGGAAGGTTTCAGCAAATTCAGCCAGCCTGACCAGTCGCTTCTCAATCAGAGGATGTCGTAGCCGGGCATAAACCGGCAGCATGACATACTTTGGGACATTATGAATAAAACCGACTCTTTTTGCCGGCTCCTCGCGCCCTTGGATTAGCTCTACCACCGACTTCGAGTGCGAGATGCGCGTGGTGCTGCGTACCAGCACGGGTGTATCGAATTGCTCGCTGATGGCAAACGCGTATGGCATAAGCTCATAGGCTTCCTGGCTGTCGCTTGGCTCCAGCACGGGTACCTTAGCGAGCCGGGCATAATGGCGGTTGTCCTGCTCATTCTGAGAGCTGTGAATCCCCGGGTCGTCAGCGCTGATGACCACCAGTCCCGCGTTGACACCGGTGGTCGCCGCAGCCATAAAGGGGTCGCTGGCTACATTCAGCCCCACATGCTTCATGGAGGCCATCGCCCGAATTCCGGCATAGGACGCTCCTAGCGCTACCTCCAGCGCCACCTTCTCATTGGTTGACCATTCTGCATAGACATCACTGAAGCGGGCTATAGTTTCCAGAACCTCGGTGCTGGGAGTGCCGGGATAGGCAGTAGCCACCTTTACCCCGGCATGATAGGCCCCCAGAGCAAGGGCCTCATTACCGGATAATAGTTTTCTCATGCTCGCCACATTATAGCATAACTTTTTAGACACATACCAAGGAGGATATGAAGTGAGGGGAAGTCACTCAAGCATCTCTCAGGCAGATTGACAAACAGTGGGGTGCTCACATAATATGGGCTAAGTTTCCAATTTAAAGAGGAGGTAGCAATGCCCATCTATCTTATGCTTAACAGTCTCACGGATAGCGGACGAAAAGCCATTCAGGATGACCCGGAGAGGCTCAGAGAGATTAATAAAGAAGTGGAGTACATGGGGGTCAAGATACTGGCCCAGTACGCCCTACTGGGGCAGTATGACTTCGTCAATATCCTCGAAGCTTCCAGCAATGAGGTAATGGCAAAACTGGCGACTCGATTGAGTGCCAAAGGAACTTTTCAAACCCTGACTCTAGCGGCTATCAGTTTGGATGCTCTTATTGAAACTCTAAAAGAGAGGGAGACTCCCTGGTAGTTTAGGTTAGTTTACAGTGTGATTCCCGCACTTTTGGCAGCTGCGTTTCAACCCCCGGAATCTGACAATTGGATTACCCTGGAGCGGGTTTTTGAAGGAAGTCGTGGAATAGGATAGAATTGGATACCGATGAGTGCAAAGAAACGAGTTCTTGTCGTTGATGACGAGCCGGGCATTCTCAGCTTTGTGCGTGTCAACCTGGGGCTGGCGGGTTATGATGTCATCACCACCGTAAGTGGAGAGGAGGCTCTGCGACTGGCCCGGTCCCGGAGGCCCGATATCATGCTTCTTGATATCCTGATGCAGCCCATAACAGGATTCGACGTGCTGAGGGGGCTGCGCGCCTTTTCCCAGATGCCCGTCATCGTATTTACGGCCCGGAGGGAGATTGCGGAGATGGCGATGAAGGAAGGTGCTAATGGGTATATAACAAAGCCCTTTGTGCCTGATGACCTGGTTAAGAAAATCAAGGCCGTTCTTGACTCGCAACCCAACAAGACCTGATTTACTTTACCGGCGTGCCTTTTATCGGCAGCGTGAAGTAGAATGATGACCCTTTATCCAGTTCTGACTCAACCCATATCCGCCCACTGTGTGCCTCTACCAGAGTGCGGCAGACCCTGAGGCCCAGCCCCACTCCGTGTATGGCGCCTCTGCTGTTCACCCCCAACTGCTCGAAGCTCTGGAATAACTTCTTCTGGTTGTCGGGCGAAATTCCGGGGCCCCGGTCACTGACACAAACCACTAGGTCGTCACCCTTCTGGCATACAGAAATTCTCACCTCGCCGCCCTTCGGCGAGTACTTGATGGCGTTTTCAACAAGATTGAAAAGGATTCTCTCAACCCTGACCGGGTCAGCCACGATGGCTGGCAGTCCTTCTGGCAGATCAACTTTGAGCCGGTGTAACGTAGACTTGCTGTGTAGCTGCTGCAGTACATTCCGGGCTATTTGATCGAGGTCTGCGTGTTCCGTACGGAGTTCAAGGCGATTGGCTTGAGAGCGTGACAGTTCCAGAAGGTTCTCTATAATGCCGGCGAGAGCATTGGTGCCTTCTATAGCGTCCTGGAGAAGCTCCTGAGATTCCTTCTCGGTTATCCCGCTCGCTGTTGCCGTGTGCAGAGCACCCATTACCACTGTCAGCGGCGTCTTCAACTCATGGGAAACCATGCCGATGAACTCATCCTTAATTTGCTCTGCTCGCTTTCGTTCGGTGATGTCTCGTGCCACGTGTATTGACCCGGTGATAACGCCGCGCCGGTCGTATATCGGTGTTGTGCTTACCTGGAAATCACCTCCGAGACGCGGTTCGTGGACGTCTGTGGTATGCTCTTTACCATCCCGGCATGTCAGGGTGTGCGGGCAGAAATCCGGCGGATTGGGAAGACCATGGACTGCTTCATAGCAATGCTGTCCAATACACTGTTCCGGTGTCAGGCCGAGGCGGTCTGCCATCGCTTTGTTCACGCGCACAATTCGGTGCTGAGTGTCCAGTATCGCCATCAAGTCCGGCACGGAGCTGAATGTCAGCTCCCACTCTTCCTTTGCTTGCAGGATAGCCTCTTCAGCCTTCTTACGCCCAACGGCATAAACAATGGAGCGTCGCAACAGCTCACTATCTACCTGTCCCTTTACCAGGTAGTCCTGAGCCCCCAGTTGAACCGCGTGAATACCAAGTGCCTCATCCCTAGAACCCGTCTTTATCACAACCGGCAGGTGCGGGAACTGTGTTTGCAGTCTGGTAAACGTGCCCAGCCCGTGGCTATCAGGCAGATTTAAGTCCAGTAGTACCACGTCAATATTTTGAGAGGCCAGGAATTCTAGGCCTGACGCCAGCCTTTCTGCGACATCAATGCTGAAATCGCCTCCGGCTTCTCTCAGCATCTCCTGGACAAGCCTGGCATCACCCGGGTTATCTTCAATGAGCAGGACTTTCATTATATGCATAGTACTCCTATCTCTGTTCATGGTTCAACTAGCTCATGGTTCGACTAGCTCACCATGAGCGGCTCATAACTTCCGCTCACCCTGAGCCTGTCGAAGGGTGAGCCCAGATGAACGTTTGCCGAAGGATTATTTTGGCGGTAGTTTGACAATGGTCAGCCAGAACTCCTCGATTGACTTTGTCACTTCCATGAACCGGTTGAAGTCCAGCGGTTTGGTGATGTAGCAGTTGGCGTGGTGGTCGTAACACTTGATTATATCTTCTTCTGCCCTGGAGACGGTGAGCACCACCACCGGTATCCTCTTGAAGTTTTCATCGGTCTTGACCTCCGCCAGTACCTCGCGCCCGCTTTTCCGCGGCAGATTGAGGTCAAGGAGAATCAGGTCAGGCCGGGGGGCATCGGCATACTTGCCCTCGCGGTGCAGGAAGGCCATGGCTTCAACGCCGTCATCAACCACGAACAGTTTGTTTCTGATCTTGCTTTCCTTGAGCGCTTCCTGTGCCAGGCGTACATCGCCCGGATTATCCTCTACAAGCAGAATGTCTATTACCTTGCCCGGAAACTCATCCGTCATAATAACTCCTTTTTGTAGTCGGTATTATGAAATAAAAGGTCGAGCCTTCACCCGGCCTGGATTTGACCCATATCCTACCTCCGTGCCGCTCGATGATTCTCTTGCAGATAGCCAGGCCGATACCTGTCCCCGGATACTCCTTCCTGGTATGCAACCTCTGGAAGAGCAGGAAAAGCTTGTCCAGGTATTCCGGCGCGATGCCTATGCCGTTGTCCTTTACCTGGCAGACGCACTCTCCTTCTTTAACACTGGCTGAAACGTGTACCTTCGGTGCCTCTTCACGGCAGAATTTGATGGCATTATCAATCAGGTTCTGAAACACCTGTGTCAACTGGCCACTGTCTCCGTACGTCAGTGGCAGCGGGTCGTGGGTTACAGCGGCATTCTTTTCTCTGATGGCCAGTTGCAGGTTCTCCGTTGCCTGGGCCAGGGCCGCCTCAAGGTTCACTTCTTCAAAGCTCTTGCCACGGGTGCCGACACGCGAATAGGCGAGCAAATCGTTAATCAGCCTCTGCATCCTGAGAGCACCCTCGGCGGCGAAGTTGATAAACTCATCGGCATCCTGGTCAAGCTTCCCTTGGTAGCGCTTTTCCAGGAGCTGGACATAGCTCGATACCATTCTCAATGGCTCCTGGAGGTCATGCGAGGCGATGTAGGCAAACTGCTCCAACTCGGCGTTGGAGCGCGCCAGCTCTGTCGTCCGTTCCTTGACGCGAAGCTCAAGGACGTCGTGTGCCCTCTGTAGCTCTTCCCGCGACTGGTTCAAATCATCCAGAATGTTGAGCAGTGCCTTCTGGGTATCCTGCAGTCTCAGCTTCTCTATATTGAAATCCTCAAGGATGTTGAGAGTTGCCAACTGGGTGTCTCGCAGGGTCTCGACCCTCTCACCTGATGTTTCTGTCTCTCTGTTCTGTTGAACCATTTATTTCCCTAGGCTTTCAGCTATCAATTATTTCCATACGTAATATTAGCTATCCCATTCCGACGGAAGTCGGAATCCAGAAGTCTGTAGAATCTGTTCGTATAAGTCTTGCCATTCGGGATTGACTTTTTCAATCAACTCTATCTTCCATTGCCTTTTCCATTCCTTAATCTGCTTCTCGCGCTGAAGAGCACCGGCGTAGTTATCACATGTCTCATAATACACAAGCATATGAACGCCATACTTCTTGGTGAACCCTTTGACAAAATCGTTCTTGTGCATATAGACCCGTTTCAGGAGGTCACTCGTGCATCCGACATAAAGAGTACCATTGCGTTTGCTTGCAAGAATGTAGACATAATAACTATTCATATCTCTTATGGATTCCGTTTTTCAACGGAATGGGCTTTCTATTTCTGGCAAGCCCCCCATTCTTAGCTGTTAGCCTCTTCACTTTCAGCTATCCATTCCGACGGAAGTCGGAATCCAGAATCTAATCTGCTCGTAGATTCACGAATCTTTTTAGACTCCGTTGTTTCCTACGTCTCGCCCAGCCTTTTCTTGAGCTCCTCAATTTCCTTCTTCAGCTCTATCATCTTTAGCTCGCGTCCCACCGTCAGCTTCTGGAAGCGCTCCAGTTCCGCCAGTCTCTCCAGTTCCCTCGCTCTTTGTTCCGCCACCTGCGCCTCGGCTTTCTTCTGGGCGGTGATGTCCCGGGCGGCGGCAAAGAGACCTAACACTTTGCCGTTCACATCTGTGTATACAGAAGCATTATACAAGACATCCGTCAGTTTGCCATCCCGGTGGCGGATGGTCAGGGGATAGTCCGTGACCGTTCCCTGTGAGAAGACCAGCTGGTAGCCAGCCCGGGCTTTTTCAGGCTCGGTGAAGTACTTGGCGAAATCGGTGCCGATGAGCTTCTCGCGGGGAACTCCGGTAACATTGACGGTGGCTTCGTTGACGTCGGTAATCTTGCCGTCGGCGCTGATGGTCACCAGCGGGTCAAGTGAAGCCTCAATCAGACTCCGGGCGTACTGCGATGTTTGCTTCTGAGAGGTGATGTCATGGTCTGTGACCGAAAGCCCTATCAGCTTTCCCTGTTCGTCCCTGATCGGAGACACGGTCACCGAAACATCAATCAGCGTTCCGTCTTTTCTTCTCCGCAGAGTATCGTATCGCTCTGCCTTTACCCCCTGCTTGACCTTTTCCATAGTGTCCTTGAACTCGTCCACGTAACCCGCCGGAAGGACAAACGATATAGGCATACCCAAAGCTTCCTTCTCGCTATAGCCGAACATCCTTTCAGCCGCCGGGTTCCAGCTTGTTATCGTCCCGTCCAGGGTCTCGCTGATGATGGCGTCCTCGGAGGACTGGACAATTGCCGCCAGAAAACGCAATTTATCGTAAATCTCAGTCTTGCCTTGCGCCACAGCCGCACCGGGGTTTTGTCTCTTCAGGTTTTTCTCCACAAGAAGCCTCCCTTGAAAAACTAGCGAGAGTCCACACCGAGGTGGACAGCTTAATATTATACTCCATAATTATGCTTCTCTCCAAAAGCGGAGTTCTCTGCAACGCTATTACTGGATTGAAGGGGCAAATCCCGTGTTGTCCTCTTGCACCTCTGCTGGTATAATGCTTAAGCCCGGCATGATAGGCTTCTTGTGAGCAGCTGGCGTAATTTTGGGACTGAGCTGGGGCGTGGAAATTCATGTGTGCCCGAGTGCCGAGCTGGTTTTTAGCGGCGCATTCGTCTAGCGGCCTAGGACACCTCCCTCTCAAGGAGGAGACCACCGGTTCGAATCCGGTATGCGCTACCAACTTGTTTAATATAGAACTTCCACGAGGGAAGTTCTATTTCCCCACCGTACCGGTATGGTGTAGTCCAATACCATCCCTCGGGGCTTGTATTCTATCCGCTTAATAAATCGTCTGAGGAATGTCTTCTGCTGGAGAAATGATTTCTCCCCGAGCACCCGTTCCAGCTCATTGATATAATGAGGTCATCTTTGATTTTGGAGTTCGTGTTGATTAGCCCTTAACTTTCCTTTATTCTGGGAGACAGGTCATCCATCTCGCGAGTTTTCCACTCTCCAGAGCAACTGGGCAAGTCCGCCATGCTGACGTAGCCCACCTTACGTTTTATGACACAGACAGGGACGCCTGTGCCACCTACCTCTTGCGAGCCTTGGCGGGCTTGACCTTGGCTAGGTTATGTTCCACACCAGACCTGATGAGAGCCTTTAGCGCGTTTTCGTTGGGCTTATCGCCCTCGTAGACGTCTATTGCCCGCGACTTGCCCTCGAGCATGGCATTGAAGAGCTTTTGCGGGTCGGGGAGGCTTACGCCTGCAACAAAGGTCAACCTGACCCTTTCCTTTAGGATGCCCCCGATGCAGACAATTCCGTTGTGCTCGAATACAGGCGCGCCCATCGGGTTGCTGGGCCGCCTCCACTTCACTTCCTCGGTAATCTCCGGGTCGGCATCGTGGATGATTTTGCGGAGCTTCATAAAGGTTGCGCCACGCCAGTCAGGTGTGTTGGCAATCAGGGTATCAATAAGTTCGCTTGGGTTTGACATTCTTCCTCCAGATATTAGCGTTTCTTCATTTTTATGCTTCACCAGCAAGTTCTGCTTGTCATCCGTGTTCTCAAGACAAAAATCCAAATCTAATATTTCTATAAAACAATAGTAAGTTGACGTGAGTGTAAAAGTCATAAAATATCGGTCATGAATATTACAAATTCATGACATTGTCAGATTCTTCTTATCCTACAAAGTGAGTATTTGGGACTCTTCAAGAATTGTTCTGGCTTCAGATTATCTTCGGCTATTTAATTACCTCAGCCCCACAGTTAAAGGTAACAGGTGAAAGCCGCTTCCAGCTCAGCGAGACAAATAGACAGACTTAATAGTATTTTTCTATACCGCCAAATCCGATCTGTTTATTCTGTTCGGACTTCTTGATAAGGCTGTTTAGCCTCCGCTTGAATTCATCCGGCCTGTTACGGGCGCCTTCAATATAGGCGATACGAATTCTTTGATATGCCGACAAACACCAAAACCATGTAGAGGGGTCACACTTAAGTAACTATGACTTCATAAACCTCAGGTAATATCGTGCTGTCTGCGCAGGGGAATTTCTTTAATAAATAGGTTGATTATGAATGCTGCTATTGTCACCGCCAGGCCGATCAAAAAGACCTCCGTCAAAGCTGACATCAGGGACTGACGTAAGGCCGAAATTATCTGGTCAAAAACCTGAGCAGACTGCGGCCCCAGTTGTGCCAACGTCTTTCTTAACTCCTCTTGCGCCTGGACACTGACCAGCGCCTGCGGGTTATGGGCCAGAGAGGATAGGGTATCCGCCGGTATGAGCGTCTTCACCACCGCGGGCAGCCGACTAAGAAACTGGTCGGCAAACCGTGTGCTCATCAAAGACCCCAGAATGGCCAGCCCGAAAGTGCCGCCTATAAAACGCGAGAAAGGAACCAGAGAAATCATGACGCCCATGATTTTGTATGGCACGGCATTCTGAACAACTACGGTATAGAGGGGAAAGGTGATTCCCAAGCCCAACCCGGTCAGTACTATATAGATAACGGCTGTGAGGTAGCTCGTCTGGGTGGTCATAGTACTCAGCAGTGCCATGCCCACGGCCATGATGGCAATACCTGTGATGCCTTGGATTTTGTAATGGCCACCCGCCCGGGCCAATAGCTGCCCGGAGGAGATGCTGCCCACCACCACACCCAGCATCATCGGTGTCAGGAAGCTGCCACTGGCGGTGGCTGATAGGCCCAGGACCCCTTGAAAATAGAGGGGGATGAAGATAATGCCCCCGAACATACCGAACCCGGTGAGGAAGGTAACAACCAATGAGACGGAGATAATGCGGTCGGTGAAGAAGCGTAAAGGCAGAATCGGTTCCGGACTGCGCACTTCAAGCCAGTAAAAAACAACGCCCGCCGCCAGTGATAACACCAGCATACCTATAATTTCAGCAGAGAGCCACGGGTACTGGGCTCCGCCCCAGGTCAGTGCTAACATTAGCGGGACGGTGGTGAGTATTAGCAGCACCATGCCGGGATAATCGACGCTGTGCCGGCTCGCCTCCGGTCTCACGTGGGGAAAGTAGAGTATAAAAAGCACTATCACCCCGATGCCGATGGGGACGTTTATATAGAAGATCCAGTGCCACGAGATGGTGTCGGTAAGGAAGCCGCCGAGGGTGGGGCCAACCACAGAGGCAAGACCGAATATAGCGCTCACGAAGCCCTGATATTTGCCCCGTTCCGAAGGAGGAAAGAGGTCGCCGATGACGGCGAAGGCATTGGCTATCATTATCCCTGCACCTACCCCTTGGAAGGCGCGGAAGAAGACAAGCTGCGCAAATGTCTGGCTCAGACCGGAGAGCAGAGAACCGAGAACAAAAATCGCTATGCCGGATGTGTAGAACCACTTTCGGCCGAACATATCGGTCAGCCTTCCGGTGATGGGTATCATGACCGTGGAGCTTATCATGTATGCCGTTGTAATCAGAGTGTAATGGGCGAATCCACCCAGGTCGGCAATGATATCGGGCAAGGCGGTAGCGACGATGGTCTGGTCAAGAGCCCCTAAGAAGATGGCCAGCAAGACGCCACCGAAGGTGACGATTACCTGTTTTCTTGATAATGAGCTCAGTAGCGAAATCATTTATACTCCTTGATGGTTTCATCCAGAAACCGTAGCCGCCTTCCGGAACCATCTTCAGATTGTGCCACATATGCGAGGTATTGGCCGAGATAACATAATTACTAGGAGGGAGCGGTCAGTGCTGGCTCTCCGTGGGCGGTGGTAACGGCTTTTGTTTTCCACTACTGGGACTTCACACACGGAGACTGCTATCTCTGGAGCTCGGTACGAGTGTTGATAAAGTTAAGGATATTATCGCGGCCGACCATGCCGACGATTTTCCCTTCGCTGATAACCGGCACCTGGTCGATATCGTCCTGGGTCATCATCCGTAGAACGGAGTTCAGGTCTTCGTTGGGACTTACAGACTTCAAACTGCCAAGGGTGGTCATGGCCTGGCGCACTGATTTTGTCCCCCACTGTTCGCGGGGCACCGACCTAACATCGTACATCGTTATCATCCCCATGACGTGCCCGTCAGATATCACCGGGAAACAGCGGTGTCTGGAGGTCAATATATTCTCGTTAACCAGCCGCTCGATGGTAATATCGGGGGATACTACTGCACAATCCTGCGACATCACATCGCTGGCCACGTGGCCTTTTAGCATGTCCTGAAGCAGCATCTGCCGGTAGCTGCCGGCAGCGGCACTTTCCAGAAACCAGCCGATAAAGGCCAGCCAGATACCGTTGAAAAGGTTGCCCGAAAAAATCAGCCATACACCGCCGAAGATGAAGAGGAAGCCAAATGCCCGCCCGATGTTCGAGGCGGTTCTGGTGGCGCTCTTGAGGTTCTTGCCCCGCCACCACAAGAGTGACCTCAGCACGCGCCCTCCGTCCAGGGGGAAGCCGGGTATCAGATTGAACACACCGAGCAGAATGTTAATCAATCCAAGGTAGTAGGCGATAGCGGCGCCGAATTGGGCCGTGTCTGTATTCGTGCCGCGCAGGGCGAAATATATGCCGAGGAAGACACCGCCGAGCACCAGACTGCTTAGCGGGCCAGCACCTGCCATGCGGAACTCATCACCGGCGGTTTTGGGTTCTCCTGTCATTTGCGAAACGCCGCCGAGTACAAACAGTGTTATGGACTGGATCTGTATCCCTTCCCTCAAAGCGACCAGGCTGTGCATAAGCTCATGAAACAACACCGAGCCAAAGAACAAGAGACTGGTTATCAGGCCGGCGCCGATCTTCATCGCCAGGCTCCAGGACGGATAGGTCGCCGGGAAGTAATTGGCGGCCAACGCCCATGTTATCAGGGCAAATATCAAGAACCAGGAATAATGCAGCCTTACGGATATTCCGAATATTCTGCCTATTGGTATGCTGTTCCTTAGCATTGTGCTCTTCTCCTTATGGCCCGAGAGCCCTTGGCTCTACCTGGGCAACCGTAGCCACTCGAAAATCGATTTTCTAGTCAAATTTGACGGAACCTGGCCTTGAGGCTCCACGGCATACCTCCATCTTGTCAATTCAATTATGACCCTCGTCCATTAAATAGTCATTAAATTGTGAGTTAAAAAAGTTACAAAATTGTGTCAATTTGGTGACACGTATAGCTTGGCTTCTTGAAAAGCCCGGGGTGGAGGAATATACTTAGCCCGCTCGCACCCGAAACTGACCAGTTGTTTTACAAACAGCACCTCGGAAGCGCAAACCTAATGAGACTGTCTGGCCGGCGACCTGGACATAGACAATCCATCAGCCATCACCTGTTACAAAGCCTGATGGCAGTGGCCGTCTTGCTTATCGTTCTGGCCGCCTTGGAAATAGAGGCGCACCTGATTGTGATAGCCGCTGTGGCCTCCAGCACCTTTGTGGTATTTGCGATGCCCGGGTCAAAGCAGGCCCGGCCGCGTTCCCTTGTCGGTGGACACATGGTAGGTGTGTTCAGTGGGGCTATATGTTATCTGCCATTTTTCTGGCTTTCTCCCAGACAGGGGTCAACGCCGGAACTGTTGTTGTTTGTGTTGACCGGCGCCGCGGCGGTGGGACTGGCCATTTTCTTGATGACCATTACCGGAACAGGGCATCCTCCAGCGGCCGGCACCGCGCTTGGCATGGTTCTTCAGGGACTTACCTGGACTGCGGCTGTATTCGTGGTATCGACTGCTATCGGCCTTTCTTTGGTCAGATGGTTACTCAGAGATTGGCTCCGGAATCTGGTGTAATAGCGTATCGCACTTTCCCAGGCTGCGGGCACTTTGCTCAGTGACGGCCATTAAGGTGTAACATTGTAACAAAGTCTGGATTTAGCAGAATCTTTAAGAAGGCGTGTTAGAAAAACCAAAGGGAATGAAATTGCCTATCCCTGTCTGGTCTTCACTCTCCCCCTATTGTAGAATAAGCGACATCAAATGCGCCGTCTGGACAAATGCCGCTTATGGTTAGCGCACAATTCGGATAAAGGGCCGGCCACCTCATCAGGCGGATAGGTAAAGTCCCTGATGCCGCTTATCAGGGCCTGTACCGCTCAGCCGGAATCATTGCGCCGGTCACGCTACTTCTGGCAGACAATATATCTGTTCTTTTTGACCCGGGGTATGACCCCATCAGGATGTCAATCAGCGACCTGGCGCTGGGGCCGATGGGCTGGCTGTCGCGCACCGGGTTTTGTGTTTTTGGTCTGTTACTGGTTCTAGAAATAAGAAGAATAAGACTCCATGTTCCTGATGACAACAAAATCCGCATCGCGGTAGTGCTTTCGCTGACTTCTGCGGTGGGCTTCATCCTTCTGGCCGTTTTTACCACCGACCCGCGTGGAACTGCACACACGGTCCACGTCCTTGTACACGATATTACCACACTGATAATCGCGATACTTTTTTAGTATCAGCTGCTTCTTCTTCGGTCTTGGATTTAAAGCCAACCCCAGGTGGAGAGGCTTCTACACATACACGATGGTCGTCGTCGGCATAGCCGTAATCTGCGCCATCATACGGATAATAATGCCGCTGCACTGGGCCTTTTTCGGACTTTATGAGCGGATTATGCTCTGGAACGGCGTGCTATGGTTTGAAATAATAGGCATCAAGCTCCTGATGTTCTCAAGGCAAGAGCACAGCCTTTAATCGGAAGCTCAGGCTAAGACGGCACTTTGACTGCTTGTGTTCAAAGAATAGTTATGAACTATTAACTGTACCAGGGAAATACCCGTCATCGTTTGATTTAGCTACTTTGTACCAGCTATCAATCTTTCAAGCAGGTCTCTCACATCGGCTGAACGGCTGAGATTATATTTGGCCATGGAGGCACCCGGACCTACCTTAATGGAACACGCGGTGTCAGGTAGAATCCGGAACATATCCTCATCGGTTACGTCGTCACCCACTGCCAATATAAAATCCCACTTCCCCTTTGAAATCCATCCTAGGGCTACCGTTCCTTTATTTATGCCAGCGTTCTTTATTTCTATTACCTTGCTACCCTCCAAAACCTGAAGATTGAAGTTGGCCGTGAGACGCGAGAGTTCATTTCCTACCTCTCTTGCACGTACATTGCTCAGTTTGGGGTCAACCGCACGGTAGTGCCAAACCAGAGAGAAGTCTTTCTCTTCAACGAAGGAACCAGGGGTTCTATCTACCCAGAGCTCAAGGATAGGATACAGCTCCTTTTTCCAATCACTGGTTAACCATTCAGGGCTCCTCCACTCCCTATCCCTCTCTTTGACCCATGCCCCGTGCTCAGCTACCAGGTTAATACCTAGCTGGCCAAACCATTTCTCCAAGGATAATCTGTTGCGCCCACTTAGGAGAACCACCTCATTCCTGTGGTCGGCAGCGAGTTTTTCAAGCAATACCAGTAATTCGTTCCCTGGTTCTGCCTTGTCTGGAACTCCCTGGAAAGGGACCAGGGTACCATCGTAATCCAAAAATATTAGTCGCCTTTTGCTTTGGTGAAAATCCCTAGCCAGGTCCCTTTTTGCCCCGTCGTTCATTATTCTTACTTCCATATCTGCCTGTAATCTCTTGGTTTCAAGCAGTCTCTCGATGAATTCTTTAGCCCAGCGCACGATGTTATAACGCCGGAGGCGCCGTTGCATCACTCGGTTGCGCTCAATCTGTTCCTCATCCGTCATTGTTAGGGCTTCTTCCAGAGCCCGCGCTACCTCTTCCCAGTTATTAGGGTTTATTATTATCGCCTCCCCCAGTTCTTGGGCCGCTCCGGCTGTCTCGCTAAGAATTAGAACCCCTTTGCCGTCCGTTTTGGTTGATATGTATTCTTTGGCGACAAGGTTCATTCCATCCCGCTGGGGAGTAACCAGGGCAATGTCCGCCATTTGGTATAGGGGGATAAGAGACTGGAATGGCAACGAGCGGTACAGATACCAGATGGGTGTCCAACCGACGGTTCCATATCTGCCATTGATTGCACCCACCAGTTTGTCTACCTCGTCCTTGAGTAGCTTATAAGGCCCTGCCCTGAGGCGCGAGGGGGCAACCAACATAATGAATGTGACCTTCTCCAAGTACTGGGGGTTCTTCTCCCAAAAGAGCTGGATGGCCTCTAAACGCTGGGCAATACCTTTGGTATAGTCTAGTCGGTCTACCGATAGAATGACTTTTTGACCTCCAAATCTTTGACGCAGCTTGCCTACCTGGGTCAATACCTTCTGGCTCTGAACGGCGGCAGAATATTTTTCACAGTCTATCCCCATAGGGAATGCGTCTGCCTTTGTCATCCCTCTGGAAATGACAATCTGTCCCATGGCAGAGTCATAGCCAAGCACATGATGTATACTCTCTAAGAAGTGCACCACATAGTCATAGGTATGAAAGCCTACTAGGTCTGCTCCAAGCAGCCCATCCAGAATCTCCCAGCGCCACGGAAGTAAGCGGAATATTTCATAAGAGGGGAATGGGACATGGAGGAAAAAGCCTATTATTGCCTTGGGTAAACGCTCCCTTAAGAGCTTTGGTAATAGCATTAATTGATAATCGTGTACCCAGATAATATCGTCGTATTCAGCGGTTTGAGCCACTACATCAGCAAAATTGTTGTTGACTTTCTGGTAACTCCGCCATTGGTCTCTGTCGTATGCCGCATACTGTGGGAAGTAGTGGAAGATGGGCCAGATAGTGCTGTTACAGAACCCGTAATAGAAGTGTCTAACATCATGCTCCGAGATAAAAACCGGTCGGCAGTTCTCAGATAGCAGCTTGGTTTCAATATCTTTCTCTCGCCCCTTTATCCTTTCGTGGCTAATCCCAGGCCATCCAACCCAGATGGTATTGTAGGATTTGTATAATGAGCCTAAGCCGCTGGCCAGACCACCAATACTGGTCTCAAATTGGAAATGCCCTTTTTTTTCTTTAGTGGTGAACGGCAGCCTGTTTGAGACAATCAACAACTTTGACATTACCTTGTATCCCTTTTGCCATTCTCAGTGCCAGTATACACCAGTAGCTATTTGAAAGCTAAATTAGTTTGTGTGCAGATACAAGCGACATTTAATCAAAATATGGGCCGGTTAAAACCCTACCTATCCTTTGATGTATGGCGTTGAGTTATTAATTGCTGTGGACTTGCTGCCTTCTTTCAATCTCTTGCGAGCATTTTTCTAGGAATGTTCGCACTTTGTTGATAAAGGCGGCAGGATTACTCTGATATGTCAGACTGTGACCGGCTCCTGGAACAATCCATTGCTCATCAAGCTCATTCTTTGAGACTTGGGTTAGATCCCTGGCATCGCTCGGTGGTGCCACGCTGTCCAGTTCACCATTAATGAACAGTATCGGGCAATTAACATATTTCACTCTGTCTATAGCATCGTAGTTACGCTCCAGGCCAAAGAGGAGGTGCCCCATCCAAATTGCTCCCGCAGTAAAGATGACAAAGGGCTTGAAAGTGTTGCGCAGGACCCGTTCGCTGATAGCCTTGGTGCTTTTAAAACAGCTATCAGCCACGACTCCCGAAACCCGCCGGTCATTACTGGCTTGGGCTATAGCTGCCACGGCACCGACCGAGGTGCCGAGGAGAAAAATCTTCTCACACCTGTTCTGACCTAGAACGTAGTCAATAGCCCCGGCAAAATCATGGTCAAATCTGGCCCTCGTTCTTAGCTTGGCCGATTCGGATTCACCGCACCCTCTGCGGTCTATGGTCAGGACATCAAAGCCCTGTTTTGCTAAATCGTAGCACATGTTGAGCAGTCCCATTGTCCCATCGGAACGGTTCTGCTTGCCACCGTGCATAACTATTATTGTTCCAGCGGCTGTTTTAGTGTCGGTTGATAATTGCCATCCGCGAATCTTAATATGGTCCGTACGGCTGGTAAAGCAAATGTCTCTACAGTTCACAAAGTCCGATTTACTATAATTGACCGGGGCGACGCGGTTGGTCATAGCCATACCGTTAGCTATTAAAGCAGCTGTTGTAAAATAGAGCACAGCAAGTTCGAGAATGACTGATAATATCAATATGAGTATCATAAGTCTATTCTACTATGTGCCGGGAACTAATAAAAGAATGGCTTAGATTGAAAACATCACGGACTTACTGAACCCATTACCGGCTCTTGTGCTTAAAGCCAGCAAAATCGGGAACCTGACTAAGAGACAGACCACCTACCTATGGAGTCTATTGCTTTAGCGCGTAAGCCAATCTTTATATCTTTACTATGGTAGTCCTTACTATAGTATAGGTTGTAAAAAGTACTAACAGGGGATTGTCAAGATAGCAGATAGATATAGACTATATTCAAATATCACCGGAGGTTATCAAACATGCCTGTAGAAATAAATGGTCAGACCTATTACAGGACCGCCGAAGTTTGCCAGGTAGTTGGCATAGGTAAGAGCACCCTGTTCCGCTGGATTAAGAAGAGCGTCGTAAAGGATGCCGGATATAGGGACAGGAAAGGGTGGAGGCTATTCACGAGTGATGAACTCCGTGGCCTTATGTTAGAGGCTGGCAGAATTCAGAAGAACCGTGTGGCCGAAATGGCAAAGATACCATCGATTTTGAGGTGAGCCAATGAAGGAAGATTACGTTAATTCCGATATTGCAGAGTTTATCAAACCCGGATGTGGCCAAAGGTTTGAATCCGGCCGTATTGTGTACAGGAATCACTCCTGTTGCAGGCGTTTTCAACAGTGTCAAAAACAAATTCAAGGAGGTTCATTATGACGACTACAGTGACCGAGAATCAACGGGCCAAGGTGGTCAGCAAAGATGAGAAGCAAATGGTCAAACCTGCCCCCGAGACTTCCAGGGAGGGTGCAGACCCCCTCAATGACCTAATCAGCCAGTCCCAAACAGCTTATACGGCCTACCTGCAGGCCCAGCGGAAGGTGGCGGCAGCGTATCAGGAACGACAACGCCAGGGGGAGAAGACCTACAAAGAAATTGAGGATCAAGCTGCTAATGTCTGTGCGGAAGCCGTAGAAAAAGCTTTGCAGGTCTGTGAGAAGGCTGAACGTGAAGCTGAGGAGGCATATAAGAAAGCGAAAGAGAAAGCCGAGCGGGTTTACCGGGAGAGTGTGAGCGAAGCGCTGAGAGTGCGTAAGGAGACCGTTGAACTGGCCTGGGAAGAAGCCAGTGGAACCTCAGAGAGGATTTGGAAAATCTTCCAGGGCGAAATGGCGAGATAGAAAACAGCAGACTATTATAAAACAGGAACGGAACCACTGAGTTTCATTACTAACCTTGCGTTATTGGGTCTTACGTGAAAGGTGGGTGATATTATGGGTAATACTGCTAAGGATGGCGTCGTTGCATTGGGGGGACGTAAGTTCAGGCGAGTTAGAAACGGGTTAGATGAGGCTCAAGTAACGTCTTTTGTTACCGAGCTTATCGGCGAGCGGGATAAGTTGGCCCGGTCTCAGGCTCATATTGAGTCTCTTTCCAGACTTGCGGAGAAGACCGTCGCTGAAGCTGATAGGCTGGCCGAGCAGCTCAAGAAAGAAGCCACGGAACAAGCTAGGGCGGAGAGTGCGGCCATTATAGACGAAGCCAGAGAGCAAGCCCGACAGATGGTAGAAGGAAAAGTAGCCGAAGCCGTGGAGATTGCCAGCGAAAAGGCCGAGGCTATCCGGGCAGAAGCTGAAAATAAATCGGCGCTGCTGTTAAATAATGGTAGGAAAAAGATTCAGGGTGAGCTCGCTGCCCTTGCAAATCAACAATTCGCCCATCTGACGGAAGAGCTGGAGGGCCTGAAGCAGCAGGTGTTGACAGTACGGGCGAAGTTTGAGCATATGTTGTCTCAGCCCGGGGAGGAGAGAAGCGATATAGCCGCAGAATCCGGGAAGGAGCCTCAGGCTACAAGCGTGAGAGAAACCGAGGGCGAATCTATAGAGCTAGTCCAAGCAAAAAACCAGTCCGATAAGACCCTTGAGCTCTCCAAACTGCTTCAGACTAGAGACCAGGCAGGGCCGGGCAAGCCACAATGTGAAGTGGAAGTCTTGCCCCCGGTTGATATAGACAAAATCATGAAGGTCGTAGCCTACCTTGACCAACTACCCGAAGTTGAAAATACTGAGATTATACCCCGGAGGATTGACAGACCTTCAATTGCGGTCTTCCTGCGTGAGCCGATGAACTTCGCTGATGTGCTTAAGAAAATCCCCGAAGTGGCCTATGTGGAACAGGTCATAACCGACGAAGACGCCACCAGCAACGGGCTGGAGAAGGTTCAAATAGGCCTCTCTGGAAACGAAGTGCCGCAGCAAGAGAAATAAAGAACACTTGCCAGCATAATATCGACGGAAGAATCTTCGTTCTAAGCATTTCTAATGCGACAACTTTGCCTTCCCTTTGGTTTCGTTTGCATATAGTGGGAAGAACATTCCGTTGCCAGGCAGAACAGGTTCGTTTTTTGCACTCTAGCCTGAAGAATTCACCTTTGAATATCAGGACTGCTCACACCCTGACTAAGAGACAAACAGGCGTGTTTGTGATAGACTAGTGGGACAGTTGGGCTCAAGAACAGGATATAAACTTGACGGAGGACGGAAAGAACAATGGCCAAGAAAAAACTGGGCAGGATAGCCAGGCCTCCGGCTGAGGAGTTCAAGGCCGGAAGAAAGCTTCTCTTTGTTCCCCTCATTTTTGCGCCGGGTAAAGCTGAGCCTGACTTCCTGAAGCTGGTGGAAAAATACTGGCGGCAAGCCCAGGAACAGGTAATCAGGTTGGCTGATAAGCTGACTAAGGTGAGCCGGGTTTATCACGAGCTGGTAACCTCTGGTGGTGAAGAAGGGGTTAAGGCCGTTGAAGCTATGGGTAGCGGTAGCTACCGGATGGTTAAGACTTTTCTGGATAAGGGGGCCGAGCTTCAACCGATTGAGGACAAGGACTCGCTGCTGGAGTTTATGGACTGGAGCCGATGCCTGGCGATTGGTCTGCAGAGCCACCGGGTGTTTGCCAGGGTCTACGAGTCCTTTCTGGAGATTCAGAAGAAAAGGAATGAGCAGATTAACCGGCGGATAGACGAGACTCTGAAGGGTGATGAAATCGGGCTGCTGCTGATGCGGGAAGGCCATCAGGTTCAATTCCCACCGGATGTGCAGGTTTTCTACATCGCTCCCCCCAGCCTGGATGAAATCAGGCGCTGGCTTACCGACCGGGAAGCCGCCTCTCAGGCCAAAGAAGAAGGTTGACAGTGTGACTACTAATCAGGGCGGTAATACTAGCCAGTAATCCAAGGGCTTCGTCAGAATAGACTTATAGAGGAGGTTTGGAGAATGCAAGGCAGTGAAACTAGAGCACGGAATTACAGCACAGCTCTTTTTATAACACTCGTTTTTCTGATTGCTCTGATTGTCGCCTTTGTTACTTATTACATAACGGCATCAGGAAAGATTGCGAGTGGTAATGAACAAGCCGCCTTGCAGCAAGTACGGATATCTGATCTGGAGGGTCAAGTATCCTCGCTGGGGAACCAGCTTGAGTCTGCCAACAACCAGGTTATAGCACTCCAGGTTCAGCTGTCAACGGCTGATGCCCAGATGTCATCGTTGGAGAGCCAGATCGGTGATTTGCAGAGCATTCTGGGTTTGTCCCAGTCATCAGTTGAAGCAAGTTCGGTTGTCATAAACCAAGGGGCGCGTGAGGTATCTCCCGTGGTCATCTTCGTAGCAGACTACGCAGGGTATATCGTCGTCTCGGGAACCAGCACGACCACAAACGGATATATTATGGTTACGGATTCTTTCAGTGGCTATCCTTATAATAATACCCCACATTCGTTTGGCACCGGCTCCGCGTGGCTCATACCGGTATTACCGGGTACCGTCAGCGTCTACTTCGGGAACACAAATCTGATAAACGGGGCAACGGCAACACTGTCCGTGACTTACTATTATTAAGTTGCCGGCTGATTATCGCTGGTAGATGCCACTGAGCTGGCCCTGAGCCAGGACGTGCCCCTTAATAGCGTCGAGAACCTGCTTCTTGGTTGAACCCGCCTTCAGGTCAAGCTGTTTGTCCAGGGCATAGAGGGTAAAGCGGTATCGGTGGGGGTAGCCTGGCGGTGGGCAGGGGCCATGGTAGCCTGTACCGCCACCATCGTTTCTGCCCTGTAGGGCACCACTGGCTAGCCCGGGTGTCGTGGGCACCGCCTCGGGCAGTTCAGGGCTGTCAGGCGGCAGGTTAAAAATCACCCAGTGAGTGAAGGTACCACCGGGAGCATCAGGGTCATCCAATATGAGGGCAAGGGACAAGGTCTTGTCCGGTACCTGACCCCATTTGAGCGATGGTGAAATATCCTGTCCCTGGCAGGTATATTTGGCCGGAATCTTTCCGCCGTCGGGAAAAGCCGGGCTGGATATTGATAGCGTCATTTCTCCCTCCTCCTATGGCAGGTATTCTAATAGCTGATAGAGGTCTCGGATTTTCATGTCCCGGTCGACCTCCTTGTGAAAACCACCGCGGTCCAGTAATATCCCCTTCATTCCGGCCCTGCTGGCACCGATGGCATCAATCTGGTACTGGTCGCCAACATACATTGCTTCTGAAGTCTTAATGCCGGCTTTTCTTGCCGCCTCATTGAATATCTCGGGTTGCGGCTTGGCATAACCTGAGTCTTGCGGGGTGACAACTACATCCAGCAGCGGTTTGAGACCTAGTTTCTGAAAAAGGGGAGACATATCGCGGTCAACATTTGATATAAGGCCCAGGATTAGCCCCTTTTCCTTAAGCTGGCTTAAGACAGGCAGGACATCATCAAAGAGGATGAGTTCAAATTTGACCTGCTGCGTTTTTTCTATTATGCCATTGATGAGTTCTGGCGTAGGTTCTATACCGGCTTCCCTGAGCATCAGCGCCTGGTACCGTGCCCACAGGGCTTTCCTGTCCGCATCGTTGCGTTTGCTCATGGGCAGGCGGGCGTGTTCCTGATAGATGAATTCATCAGCCGCAATAATCGGCTGGCGCAGTGTCTCTGGCTCTGCCTTGATACCGAATTCATTAAGCGCCTTTGCCAGCGATTCTTCTCGGGGCGGCTCATAGCGAATAAGTGTGTGATAAAGGTCAAAGAATACGGCTTTAATCATAGTAGCTCTATTTTAACCAGTGTGGCTTTATCTGTAAAGGGTGAGCATTAGCTTATAACTGTTGTTTCAATGATAATGTTCCCAGGAAAATGGCGGATATTATCAGTCCAGGTGTTTTAGCAATCTGATTCAGGCAATCCCCCTGTAATGTTGAGCTTGATACATAAGCAACATAAATTGACTTCACCATCGGCTAATTGCTATCATTGAAGAGTGACAGTGCCCAGGATTCAGCTTTTTCCGTTGTCGGCCGAGGCCAGCAAGCGGGGCCACCTTGTTATCGGTGGCTGTGATACCGTGGAGCTGGCCGATGAGTATGGCACTCCCCTGTATCTTTTTGATGAGTTCAGCCTGCGCAGCAAATGCCGGGAGTTCAGGAGTGAGTTTGGCCAGCGTTATGCCGACACCACGGTCATCTACGCCAGCAAGGCATTTTTAGACAAAGCACTGGCGGTTATCTTCAAAGAGGAGGGGCTGGGCCTGGACGTAGTCTCAGGCGGGGAGCTGACCATAGCTCAGTCGGTGGCTTACCCTATGGATATGGTCTACTTCCACGGCAACAACAAATCAGCCGAGGAAATCGGGCTGGCGCTAAAGAATCACATCGGACGAATAGTTGTTGATGGCTTTGAGGAGCTCGGTATACTGGCTGAATTGGCTGAGGAGACCGGGCACATACCTGATATACTGCTGCGTCTGACCCCCGGGGTTGACCCTCACACCCACGAACACATCACTACTGGTGTTATCGGTGGTAAGTTTGGCTTCCCCATATTTGGTGCCGGTGAGGCCGTGGCTCAGGCGATGGCGGCTCCTAGCCTGAACCTAGTCGGCTTGCACTTTCATCTGGGATCCCTAATCTCTGAGGTTCACCCGTATCGGGAGGCCATTGAAGCGGTGCTTGACTTTGCCGCTGATATGAAGGAGAGACTTGGCTTTGAGCTTGAGGAGCTGAACATCGGTGGTGGCTTTGCCGTACAGTATACCCTGGACAGCCCGGTGCCTCCCGTCTCGTTTTATGCCGAGGCGGTGGTATCCCAGGTGGCCAGTAAGTGCCGGCAGTTAAAGCTTACTCCGCCGACTCTTATCATTGAGCCAGGAAGGGCCATTGTGGCTCAAGCCGGAGTTGCCCTCTACAGGGTCGGTATCACCAAGGATATTCCTGGTGTTAAGCGTTATGTCTTTGTGGATGGTGGTATGGCGGATAACATTCGCCCCGCTCTCTATGGTGCCCGATACGAGGCGGTGGTAGCCAATAAAGTTCTGGAAAGTGAGGCTGGGCAGGTTACCATCGCCGGTAGGTTCTGTGAGTCGGGTGATATTCTGATCAGGGATATCAATCTGCCATCGGTTTCCAGTGGAGATATTATAGCCGTACCCGACTGTGGTGCTTACTGCCTGCCGCTTCAGAGCAGCTATAATGCCTCACCCAGGCCGGCCGTTGTTATGGTCGGTCAAGGTAAGGCGCGCCTTGTTCGCCACCGCGAGACTTTCCAGGACCTCGTCCGTCTGGACCTGCCTTAGATGGTTAAAGGAGATTCCGGAGTATGTGGCAGGTAGTGGGTCAAAACTGGGCGGTTTCCTTTCTCCAGGCTGCGCTGAGGAAAGGGACCTTAGCTCATGCCTGTCTTTTTACCGGCCCGCCTCATGTGGGTAAGATGACACTGGCCCTGGCCCTGGCTCAGGCATTGAACTGTCCGGAAGAAGCTCCGCCCTGCGGTCGGTGTGACTCTTGCCAGAGAATCGCCCAGGGGAAGCACGCTGATGTCCAGATTATAGGGCTCTTCTCTGCCACCGGGGCTGATGAGGCTAAGACCAAGGCTGAGATCGGCATTGACCAGATTCGGCAGCTGCAGCACTCGGCCAGCCTGCCGCCCTTTGAGGGCCGGTTTAGAGTATTTGTTATTGACCGGGCCGAACTCCTGTCTACGGAGGCGGCTAACTGCCTTCTGAAGACCCTGGAAGAGCCTGTGGGCAAGGTGGTCTTTATCCTGCTGGCGACAGACACCAGCCTTCTCCCCGAGACGGTGGTTTCCCGGTGTCAGCGGCTGGAGCTTCGTCCCGTACCATCTGGTGAAATTGAGAAGGCTCTGGTGAACAACTGGAGCATTGAACCTGATAAGGCAAAGCTGGTGGCCCGGCTTAGCCACGGCTGTTTCGGCTGGGCGCTATCGGCGGCTCTTGAGGATGGTTTGCTCAGGCAGCATTCTGAAAGAGTGGACGGTATGCTTGACATAATCAATGCCGGCTATGAAGAACGTTTTACCTACGCCGCCCGGTTGGCCACTCAGTTTAGCCAGAGAAGAGAGCTGGTTCAGGAGGTGCTAGACCTGTGGCTTGATCTCTGGCGAGACCTGCTTCTGGTCAGGTCAGGTTTTAGTGAGGCCATTACCAATGTCAATATTGAAAGTACGCTGGCTGAGCTGGCTGCTGGTTTCAGTCTGGCAGAGGTCAAGGCTTTTATCGGCCACATCGGCCAGACACAGAAGCAACTCCGTCAGAATGCCAGTCCGCGTCTGGCGCTTGAGGTGTTGATGCTTGATATGCCCAAAAGAAGAGAGAAGTTGCCGGCAGGGTAGGAGAGTAGAAAAAGAGGAGAGACAAAATGCCTGATGTAGTTGGAGTTCGTTTTAGAAGAACGGGTAAAGTGTATTACTTTGACCCCTCCGGCATTGAGCTTAAGGCGGGTGACGGTGTGGTTGTTGAGACTGCCCGCGGCCCGGAGCTGGGACAGGTGGTCATAGCGCCGACAGAGGTGCTGGCCAGTGAGGTAAACCAGCCCCTGAAACCGGTGGTGCGCCGGGCGAGCACACAGGATATTGAGCAAGCCGACAGCATCAAACAGAAGGAGGACAAGGCTCTGGCTGAATGTGCTGAGCTTGTGACCAGGCTGAAGCTGCCCATGAAGCTGATATCGTCGGAATACAATCTGGATGGCAGTCATCTGACCATCTTCTTCAGTGCTGAGGGCAGGATTGATTTTCGGGAACTGGTGCGGGAATTGAGTCATAAACTAAAAGTGCGCGTCGAGATGCGGCAGGTGGGGCCCAGGGATGAAGCCAAGCTGCTGGGTGGTTTTGGCCGGTGCGGTCGTCCCCTTTGCTGTGTCAGCTTTCTGGACGAGTTCAGCCCGGTATCAATAAAGATGGCTAAAGAGCAGAACCTGCCTCTCAACCCGATGAAGATTTCGGGTGTTTGCGGTCGCCTGCTGTGCTGCCTGGGCTATGAGTGTGAGCAGTATCGGGCGATGAAGGCAAAAATGCCCAGAGAGGGCCAGCGAGTGAGTACAGACAGGGGCTTTGCCAGCGTGGTGGGCAGCAACCCTCTTGAGGAGACTGTTCTGGTTGAATATGAGAGTGGTGCCCGGGTTAAACTACCTCTTAGCCGGGTTACCCCTGAGGTTAATGAGTCACCCCAGCAGAGGCGAAGGCCGGCCAGAGAGAAAAAACGTGATAGCGAAACTCAAAAGGCTGGCTAGGAGTTCCGTGGTAGGTATTTTTGCCATTCGCTCAGGGTCAGGTAGTGATGATGGATATAAAAGGGGATGTTGCCTCTGGGTTGGGCTGGCTGGCTGGTTAGTTTCATTCCTGCCTGCTTGGGAGTCCTGCCTGCCTTATGGCGGTTACAGGGTATGCAGGCGCTGACTACGTTTTCCCAGTTGTGCTCACCTCCCTGGTGCCGGGGAACAACGTGGTCTATGGTGAGCTCGTGGCTCACCTTGCCGCAATACTGACAGGTAAAGAGGTCGCGGTGGAAGACTCCGAGACGGGTTAGCTTTCTTTTTGGCTGAGGACGCCTGACTAAATAGAGTAGTTTGATTACCGAAGGTATCGGGAAAACGTTGTTTGCCGTGTGTATGAAGCCCAGGCCGTTCTCAAGCATTTCGGCCTTGCCCTGGAGCAGTAAGACCACCGCCCGACGGGCTCGGCAGATGTTGAGCGCTTCATAGCTCTGGTTCAGTACCAGCACCGGGCTGTTTATCATTTCTGAGGCTTCTCTCTGCAAGACGCAACTATTTTAGTAAAAAACTATTGGCAATACAAGCGAGTCCTTAGCGGTACCGCCGCCTGCCCCGGCCGGCGGCTTTTGAGCTCTGACTTACGCTGATGTCACCCCGGTAATCAGGGACAATGATGTTAAAAGACATGCTGAACTTACCATGAACCATCCGCGAACTGATGGCGCTGTCTATGTCTTCCCGGATTTCATCCAGCGAGTAGCGGGTGGTGAACACCGTCGGCAGCTCGGCGTTGTAGCGGTAGCTGATGACCTGGTACAGCTTTTCCCGCACCCATGGTGTGGTCGTCTGCTCCCCGAAGTCGTCCATAACCAGAAGAGGACTGGTTTTAACCTTCTCAAAGAGCTGGTCATAGGAAATCTTGCTCTCCGGGTTAAATGTTGAGCGCAGGTGATCCAGGAATTCGGGCACCACAACGAAGAGGGCCGGTTTCTTGGCCTGATAGCGATAGTTGACGATAGCCGCCGCCAGGTGGGTCTTGCCGCAGCCAGTGACACCCATGAAGACCAGCCAGGGATAGCTTTCCGGTGACTTGGCGAAGTCCAGGGCTAGCCGGAAGGCCTGCTCCAGATTCTGCTGTTGTTCCAGTGGCAGGTTGACCCGCTTCCAGTCAAAGTTGGCAAAGGTCATGCTCTTTTGCTTTTCCAGTTCCGGTGGCCAGCCGTAGTTTGCTTCATCAACCGCTTTCTCTTCAAGTTCGTAGACCTGGCACAGCCCGGGGCAGGTCAGCCGGGTGCGGATTCTTTCTTCCAGCCGCTCCGGTTTGGTGCTGGTGGTTATTACCGTGGGCAGCTCATAGTTGAAACGGTGGTTCAGCAGCTGGTCCAGTTTCTCCTTAGCCCAGGGGGTGCTGCTCTGGGTGCCCAGGTCATCCAGGATAAGAAGCGGGGCATTGCGGAGGTGGTCAAAGGACTGGTCATAGGGTGTTTCTCTGTCCAGGTTGAAGGTGGAACGCAGCTCATCCAGCAGGTCAGGGACGGTCCTGTACAGTGCCGGGTGCCCCTGGCTGATGCGCTCATTGGCGATGGCGGCCGCCAGGTGGGTTTTGCCGCAACCGCTTGGGCCAACCAGAACCAGCCAGCCCTTGGGCTCCCGGGCAAAGTTTTTGGCCGCTTCGTAAGCCTTCTGGAACTGCTGCTGGTTTATGGGGAAGCCGCTCCTGCCCTGTGGTGCCAGATTATCAAAGGTAAACCGTTTCAGTGAGCCGAGGTGGCTGTACTGCTCCAGTCGGGCCTGGCGCTCTTCGCCCTTTTCTTTGAAGGTGCACTGGCAGGCGACCACTCGGCCGAAGTCCGGTTTGCCTGAGGGCAGGCTGGGGTGGACAAACCGGGCCCCCTTGCAAACGGGGCAGACTGAATCCGGTAAAGTCGCTTCGGTCTCTTCAGCGCCGCCTGACCATGTGTCCGTATCGGCCCTTGATGTATTTGTCCGGGTCTTCTTTTTCAGAAATTCGCCGATGTGTTCCATAGCCTCTGCCTTCTGCTGACCAGTGCTCCAGAGTGCGGATAATGTACCTGACGCTTCGCTTGTTGAGTGAGGCCGCCTCTCTAATGGCGTCCCTAATCCAGCTCGGAGGGTAAAGCCTTTCCGCCTCTTTTAGCTCCTCGGCAATCATCGGGGTCAGCATGCCGATGTTCTCTTCATAGAGGGTAAATATATCGGGCAGCTCCTCGGTTGCCGGCGGGGGCTTAATGCTGGCTTTGAGTCCGGGAAGTTTTAACTCACCGTTCTCTATCTTGGCTACTGCCCGCCTGTCGGCTTCGGTGTTGACAAAATAGATGTCCTCGGCACCTCCATCGAGCTCGGCTACCAGGTGGAGAATAACTCCTCTCTCGGCGGCCATTTCCAGGGCTCTTCTCAGCGTCTCTTGAGTTGCTTCTCCCGTCGACTCCAGGTTTTTAATCAGGCTTTGGTTGGCCAATAGCTCGGAGAAGGTGACAAAGCGGATGTAGCCTTTCTTGCGGTAGACTTCGGCCATAATATGGAGCGTGGTCTTTAGCTCGTTGATGTCGCTAATCTCCGGCATGACCTGGCTTAAGAACAGGTTGGGCACCGGGGTGAAGTCCATCCTGGCCGGGAAACCGGCGAAAGGCTTCATAACAGCGTCGGCTCCGCTCTGGCGATATTCTCAAACTTGGTCAGGCTGTGCCGGAAGCGTAGCTTAATCTGGCCGGTGGGGCCGTTGCGGTGCTTGGCTATTATGATGTCAGCCATTTCTTCGGGGTATTCTCCTTTGTCAGGAGGCCATTCTTCTTTGCTGAAATAGACTTCGTCCCGGTAGATAAACAGTACCAGGTCGGCGTCCTGCTCAATGCTGCCGCTTTCCCTGAGGTCGGAGAGCTGGGGTATGTGCGATGCCCGCCACTCCGGCGCCCGGCTCAGCTGGGAAACGGCAATCACCGGCACCTTTAGCTCACGGGCCAGCGCCTTGAGGGAGCGGGAGATGTAGCTGATTTCCTGCACCCGGTTTTCACCTCTGCCGTCGCCTTGCAGCAGCTGCAGATAGTCAACAATGATGAGGTCTATGCCCCGTTCATAATGGAGACGGCGGGCTTTGCTTCTCATCTCCACCATCCGGAGCAAGGGGGAGTCATCAATATAGATGGGTGCCTCGGAGAGCTTGCCCTGGGCTTCCATGATTCTCTTTTCCTCTTCTTCCGTGTTCAGCCCGAGGCGGATACGCCTGGAGTTTACCGAGGCTTCGCTGGACAAGAGGCGCTGTACCAGTGCCTCACGGAACATCTCCAGGCTGAATAGGGCGACACAGGCTCCCTGTTCCACGGCTGCGTTCCGTGCGATGTTAAGCACCAGGCTGGTCTTGCCCATGCTGGGCCTGCCGGCAATAATAATGAGGTCAGCCCTCTGGAAGCCGCCCAGGAAATCGTCCAGCCCGGTGAGGCCGGACAGCACGTAGGGGATTGGCTGATAGCCCTCGGCCTCTGGCGGGGGTGGCACCTCAAAGTACCTGTCCAGCACCTGTTTGATGTGGACAAAGTCCAGCGTCCCCCGTTCGTGGCGGAGCTGGAAGAGCACGTCCTCGGCTCTATTTAAGGCCGAGCTAACATCGGGGTCGGCCTCGTAGCCGATGCGGGATATTCTGTCAGCGGCCGATATCAGCTGGCGCATTATTGACAGGCGATAGACGATGCGGGCGTAGTGTTCAACATCAAGCGGAGTGGGTACTGTGGAAATAAGATGACTGAGGTAGGCGGCACCGCCGCACTTCTCCAGTTTTCCCTGCCGGTCCAGCTCCTGGGCCACCGTTATCTGGTTTATGGCTTCTTCTTCTGGGCGTTGATAAAGTGACAGGCAGGCCTGGTACAACCACCGGTTTGGCTCGCTGTAGAAGTCTTCTGGCTTCAGCAGGATGGCTACCTCATAGATGACTCGGCCATCAATGAGCAGTGAACCGTTTACCGCCTCCTCGGCATCAATATCGTACGGGGGCAACCTGTCATCAGGCACTAACCCGCCTCCTCCTGTGATATAACAGTAACCTTTATTTTGGGCACCACGTCTTTAGCCAGTCTGATGGCGACATCAAAGCTGCCCAGTTTACTGATAGGCTCACCCGGCTCTACCTTTCTTTTGTCTATGGCGAGTCCGGTGGCCCTTTCCAGCTCGGTGGCGATGTCGGCGCTGGTGATTCGGCCGTAAAGGCGCTCCTTGGCTCCGACTCTGGCCTTGAGGACGACTTCCTTGCCTTCTAGCTGGCTGGCCATATCAGCCAGCTCGGCCTCTATCTGTCCCTGCTTCTTGAGCTGCGCCCGGTGCCGGGCTTCAAGCTGGCTGATTGTTTCGGAAACAACGGGGGTAGCCAGCTTCTTAGGTATGAGAAAGTTCCTGCCGTAACCATCGGCCACCTCTTTTACCTCGCCGGCTCTGGCTATATTGGGCACGTCTTCCAAGAAAACGACTTTCATGAGGCCATCCTATAAATATTATACTTCAACAGATGGTAAAGTGAAAACCTATTCGCCGCCAATAAATCTCTTGGCGTAGAAGGCGGCGGTGGCGCCGTCACCGCAGGCGGCTATGGTCTGTTTTATGGAACCCGTGCGGATATCGCCGGCGGCGAACATTCCCTGAACTCTGGTCTTCATCTGCACGTCGGTGATGATATGACCTTGCTCGTCCAGCGGTAAAATTTCCTTCAGGTAGTTGGTGTTAGGCTTGAGGCCGACGGCTATGAAGACACCTGGCACCTCAAGGAAAGACTTTTTGCCGGTTGTTACATTCTTCAACCCCAGCCTTTGGACAAAATCCTTGCCCTCGATTGCCTCAACTATGGTATTTAGCAGGAATTCTATCCTGGGTTCAGCCCGGGCCTTTTCCTGGACAACAGCCGTGGCCCGGAACTCGCCGCGACGGTGTATTACGGTTACCTTGGAGGCAAACTTGGTGAGGTGCATGGCTTCGAAAAGGGCGGCGTTACCGCCGCCGACCACGGCCACTGGTTTGTCGGCAAAAAATGGGGCGTCGCAGGTGGAGCAATAGGAAACGCCCCTGCCGGTGAACTCTTTTTCTCCGGGAATACCCAGCTTTCCTCTCTCAGAGCCGCCGGCGATGATTATCGCCCGGGCGGTAAAGTCACCTTCGGTGGTCTTGACCAATTTTTGCCCGTCTTTTATCTCCAGAGCGGTAACCTCGGCGAAGACCTCGTCCAGGCCGTATTTTCTCGCCTGCTCGTCCATCAGCTTGGTCAGCTCAAGGCCGCTGATACCCTCGGGGAAACCGGGATAATTGTCAACCTGTTCGGCTTCGGTTACCTTACCGCCAATCAGCCCCTTTTCTATAAGCAGGCTGGCCAGCCTGTCTCTGGCGGAGTAGAGCCCGGCGGCCAGCCCGGCCGGCCCGCCACCGATAATGACGATATCATACTCTTTGTTCATTTTTCACCTCACCAATTAGCTGGCAGATATTCTTCTCCGCCGTACGGTTGGCCAGGCCAATGGAGTTTTTGATTGCCTTTGCCCGGCTGCGGCCGTGTGACACGATGACATTCCCCCGTACCCCCAGAAGGCAGGCGCCGCCATACTCCCTGTAGTCCATTCCTTTGACCAGAAAGCCCAGCCCGACATCGGCCAGCAGAGCGTGTCCCCGGAGGCTATGGGCGCCGTTGCTGGAGGAATCGGACTCCCTTCGCACTTTAATGAAGGAGTCCCCCAGTCCCTCAACCGTCTTGATGACGATGTTGCCGGTAAAGCCGTCGGTGACAATGACATCAGCCGTGCCCTTGGCGATGTCGGTGCCTTCTATATTGCCGATGAAGTTCAGTTTTGACTTGGCCAGCAGCCGGTGACTTTCCTTTGCCAGGCGGTTGCCCTTGGCCTCTTCGGTGCCGTTGTTGAGCAGCCCGATGCGCGGTGATTCCATGCCCAGGATGTGGCGGGCGTAGATATTGCCCAGTTCGGCAAACTCAACCAGGTGACTTGGCCGGCAGTCGGCATTGGCACCGGCGTCAATGAGCAGGGCCGGGGAAAAATGATTTAGGCTGACCAGGCTGGCCAGGGCCGGTCGCTCAACGCCCTCTACCTTGCCCAGGTTGAGCAGGGCGGCGCATAGTACGGCTCCGGTGTTACCGGCGGAGACAAAGGCATCGGCCTTGCCCTCTTTTAACAGGTTGATACCGACGACTATTGATGACTGGGGCTTCTTGGCGACTGCCTCCACGGGGTGTTCGCCAAAATCAATCGTCTGGCTTGCCTCAACGATACCTATGTTTAGTTTCTTCAGGTATTTACCGGCCAACACGTGGAGCAGGGCTTTCTTACCCACCAGGGTAATGTCCACCTTGTAATCTTGGGCAGCATTAATGGCCCCCTTGACTATTTCCTGCGGGGCGTATTCGCCACCGGAGGCATCTACGGCTATTCTCATGTTTTTTGTTTCTCCTCTCGGCTAAGACGGGCGGTCTTTTGTAATTCAGGCCACAGCTCACAGCGCCCGCCCCAGCTAGCCAGCACTCTGCCGTTCTGGCTGAGCTGGGCTATCTCGCAGTGGTAGAGGCAGTCGTTGCAGTCAAATGAAGAGGTGACATATTCCTGCTCGCTGATAGCTAGACCCTTGAACCGGCTTTTATCACTGTTCATCTCTTCCTGTACCAGCAGTGCCGCCCCTATGGCGCCCATTATTTCGTGGTGGGGCGGGACAATAATCTCAGTGCCCAGCTCTTCCCGGAATGCCCTGACTATTCCCCGGTTGAAGGCAACCCCGCCCTGAAATACTATCGGTGACCTAATGTCCTTTCCCTGAGCCACGTTGCTCAGGTAGTTACACACCAGCGTCCGGCACAAGCCGTAGATGATGTCCTCAGTGCGGTGCCCGGTCTGCTGTTTACCTACCATATCCGATTCGGCAAAAACGGTGCACCGGCCGGAGATGTTTACCGGTCTTTTGCTCTTGAGTGCCAGCCGGCTGAACCGCTCAATCTTCATGCCAAGACGCTGCGCCTGGTGGTCAAGGAAACTGCCGGTGCCGGCGGCGCACACCGTGTTCATACCAAAGTCGGTCACCACGCCGTCCCTGATGATAATAATTTTACTATCCTGCCCCCCGATTTCAAGGATGGTCTGCACCTGTGGCAGATATTGGAGGGCGGCGGTGGCCTGGCTGGTAATCTCGTTCTTGACCAGGTCGGCACCAACGACGATGCCAGCCAGATAGCGGGCGCTGCCTGTGGTCGCCACTCCGCAGATTTGGGCGCTCTTAGGCAGGAGCTGCTTTAGCTGTTCTAATGCCTGCTGCACCGCCCTGATCGGGTTGCCCTGTGTTGGCCAGTATACGCCGGCTCTGAGCCGGTTACTTTCGTCCAGCGCCGCAATCTTGGCTGATATCGAGCCGACATCAACGCCCAGGTAGACTTTCAATTGATTTTCCTTGAATAACTGATTGTATTATTATACCCCAAGCCATGGGGGAGGGGTAGTGTTCTAGGGCCTGTATCTCGGTTACGGTTTTTGGGCAAACTCTTCTCTGGCCCTGTTTATCGTTTCCGGGCTGGTAAGCAGGTCTACCACCGTCATCGCCAGAGCCTTGGCGGCATCAATCATTCCTTTTGTGCCAGCCTCTGAAGCGGCTGCCCGGGCAAACTGAGGGGAGTGGGTGGATGTTCCGGCTGGGGTGATGGCCACTGATGGATGGATGGCCGGCACCAGCTGACTGACGTTGCCCATATCGGTGCTGCCAAAGGACTGGCCCGGGTCCTCCAGAAGAATCTGGCGTCCCAGAGATTTCATATTCTCCACGAAGAGACGGGCCAGTGTCAGGTTGTTGTGCATCGGGGCGTAGCACAGCTCACCCCAGCGGTGTTCCAGGCGGGTGCCGGTGGCTGTGGCGGCTCCCTTGAGACAATTGAGCACCTTTTCCTTCAGCTCTTCAAGATAGGCTTCGTCCTTGGCCCGCACCAGAAAGCTGGCGGCACCGTGGGCCGGGATAACATTGGCCGCCTTACCGCCGTCGGTGACTATGCCGTGGATGCGGGCCCCTTCCCTGATATGCTGGCGCAGTGAATTGATGGCGGTGAATGACTGAATAACGGCTTCCAGGGCATTGACGCCCTCTTCGGGATGGGCGGCGGCGTGGGCTTCCCGGCCGAAGAACTCGACCTCAAGCGAAATGCAGGCCAGAGCCCTGGTGGTGGCGGTATCGTGCGACGATGGGTGCACCATCATGGCTGCATCAATATTATCGAAGGCTCCCCTCTGGGCCATTATTATCTTACCGCCATAAATCTCCTCAGCCGGAGTTCCGATGACAACCAGGCTGCCCCCGAGGCGGTCAATGGCCGGCCTGGCGGCCAGGGCAGCGCCGATGGCGCTGGTGGCAATAAGGTTGTGACCGCAGGCATGCCCCACCCCCGGCAGAGCATCATATTCCGCCAGAAGGGCGATGGCTGGCCTTCCACTGCCGTAGCTGGCCCTAAAGGCCGTCGGTAGCTGGCAGATGCCCCGCTCAACCGAAAACTCCTCTTCTTCAAGCTCCCGGGTGAGCCAGCCCGAAGCCTTGTGTTCTTTGAGACCGGTCTCGGGATGGGAGTGTATCTTCAGGCTGAGCTTGGCCAGCCGGTTGCGGTAGCGGTCGACCTCAGCCTGAACCAGGGCCTTTAAGTCTTGGGCCATACTGATATTATTTTAGCCTGTCGGTTGTTCATTTTCCAGTTGACACTCTCTGTATAGCCAGTGACATTTATTAAATCATGTTGGTTGTGCCTATTCTTCTCTTAAATCTCTCACGCTCCCCTTTCTGGAAAGGAGATGTTTTGAGACGTTTCCCTTTGCTAAAGGGGTCTTGCTCAATTGTCATTCTGAGGAGCCCTTCGATTAGCTCAGGGTAAACTCCGTGATGAAGAATCTCGGCGGGGGTGTTATATGAAGGTAGCCACCCCGAAACTCTTTGCTGCCTCTTCGCTACGCTCAGAGCTTCGGCTCAGGGCGACATAAAATGCGGTGGCTTGGCATAAAGGGAGATTAAGGGGATTTACGAAATCTAACTCATCATCTTTCGAGTTTCTTCATCAGTCGATTAATCAGTGCAATGACCTCCTCGTCCTTGAACCAGCGGCCAGCGTAATAGTTCAGGTTCTTGATGGTCTCTCTGACTTCTTCAGGGTCAGGCCTGGTCTTCTTGAGGAGACGATAGGCATCTTTCTTGTACTGGCCTTTGGCAAACAAAAACGCTGCCACGACGACGACCAGAATAACGACTGCGACACCCAGAATAATCCAGCCCAGTAAGCTCATCCCTTTACCTCCTGTACGGTTTTGCCTGGCAAGAGTTTGGATTTAGGAATTGATACCTTTGGTAATTCTACCATAGTTCCCAGAGACGGGTCAGATAAATAGCTCCCCGATTATGCTAAAATAGCGTGATATGATACCTGCCACTCTCAAGATGCGTAACTTCATGCCCTACCGGGGAGATATTCCCCCGCTTTCCTTCGCCGGCATCCACACCGCCTGCATCTCGGGTAATAACGGCAGCGGCAAGTCGGCCATCATTGACGCCATCACCTGGGCGCTGTGGGGCAAGACCAGGGCCAAGAGCGACGATGACCTCATCCACCTGGGAGAGACCGAGATGGAGGTGGAGTTTGACTTTACCGTCGGCGGGCTGAACTACCGCATCATAAGAAAACACTCTAGGCCCAGAAGACAGAAGGCCTCGGGGCAGAGCAGCCTTGACCTGTTCATAGCCACTGACGGCGACTTCAAGCCTATCTCCGGCGACAGGATGGGTCAGACCCAGCAGAAGATTATAGACCTCCTGCATATGGACTATGACACCTTCATCAACAGCGCTTTCCTGAGACAGGGGCACGCCGATGAGTTCACCAAGCAGCCGCCGGCCAAACGCAAGGAGGTGCTGGCTAATATCCTGGGGCTTTCTGTGTATGACCGGCTTGAAGAACGGGCCAAGGAGCTGGCCCGCCGGCTGCAGACGGAAAAGGCGCAGCTAGAGAGCACCGTTCTGGAAATAGAGCAGGAGCTGGCCCAGAAACCACAGCTTGAAGTCGAGCTGGCCGGGGCCCAGCAAGAGCTTACCCGGCTGGAAAGGGTGTTAAAGGAGCACCAGTCACGGCTGGAACGGCTGAGACAGGAGAAGCAGTCCCTGGAAAACAAAAAGCTGCAGCTGGCCCAGCTTGAGGAACACATCACGGCGACCGGGAAGGAACTGGGACGACGTGGTGAAGAAATCAATCAGCATAACTCCCGCATCAAGGAATACCGGACGCTGATAACCCAGCGTCAGGATATAGAAGCAGGCTACGGCCGGTTCAGCCAGGTAAAAAGGCTGAACGAAGAGTTGAACCGGAAACTGGCAACACTGGTCAGGCTCAATGAGCGGAAAAGCCGGCTAGAAAAGTCTGTCCAGGAGGCTCAATCCAGGCTGCTGGCCGAGCACGCCGTTGCCCAAAGCAGGCTCAGCCAGCTGGAGCTAAGCTCGCAAAAGCTGTCCCAGCTAAGAAATGAACAAGCCAAGCTC
Organism: Dehalococcoidales bacterium; assembly: GCA_034413595.1. Classification (GTDB taxonomy): domain Bacteria; phylum Chloroflexota; class Dehalococcoidia; order Dehalococcoidales; family JAUWZL01; genus JAUWZL01. The sequence continues at coordinate 140,562 of DAOUMC010000018.1, read as the reverse complement.
CAGGAGAAACGACACCAGCTAGCCGGGCTGGAAGAGGAACTGGAGGAGAGAAGGCAGCAGAACCAGCAGTTACAGACCGCCGTCCACGAGATGGAGTTTGCCAAGGAGAGGTTGCAACAGGAGATTAAGGAGCTGGAAGAGAAGCTGGAGCTCCTCCGTAGCCAGAGTGATATGGTGTGCCCCCTGTGTGAGACGGAGATCGGGCAGGAAGGAATGAAGCATATCAGTGACAAGTATGGTGTTGAGCGAACAACCAAGGCAGAATCTCTAAGGGAAAGAGAGTCTGAGCTGGCTGGCAAGAAACAGGAGCTGGAGGCTGCCCAGACGGCGCTTCGGCAGCTGGAGACTACGCTCGGTCAGGAGCGGGCATCGCTGCAAGGCAAAACCAGTCTGCTGGCTCAGGCAGTGGCCGATGCTGAAGAGGCCAAGGGCAAGCTGGATGAGGAAAGGCAGGCTCTGGCTGAGATTGAAGGAAGGCTGGCTGGTAAGGAATTTGCCACCCGGGAACAGGAAGCCCTGAATGAGGTAGAGAAAGAGCTGGCTGTCTTAGGCTACGATTCGGAGCAGCACCGGCAGACTGGCCAGCAGTTTAAAGAACTGGAGAAGTATGAGCCACAGAAGCGGAAGCTGGAAGAGGCCGAAAGGTTGCTGGGTCAGGAGGAAGAGGCACAGGCTAAAGCCGAGGAGTCGGCCCAGGAGCTGGGGTGTCGCCTGGAGGCTGACCGGCAAAAGAAGCGGATTCTGGCCTCTGAGCTTGAAGCCCTGCCCCGGCTTGATAGTGATTTAGCTCAGGCTGAAGCCGAGCACCAGGCGCTGACCGTAAAACAGAGGGGGGTCCAGGAGATAACGGGCAGCCTAAAGGGGAAACTGGAGCACCTGCTGAAACGGGAGCAGAAGAAACAAGAAATTGAAAGCCGGCTGACTCAGGTCAGCCAGGAGGATAAGGTCTATAGAGACTTAGCCCAGGCCTTCGGCAAAAAGGGGATACAGGCCATGCTTATTGAGACCGCCATCCCCGAGATTGAGATTGAAGCCGACCGGCTTCTGGGACGTATGACGGATAACCGGATGCACGTCAAGATTGAGGCCTTGAAACCAACCAAGAAAGGGGAGCTGGTGGAGACCCTGGACATAAGAATCTCGGACGAGCTGGGTACCAGAAACTACGAGCTTTTCAGCGGCGGTGAAGCCTTCCGCATCGATTTCGCCCTCCGCATCGCCCTGTCCAGGCTGCTCGCCAGGCGGGCCGGGGCCCCCCTGCCCACCCTCATTGTTGATGAAGGCTTCGGCACTCAGGACAGCGCCGGGCTGGAGAAGCTAAAGGAAGCCATCAACTCAATTCAGTGCGACTTTGAAAAGGTAATCGTCATCACCCACATTGAAGAGTTGAAAGACGCCTTCCCGGTGCGTATCAACGTGGTCAAGACCGCCCAGGGTTCAACAATAGAGGTAAGCTAGGTCTGTTTTACACTCGGCCATTGCGAACGAAAAGGGGACAGGTGGCTAATCTACAAGCCCAGCTCCGGGGCAATACCCTTCATCGCTTCAAGCGCAAGTTCCATGAACTCCTCAAGACTAAGACCCAGATTGCTGCAGCTGGCAATCTGCTCCCGGCTGGCGCCGGCGGCGAAGCTCTTTTCCCTGAATCTCTTGGCCACCGACTTGACCTCAACACCGGCCAGTTTTTTGTCCGGGCGAACCAGGGCCGCCGCCGTAATGAGTCCGGTTATCGGGTCAGCACAGAAGAGAGCTTTGTCCATTCTGGTAACACAGGGGACGCCGTGGGATTCATTGTGGCACAGAATAGCCTGGGCTACAGCCTCGCTGGCACCCATCTCCCGCGCCAGGTCAGCCCCTAGCTTGCTGTGAGTACTCATATCTCCACCGGTAAGCTCAACATCTATGTCATGGAGCACGCCAGCAAGCCCCCACTCTTCCTCATCCTCGCCCAGGCGCCGGGCGAGAGCCCGCATGATGGCTTCGGTGGCTAGCATATGCCTGATGAGGTTTTTGTTGTCTACATTGGCTTTAACAGAATCAAGAGCTTCTTCTCTGGTCATCGGCGCACCTCCCTAATCATGTCCTCAGAGCAAGGTCAGCATACCGGGGTAACACCCGCTGGAGATAACGTCCGGTGGCTGAAGCCGTCTTCCCGGCTATGTCCTCGGGCGTTCCTGAGGCGACGACACAACCACCCTTATCACCGGCCCCCGGCCCAAGGTCAACAATCCAGTCGGCATTCTTGATGACATCCAGGTGGTGCTCAATTATGACCACCGTGTTGCCGGCATCAACCAGGCGCTGGAGCACTCTGAGCAGGGCGGCCACGTCCTCAAAAGAAAGCCCGGTGGTCGGCTCGTCGAGGATGTAGAGCGTCCTGCCGGTGGCCCGTTTGGATAGCTCGGTGGCCAGCTTAACCCTCTGGGCTTCACCACCGGAAAGTGTGGGCGCCGGCTGGCCCAGGCGGATATAGCCCAGCCCGACATCGGCCAGCGTCTCCAGCTTGCTCTTGACCTTGGGGAAATGTTCAAAGAAGGCCAGGGCCTGCTCCACGGTCATGTCCAGCACCTCGGCTATGTTCTTGCCCTTGAACCTGATTTCCAGAACCTCGCGGTTATAGCGCTTGCCCTTGCACACCTCTCAGGGGACGGTGACATCGGGCAGGAACTGCATCTCTATCTGGATGAAGCCCTCGCCGCGGCAGGCTTCACAACGCCCGCCCTTGACATTAAAGGAGAACCTGCCCGGGGCATAGCCCCTCATCCTGGCCTCGGGGGCGGTGGCAAAAAGCTCGCGGATGGGGGTGAAAGTGCCGGTGTAGGTCGCCGGGTTTGAGCGCGGGGTGCGGCCGATGGGGGACTGGTCAATATTGACCACTTTATCAATATTCCCCACGCCATCGATGCCATCACAGTCACCTGACCTCTCTCTTGACCGGTACAGAATCTGGGCCATCTTCTTATACAGGATATCGCTGATAAGGGTGCTCTTGCCGCTGCCGGAGACGCCGGTGATGCAGACAAACCTGCCCAGGGGAATGGGGACGTCTATGTTCTTCAGGTTGTTCTGTCTGGCGCCCTTAATCACTATCTCCTCACCAGAGCCCGGGCGGCGCCTCGGTGGCAGAGGAATCTGCTTTGCACCGCTTAAGTACTGGCCGGTTATTGACCCCGTTGAGTTCATGATGTCATCAAGCGTGCCGGTGGCCACAATCCAGCCGCCGTGCTCACCGGCACCGGGCCCCATATCAATGATGTGGTCGGCGGCCCGCATCATGGCTTCGTCGTGTTCCACCACCAGCACCGTGTTGCCCAGGTCTCTGAGCCTCTTCAGGGTCTCAATCAGGCGGTAGTCATCGGCCGGATGCAGCCCGACTGTCGGCTCATCACAGATGTAGAGGACGCCCATCAGCCCGCTGCCTATCTGGGTCGCCAGTCTGATGCGCTGGGCTTCGCCCCCGGAAAGAGTGGCCGAGGTTCGCTCCAGGGTGAGATAGTCCAGGCCGATGTTCTCCAGGAAACCCAGCCGGGAGCTTAGCTCTTTAAGAATCTGGCGGGCTATCGTCTGTTCCCGCTGGCTGAGTATGGTCTTATCACCACCCAGTTCGGCCACCCACTCTGACGCCCTGGACACCGACATTTCGCTGACATCGGCGATATTCCCGCCGCCGATGGTAACCGCCAGAGCCTCTGATTTGAGCCTCTTGCCGTGACACACCGGGCAGGTTCTGGATACCATGTAGCGCTCTATCTGCGCCCGGGAGTTCTCTGACTCGGTATCGCGGTAGAGGCGCTCCAGGCGCGGGATGACACCCTCGAAACCGGAAGAGTATTCCCTGACCTTGCCGAAGCGGTTGCGGTACTTGTGAAGCTCCCCGCCCTCCCCGTACAACACCAGCTTGAGGTGCTCTTGGCTCAGGTTCTTCACCGGGGTATTCAGGGAGAAGCGATGGCGCCGGGCGAGGTCTTCAAGCTGGTAGAAGTACCAGGTCTGGAACTGGTAGGGGCGGATGGCCCCCTCGGCGATTGATAGCTCTTTATTGGGTATAATCAAGTCGGGGTCTAGCTCCATCTTTATGCCCAGGCCGGAACAGGCGGGGCAGGCGCCGTGGGGGCTGTTGAAGCTGAAGGTCCTGGGGGCGATCTCGCCCAGGCTGATGCCGCAGTAGACACAGGCGAAATGCTCTGAGAACAGCAACTCTTCGCCATCAACAATAGAGACCAGGACTACACCGGCACCCAGCTTCAGGGCGGTCTCCACCGAATCGGCGATGCGGCTCTGGCTGCCGCTCTGCCCGATGACCAGTCTGTCGACCACGGCCTCAATGGAGTGCTTCTTGAACTTGTCCAGCTGAAACTCCTGTGAAAGGTCGTGGACCGTGCCATCAACCCGCACCCGGGCGTAGCCCGCCTTGCGCAAGTCGCTGAAGACCTGCTGGTACTCGCCCTTGCGGTCTTTGACCAGCGGTGCCAGAATCATGATGCGGGAGTCCTTGGGTAGAGCCTGAATGGCATCAACAATCTGCTCCACCGTCTGCATGGTGATTTCCCTTCCGCAGTTGGGGCAGTGGGGATGGCCCACCCGGGCAAACAGCAGGCGCAGGTAGTCATAGATTTCGGTCACCGTGCCCACCGTGGAACGCGGGTTACGGCTGGCGCCCTTCTGGTCAATGGAAATGGCCGGGCTCAAACCCTCAATATAGTCGACATCGGGCTTCTCCATCCGGCCCAGGAACTGGCGGGCGTAAGCCGAGAGGGACTCCATGTAGCGGCGCTGTCCCTCGGCATAGATGGTGTCAAAAGCCAGTGAGCTCTTGCCTGAGCCGGAGACGCCGGTGATGACCACCAGCTTATCACGGGGGATAACGACGTCTATGTTCTTGAGGTTGTGCTCACGGGCTCCCTTGACAAAAATAGCGTTTAACGGCAATTCTTGAACTCCTTACCGTTACATTTTATCATTAGACGCCGAAGCTAACAACTTAGTCAAAGAGTTTCAAAATGACGATGAGGCAAGGCTCAGGAAGGGAAGGGAGTAGAATTAAGGACAGACGTTGACTTATTCCAGATAGTCCTTCAGCTTCCGGCTGCGGGCAGCCCTGCTCAAAATTTAGGGTCAAGCCCGGCTTGTTTACACAATTCGTTGGCCGTTATCCTATCCAGTGTGCGGTGTCTTTTCACTGGTATGGTCTTTACCCCGTTACTATAGATAGAGTGTTTTTCACCCTCGCGCAGTAGATGGAAGCCGTTAGTCTCCAGGTATCTCACCAGCTCCCGACGCTTTACTGACAATCTATGCCTCGACGAACATTTGCTCTATGAGGTCTCCACCGAGAGGGATTTCTCTATTCTGTTGTTCGTAGGCCAGTATCATCTCAAGCAAGGCATCCCTGAGCATCTTCCGGCATTCCTCGATTGTTTTGGCCTCGGTGATGACTTCCGGCCACTCAACCAGTTGCCCCATGTAGCCGGAACTTATTTTGGTGTACTTGGCGGTATAGCCTCTTGTCATTGGAAACGCTACCTCTCTAGCCTTGTCTATTATAACAACTGTCCCTGATAAGTTGAAGTTCTTTGTTTATTACTCCAGATAGTCCTTCAGCTTCCGGCTGCGGGTGGGGTGGCGCAGTTTTCTCAGCGCTTTGGCTTCAATCTGGCGGATGCGCTCCCGGGTGACATTGAACTCCTTGCCCACTTCCTCCAGTGTCCGACTGCGCCCGTCCTCAAGGCCAAACCTGAGCTGGAGCACCCGGCGCTCGCGGGGGGTAAGGCTGGAAAGCACGCTATCAATCTGCTCTTTTAGCAGTTGCCTTGAGGCGGCGTCCGGTGGCGCCAGGGCGTTCTGGTCTTCAATAAAGTCACCCAGGTGGCTGTCCTCTTCTTCACCTATGGGTGACTCCAGCGATACCGGCAGCTGGGATACCTTGATTATCTCCCTGACCCTGTCCGGGGGTAGTTCCATCTCATCGCCGATTTCCCTGGGTGTCGGCTCCCTGCCGTACTCCTGGGAGAGATGGCGGCTGACACTCAGCAGCTTATTGATGGTCTCAACCATGTGGACCGGTATGCGGATGGTGCGGGCCTGGTCGGCGATAGCCCGGGTGATAGCCTGGCGAATCCACCAGGTGGCATAGGTGCTGAATTTGTAACCCCGGTGGTAGTCGAACTTCTCCACGGCCCTGATGAGTCCGATATTTCCTTCCTGAAGAAGGTCCAGAAGCGGCATACCCCGGCCGATGTGCTTCTTGGCGACACTGACCACCAGACGCAGGTTGGCTTCAATAAGGTGCCTCTCGGCTTTCTCTGCCTCACGCTCAATCTTGTCCAGATAATCCTGGGTCTGTCTTTGATAGACCTGGAGGGAGCTAATCAGCGACGGGCTCTGGGTTAGATTTTCCAGCTCGGCCAGGGAGGTATCATCGCCAATAGCGTCCAGGATATCCTGCGGCAGCAGGCTGCTGTTGAGGGATAGATCTATCAGGCCTTGTTCTATCTCCGGTACGGACTTATTGGTCTTGGCCGCCAGGGCCTGGGTCAATCTCTGGTCTATCTCGCTGTCAAAGCTGGCCCGGAGTGTCGGGTCAAAGACGGTCTCTTTAAAGCCGCTCCGGCTCTTTAAGCCCAGCTCCTCCTGGAGCAGGCGTATGAACCATGCCGTCTGCCCCAGCTCTTTGAGCATATGGAGCGCTATCTCTATAGCCGTCGGTGGCCTGCCGTATCTATCCAGAAATTCCTGTTTGATCTCTTTGATACGCTTGCCCTGCTCCATTTTTTGGGCCAATACCTTTTCGTCATTGGCCGTAAGCAGTGGTACCCGACCGATTTCGTGGAGGTACATGCGAACCGGGTCATCAACTATGCTCGGTTCCTCACCCTGGTATAGCGGGATTGTTAGTTCAGCGGCTTTAGGTTCAGCCTCAGTCTCCAGCTCTTCCTTCTCCGGGGGTTTCTCCTCCTCAAGACTTTCCTCAGATGACATCTCTTCTTCATTCTGCTCCTGAGAAAGGAGCTCCTCGGACTGCTGGCTGCTTTCCGGATTTTCCTGGTTCATCCCGTTCTCCTCGGCTTCTGTCTGCTCTGTGACCTCTGGATTAAGACGTCTCTCAGCTGAATGCTGATGTCTGTGCCCTGTTCCTTAAGCTTATCAAGTTCAGCACTGGTGCCCTTGGTTGCTTCTGAGGCCAAAATGGCCTCCCTTTTTAGCTCCAGGCCTCGCAGGTATCTTTCTCTAAGGCGAAGAGCGGAGCTTGAGAGCTTTTCCTCAAGGTTGTCTCGGGTCAGGTTGCGACTGATCAAATGGTCAAGATGCTCCTGTATGGTGACATCAATCTCACTCCTGATTGAGCTTACGTCTTGATTGTGCTGTAGGGCGTGGAATATTTCGCGGTTTTCGCTGTTTTCAAAGTAGTCTGCTGAGAGTTCCTCGGAGTGAGCCTTAAGTTCCGGGTGCTGGAGCAGCAGTGCCAGGCAGTATTCTTCAAGGGGACTGGCAAAAGGTGACCGCTGAGTAGCAGCAGCTGCCTTCGGTTCTTCTTGTGGGCTAAATCTTGTGCCGCTCGGTTTTGGTTTTTTCTCTTTCATAGCCACTTCCAGCCGGCGTTCGCTGATAGCCACCAGGCGGGCCAACTTCTGGAGATAGTGCCCCTGGCGGACGACATCGGCTATCCCGGTGATGATGGGCAGAAGCCTGTCCGCGGCCAGAGACTTGCCCTTGGCGGTGTTGAGGTCAAGCTCAGAGGTAACCCGGTTAAAGGCGTAGTCGATTATCGGTACTGCCTCGTCCAAGAGGCGTTGCCAGGTCTCGGGAGATTCTCTGATTACATCGTCAGGGTCCTTCCCTTGGGGCAGGATGGCGACTTTTACCTCGGCTCCAAGACTATTCTCATAATCTATGCCTCTCAGGCTGGCCTCCTCGCCGGCGGAATCGGCATCAAGGGCAAAAACCAGGTTTCTGGTCAGCTTTTTGAGGGTGCTTATCTGTCTGTCGGTGATTGCCGTCCCCATTGAAGCAATCACATTGCTAAAGCCGTTCTGGTGGGCGATAATCACATCCATATATCCCTCAACGATGACGGCGCTGTCTTGCTGTCTGATGGCCTGGTGGGCGAGGTTGATGCCGTAGAGGCAACTGCTCTTGTCAAAGACCGGAGTCTCGGGCGAGTTCAGATACTTGGGCATAGAGTCGTCCAGCGCCCTGGCGCCGAAACCGGTGGCCTGACCCCTGATGTCACGTATGGGGAACATCAGCCGGTGGCGGAAACGGTCGTGGCTACCGCCTGACTCCGTCTCTATTACCAGACCGGCGGCTAGTATTTCTACCTCGGTAAATCCCCTCTCCATCAGGTGTTGCTTTAGACTATCCCAGCTGTTCGGGCTGTAGCCTATTTGAAAATCGGTGACAGACTTGGCTATCAACCCCCGCTGACCGACATAGCTCCTGGCTTTCTCCCCCGCCGGCGAGTTCAGCAGCAGATGGTGAAAGTACAGAGCGGCGGTCTCATTGGCCTGATAGAGCCGCTCGTTCTTATCTTTGTCTTCTCTTCTTTGCCCGCCTTTTGATGGAATAGTAACGCCAGCCCTCTGGGCGAGAAGCCTGAGGGCGTCCCCGAAGTCAAAGCCCTCCTTTTTCATAATCAGGGAGAAGACATCGCCGCCGGTTGAGCAGGCGCCAAAGCAGTGCCAGCTCTGTTGCTCGGGGTAGACGAAGAATGAGCCGTGTTTTTCGCTGTGGAACGGGCACAGCCCTCTGAAGTTGCGTCCGGCTTTGGCCAGGCTGGTGTACTGGCTGGCGACCTCTACGATGTCCGTCCTCTGCTTTACCTCGTCAACAACGCTCATATGATTAATTATACTACTTTTTCTTGGTTAGTCTCATTCCGGGGGCAGGTGGCAGCTGTTTTTTTGCAGTTCAACTCTGATTATAGCGATAGCTCTTGAGCCAGGTTCAGGGCATAGTGGTCGGTCATGCCGGCGATGTAGTCGACCACCCTTCTTTCGGCGTCATCACTGTAGAGCCGGTATTCCGGCGGCAGCCGGTCTTGGTGTTCAACGAAGTATCTATACAGTTTGCGGACGGTGTCCCTTGCCTTTTCGGCCTCGGCCTGGATTGATACCACGTTGTATACCTTGTCAAAGAGAAAGCGGCGCAGGCTGTTGGTCGCCCGGACGACGCTACCGCTCATCCCGATAAACGGTTTGGCATTGGCGTCGTCATAACCGGACACCGCCCAGGAGTTTTCAATGATGTCGCACACCATGGTGTTTATCCGCTCCCGGTGTGAGTGCCCCAGGACTCTGGTGGCCCGTTTTGGTAGAGCGTCCTCGGTGATGATTCCGGCCCTGATGGCATCCCCGATGTCGTGGTTGATGTAGGCGATGGCATCTGAAATCTTGCACACCTCGCCCTCAAAGGTGTTCGTTTTACCCCAGTCTTGCCCCAGGAGCTCTTCCTCTGGCTTGGAGTGGTTCAGGATGCCGTCCCTCACCTCCCAGGTGAGGTTCAGCCCCCGGCCATCGTTCTCAATGAGGTCAACCACCCGCAGGCTCTGCTCGTAGTGCCTGAACCCCTGAGGATAAAGCTCATCCAGGACCTCCTCCCCTATGTGGCCAAATGGGGTATGGCCCAGGTCGTGCCCCAGGCTTATGGCCTCGGCCAGGTCCTCGTTCAGATTTAGCGCCCGGGCTATGGTGCGTGCCAGCTGTGACACCTCCAGGGTGTGGGTCAGCCGGGTGACGTAGTGGTCACCCAGAGGGGCGATGAAGACCTGTGTCTTGTGCTTCAGCCGGCGGAAGGCTTTGCTGTGGATGATGCGGTCCCGGTCTCTCTGGAAGGCGGTGCGCACCGGGTCAGGCTCTTCATAGGCCAGCCTGCCATGTGACAGGCTGCTTTTTACTGCATAGGGAGAGAGGCCGGCCTCCCTTTCTTCGGCTTTCTGGCGGATGTTAAGCCGGCTAATCATCAAGTCCCGAGCTTGGCTTCTAACCTGGCGATAGTGGCCCGCGTGGTGCTTATGGCATCGGGATTTACCGAGACCGAGGTAATCCCCCAGGAGACCAGTTTTTCGGTGAGGTCGGGGTAGTCTGAAGGCGCCTGCCCGCAGATAGAGGAGGTGATGCCCTTGCTCTTTGACACCTTGATAGCCCTCTCCAGGGCGAGGAGCACGGCTTCATTTCTTTCGTCAAAGGTCTTGGCCAGCTTGGCGCTGTCACGGTCAATGCCCAGAATAAGCTGGGTCAGGTCGTTACTGCCGATGGAGATGCCGTCAATGCCGGCCTCAATAAACTTCTCCATCAGGAAGATGTTGGACGGCACTTCAACCATCATCCACAGCCTGAAATCCTGAGAGCGCTTCAGCCCTTCTTGCTCCAGAATATCTTTGGTGCGTTTGAGCTCGTCAATAGTGCGGACGAAGGGAATCATGACCCAGAGGTTGGTGTAGTCTTTTCTTACCCTCTTTACGGCTTCTATTTCCAGCTTAAAGGTTTCAATGTCGGTGATATAGCGTGAGGCCCCCCGGTAGCCGAGCATGGGGTTTTCTTCGGTCTCTTCAAACTCCTGACCGCCAGCAAGCTCCCGGTACTCGTTGGTCTTGAAATCGGTGGTTCTGTAGACCACCGGGCGGGGGTGGAAAGCCTTGGCAAAGGTGCAAAGTCCCTGGTAGAGTCTATCGGTAAACTCGCTGCCCCGCCCCCGTTTTAGCATGTACCTGGGGTGCTGGCCAATCTGGGCGACCATGAATTCAGCCCGGAGCAGCCCGACGCCGTCAACATTACGAGATGCTACCAGGTCGGCCAGCTCGGGTTGTGCCAGGTTGACATAAACTTTGGTCCTGGTCTTGATGGCTTCTCCGAGGATATTGGTCACCATAGTGGCGGTTGACCTCTGGGCGACCTTGCCGTTATAGACCTTGCCGCGCGCGCCATCCACGGTGATTATCCGTCCATCGGCCAGGACAGTTGTTGCTCTCTCGGTACCGACAACACAGGGAATACCCAGTTCCCGGCTGACAATGGCGGCGTGGGCGGTTCTACCGCCGCGGTTGGTGACGATGGCTACCGCTCTCTTCATTGCCGGCACAAAGTCGGGGGTTGTCATCTCGGCGACCAGGATGTCACCGTTGTGAACACGGTCTATCTGTGAGGCATCGCGTATTATTTTGACCGGCCCCGTAGCCAGACCCGGGCTGGCGGCTACTCCGCTGAGGAGTACCGGGGCTTCGATTTCGGGTTCAGCCTCGGCTGTCTCCTTGATGGTGGTTACCGGGCGGGTCTGGACTATATAGAGCTGGCCGTCTTCCTTTGCCCATTCAATGTCTTGGGGGAACTGGTAGTGGTCTTCAATCTGTTTCCCCAGCCTTGCCAGCCGGACAATGTCTTCATCAGGTAGTTTCTGTTGCTCCTGAATTGGCTCCGGAACCGGTCGCCAGGCGTTAGGTTCCTGGCTGTTACCCTCGGAGTTTCTCACTATCTTCTGCTTTTGCCGGCTTATTCTTTTGGAGATAATAGTCATTTCTTTCTTATCTAAGATATAGAGGTCTGGCGTTATTTCGCCAGAGACCAGCCCTTCACCCAGGCCGAATATGGCTTCTATCACAATCTTGCCGGTATCGCTGGTCACCGGTTCCAGGGTAAACATGACCCCCGATGTCTGAGAGACGACCATTTTTTGCACCGGAACAGCGATACCCACCTTGAGGTGGTCAAAGCCGTGCTGGGCCCGGTAGTAGATGGCCCTTGGTTCAAAAAGGGAGGCCCAGCACTTCTGGACGGCGACCGGGACATTTTCCTCGCCCTGTATGTTGAGGAAGGTGGCTTGCTGACCGGCGAAGGAGGCCTCTGGCAGGTCTTCGGCCGTTGCCGAGGAGCGTACTGCCACCAGACCCCGGCCCAGCTTGATGTAACTTTGTTTTATCTCCTGGGCCAATGTCGGGGGCATGGCAAAGCTCAGGATGAGCTGCTTTATCCTGGCCGAAATCTGCTGCAGCTGCTTACTGTTGCCCGGGTCTAAAGGTTTGAGCAGTTGGCCGATTTTGTCGGCGATATTTGAGCTCTTGAGGAAATCATAATAGGCACCGGCGGTAACAATGAAGCCGGGTGGCACTGGCAGGTGGGCGCCGGTCATCTCGCCCAGGTTAGCCCCTTTGCCACCAACTATGGGGATATCGTTTTTAGTGACCTCATCAAACCATAGAATAGCCTTGTCACTCTTGGGCATGATAGCGGTCTCCTCCTAGCCGGGTTTGGGCTTATTATACCACAGCATTAACTAAATGCCATAGTAGTATCAATCAAAATGTTTTACTGGCATTTGATTGAAACAATCTATCTCCTCGTCCCCCTGGCTCAGCCCAAACCGAATGGGACCGACCAGAAAGCCGTAGAGAAAATCCGGTCACCTTTAGTTGACAGTTTTGATAGCGAGGAGTAGAATAGAATGCGCTGTTGATAAGCAGGAGGGGTTATTATGCTGGAGATGACCATTGAAAGTATCCGGGTTGGGCTGATGAATCCCCAGCTTACCCGCCTCAATTCTCAATATGTGGTGATGCTGAAGGAGAAGGCGGCCGAGCGCTATCTGCCTATTTTTATTGGCCCGGCCGAGGCTAATGCCATAGCTATTAAACTTCGTGGTGAGACCCTACCCCGGCCGTTAACCCACGACCTGCTGCAGTCTGTGATTGAAGCCCTGGGAGCTACAGTTAATTCTATTATCGTCTGTGACCTTAAGAATGATACCTTCTACGCCAAGATTGTTCTCAATGTCGGTGACGGGCAGATGGAGATTGATGCCCGTCCCAGCGATGCCCTGGCCCTGGCGGTAAGGGTGGAGGTCCCTATCTATGCCGAAGAGTCAGTTCTGGATAAGGCGGGCATATCTCTGGAGAGTATGGGAGAGAGTGGCGGGCTGGCCGTTGACGAAGAGAGTAAGAAAATCAGCGATGAAGAGCTGAAGAAGCTATCAGCCTTCAGTGATTTCATTGATACTCTTGACCTGGAGGACTTTGGCAAGCACAAGTCCTAGCCAGACTCGTAGCCGGGTAAATCCAAAAGCCTTGGAACCTCCTGTTTCCGGGGCTTTTTGGTGACCAGAAGGCTTGACTGGAGTGGCTGGTTTTGGTATGCTGCTGGCGGCAGCGTTGAGGCTGGTATGCAAAGATGGCAGACAGCCCTTGGTGTGATTGGTGTGGGCTGGTTTGTTGGTCTTTCCATTGTGTTAGGGGTGATTGGTGGTTTATGGCTGGATGGTAAGCTTGGTACCCAGCCTCTTTTTGTGCTGATTGGCTTGTTTCTTGGCTTTGCTATCGCCGCTTATGGCGTTTACCGTATGCTTCTACCTCTCTTTAGAAATAAAGAGGACAAGGAGGACACTTAGTGCCTGAAGAGCCTGTAAAGAAAAAGGGCTGCCTGGGCTGTTCCTTTCCGGTGCTCATCGGGCTCATGGTCGTCTTTCTGGCTCTGCTCATAGTTGGTTTTGTTGCTGGCCCTCTGGGCAAGAGTTTAATCGGTAATATCGGCTTACCCGACTGGCTCAGTGTTCCCCGTCCCCGGCCCGAGCTCCCGGCAGAGACCGTCTTTCACATTTTTGGCTTCTCTGTTACCAACAGCATCATTGCTGCCTGGGTTACGATTATCTTCCTGGCGGTCTTCTCATACGTCGTTACCCGCCGTATGAAGCTGGTGCCGGGCAGGTTACAGGCCGCCTTTGAGTTCCTGATTGGCTGGCTCTATGACCTGTGCCAGAGCGTTGCCGGTGAGAAAGACGGGCGCAAGTTCTTTCCGGTGGTGGCCACCATATTTCTCTTTGTTGCCTTTAACGCCTGGCTGGCGCTGCTGCCCGGTTATGGCTCGATTACCGTGCACACCGCCGAGGGCGAGGTGCATTTACTGCGCCCGGCCAACACCGATATCAACGTGCCTCTGGCTCTAGCTCTGGTCTCCTTTGTCTTCTTTCAATGCTACGGCCTGCGGCGCCTGGGCGTCAGTTATATAGCCAAGTTCATTAATGTCCGGGAACTCTTGGCCGGACTGCGGCACGTATCTCGGGGCAGGCTGAAAGCCGGCGTTTTTGGTGTGTTTACCGGGGGGATGAATGTCTTTACCGGTCTCTTGGAAGCCCTGAGCGATTTCGCCAGGATTATCAGCCTCACCTTCAGGCTTTTTGGCAATATGACCGCCGGCGAGATTCTGCTTCTGGTAGTCGCCTTCCTTATCCCGTATCTATTTGCTGTTCCCTTCTATGGGCTGGAACTGCTTATCGGCTTTATTCAGGCTCTTATCTTCGCCGGGCTGACCCTTATTTATGCCACCGTGGCTGTAGCGCCTCATGAGGAAGAGGCACACTGAGCGAGAATTTTACTGGTAATGATAATATTTTAATAAAGGGGGTTTAACAATGAATGCTGACGCACTGAGAATGCTGGCGGTTGGTTTGGCGATTGGCTTGGGGGCACTGGGACCTGGTTTGGGCCTGGGGCTTATCGGCTTTTCCGCATTGCAGGGTATAGCCCGTAATCCGGAGGCGCGGGGGCCCATATTTACCAACATGATTCTGGTAGCCGGTCTCACCGAGGCGGTCGCTATCTACGCTCTGATTGTGGCTATTATTCTGGCTTTTGTTGTCTAGAGTTACCAAGGAGGACTATTGTGGAAGACGACATTCCTTCGATAGTGAGTACGCTTATTGGAGCTGTTATTGTGGTGGCGGTGGTTGTCGGCATGTTAATGCTGGTACTAGTGTTTCTTTTTGGGATGATGTAAGTCGTCATGCCGATGTATTTTTGGTTCTGTGACGGGAGCTAAAAGATGGAAGGTTTGGGTATAAATTTATCTCAGCTGATAGCCCAGATTATCAACTTTGTCATTCTGTTTGCCCTGCTCTACTTTGTGGCTTACAAGCCCGTTATGAGAATGCTTGATGAGCGCTCCCGTAAGGTCAAGGAGAGTATGGAGCAGACAGAGCGCATCAAGGAGCGGGCATCCAAGGCGGAAGAAGAAGTGACTAGGCGTATCGGAGAAGCCAGCGAGGAGGGGCAGAAGATAATAGACCAGGCGGCGCAGGTGGGGGAGGAGATGCGGCAAAAAGCCCGGCAGGAAGCCCAGAGAGAGGCCGAGAAACTCATCACCCGGGCTCAGGTTGAGATACAGCACGAGCGAACCGAGGCTGTTGGCGAGCTGCGCAAGGCATTCGCTGACTTAACGGTACTGGCGGCGGGCAAGGTCATTGACCGCTCACTGGACAAAGAGGCACACCGTCAGCTAATTGATGAAGTGCTAGAAGAGAGCGCCGGTCTGGAAAAGAAATAACTTTCTTTGGAGGAGCTGGTGGCTGGAAGATTTCTTGCTCGACGCTACGCCCAGGCGATATTTGAGCTGGATAAGAACCGGGTAGACGAGTTGCAGGCTGACCTGGCGAGGGTGGCTACTCTGAGCCAGGATGCTACTGTTGCCAGCTACCTGGGGAACCCCGACTTTCATTTTGAGGATAAAGCCAGGCTGCTACGGGCTAAGCTGGGCGATATCAACCCCCTGGTGCTGAACCTGGTCTGTGTACTGCTAACCAGAGCAAGGCTGGATGTTTTACCTGATATCGCCGCTGAGTACCGGCACCTGGTAGATAGCTACCATGGGGTTGAGAGGGCTGAGGTTACTACGGCGGTTCCTCTTGGTGACGAGGACAGACTCAAGCTAAGACAAAAACTGAGCGATATCATCGGCAAGAAGGTGATACTTGAATCTGAACGCGTAGACCCCGGCCTGATTGGCGGGGTTGTTGTCAGAGTCGCTGGCAAATTATTGGATGGCAGCACAAGCAGCAAACTGGCTGCTCTAAAAGCGGAAATAGCTAAGAAATGATACAGCAGATACTGGTCAGGAGGTGGCAAGTTGGCTAAGGGACAGGATATAGTTTCGGTTATCAAACAGCAGATTGAGCAGTTCGGTGCTCAGGTAGCCATGGTGGATACGGGCACGGTGATTGAGGTGGGTGATGGCATCGCCAGAATCCACGGACTGTCCGGGGTCAGGTATAATGAGCTGCTCCAGTTCCCGGGGGATGTCATTGGTATCGCCCTCAACCTTGAGGAAGACAGCGTAGCCGCTGTTATCCTGGGGGACGATTCCGGGATTAAAGAGGGTGATGACGTGCGCTCCACCGGTCGCATCGCCGAAGTACCGGTGGGCCGGGCTCTCATCGGGCGTGTGGTTGACCCCCTGGGCCGCCCGCTGGACGGCAAGGGTGCCGTCAGGTCTGACAAGACCCGCCCCCTTGAGAGGGTGGCCCCCAACGTGGTGGCCAGAAAGCCGGTGGATACGCCGGTGCAGACCGGCATTAAAGCGATAGATAGCATGATTCCCATAGGCCGCGGGCAGAGAGAGCTTATCATCGGTGACCGTTCCACGGGTAAGACGGCTATAGCCCTCGACACTATCGTTAATCAAAAGGGTGGCGACCTGCTCTGTATCTATGTTGCCATCGGCCAGAAGGCGTCCAAGGTGGCGCAGGTGGTGGCCAACCTGGAAGCCTACGAGGCTATGGAGCACACCATTGTTATCGCCGCCAATGCCTCGGAATCGGTAGCCCTGCAATACCTGGCTCCCTATGCCGGCTGCGCCATAGGTGAGGAGTTTATGGAGCAGGGGAAGGACTCCCTGATAGTCTATGATGACCTTTCTAAGCACGGCTGGGCTTACCGCCAGCTATCACTGCTTCTGCGTCGGCCACCGGGTCGGGAGGCCTACCCCGGCGATGTTTTTTACCTCCACAGCCGCCTGCTGGAGAGAGCGGCCAAACTGAACGAGGAGAATGGCGGTGGCAGCCTCACCGCCCTGCCGATTATTGAGACCCAGGCCGGTGATGTCGCCGCCTATATTCCGACCAATGTTATCTCCATTACGGATGGCCAGATTTACGTTGAACCTGACCTGTTTAATGCCGGCATCAGACCGGCGCTCAACGTCGGCCTGTCGGTTTCCCGGGTGGGCAGCGCCGCCCAGACCAGGGCGATGAGAAAAGTGGCCGGCAAGCTCAAGCTTAGCATGGCCCAGTATAGAGAGCTTGCCGCTTTCGCCCAGTTCGGCACCGCCGAGCTGGATAAGGCCACTAGGGCCCAGATAGAGCGCGGCCAGAGGATACAGGAGGTCCTGAAACAGCCCCAGTTCGCCCCGGTGCCTCTGGAGAAACAGGTCATGGTTCTCTACGCCGCCATCAATGGCTATATTGATGATGTTCCGATAGGCAAGGTGATAGACCTTGAGGCCGGTTTCCATAAGTTTATGGAGAGAGCGCATCCTGAGATAGGCAAGGATATTGCCCAGAAAAAAGACTTAAGTAGCGAGACTGAGGAAAAGCTGAAATCTGCCATAGATGAGTTCAAGAAGGGCTTTGTGGCTAAATAGCAGGAAAGCTGATAGGGAGTTTAAAAGGGACGGAGTCCCTCTTAGGAAAAACATCCCCTTAAACAAGGGAAGGGGATACAGGGGATAGGGTTCTAAGAAATAAAGGGAGATTCATAAACATTGGCTAACATCCGCTTGATTCGCCGCCGGATAAAGGGCATCCAGAACACAGCCAAGATTACCAAGGCTATGGAGATGATTGCCGCCTCAAAGATGAGGCGGGCGCAGGAGCGCGGCCTAGCCGGACGCCCCTATTCTGAAAAGATTACCAGGGTGATATCTGACCTGGCAGCCCTGCCGACTGGTCAGAGGGCGGCACTGCACCCATTACTGCAGAGGAGGCCGGTAAAGAAGATTTCCATCGTTCACATAACCCCTGACCGCGGACTGGCCGGCGGCCTTGTGGCCAACCTCAACCGAAAAACAGCCGGCTTTATCCTGGAGCAGGGTGTGCCGGTGGTGCTTGTCGCTGTGGGCCGCAAGGGACTTGATTTTCTTCGGCGCACGGGCCAGCAAATTGAGGCCCATTTTACCGGACTTAGTGACCGCCCTGGCCTGCTGGATACCCTGCCCATCTCCCGCATTGTCATTGATGACTTTTCCGACACCGCCACCGATGAGGTTTATCTGGCATACACCCGCTTCATCTCAACCATGGTCCAGGAGCCGGTCCTACAGAGGCTACTGCCGGTTGAACCGGCGCCTATTCCGGCATCCGAGAATGTGGACTATATCTACGAGCCAGGACCGACAGGGGTTTTAGGAGGACTGCTGCCCCGTTTTGTTGAAATGCAGGTCTACCACGCCGTTCTTGAGAGCATCGCCAGCGAGCAGTCAGCCAGAATGGTGGCTATGCGCAACGCCACCGATAATGCCAGAGACCTTATCGACGGGCTAACGCTGGTTTACAATAAGGCGCGCCAGGAGATGATTACCAATGAGCTGCTTGACATCACCGGTGGTACGGCGGCTCTGGAGTAGGAGGTTGTTATGGCTAAAGGCAAAGTAGTTCAGGTTATAGGTTCGGTGGTCGATATTGAATTCCCCCCCGAGGAGCTGCCGGCGCTCTTCAATGCCATTGAGATTCCCGGGGATGGCTCGAAGCTGGTGCTTGAAGTCCAGGGGCACACCGGCAACAACTGGGTGAGGTGCCTGTCACTGCTGCCAACTGACGGACTGGCTCGAGGCACTGAGGCAATAGACACCGGGACATCGCTTACCGTGCCCGTCGGTAAAGCCTGCCTGGGGCGGCTCTTTGATGTTATGGGGCAGCCACTGGACAATCTGGGGGAGGTCAAGGCTGAGGAGCACTGGCCTATCCATCGCGCTCCACCGGCATTTGAAGACCAGGAGACGACCACTCAGACCCTGGAGACAGGCATCAAGGTCATTGACCTGATAACCCCCTTTGTCAAGGGAGGCAAGATAGGCGCCTATGGCGGCGCCGGCGTGGGTAAGACGGTTATAATCATGGAGCTTATCCGCAACATTGCCACCGAGCACGGCGGTTTCTCGGTCTTTGCCGGTGTTGGTGAGAGGTCACGTGAGGGCAATGACCTGTGGCTGGGAATGAAGGAGTCCGGGGTGCTGGACAAAACGGTTCTGGTCTTCGGTCAGATGAATGAGCTGCCGGCGGTGCGTCTCCGCATCGGACTTACCGGGCTGGCCATGGCGGAATACTTCCGTGACGTGGAGCACCAGGACGTTCTGCTTTTTATTGACAACATCTACCGCTACACTCTGGCTGGCATGGAGGTGTCGGCTCAGCTGGGGCGTATGCCTTCGGCCGTGGGCTATCAGCCGACACTGGCGACGGAAATGGGTGAGTTGCAGGAAAGGATTACCTCAACCAAGCAGGGCTCAATCACCTCTTTCCAGGCAATCTATGTTCCGGCTGATGACTATACCGACCCCGGGGTGGTGGCCACCTTCGGTCACCTGGACGCCGTCGTCGCTCTGGAGAGGGCTCTGTTTGAACAGGGCCTGTATCCGGCGGTTGACCCGCTGACTTCAACTTCACGAATACTGGCCCCCGATATCGTGGGCGAGGAGCACTATCGGATAGCCCGGGAGGTTCAGAGGGTGCTCCAGCGCTACAAAGACCTGCAGGACGTGATTGCCATTCTGGGCATTGAAGAGCTTAGCGAGGAGGACAAGCTGACCGTGGCTCGCGCCCGCAAGATACAGCGGTTCCTGACCCAGCCTATGTTTGTTGCCGAGGTCTTCACCGGAAGACCGGGAAAGTATGTGCCCATAGCCGAGACGGTCCGCGGATTTAAAGAGATTCTGGACGGCAAGCACGATGCCCTTCCAGAGCAGGCTTTCTACATGGTGGGCACCATAGATGAAGCGGTTGAGGCGGCCAAAGAACTGGAAAAGTAGTCGGGGATTATAAAAATTATGACCAGAATGAGGCTTGATATTGTTACTGCCGAGCGCTCGGTTTACTCCGACGATGTTGACATGGTCATCGCCCCGGGTGTTGAGGGGCAGCTGGGAATTCTGCCGCACCACGCCCCCCTGATGACCATGCTCCAGCCGGGAGAACTGATAGCCAGAAAAGGAGATGAAGAGTTTGCCCTGGCTGTTTCTGGAGGTTTTTTTGAGGTGCGCCCGGACCGGGTCATTGTCCTGGCTGACTCTGCTGAGAGGGCCGAAGAGATTGATATCGCCCGGGCTGAAGAGGCCAAACGCCGTGCCGAGCAGCGTCTGGCGGAAAGATACACCCCTGGAGTTGATGCCGCCCGAGCCGAGGCTGCTCTGCACCGCTCACTGATCCGGCTCAGGGTAGCCGCCAGACGCAGGAGAAAGAGACCCGAGGTCTAGCTTAGGGCGACAACGGTGCCAGCTTGCCAGCACCTGTCTGTAAAAGCAATCAGCTGGCCCAGATGCTTGGATGGGAAGATTCTGAAGACAGAAACCCCTTGACTTTGTGGCCTTGTTTCTCAGATAATCTCCAGGGTGGCTCTGGTGCCCGCCTTGGCCGCCTTTACCCTGATCAGGGTGCGCATGGCCTGGGCTATCCGGCCCTGTTTGCCGATAATCCGGCCCTTATCTTCGTCAGCAACCTGCAGTTTCAGAACTATTCCCTCTTCGTCCTTTTCCTCGGTAACCACTACATCATCGGGTGAGTTGACCAGTGATTTGGCGATGTACTCTACTAGGTCTTTCATGTTTTCTCCTTTGTTGCCTTAAACTTTTCCATAATACCTGCCTTGGTCAGCAGTCTGCCGGCGGTGATTGTGGGTTGGGCGCCTCGCCCCAGCCATTTCAGCGCTTCTTCTTCATTAATAACAACCGTCTCGGGGTTGGTCATGGGGTTGTAATGCCCGATAACGGTGATAAAAGCCCCGTCTCGTGGTGAGCGGGAGTCGGCTACCACCAGCCGGTAGCTCGGTTTCTTTGGGGCACCTACTCGCCTGAGCCTGATTTTTACCATGTTGTTGGTTATTATGCACTATAACTATTTGGCTGTCAATAGTGTATCTGAACTTCTATTTGTCAAGGTGTTTATACAATCGTTATAATTGAAGGGTGGAAATTAGTAACCGGCATCGGTGGCAGCTCAGCCCGACTCAGGCCGTAGGGCTTCAGCGGCAACTGTCACGGCGGGTGTCAAAAACCGGGGAGGTCACGGCCCCCAGATTTGTCGCCGGAGTGGATATCGCTGTCGGCAAGGCCGGGGAGATGGCCCAGGCGGCGATTGTTGTCCTGAGCTATCCTGAGCTAAGGCTGGTAGAAGTGGAGGCGGCCCAGGGGAAGCTGGATTTTCCCTATATTCCGGGTCTTTTGTCCTTCAGGGAGTCACCACTGATTCTGGCTGCCTGCCAGAAGCTTTCCCTTTCTCCAGACCTCATAATGGTTGATGGCCAGGGGATTGCCCACCCCCGGAGGCTGGGCATCGCCAGCCATCTGGGGTTGATTCTGGATATACCGACTATCGGTTGCGCCAAATCCCGGCTCTGCGGCAGCCATCAGGAGCCGGGCAGGGAATCGGGCAGCTATGCCGTGGTCACCGACCGGGGTGAGACCGTAGGCGTCGCCCTGAGAACCAAAAACGGGGTAAAGCCGGTCTATGTCTCTACAGGCCATAAAATTAGCCTTGAGAATGCCATTTACTGGGTGTTGGAGTACTGCCGTGGCTATCGTCTGCCCGAGCCGACGCGCCTGGCTCACCTGGCGGCCGGGGGTGCTCTTCAGCCTAAGAGCAAGGAGTACCAATCGGCCTATCAGGGAAGGCTTTTTGGCCGGGCAGATTAGTATTATAACTGGTTAATGGGCAGGAGGAAATTGTGCAGCAATCAGAGGAACAAATAAGCACACTGCGGCAAAGAATCTCTCAAGCTATGGTGTGTCTTTGACATCGCCGCCAGAGAACAAGAGGTAAAGAGGCTGGAGAAACTGGCTGCCAGGCCCGACTTCTGGCAGGACCAGAGCAGGGCTAAGGATGTTATGCGCCGGTTGGCTGAAGCAAAGAGGATTGTGGACAGATGGCGGGGACTGGAAAAGAGGCTGGCCGATGTTGCTGAACTGGCCTCGCTTGAGACGGAGGACACCCCGTTAAGCAAAGAGCTTCAGTCCGAGATAAACAAGATTGGCGCCCTTCTTGCTGAGTTGGAACTGCAGATGTCTTTAGGCGGTGATTATGACAGCCGTAACGCTATACTGGCCATTCATGCCGGGGCTGGAGGCGTTGAATCCCAGGACTGGGCTGAAATGTTGCTCCGGATGTACCTTCGCTGGGCTGAGCACCGTGGCTATCAGGCCGAGGTGCTGGACTCCTCACCTGGCGAAGAGGCCGGGGTAAAGAGCGCTGTGGTTGAGGTCAGCGGTGATTACAGCTTCGGCTACCTGAAATCAGAACACGGCGTCCATCGGCTGGTCCGTCTTTCCCCCTTTGATGCCGACCATGCCCGTCACACCTCGTTTGCCCTGGTTGAGGTCATGCCCGAAGCCGAAGATGAAGTTGATATAAAGCTGTCACCGGATGACCTGAGGATTGATACCTTTCGCTCTAGCGGGCCCGGCGGGCAGCACATGCAGAAGACCAGCAGCGCCGTCAGAATCACTCACCTGCCTACCGGGCTTACCGCTACCTCCCAGAGTGAGCGTTCACAGTATCAAAACCGGGAAATCGCCATGAAAATTCTTGAAGCCCGCCTGTTAAAGCTGGAGTTGGCCAGGAGGCAGGAGGAAAGAGCCAAGCTCAAGGGCGAGCGGATAGTCGCTGGCTGGGGCAACCAGATCAGGAGCTATGTCCTTCACCCGTATAAGATGGTGAAAGACCACCGTACCGGTTATCAGACGAGTGATACCGAAGCGGTGTTAAACGGGGAAATAGACGGCTTTATCACCGCATACTTTAGGTCCGGGTTGGGCAGGGAAGATGATTAAGAAAATCGTTGCTTTGGCCACAGTCCTGGGCTTGCTGCTGCCAGCGCTGAGCCCGGTTCAGGCCCAGACGGAGATAACGGTGCCCACGGACTCGGCCAGGGCGGTGTTTCCGACCTCTCTTGACTTTAATCTGGCCATTAAGAGTGAGGTAAATATCACCGATGTTCGTCTCCACTATGTCATTGAACTGGAGAGCTTTGCCCCGGTGACCAATGAGGTTAAAATCAGCTTTGTCCCCGGCACCAGCGTGGCGGCCAGCTGGAGCCTGGATATGGTAAAGACCGGCGGTCTACCCCCCGGGGCAGTGGTGGAGTACTGGTGGACTATAGTTGACGCCGCCGGCGGTGATTTTATAACAAACCGGCAGCAGGTCAACTTTGACGATAACCGCTATTCCTGGCAAAGTATGAGCCGGGACAATATCACCCTGTACTGGTATAAGGGTGACGACTCCTTTGCCCAGGAGCTGATGGCAACCATTGAGCAGGCACTGGTCCGGCTGGCCGAAGATACCGGTGCCCATCTGGAAAAGCCGATCAAGTTTTATATCTATGGCAGTACCCAGGATTTGCAGGGGGCGATGATATATCCTCAGGAGTGGACCGGAGGAGTAACCTATGCCCGGCAGGGGACCATAGTCATCGGTATAGACCCGGCAAACATTGACTGGGGCAAGAGGGCCATTGTCCACGAACTGGCCCATGTGGTAACGCACCAGATGACCTTTAACCCCTACAACTCTTTACCCACCTGGCTTAGTGAAGGCCTGTCCATGTACGCCGAGGGAGAGCTGGAGCTGTTCTACCAGAACCTGCTGGCCGAGGCGGTGGCCCAGGATAGCCTCATTTCGGTGCGCAGCCTGGCCAGTCCCTTTTCCGCCTACCCGGACCAGTCCTATCTCTCCTATGCTCAGAGCTACAGTCTGGTTGAGTTTCTCATCTCAACCTATGGTCAGGACAAGATGTTTGAGCTGCTCAACACCTTCAAGCAGGGGGCCACCTATGATGGTGCCCTGATGGCTGTCTATGGCTTTGATATGGATGGTCTGAATGTCCTGTGGCGGGACTATGCGACCAGTAGGTACCAGCCGGCCGGTGCGTCAACCCGGGCACAGGCGGGGATACCATCCACACTGTCACTAGCATCTCTGGTTGCCGGAGGCCGGTCATAAAATGAGCCCGGTGAAGAAGTCATTTACAATCCACGATTTGCCTGTCTCGGAACGCCCCAGGGAAAGGCTACTCAAGTTTGGCGCTGATTCCCTCTCGGCCCAGGAGATTCTGGCCCTGATTCTGGGCCGGGGTATCAGCGGCGAGTCGGTGATGGTAACAGCACAGAGACTGCTCGCCAGTTTTGGTAGCCTCAAGGGAGTGGCCGGCGCCTCGGTAGAGGAGCTGTCCGGGGTGAGGGGAATCGGTCTGGCGAAGGCGGCACAGCTAAAGGCGGCCTTTGAGCTGGCTAGCCGCCTGGAGACTTATGCGGAGGCTTCAGAAAGACCGCTGGTGAAGACTCCTGAGGATGTCGTCGGCCTGGTAAGGGGAAGGCTGAAGGAAAAGAAGAAGGAGCACTTCCTGGCAATCTTGCTGGACAACCGCAGCCGGCTGCTGAAGGTCTCGGAAATCTCGGTGGGCAGTCTGGATACCAGTATCGTTCATCCCAGAGAGGTGTTTAAGGAAGCCTTATCAGCCAGTGCGGCTTCGGTTATTTTCGCCCACAACCACCCCTCGGGCGACCCCTCTGCCTCGGAAGATGACATAAAATTGACCAAGAGGCTGGCCCGGGCCGGGGAGATTATGGGCATAGATGTCTTAGACCACATCATTATCGGCGGTAGGGACTACCTCAGCCTGAAGAGGCAGGGGTTGTTTTAAACCAAATGGTTAGAAAAGTATCGTTAGCCCTTCTCTCGGCAGTACTGGCGGGCAGCCTGGTGCTGACCGGCTGCCAGTGCCCGATTAAGTCCGGCGAAACAACTCTTACCGGGACAGTCCTTAACCTCTACGGCATAGACCCCTTGACCCTTGACCCGGCGCTGGCCAATGATGCCCTGTCCAACGGCTATATAATTCAACTTTTTAGTGGCCTGGTTACTCTGGATGATAATCTTGGGACGGTCCCCGACATAGCCCGGGACTGGGAGGTAAGTCCGGATGGCAGGGTGTACACCTTTTACCTGAGAGACGACGTCTATTTCCATAGCGGAAGGCAGGTCAGGGCCCAGGACTTCAAGTACTCCTGGGAGCGTGCCTTAGACCCGGCGACCGACTCTCAGACGGCCAGCATCTACCTGGGTGATATAGTCGGCGCCAACCAGATGCTGGCTGGAGAGAGTGACGAGCTCAGTGGTGTTGAGGTAGTTGATGACTTTACCCTCAGGGTTACCATAGATGAGCCCAAGTCCTACTTCTTGTCCGAGATGACCCACGTCACCAGCTTTGTTGTGGACAGGGATAACGTAGAACAGGGGGCTTCCTGGTGGCTCCAGCCCAGCGGTACCGGCCCTTTCAGACTTATGAAGTGGGAGCAGGGCAGCCAGCTGGTGCTGGAGAGAAATGAGCTCTACTACGGTGACCTAGCCCGGGTTGATTATGTTGATTTCCATCTCTGGGCGGGCCTGCCGATGGACTTGTACGAGACGGGCCAGATTGATGTCACCAGCGTTGACTCCGGCTATTTTGACAAGGTCACTGACCCGGCTGGTAGCTTCTATCAGGAGCTTTCGGTAGCCCCGGTGTTTGGGCTGACGTACATCGGCTTTAACTGCACCAAGCCGCCTTTTGATGACCCTGACATCCGCCGCGCTTTTTCCCAGGCTATAGATAAGGACAAGCTGGTTTCTCTGGTCTTCAAGGATACCGTGACCTGGGCAGACGGCATACTGCCCCCGGGCATGCCTGGATTTAACCCTGATTTGACAGGGCTTGATTTTGATATTGACCAGGCCAGGGCACTGATTGCGGCTTCAAAATATGGTGATGTATCCAACTTACCGCCGATTACTATTACCACCGGGGGCTGGGGAGGCCTAATCTCATCGGACCTGGAGGCCATCGTTTATGAGTGGCGGGTTAACCTGGGGGTGGAGGTGACAGTGAGGCAGCTGGAACCTGAGGAATTCCTTTATAACATCATGCAGGAGAAAGACGAGATGGTCTACTGGAGCTGGTATGCTGATTATCCCCGCCCTCAGAATTTTCTTGAAATCCTGTTCGCCACTGGTTCTAGAAGTAATGTTGGTGAGTACAGCAATCCGGAGGTGGACGCCTTACTCCGGGCGGCCGGCGTGGAATGGGATAGTGACCTGAGCCTTGAGCTTTATCGGCAGGCGGAGCAGAAGCTGGTCAGCGATGCTGCCTGCCTGCCCTTGTGGTTTGAGCAGGACTATGTGCTGGTCAAGCCTTATGTGACCGGCTATCGGCTGAACCAGTTGGGTTATGCCAGGCTAAATATGGTGTCCGTCGAGCCACACTAAACGCCGAGGAGAGTTTAAGAGACGGGGTTTAAGGCGAGGGTGGCGGAGGGGGTGGGATTCGAACCCACGGTCACCTTGCGGCGACAACGGTTTTCAAGACCGTCTCCATAGTCCACTCGGACACCCCTCCGGGCCAGGCTAAGTATAAAAAGTTTGTGCCCCGGGCGTCAAACTTGATTTAAACCTCTAGGGACTGGATGATGGCTTTGACTTCGGGGTCACTCATAGCCTCGGACTCCAGCCCCTCAAGGCCGGGGAATTGGGCCAGATAAGAGAAGCCCTCTTCCAGAATCCGGTAGACCGCTACCGGCATATACAGGTGGATGGGGTGGCTCAGGCTTCTGTAGTAGAAGGAAGTATCAGACACCACGTCGTCAATGGTGGTGATGTTGAACCTCGGGTCTTCGTTGTTCTGGGGCTGGCACTGCTCAGGCGAAGTGGTGATGAAGAGGCCGGCACAGTTGCAGGGGCGAGTTTCATAAATCAGACACAGGTCATTTTCCAGGAAGGGGCAGGCGATATTCTGTTTATTGTGGCGCCTCAATGCTGCCTCAAAGGTTTGCTCTCTTTGTTTGTCTGTGCCGGATAGCAGCATCTTGGTGAAAAGTTGCTCGCAATTACGGAACTGGTCACCACCCTGCCTTACCGCTTCCCGCCAGCCAGGGTATTTCTCAATGAAGCTATCTAACAGCGGCTTATGGTGGTAGAGGTAATAGGCGATGGCCTCACATTCCTGCAGGTTGGCCCCGATATATAAGTAACAGCAGCAGGAGCAGCCCTTGCCACAGGAGATGACCCCACCACGGGCCCGGGCGTGTTCAATCTGGTCCTGGCCGATTTTCTGGTGACAGACCTTCATATACCTTATCTGCTCCAGACAGTATTGCTCTCGCAGCCAGCCTATCTTCCCCTTGTAGGCGATTTCCTGGTTAAGCCGGAGTAAGTCTGTCATCTTATCATGACTGGTCTGGCTTGGCAGGCCGGTTCTGTTGTTCTTGGTCATGCTATTTTCCTGTCGCGGTGGCTATTAGAGGACTAACCGATAGATTTCTCGCCAAAGTAGGGCTGGAGGATTTCGGGGATGGTAATGCTGCCGTCGGCCTGCTGATAGTTTTCCATTATGGCAATTAGCACTCTGGGCAGGGCCAGCCCGGAGCCGTTCAGAGTGTGGACGAACTGGGGTTTGCTTTCCGGGGAGGGGCGGTAGCGGATGTTGGCCCTGCGGGCCTGGAAATCGCTGCAGTTGGAGCAGGAGCTTACCTCCAGCCACTCACCGATGCCCGGAGCCCACATCTCGATGTCATAGGACTTGGTTGAGGCAAAGCCCAGGTCGGCGGTGCATAGCTGTTTGATGCGGTAGGGCAGCCCTAGCTTCTGGCTGACATCTTCAGCGTCATTCACCATCTTCTCAAGCTCGTCGTTAGACCTGTCCGGTTCGGTGAACTTGTAAAGCTCTACCTTGTCAAACTGGTGGAGCCTTTTTATGCCCCGGGTGTCCTTGCCGGCAGACATCTTCTCCCGGCGGAAGCAGGCGGTGTAGGCGACATAATGTAGTGGAAGAACGCCTGGCGGGATGATTTCATCCCGGTGGAGGTTGGTCAGCGGCACCTCGGCCGTGGGCACAAACCATAGGTCATCCTCTGCGTCGTGGTAGAGGTTATCGGCAAATTTGGGCAGATTCCCCGAGCCGACCATGGTCTCCCGCTTGACCATGAACGGGGGATAGATTTCCTGGTAGCCGTGCTCTCCGGTGTGGAGGTCAAGCATAAAGTTAATCAGCGCCCGTTGCAGGTGAGAGCCGCCCCCCCTGAGGACATAGAAGCGGGTTCCGGACAGCTTCACCCCTCTTTCAAAGTCGATGATGCCCAGGTCTTCGCCCAGCTTCCAGTGGGGGGCAGGTGTAAAATCAAAGCCCTTTGGTTCTCCCCAGGAACGAATAACTATGTTATCGTTTTCGTCTTTGCCCACCGGCACCGTGGGCTGGGGGATGTTGGGCACGCGGAGCAGCAGGTCTTCAAGCTGACAGTCCAGGACTCTTAGCTCCTCTTCAAGCGTCTTAATCCTTTCCCGGAGCCGGCGTCCCTCTTCTGGGGCATCGGCGCCCCTGCTCTTGGCCAGCTCCTTGCGCCGGCGCCTGGAGTCTTCCAGCTCTAGGAGCTTCTGCCGTCGCTGGGCGTCAAGCTTGAGGATGTCTTCTATCGGGGCGCTGTCGTGTCTGTCGGCTACTGCCTGGCGCACCAGCTCGGTGTTTTCGCGGATAAACTTCAGGTCAAGCATTGTCTTCTCCTGTCATTGCGAGTCCTTCTTTTGTCATTCTGGAGCGAAGCAATCTAAATGGATCTCGCTTTCACCCGAGATTGCTTCGTCGCTGCGCTCCTCGCAATGACTTTGTTTATTAACCATATCCCCTTCCCCTATTGTTCAATACTACGAGATTTTAGCTTCTGGGTGTATATTGTCCCTTCTCTTCTAAAGTGAAACAAAACACCATCCCTCTGAAATTCAACTTTACAATTGTCTATCCCCTTCCCACTTGGGGTTAGTTCGTATTTTAGCCAAGCCATAATTGCCCCAGCAATGAGACCATCACCAGTATCTGGTACTATAGCAATACCTTTATTTGTTCAAATGGGAAAACATTATGATTTAGAAAATGCCTGTCTGTGGTCAATAACCACCTTTTTTCCTTTTTGGCATATTGAAAATGAATCCCATCATCCTTATTTGTGAGATTTACTTCGCTTGCGTGCTTTATGTTGACCCCTTGCAATCTAAGCGCTAACACAATCCCATATCGGATATTTTCATCAGCGTATAATTTGATTTTCCCTACGTATTCTTTTTTCTTTTTCACAAAGAGGAGCCTCTTCCCATTATTTATTCCTTCTCCCTCAACTGTGGAAACAGTATCACCTCTCTTATCGACTGCTGGTTGGTGAGGAGCATCACCAGCCGGTCGATGCCCACCCCCAGCCCACCCGTGGGAGGCATGCCGTATTCCATGGCCGTCAGGAAGTCCTCGTCAATCGTTTCGGTCTCGTCCTCTGCCTTCTTTTGCTCCTTCTGCTGTTCCACGAAGCGCTGGCGCTGCTCAACGGGGTCGTTAAGCTCGGTGAAGGCGTTGGCCATCTCCATGCCTCCGGCAAAGGCTTCAAAGCGCTCCACCACCCGCTCCTGCCCCGGTTTTCTCTTGGCCAACGGGGACATCGACGCCGGGTAGTCTATAAGAAAGGTGGGCTGGATGAGGTTGGGCTCAACGCAGGTGGAGATTAGCTCGTCAACCAGCCGCGGCCAGTTCTTCTGCGGGTCGACCTCCAAGCCAAGCTCTCTCATCTTAGCCCGGAGCAGGTCGGCATCTGGATACTGGACAAAGTCAATGCCGCAGTATTTTATGACCGCCTGGCGCAACTCCATCCTTTGCCATGGTGGCTTGAAGTTAATAATTTCTTCGCCGAATTTGACCTTATACTTACCGGTGAGCTTTCTGATGATGCCGGAGACCATTGCCTCAAGCAGGTTCATGACATCATTGTAGTCGGCATAAGCCTGGTAAGCTTCCAGCATGGTGAACTCCGGGTTGTGTCTGGTGGAGATGCCTTCATTGCGGAAGGTGCGCCCTATCTCATAGACCCTGTCAAAACCGCCGATGATGAGCCTTTTTAGATGGAGC
Organism: Dehalococcoidales bacterium; assembly: GCA_034413595.1. Lineage (GTDB taxonomy): Bacteria > Chloroflexota > Dehalococcoidia > Dehalococcoidales > JAUWZL01 > JAUWZL01. Next base: position 110,633 of record DAOUMC010000018.1, on the reverse strand, counting down.
TCAAGGGCAATCCTCAGGTAGAAGTCCTGGTCAAGGGCGTGGTGGTGGGTGACGAAGGGGCGGGCCAGCGCCCCTCCCGCCGAGGGCTGTAGCACCGGCGTCTCTACTTCAAGGAAGCCCCGTTTGTCCAGGAAGGCTCTTACCGCCGAGATGACCCGGCTGCGCGTCCTGAATGCCGACTTGACCTCGGGGTTGCTGATCAAGTCCAGATAGCGCCGGCGGTGACGGGCGTCAACATCCTGGAGTCCGTGCCACTTTTCGGGCAGAGGTCTTAAGGACTTGGCCAGCAGGGCAAAATCGGCTACCCGGACGGTGGGTTCGCCAGTTCTTGTCCGAATCAGGCTGCCGCTAACACCGATGATGTCGCCGATGTCCAGGTCGTTAAGAAGCCGGGCTTTGCCCTCCTCAGACTTGTCTATATCGCGGAACATCAGTTGAATCCTGCCCGAGCCATCGCGGAGGTCAAAGAAGGCACTCTTGCCCATCTCTCTTTTGGCCATGATTCTTCCGGCGACGCTAACCTCGTCCTGATGGGCTAGGCCTTCCTCGTTCTGTCTGAGCAGAGCTATGGCCTGCTCAGTGGTGTGAGTCGGGCGGAAGCGGGCAGGGTAGGGGTCAATGCCCCGGGCTCTCAGCCTTTCTACCTTTTCCAGCCTCTGCCGGCTTATGCGCTCCAGTCTTGATGTCATCTTTGTTGACTTTGATTATAAGTGAAGGATTGCAGTTAGTATATGTTATCTCTGGCTTATAGTAAAGCGGAGGTTTTGAAATCCATCCCCTTCCCTTGCCAAGGAAGGGAAGGGGAATATAGAGTAGAGAGGGGCTTTGCCCTCTCTACGAATCTCTCCCTTTTGCTACCAGCTAATACTTGCCAGATGTCTGCTCTCTCAAAGTATCCAGCCAGGTGGCCGACTTTATTTCTCTTTCTAGGAGGTATCTCATGTAGCCTCTCATTATCCGCTCAAGCTCGGTGGAAAGCTCCTGGTTCATTTCTAACTGGCTAATGATACTATAGTCGCCATCCTGTAGTAGCCTGAGCACCTTTAACCCGCTTGCCGAGAGGGGATGGGCAAATTGGTCTCTGGTGCACCTGGGGCACAGCATGCCGCCGGCACCGGGGCCGAAATAGCTGGCAGCCAGCTCAAGCTGTGAGCGGCACCGAACACAGCACTCAAGCTGAGGGCGGTAGCCGACCTCATTTAACAGGTGGAGTTCAAAGTAACGCAGGATAAGTTCATTGTTCTGGTTATGGCATAGCTGCTTGAAGGTCTCAAGCAGTAAGCCGAACAGGTTATAGTCTTCAACATGCTCGGCGGTGAACTGGTTGACCAGCTCGGTAACATAAAGGGCACAGGACATAAGCTCGAGGTCGCTCTTGAGTGGCAGGAAGCTGTCTACGGTCTGGCTGCCGATTATGGTATCAAGATTTTTGCCTCTGGCCAGTGTCACCAGGCTGTGGGTGAGCAGTTCCAGGTGCCCCGAGAGCTTGCTCCTCGGCCTTCTCACCCCTTTGGCTACCGCCTGAATCTTGCCCAGGTGGGGAGTGTAGAGGGTGAGGATTCTATCGGCCTCGCCCAGCTTGGTCTTTTTGATGGTGATGGCTTCGGTCTGGTAGTTGCGGGGCTTGGTCATTTTATTTCATTCACAGATTGGCCTGAAGTCCCTCTTAATCTCCCTTTACAAAAGGGGGATTTTAACCTCAAAACTCCTGCCGGCCCTCAAGGGCTCGGGTCAGGGTGACGTCGTCGGCGTATTCCAGCTCGGTGCCGAAGGGAAGCCCCCGGGCGAGGCGGGTGACCTTGATGCCCAGGGGTGAGATGAGCTTATTTAGATACATAGCCGTGGCTTCACCTTCAAGAGTGGGGTTGGTAGCCAGGATGACCTCGTCTACTGGACCAGTCTTCAGCCTTTCCACAAGCTCTTTGATTCTTATGCTGTCGGCACCTATCCCCTCGGTGGGCGAGATGGCGCCGTGGAGCACGTGGTATAGCCCCTTATAGGCGCCGACGTGCTCCAGAGCCAGGATGTCCTGGGGCTGTTCCACGATGCAGATTTTGGTTTTGTCCCGCTCATCACTGCGGCAGATGGAGCACAGGTCAGAGTCGGCGATATTGAAACAGCCGGAGCAGAGCCGGGTCTTTTGTCTCAGAGACAGCACAGCTTCGGCCAGCACTTTTGCCTGCTCATCCGGGGCGCGGAGCAGGTAGTAGGTAAGACGCTGGGCGCTCTTGGGACCGATGCCCGGCAGCTTTGATAGCTCCCCGATGAGCCGGCTTACCGGGCCGGCGGTGGACGACGGGTTCAGCTCCAATCTAGGCTCCTTCATCTAGGCGGTTATTCCGGGAATCTTGATGCCCCCAGTCATCTGGCCCAGGTGCTTCTCGGCCAGCTTCTTGGACTTATCCAGGGCATCGGTTACGCCCTTGAGTACCAGTTTCTCCAGCTGCTCTTTCTTGGCCGGGTTTATAACCTCAGGTGATATGGTGATGGACAGGATTTCTTGCTTACCGCTGGCGGTGACCCTGACGGCACCCTTGCCCGACTCCGCCTCCACGGTCATTTTGGCCAGCTCCTTCTGGGCCTTCTCCAGCTTGGACTTGAGCTCCAGGGCCTGTTTTACCATAGAAAGGTTCATTTTTCCTCCACGTCAACTATTTGACCGCCGATTCTCTGTGCCTCCCGCACCAGGTGATTGGCTTCGGGCTCATAAATGCAGCGCACCTGGCAGGGATGCCCGATGAAGCTGCTTATGACCTCGGCAACCAGTTTTCTGTTTTCTATCTCTTCTATCTTCTCCTTGTGGTAAGGATATCTGAAGGATAGGACGACGGTGTTATCCTCAAAGGCTATCGGTTTGACCCCGGCGCTCCTCAGGATGGCGATGGCCGGCGTCCTTTTGGTTCTTTCCGGAGCCTGTTCAATGACCTGTCTCCAGTTTGATATTAGCTGCTCCAGTTCGCTGCCCGGCTCTGGCGGTGCGATAGCGGCTGATTCTACCGGTGGAGTGACGGCGGCCGGTTCTGGCTTTCTTGCTGGTCTGGGTGGTGAGACTGGTGGACTGACTCTGGCTGGCTTGACCGGCTCAGCCCTGGGTTGAATTGCCGGTTTTTCAATCTCTGGTGCCAGACTGCAGTCTACCAGCGCCAGCTCCAGGGGCAGGGTGGAGCAGCTGTCAAAGCCGAGCTCCAGTTGGCCGAAGAGCTTGACCGCCTTTAAGATCTGCTCCAGAGAGGCACTTTGTGCCAGGTCTTTTAGCTCAGCCGTCTCTTCAGGGGTGAGGTCCAGGTCTTTTTCACAGCCGTTCTTTATCAGCAGCAGAGCCCTGAGATGGGCCACCAGTTCCCGGTTGAACTGCCTGAGGTCAAGCCCGTCACTGCTTATGGCATTTATAGTTTTCATACCGGCGGCAACATCGCTATCTATAATCTGCCTGGCCAACTCCCTGGCTCGCGCATCGCCGGTGATGCCCAGGATAGCCTGAACCTGTGGTAGCCCTATTTCTGAGCCGTAGTAGGTAAAGAGCTGTTCCAGCAGGTTTTCGGCATCCCGCAGGCTGCCGGCGGCGCTCCGGGCGATAAGTCTAAGAGCTTCGGGCTCTATCTTGATGCCTTCTGTGTTACAGATAAGCTCTAGCTTGGTTGAAATGTCCTTCTGGGTAAGCCTTCGAAAATCAAAGCGCTGGCAGCGTGACATGATGGTGGGCAGGACTTTATGGATTTCGGTAGTCGCCAGGATAAAGATAACGCTTGGTGGTGGCTCTTCAAGGGTCTTGAGCAGGGCATTGGAAGCGCTGTTTGAGAGCATATGGACTTCATCAATGATATAGACCTTGCGATGTGCCTGGCTCGGAGCGTAGCCGGCCCTCTCCCTCAGGGTGCGGATGTCTTCAACGCCGGTGTTTGAAGCGGCGTCAATCTCAATAACATCCAGCGCCCGGCCCTCGGTGATTGCCTGGCACATAGAACAGGTGTTGCAGGGTTCTCCGTTTACCGGGCTGACGCAGTTTACCGCCTTGGCCAGTATACGGCCGGTGCTGGTCTTGCCGGTGCCCCTGGGGCCGCAAAAGAGATAGGCGTGTGAGACGCGGTCGCTGGTCAGGGCATTGAGCAGCGTTCGGGTTACGTGCTCCTGCCCCACTACCTCAGCCAGAGTCTGGGGACGCCACTTGCGGTAAAAGACCTGGGAAGCCATCGGCATCCTTATTATACCTTATATTGCCTGGTTTCTAAAAGAGCTTGGATTGGTTCTGGTTTAGTTTGATTGTTTTTTATTTTGTCGTTGCCAGCAGAGGGCACCTTCGGGTTTAGCCAAAAAAGTCCTCCTCTAAAAGGAGGAGGACTTTTTTGCAATTTTACGAAACAAAAATCTTAACTATTTAGAACACCGTGGGTATGTCTTTGGCTGCCTCCTCAATGGTGAGGAGCTTGGCCTTGACCTCTTTTTGCCTTTCTTTGATTATCGGCACCAGACTGGTGGACTCATTATAGTATTGCCTGACCTTTTCCACGTCGCTGAGCTCGGACAGGATAAGGGTGACGTCCATGACGCCCCTTTCCCTGGGATAGTCCCCGTTTCTTATGATGGCGTTGGGCGCCAGGTCTTTCAGCCAGTCACCGAGTTCTTTGACTAGGTCCATGTTTATCTCCCGGGCTGGCGCCGAGATTAGGTATATAGCCCGGCCGGCATCCTTGGGGTTACATCTGGTTGACAGCTCGCTGATGGCCTCATCCATGGACTGGATTCCCTTGTGGGTCTCGGTGCTTTTTTCCCTGAAACTCTTGCTGGCCATAGGCAGCTTGAGCCGTCTCAGTTGTGATTGGCCGTAGCCGATTACCGTCCAGCCCAGCAGTGTCTGTATTATATCCCCGGCATCAACCGTCTTGGCACCGACATACTTGGCCTTTTTCTCTTCCCCGGCGCAGAGCAGGTCGTAGAAGGGCTCGACTATCAAGGCGTTAATCTTGGCCAGATTGTTTTTTAGTGAGAAATCCTTTCTGACATACCTTTGATTATCAATGAGTATCACCGCATCAGCTATCGAGGAGACGGACTTGAGGCATACCGCTGTGTTGTATACCGTCCGTTCTTCGTTCTCCTCTTCGTGTTCAAAGGGCAGGATGACCAGAGCATATACCGGTTTGTCGGTGTAACGCTCCTTGATGTGCTGTGCCATTATCGGTATTGAGCCTGAGCCGGTGCCACCGGCGGCGCCGGCAATCAGCAGGAAGGCGTCGGTTTCATAGAAACGCTTGGTTGCCCTTAGGGCATCAACCACCTTGTCAGCGTCTTCTCTGGCTACCTCGGCGCCCAGCTCGTTTATCTTGCCCACACCATGCCCGCCGGTCTTCCGCCCGCCGATAAGAATCCGGTGCTGGTAATCAGATTTTATGGTGGCCAGCCCGGTCAGGTCGGCGGCATCGGTGTTGACGGCAAATACCCCCGGGGTTATCTCAATCCCCCGGTGCCCCCGTGCTCTTCTATCCAGCCGGGCAAACTCATCAGCAATCCGGCTGCCACACTGGCCGAAACCAATTACCACTAATTTCATGTCTACCTCCCTTACGGCACACAATCACTGGTGTGTTATTTTAACTATACCTTTTGGCTGATGTCAACCCTTGTTTAAGCAATTCATAGACCCTTTTGGGCGATGAAGGCGGTAAGGTCGGCCAAACGGCAGCAGTAGCCCCACTCATTATCATACCAGGCAAGTACCTTTACCAGATTGCTGCCGATAACTATAGTACTAAGGGCATCAAAAATGGCACTTGACGAACTGCCCTTAAAGTCAGAGCTGACCAGCGGCTCGGTGCAGTACTCCAGGATTCCCGTCAGCCCCCCTTCAGCGGCCTGTTTGAAAGCCTGGTTCACCTGTTCTACGGTGACCTCTTTATCCAGCTCGGCGACCAGGTCTACGATGGAGACCGTGGCCAGCGGTGCCCTGAGGGCTATGCCGTGGAGCCTGCCGCCAAGTTCAGGTATGACCCGGCCTATGGCGTAGGCGGCGCCGGTGGTTGTGGGCACCAGGTTCTCTGCCGCCGCCCGTGCCCGTCGCAGGTCTCTATGGAACGTGTCCTGCAGCCTCTGGTCGTTGGTATAGGCGTGTATGGTGGTCATTAGTCCCTTTCTTATGCCGAAGCTCTGGTGCAACACCTTGACTACCGGGGCCAGACCATTGGTGGTGCAGGAGGCGTTGGATATGATGTGGTGCCTGTCCGGCCGGTAGCGGTCTTCGTTGACGCCCAGGACGATGGTTACATCTTCGTTCTTGGCCGGGGCCGAGATAACAACCTTTTTGGCGCCGCCCTGCCGGTGGGCGGCGGCCTTGGTGGCATCGGTGAACTTTCCGGTTGACTCTATCACTATCTCAACCCCCATCTCTGACCATGGTATACTGGCCGGCTCACGCTCGGCAAAGACCTTTATCTTTTTGCCGTCAACGGTGAGGGCGTCATCGCTGGCGGCTATGGTGCCGGGATAGGCTCCGTAGGTGCTGTCCCACTTCAGCAGGTGGGCATTGGTTCTGGCGTCGGTCAGGTCATTGACGGCCACCACCTCAAGTTCACCGGCATGGTAACGGTTGATGGTCCTCAGGGTTAGCCGGCCTATTCGGCCAAATCCGTTGATTCCGATTCTGGTTACCATTTTGCTGCCTCCTTGTGTTATTTTTTGAGTGCTGACTTTGCGTATTTTGGACTTTTCATGCTGCGCCTGAGCATATCAACAAAGGCTTCAACCCTTGTCCTTGTGTGTGGGTTCAGGAAGAAGTCATCGTTGCCTTCAAGGGTGAGGATGGGCAGTCTTAACCTTTCCCGGAAGACGATATCCCCGATGCCCCGGTGGCAGAAAGCCTGGACATAGTGGATGATGCCGTCGACCTGGCGTCTCCCGATTTCGGTTAGAATGTCATCCAATCTGTGGTATATTGAGTACGGGTAGGTGTAACTGGTGTACTGCTCAGCCAGTGAGTCTCCTGGCCGGGGCATGGTGAACTGGCGCTGAATCTCATTAAAGACCACCCTGACCCCGTCCCTCTCCAAAAACGGGTAGAGGTCTCTTCCGTAGACTGAAGGCACCCCGATGTAGCCCAGCCGGAGCATGTCTTCCGGGTAGGGTGAACGCTGGCAGCAACTGGTTACCAACTCCTGTAGCTGGCTGGAGTATTCGTGGTGGTTCTGGTTGAAGTCAGAGGTTGATACCAGCCAGAAGTGGTTCTCGAAACCACTTACCAGCCTCTCCTGCCAGGTAAGCCGGTCAAGGGTGTGCGCCAGTTGGCGGCATGGCTTTAGCTCTTCTCTAATCCTTTCAGCTATTTCCAGGGTAGTGCCCAGACTTTGGGCAAGTACTTCAAGAGCCTGCTGCATTTTTATGGCATCTGGCTGGTCGGGGTAGGCGAAGGGTATGGCCTTGAGCCCTCTGAGCTTTAAGACCTCCATAAGCATTATGGTATTGGAGCAGTCGCCGGTGGTGACGCACAGAACGGTGTCAATTCCAGACTCCATACACACTCCATATATTCCCTTTATCCAGCTACAGCAGTTTAAGGGAAAGCCGTCCCTCTCGGCGATAGCCACCAGCCTCTCCGGATTGGGATCAGAAATGAAAACATTGTTCAGGTCAACCGGCTGGTAACCGGCGGCCAGCAAGACCTCTATGGGGACAGTGGTGGTGATGCCGATTTTAGTCATTAGGCCTAACCTTTTTTCTCATTGTGAAACAGCTCGCAGGGCAGGTATCTTTCTTTGCCCCAGATTTCGCTAAGCTCCTTTAGCTGGCTTCTGGTGTCGCTCGCCCAGATGATGTGGTAGTAGAGCGGGTTGGAGAAGCGGGCCGGCTTTAAGTCCTCAACATGTCTGTAGCCCAGACCCTTTAGCCCGGCTTTGAACAAAGTTATCAGCTTTTTGCTGGCTTCGTCCCATCCTATTTTATCATCCAGCCTCTTCTGTCTGACCTGCTGCCACTTCTGGTTGCCGTAGAGCCGGTCGATGGAGGCCTCGCAGTCCGGGCGGGTCAGATTTTTTAGTAGAGCCATTTCCAGCGGGAAGATTACCAGCAGGTCTATCTTGTGTCCCTTCCAGTCCCGGCTGTGGCTGGCCAGCTTTCTTATCGTTGACCAGCGCAGCCGGCTGTAGCCTGGCGGGTCAATTAAGGCAAGACTGGCTGCCGAGCGGGGGATAAGGTCAAGAGCTTGGCGAAAGACCTTTTCCCGGACGCAGTTACCTATCACTATCTTAACACTATCGTTAGTGTTAAGCGGTGCCGAAAGTCTTTTTAGGCTTTCAGCGTCTGGTGGCTTTTTTGCCACAAAGATGCATCTTGAAAACCTGGCCTTGAGTGCTCTGAGTTCCGGGCCATCAACCACACAGTCAGTGCCTTTGCAGGCGTATTGGCCACCACCGGCAAACAGCTCCAGGTAGCAACGTTTGGTGTTGTTTCTGGCATAAGCCTCAACGAAGTCACCAAAGCATTCCAGCTTGTGGCAGGCCCACTTGCTTATCTGCCTGGGGATGTTGGTCTCTGGCTCATTCATTTTTCAGCTCTTCAGCTTGGTGAAGGCCTTTGTTCCGGCAAAGTCGGCTTTTTCCCCGAGCTCGTCTTCTATCCTGAGGAGACGGTTGTATTTGGCGGTGCGCTCGGAGCGGCAGGGGGCACCGGCTTTAATCATTCCGGTGTTAAGCCCCACCGCCAGGTCGGCTATGGTGGTATCCTCGGTCTCGCCGGAGCGGTGGCTAACCACCGCCGTCCAGCCTGCCAGGCGTGCCATCCTGATGGCGGTTATTGCCTCGGTGAGAGTGCCTATCTGGTTGGGTTTGATGAGGATGGAATTAGATGCCTTGAGCCTTATGCCCTGGCTAAGTCTGTTCGGGTTGGTGGTGTACAGGTCGTCGCCGACAAGCTGTACTCTGCCCCCCATCTTTTGAGTCAAAAGCCGCCAGCCGTCCCAGTCGTCCTCGGCCAGGCCATCCTCAATGCTGATGACGGGGTAGTCGGCCACTAATTTGACATAATACTCAACCATTCCCTGACCGCTGAGAGAAACGCCTTCCTTAGCCAGTACGTATTTACCCTCTTTATAGAACTCGCTGGCCGCCGGGTCCAGGGCGATGAAGCACTCTTTGCCCGGCTGGTAGCCGGCCTTCTCTATAGCCAGTAAGACCAGCTCTACGGCCTGCCTGTTTGAGTGCAGGGCGGGGGCAAAGCCACCCTCATCACCGACATTGGTGTTCAACCCACGGTCTCTGAGCACTTTTTTCAGACTGTGGTAGACTTCGGCTGCCATCCGCAGGGCCCGGGTGAAACTGCTAGCGCCGGCGGGAACGACCATAAACTCCTGAAAGTCGGTTGAGCCCGAAGCGTGTTTGCCGCCGTTCAGAATATTGAGCATGGGCACCGGCAACCGGTAACTATCTGCATTTCCCAGATAGTGGAAAAGAGGAATGCCAAGTTGCTTGGCCCCGGCGTGGGCCAGTGCCAGTGACACTCCCAGGACGGCGTTGGCGCCCAGCCGGGACTTGTTGTCGCTGCCGTCAAGCTCTATCAGTTTTTGGTCGAGGGACTCCTGGTCGGTTACTGTCCTGCCGGCCAGGGCCGGGGCGATAATTCCATTGACATTGGCCGCTGCCTTGAGAACACCCAGTCCGTTAAACCGGGAGGCGTCTCCGTCACGGAGCTCCACTGCTTCATGCTTCCCGGTGCTGGCCCCTGAGGGCACGGCCGCCCAGTCCCTGGTGCCATCAGACAGTTCAGCCTCAACCTCAAGGGTCGGATTGCCCCTTGAGTCCAGAATTTCCCGGGCTTTAAGGCTCTTAACAGTTGTCACTTCGCTTCCTTAAAGCTTGAGTTAAGCCCTTAGTCCTTGGCTAGCTCTAGGGCTTTTTCTACCGCTTCTTGCGGGTTCTGAGTGGAAATAATCGAGTTATTCAGTTTTTCTTTCTTAGATAGTTGCCAGGTGTTAAGCCCGATAACCGGTATTCCGCTCTGTAGAGCGTGGCCGATTTCAGACAGAGTCCCGTAACTGCCACCGATGGCGATGACTGCCTGGGCGGATTTGACCACGGCCACGTTCCGGGCATAGCCGATGCCGGTGGCTATGGGTATCTGGACATACTTATTGGCCTCGCGGCGATTCTCTCCTGGCAGGATACCGACGGTCACTCCACCCTCGGAACTGGCGCCGCGACAGGCGGCTTCCATAACTCCGTCCAGCCCGCCGCAGACCAGGGCGACCCCCTTCCTGGCCAGCTCACGGCCGACCTCCTCTGCCAGCCTGATTTCAGTCGCTGAGGCTTGCGAGCCGCCGATAATGGCAATGAACTTCTTCCTGTTTATCATCACGCCAGACCTGACAAGAAGATTATAGCATCGGGTGCGGGGGTTGGTAAACACTGGGGAGGGGGTGGGTAAATAAAGGCTAGTTATATTTATTTGTAGCCCTGGTTAAGCCTTCGGTAAGTAGGCAGACAATGGCTTCGCTTACTATGGGTATAGTCTGGCTCATGAGCCGTTCTTCCTCAGGCGTGAAATCGCCGAGCACGTAGTCAATAATGTCAGCCTCGTCGGCCTCGTCGTTGTCCGGCCTGTCGATGCCCACCCGGACACGGATAAAGTCCCGGCTTCCCAGTTCGTTTATGATAGAGTCAATCCCTTTGTGCCCCCCTGAGCTGCCACCCTTCCGGATTCGGATTCTGCCCAGAGGCAGGTCAAGGTCATCGTGGATAACGATGAGGTCGTCAAGGTCAATATTGAACTTTTTTACCAGCCGGCTTACCGCCCGCCCGCTGGAGTTCATGAAGGTCTGCGGTCTAGCCAGTATTACCGGGATAGTGTCTATTTGGCCACTTCCGGTTCGGGCATTCGCCTGTTTCTTATCAAAGCTAATACCGTGTTGCTTGGCGATGTAGTTCAGGCAGATAAAGCCTGTGTTGTGGCGATTGTGGGAGTAGCCTTTCCCTGGATTACCCAGGCCAACGATGAGCTTCATCAGCCCATAGGATAATACCTGGGTATTATTTAATCAACCCGTGGTTATCTGATATACTTAAAATAATGGCCGAACTGGACAGGGTAAAAGAGAGAATAGACAGGCTCAGGGCCGAGATTAACCACCACAACTACCTCTATTATGTCTTGGACAGCCCCGAGATTAGCGACGCCGAATACGATGAGCTGATGCGGAAGCTCAGGCGGCTGGAGGAGAAGCACCCACAGTTCCTGACTCCGGACTCACCGACGCAGCGGGTGGGTGCCGCCCCGGTGGAGGCCTTTGGCATTGTGGAGCACCCCCTGCCGCTGCTTTCCCTGGGTAACGCCTTTTCCCGGGACGAGCTGCTCGCCTGGTACAACCGGACCTCAAAGCTGGTCGGTGGGCGGAAGTTTGACCTTGTGTGCGAACACAAGATTGACGGTCTGGCGGTGGCCTTGACCTATGTTGACGGCCGGCTCGCTGTCGGCGCCACCCGGGGCGACGGCTTTCGAGGCGAGAACATTACCCAGAACCTGAGGACTGTCAGGAGTATTCCCCTTGCCGTGTCCGGGGGAGCACCGCCCCGGTTTGAAGTGCGGGGAGAGGTCTTTATGCCTAAAGCCGGCTTCCGTAAGCTGAACCGTGAGCGGGCCGAGGAAGGGCTGACCCTTTTTGCCAACCCCAGGAACGCCGCCGCCGGCTCGGTGCGTCAGCTTGATTCCCGCATCACCGCTGGCCGCCCGCTGGATATCTATGTCTATATGCTGGGCTATGCCGAGGGCAGACCAACTCCGTCCACTCACTGGGAGACTATGGAGTATCTGAAGTCCTTTGGTTTTAAGATAAATCCCAGCAACCAGAGGTTGGATACCATTGGTGAGGTTGAGCACTACTATGATACCTGGCTTGAAAAAAGGGAGAACCTGCCCTATGAAGCTGATGGCATCGTCGTCAAGGTGAACCAGCTTGACCTGCAGGCAGAACTGGGAGATGTGGGCCATGAGCCCAGGTGGTCTATCGCCTACAAGTTCCCGGCCACTCAGGGGAACACCCGCCTGGTTGACATCGGCATCAGTGTGGGTCGGACGGGCACTCTTAACCCCTATGCCATCCTGGAGCCTGTCTCGGTGGGTGGGGTGACCATAAGGCAGGCGGCTCTGCACAACGAAGATGACATAAGACGCAAGGACATCCGCATCGGTGACATGGTGGTCGTTCAGAGAGCGGGACAGGTGATTCCCGAAATCGTGGAGCCGGTTAAAAGCCTGCGCACCGGGAAGGAAAAGGAGTTCCACCTGCTGGAGAAGATTTTTGATAAGGAAAAGGGGCGCCCCGCCTGTCCGGTGTGCGGTGGAGAGATAGTCAAGCCCGAAGGCGAGGTGATGTACTACTGCTCCAATGCCGCCTGCCCGGCCCAGGTGCAGGAGCGCCTGGAGCACTTTACCTCCAGGGGGGCTATGGACATCCGGGGTGTCGGTGAGCAGATGAGCGCTACTTTGCTGCGTGAGGGGCTGGTCAAGGACTTTTCTGACCTCTATTACCTCAAAAAGGAAGACCTGCTCAAGCTGGAGAGGATGGCAGAGAAGAGCGCCGGCAACATCATAAACGCCATTGAGAAGAGCAAGAAAAGACCGCTTGCTCGACTTATTTACGCCTTAGGAATTCGCCACGTCGGCGGAGAGACGGCCGAGCTTCTGACAAGAGGATTTACCAGCCTTGATGCCCTGGCCGGTGCCTCAGGAGAGGAGCTTATATCCGTACCCACCATCGGGCCCAAGATAGCCGACAGCACAGTCGCCTTTTTTCAGAATGAGGAAAACCGGAGGATTATCAAAAGGCTGAAGGATGCCGGTGTCCTGCCGCTGCCTGAGGAAGCCAGGCCCGAGGAGCTACCTCTGGAGGGTAATGAGTTTGTCATCACCGGCAGACTGGAAAACTTCAGCCGGGAGGAGGCCGAGGCCAGGATAAAGGCCCTCGGTGGTAGCGCCAAGAGCGACGTCACCCGCAAGACAAACTATCTTGTGGTCGGCGTCGAGCCGGGCTCAAAGCTGGCCCGCGCCCGGGCCCTGGGCATCAAACAGATTACCGAAGAGGAGCTTCTTCATCTTCTGAAAAGGAGCGGAGATTAAACATGGCTGATGTCCTCCCTTTTCGCGGTGTGCATTACAACGGTTCACTGGTTGGCAACCTGGCGGAGGTCATCTGCCCGCCCTATGACATTATCACCCCCCAGCTGGAGCAGGAGCTTTACCGGCGGAGCCCGTACAACTTCGTCCGCATAGAGCACAACCAGCAGTTGCCCCAGGACTCGGCTGCCGATAACCGCTATAACCGCTCGGCGGCTATTCTGGAGCGGTGGCTTAGAGAAGGGGTGCTGGTTACCGATGGCGTCCCGGCTTTCTATCTCCACGACCACTGCTTTAGCTATCAGGGCAAAGAATACCGGCGCCGAGGATTAGTCTGCCGGGTCAAACTTGAGGAGTGGCACCGGAATGTCATCCGCCCGCATGAAGGCACGCTGGCCGAGCCCAAGAGTGACCGGGTGAATCTTCTGTGGGCACTGAAGGCCAACACCAGCCCCATCCTGGCCATGTTTGGAGACCAGAACCAGCTTATCTCTTCTCTGCTGAAGCGGCAGGAATCAGGCCAGCCGCTAATAAGCTCGGGAAGCCTTAATGGCGAAAGGCACGATATCTGGGCAATAACCGAGCCTGCAGTGGTTGATGGGCTGAGCGAAGCCTTTAGTGGCAAGCCGCTTTATATCGCCGATGGCCACCATCGCTATGAGAGCGCCCTCACCTACCAGCGTGAGCGGCTTACCCTGTCTCCGGCTGTATCCGGCGAGGAAGCCTTTAACTTTGTCATGATGACGCTGGTTGAGTTCGCCGACCCGGGGCTGTTGATTCTGCCGCCGCACCGCCTGCTCCGCGGGCTACCCGTGTCAAAAGTAGCCGGCCTGATGACCAAACTGAAGTCCTTTTTTGACGTGCAAAGGTTATCACTGGACATGACTGGTGTCTGGCAACAGATTGACAGATTGCTGGCCGGAAAAGACAGGGTAAGGCTGGTGGCCTTTGGTCTTGACCGGCGAGACCTTCTGGTGCTCACGCTGCATGACTTTGACGCCGCTGGCAGTATGATGCCCTATTTTCACTCCGAGCTGTACAAGAGACTGGATGTCAGTGTCGTTGACCACGTCATACTTGAGGAGCTCCTGGGGCTCGCCATTGAGGATGATGTAAAGATTTCCTACAACTACGACCGCCAGGATGCGGTCGACAAGGTGCTGTCCGGGGAGTGCCAGCTGGCCTTCATTATAAGCCCGGTGAGGGCGGAGACAATCAAGGCTATCGCCGACGCCGGCGACCGAATGCCCAGGAAATCAACCTATTTCTACCCCAAGCTGCCGTCAGGCCTGGTCTTCAATCGGCTGGAGTAGCTATTTCTTTGCCTTCCAGGCGGTGGCTGGCGGCGGTCTCCAGAAAATAGCAGTGCAGCCTCGGGTCGGGGCCGAGCTCGGGGTGGAAGGCAAGAGCCAGCAGGTTCCCCTGTCTGGCGGCCACGATAGTGCCATCCTCCAGCCTGCCCAGGATTTCCACATCGGGGCCTGCCTTTTCAATATGTGGGGCACGGATGAACACGGCGTGGAAGGGCTCTCTGCCCAGAAAGGGCAGGGCAAGTTCGGCCTCAAAGCTGTCAACCTGCCGGCCGAAGGCGTTGCGTCTGACTTCAATATCCATAACTGCCAGGGTGTCCATGCTGTTATTGGCCACCTTCTTGGCTAGCAGTATCATGCCGGCGCAGGTGGCCATAACGGGCAGCCCGGCCTGGGCCAGCTCCCGGAGGGGTTTGAACAGGCCGAAGCCGTGCATCAGATTGTGCATGGTGGTGCTTTCACCACCGGGGATGATGAGGCCGTCCAGCTCTGTGAGTTCATCCGGTAGGCGAACCTCCAGAGTCTCTGCCCCCAGTCTCTCGAGGACATTGACGTGCTCTACGAAATCGCCCTGCAGGGCCAGAACGCCGATTTTCATACCGTGATTGCCTCTAAATCCTATGAGGAAGGTTGCTGTCTCTATAGCTTGACCAGCTTGGCGGTGTTGACATCGGATAGGGCCAGAATCTGCTGTCTCTGTTTCTCAGGCAGAGGCTCGTCCAGAGCCAGTATCATCAGGGCTTGCCCTCTGGGCTTGAGGCGGCTGAGGTGCATGTAGCTGATGTTGATATCGGCGTCACCGGTTATCTTGCCCACCGCCCCAATCAGGCCCGGGCGGTCGCGGTGGTCGCTGAACAGGAAGTAGCCACCGGTGGGCACGATGTCAATCCAGTAGTTGTTGACCTGGACGACGTGCGTCTCTCCACGCAGCACCGTGCCGGAAACGGTGGTAACCCCGGCACTGGTAGAGACTTCCAATGTAATCAGGTTGGCGTAGTTTTCGCAGGTAGCCTCTTTCTGCTCCGTTACCTTGATGCCCCGCCGTGCCGCCACCATGTTGGCATTCACCACATTGACCCTTTCCTCGGTCAGCCGGTCAAGCAGTCCCCCCAGGAGAGACGCCTTGAGGGCATTGGTTTCGTAGCCGGCAATCTCCCCCTGATATCTTATCTGGATGCTCTTCAGCTGTCCTTCACCCAGGTAGCTAGCCAGATTGCCCACTGCAGTGGCTGCCTTTAAGAACGGCACCAGCACCGACAGAGCTTCAGCAGAGATGAGCGGAGCATTAACGGCGTACCTTGCTGGCTGCCCGTTGAAGACATCAATAATCTGTTTGGCGATTTCAGTGGCCGCCAGAGTCTGGGCTTCGGTGGTGGATGCTCCCAGGTGGGGAGTGACGATTATCCGGTCGCTCCCAAAGAGTATGCTCTCGGTACAGGGCTCGTTGGCAAAGACGTCGATGGCGGCACCGGCTACACGGTTTTCGTTAATTGCCCTGACCAGCGCCTCTTCGTCAATCAGCCCGCCCCGGGCGGTATTAATGATGCGCACCGCTGGCTTCATCGTGGCCAGTTCCTTAGCCCCGATTAAGCCCCTGGTCGATTCAATAAGCGGAATGTGCAGAGTGATGAAGTCTGCCTCCCGGAAAAGCCGTTCCAGGGTTACAAGCTCTACCTGAAAATTGCCTGCCCGCTCAGGGGAGATGAAAGGGTCATAGCCGATGAGCTTCATCTCCAGGCCGTGCGCCCGCCTGGCTACCTCCGAGCCGACATTGCCCAGCCCGATGATGCCCAGTGTTTTTCCCTTGACCTCGGTGCCCATGAAGTCTCCCCGGCGCCACTGGCAGGACTTTAGCGAAGCATTGGCCTGGGGGATGTTGCGGGCCAGTGCCAGCATCAGGGCGATGGTGTGCTCTGCGGCCGATATGGTGTTGCCGGTGGGGGCGTTGACCACGATAACCCCATTTTTGGTGGCGGCATCAATATCGATGTTGTCCACCCCGACACCTGCCCGACCGATGACCTGGAGCTTCTTACCGGCGGCTATGATAGCGGCCGTGACCTTGGTCTGGCTGCGGACTATCAGGGCTTCATACTCACCGATGATAGAAACGATCTCCTCCGACTTCAGCTTGGTCTTGGCATCAACCTGGGCATACTGGCCCAGAAGGGCTATGCCCTCCTGAGCGATGGGGTCGGCCACCAGTATTTTCATTTTAGCCACTCCTGAAGCCCGCTTTTGGCAGGGCTATTTTTAACGCCTTTAGGACGCCATCAATATCATTCTCCGTTACCCAGCCCAGGTGTCCGATGCGGAAGATTTTGCCGTCCAGCTTCTGCTGGCCGCCACTTAGCACGACCTGATGCTCTTCCCTGAGAATCTTGACCAGCTTCTTGGCATCCAGGCCATCCGGGACTGATACTGAGGTGACCGTGTTGGAGACATGGCTCTCCTGGGCGAAGAGAGGCAGTCCCAGAGCCTTTACTCCCTCGCGGGCCTTCCGGGCGATGCGGGCGTGGCGGGCGAAGATGTTACTTAGCCCCTCTTTGAGCATCATGTCTACGGCCACCGATAGGGCAAAAACAACGGAGACGGCCGGTGTCCACGGCGTCTGCTTTTTCTCAAAGTAGCTCCTGGCTTTGGCAAAGTCCCAGTAGAATCTGGGCATCTTTGCCTCGGTATTGGCCTGCCATGCCTTCTGACCGACAGCCACCATAGCCAGGCCCGGGGGTACCATCCACCCTTTCTGGGAGCCGGTAATGACGACGTCGCAGTCCCAGTCATCAACCGGCAGTTCAATTGAGCCCAGGCTGCTTATGGCGTCAACCAGCAGGAGTTTGTCAAACTCCTTGACCACCGAGCTGATTCGAGCCAGGTCATTGGTGACGCCGGTGGAGGTCTCATTGTGGGTAACTAGCACCGCCTTTATGCCCGGGTCTTGCTTTAACGCTTTTCTTATTTCATCCGCATCAGCCGCCGTGCCCCATTCAAAGTCCAGGGGAATCACCTCGGCGCCGAAAGTGCGGGCGACGGCAGCAAATCGGTCACCGAAGACGCCTATGGACACCGACAGCACCTTATCTCCCGGCGACAGGGTGTTGACCACTGCTGCTTCCAGTCCACCCGTGCCCGAACCGGTGAGCAGAAAAACATCGTTCTTTGTCTGGAATAACTGCTTCAGCTTGCCTGTAACGTCACCCAGAAGCTGGGCGAACTCCGGCCCCCGATGGTTTATCATCTGCCGGCCCATTACCTTGAGCACTTCTTCCGGGCAGGGGGTTGGTCCTGGAATGCGCAGGTTGGTCATATGTCGCTCCTTTTGCTTTAATTTTCTATTATATCTGAATTGATGACTTTAGAAAAGGGGCTAAGTTGACCTAAAATAACGTCTCTTGCCTACTCTTATGAGGCTGCCTTTAGTAATCTTCCAATTCATTTCTGTAACCGTGTTGTCATCTACCTCCACAGCCCCTTGGTCAATAAGACGCTTGGCCTCACCCTTGCTTTTAACAAGACCCGCTTCAAGAAGTAACAGAGGTATTGAGACAAAGTACCATTGGGGACGGCGTGTGCCACGATTAATCGTCCCCACCTCGATTAAAGGCTCTTCCTCTGTAGACGAGCGAACACGTATTTTGTCTAGTAATTCCTTGGTAATTTGAACCTCTGGTATCTCTTCAGGTATCTCTTTGCACTGCACTTGCCGGTAGAAACAGTTTTCAGCCTGGGCCGCCGCCTCCTTGTCATAAAGCTGGGTCACTATCTCTCTCGCCAGCCTTTTCTTGAGTTCCATCGGGTTAACAGTGCTATTGTCAAGTGCCTGTCTGAGTTCCCTTAGTTCCTCATTCGGAACGTCGGTCAGCAGTTCAAAGTAGTCCATAATCAGGCTGTCGGGAATGGACATTGCCTTGCCGTATATCTCGTTAGCTGGCTCGGCCACACCGATGTAGTTGCCCAGGCTCTTGCTCATCTTTTTGACGCCATCGGTGCCCACCAGCAGCGGGACAAGGAGGACCTGCTGAGGCTTCTGGCCGACCATTGACTGCAGTTCTCGGCCCACCAGAAGGTTAAACTTCTGGTCGGTGCCGCCAAACTCCACATCGGCTTTTACCGCTACCGAGTCATATGCCTGGAGCAGGGGATAGAGGAACTCGGTCATGGTGATGGGCTGACCGGCGCTATATCTCTTGCTGAAATCTTCCCGGGCTAGAAGCTGGGCTATGGTGAACCTGCTGGTAAGCCGGATGACGTCAGCCAGGGTGAACTTGCCGAACCATTCGCTCTGCCACCTGACCTCTGTCCTGTCCCTGTCCACTATCTTGAAGAACTGCTCCATATAGGTCTGGGCGTTGGCTTTCACCTCTTCGGCGGATAACATCGGCCTGGTGACCGAGACGCCGCTGGGGTCACCAATCTGGGCCGTCCAGTCGCCGACTATCAGAACCACCTGGTGGCCCAGCTCTTGGAACTGGCGCAGCTTCTTCAGGGCGACCATATGCCCCAGGTGAATGTCGGGGAAGCTGGGGTCAAAGCCTTCTTTCAGGCGCAGTTTCCCGCCTGAGCGCAGTAGCTCTACAAGCTCCTTTTCAACAATGACCTCAGCCACCCCCCGGTGCAGTAGCCTCTGAATATCCTGGTCTGACGTAGTGTTGTCCTCCAATCTACCGGCTGGTCAGGCGGTCTAACACCGCTTTGGCCTGCCTTACATCCTGTTCAATCTGGTTCTTTAGCTCCTCGGCGGTATCAAATCTTTTTTCTTGGCGTAACCTTTCTATTATATCAATTTTTAGCTGCTGGCGGTAAAGGTTATCATTAAAGTTAAAGATATAGACTTCCACAAAGCGTTCGTTTCCCCCGAAGGTAGGCCGGCGGCCTATGTTGGCCACCGACGGTTGGCGCTGGCTGTCAGTGTAAGCCCAGGTGACATAGACGCCGTCTGCCGGCAGTGCCTGCTCCGGGTCGATGTCCAGGTTGGCCGTCGGAAAACCCAGCCCTATACCCCTGCCGCTGCCGGTGGTTACCTTGCCCTCCAGGCTGAAGAAGCGCCCCAGCATCCGGTTTACCTTTCCCATGTTGCCTCTGGCCAGTTCATTTCTGATGGCGGTGCTGCTGACCACTTCGCCATTTAGCTTTGTCTGGGGGACTACCGTCAGGCTGAAGTTCATGCTCTGCCCCAGTTTGCCGAGGGAGTCTATACCTCCTTCACGGTTTCGCCCCAGAGTGGAGTCCGGTCCGAGCACCAGCCCCTGCATTCTGAGGTATTTCTGTAGCAGGCCGATGAATTTATGGGCCCCCGTCCGTGCCAACTCCGGGGTGAATGACAGGGTAATGATTACCTCCACCCCCTCCTCCCTGAGAAGCTTGATTCTCTGAGGCAGGCTGGTCAGGAAGGGTATGTCGGCATTGTGGTTGAGTGCCTTCTGGGGGTGCTGCTTGAAAGTAACTACCCCGCTGGTCAGATTTTTGAGCCTTGCTTCCCTGACCAGCTCGGATAGCAGGTGCTTGTGACCCAGGTGAACCCCATCAAAAACTCCGATGGTCAGCAGCGTTCCCTTTTCAGGTGTTGAACTGGCCAACTCTTCCTCTAGTGACATAATCTACCCTTGGTATTTCTGGCTAAATAAAGAATATAATACTAGATAGTGGAGTATAAGTAAAAGGGAAACCCAAGTAGGCCGGCACTACCCGAATCTTTTTCTAGGTCAGGCACTAAAAACTATCGGAATCGGTACAAAAAATAGTTGACAAGAAAGATAAACTGTGGTATTATTAATGTTTGCATTATGCCCCTTAATGATTTATCCTATTATGTCCCTTCATTTTCCGCGTATCTGACTTTGCATTAGCACTGTAACTATGCTTTTCTTCCGCACGTCTTTTTAAGGAGTAGAAATGGTTTTTGAGTCACCAGCACTTCCTGATGTGAAAAAGTCTCCCGTTCCCCGTAAGTCCTATGCCAGATTACCCCAGGTTCTAGATGTACCCAACCTGATTGAAGTTCAACTGGAATCCTTCCGCTGGTTTCAGGAGGAAGGAATCAAGCAGTTACTGGAGGAAATATCTCCCATTGAGGACTTCACCGGTAACAGGTTGGAGCTCAGTTTTATCGGCTATGAGTTCCGCGAACCCCGCTACACCGAGCAGGAGTGTTTCCAGCGCGACCAGACCTATTCAGCACCCCTCTACGTCAAGGCCAGGCTACTGGTTAAAGGAACCGGGGAAATCAAAGAACCGTTTGACCTGTTCTTTGGTGACATCCCCATAATGACGGCCAGGGGTACCTTCATAACCAGCGGTACCGAGCGGGTGATAGTCAGTCAGCTGCTGCGCTCACCGGGTGTTTATTTCACCGCCGAGGAGGATATTGCCAGTGGCCGAAGACTGTGCTCCGCCAACCTGATACCCAGTCGGGGTGCCTGGTTGGAGTTTGAGACCAGCAGCCGGGATATTATCTCAGTCAAAATAGACGGTAAGCGCAAGATTCCGGTGACCACGCTTCTACGGGCTATCGGCTATGGCAGTGATGAGGAGCTGGCCAGCTTGTTCTCCAGGGAGGACAGCTCTCAGGAGCACCATTTTGTGCAGTCAACGATGGAGAGAGACCCTCTGGTCAGGGATGAGGCCTCAGCTCTGATTGATATCTACCGGAAGGTGCGCCCCGGTGACCCACCCAACATTGAGAATGCCCGCAAGCTGATAAACAATCTGTTCTTTAATCACCAGCACTATGACCTGGGCATTGTGGGCCGTTATAAGCTTAACCGGCGATTGGGTCTTAAGGGTAAAGTTGATGAGAACCAGCGGGCTCTGACCAGAGATGATGTCTTAGAGATAGTCAGGCACATTATTATGGTCAATAATGACGATGACTCCCCTGATGATATTGACCACCTGGGCAATCGTCGGGTGCGGACTGTCGGGGAGTTGATTCAAAATCAGTTCCGCATCGGCCTGGTGCGCCTGGAGAGGGTAGCCAGGGAACGGATGAGCATCATAGCTACCGATGTAGTGACGCCGGGTGCCCTGGTCAACATTCGTCCCGTGGTGTCGGCCATCAGGGAGTTTTTCGGTGGTTCACAGCTATCACAGTTCATGGACCAGACCAATCCACTGGCAGAGCTGACCCACAAGCGCCGGCTGTCCGCCATGGGGCCGGGTGGACTCTCGCGGGAGCGAGCCGGATTTGATGTGCGGGATGTTCACTATTCTCACTATGGCCGAATCTGCCCCATTGAGACGCCAGAGGGGCCTAACATCGGTCTCATCGGTTCGCTGGCGACCTATGGCCGGGTTAATCGCTATGGTTTCATCGAGACGGCCTACCGCAGAGTTATAAACCAGATGGAGAACACTGATAAGGGTCTGATAGGCAGGAAGCTGGGCGAGGACGTCCTTGATAGTAAGGGCGGTACTATAGCCAAAGCCGGTGCCATTGTCACTCCGCAGCTTGCCGGGAAACTGGCCCGCTTCCGTGCCAAAACCATAAAGATAGAGCCCTTTGTTTCAGGCGAGGTTGTCTACCTGCCGGCGGATGAGGAGGACAAGTACATCATTGCCCAGGCCAATGTCCGTCTTGATGAGAGCGGTCAGTTTGCTGATGATAAGGTTGAAGCCAGGCTGGGTGACCGTTACCTTTTGGCGGCGCCTGATAAGGTCGACTTTATGGATGTGTCACCCAAGCAGATATTTAGCGTTGCCGCGGCTTTGATACCCTTCCTGGAACACAATGATGCCAATCGCGCCCTGATGGGGGCCAATATGCAGCGGCAGGCCGTGCCCCTGCTCCGCCCCGAGTCACCCCTGGTGGCTACGGGTATGGAGAAAGAGGCCGCCAAGTACAGCGGGCAGGTGCTGTTTGCCAAGAATTCCGGAGTGGTGGCCTCGGTTACCAGTCAGCAGGTTGTGATTAAAGCCGATAGTGGTCAGGAAGATGTCTATCCGCTGATGAAGTTTGTGCGCACCAATCAGGGCACCTGCATCAATCAGCACCCGGTGGTCAGTGCTGGCGAGCGGGTTGAATCGGGGCAGGTCTTGGCTGATAGCTCGGCTACGGAAGAGGGTGACCTGGCCCTGGGGCAGAATGTGGTCTGTGCCTTTATGAGCTGGGGCGGCTACAATTTTGAGGATGCCATCATTGTCAGTGACCGCCTGGCCAAGCAGGACAAATTCACTTCAATCCACATCTCCAAACACGAGGTTGAAGCCCGGGACACCAAACTGGGGCCAGAAGAGATTACCAGGGATATACCCAATGTGGGCGAGGAAAGCCTGCGCGAGCTTGATGAGAGTGGCATCATCCGTATTGGTGCCGACGTAGAGCCGGGTGATATTCTAGTGGGTAAGATTACACCTAAAGGCGAGACCGAGTTATCGGCCGAAGAGAAGCTTCTGCGGGCCATTTTTGGTGAAAAAGCCCGTGAGGTTAAGGATACCTCCCTCAGGGTGCCTCACGGCGAGTGGGGCAAGGTGATAAATGTCAGGCTCTTCTCCCGTGATGAAGGCGAAGAACTTCCGGTCAGGGTCAACAAGTGGGTTCAGGTCTGGGTAGCCCAGAGAAGAAAGGTATCGGTGGGTGATAAGCTGGCGGGAAGGCACGGCAACAAGGGAGTCATATCTATTGTTGCTCCGGCCGAGGACATGCCCTTTCTGCCGAATGGAACCCCGGTGGATATAATACTCAACCCCATAGGTGTTCCCTCAAGAATGAATATCGGCCAGATTCTGGAGACCCATCTCGGCTGGGCGGCCATGGCGCTGGGTTTTAAGGCGCTGACTCCGGTTTTTGATGGTGCCAGCGATGTGGCTATTGAAGACGCCCTGGCCAGAGTATGGCTGGCGCAAAAGGCGGGGGCAATCAGGATTACCCCTGACGGTGCTTACTCTTTGGGGCAACCGGAGCTGGCCAAGGCCTGGGTGAGTGCTCAGGGCTTTGATGGTGAAAGGGCGTTTGATGATGATTTGAAGGGAGAGGCCAGAGAAGTATGCCTGCGCCTGTGGCTGGAAGAACTGGGGATAGCCAGCCGAGAGCTTAGCCCAGAAGAACTGGAGCAGACTGTGAACAAAGTAAGCCTGGAGAGGAATCTGCCCTCGCCTATATCGGGAAAGACTATACTCCGTGATGGTCGGACCGGGGAGCCGTTTGACCAGCCGGTAACGGTGGGCAATATCTATATGATGAAACTCATTCACCTGGTTGAGGACAAGGTTCACGCCCGGGCCACCGGGCCCTATTCTCTGATCTCCCAGCAGCCACTGGGTGGTAAGGCCCAGTTCGGCGGTCAGCGGTTTGGCGAGATGGAGGTGTGGTCTCTGGAGGCTTATGGTGCCGCCCACAACCTTCAGGAGATGCTGACCACCAAATCGGATGACGTTACCGGGCGGGCTAAGACCTATGAGGCCATAGTTAAGGGTGAAGACATCCTGCCGCCCGGGGTGCCAGAATCCTTTAAAGTCCTGGTCAAGGAGCTGCAGAGTCTGGGGCTGGCGGTTGAGGTCATCAATGAGGAGGAAAAGGCGGTTCAGTCCGGGAAAGCCGATGAGGCTCCCGAGGTAGAGGTTGAGGCTATAGCCGGCCCAGCTTTAGTAACTCCTGATTCAATTGAGAGCGAGGTAGCAAAGGAATAATGCTTGAAGTCAACGATTTTGATGCCGTTCGCATTTCACTGGCTTCACCGGAGCAGATTTTAAGCTGGTCCTATGGTGAAGTTACCAAGCCGGAGACAATCAACTACCGCACTCTAAAGCCGGAGAGGGACGGGCTTTTCTGTGAGCGAATCTTTGGCCCGACCAAAGACTTTGAGTGTGCCTGCGGCAAGTACAAGAGGATACGCTTTAAAGGGATTATCTGCGATAAGTGCGGTGTTGAGATAGCCCGGTCAAAGGTGCGCCGGGAGCGAATGGGGCATATTGAGCTGGCCTGCCCGGTCTCTCACATCTGGTTTGCCCGGGGCATACCCAGCCGGATAGGGCTACTGCTTGACCTTTCGGCCCGGAGCCTGGAGCGGGTCATCTATTTTTCTCACTACATTGTCACCTCTGTGGATGAGGAGGCACGCCAGGAAGTAATCAGACAGATGGAGGAGTCGGTTTCTCAGGAAATAGCTCAGCGTAAGGCGGCTCTGGAGAGTAAGATAGCTGAAATGGAGCAAGAGCAGGCAGAAGTTGAGGAAGTAAATCAGCTGAGGCGCGACTTTGAGGAGACCAAAGCCATGCTTGAGGGGGAGCTTCCGGCCAGTATAGAACAGCTGAAAGACCTCAGGAAGGGGGCCCTGCTTACCGAGAACCAATACCAGGAGCTTAAGCAGAAGCATGCCCAAGTTTTTGAGGCCGGGATGGGGGCTGAGGCCATACTCAAGCTGCTGAAGGATATTGATCTTGGTGAGATGCGCAGTCATCTGATTCAGGAGACTCACTCGTCCTCGGGCCAGCGCCGGCGGAAGGCGTCCAAGCAGTTGCAGTTGGTGGAGGCCTTTCGCCGCAGTGGCAATAAGCCGGCGTGGATGGTCTTGACGGTGTTGCCGGTGCTGCCACCTGACCTCCGGCCTATGGTCCAACTGGATGGCGGCCGGTTTGCCACCAGCGACTTAAACGACCTCTACCGGCGGGTTATTAACCGCAACAACCGGTTGCATCACCTGATTGAAATCGGGGCACCGGAGATCATCATCCGTAATGAGAAGAGAATGCTTCAGGAAGCGGTTGATTCCCTTATTGACAATGGCCGAAGAGGTCGGGCGGTCTCTGTTAGCGGAGACCACAAGGCTAAGTCGCTTTCGGATATGCTGCGGGGCAAACAGGGTCGTTTCCGCCAGAACCTGCTGGGTAAGCGGGTTGACTATAGCGGTCGTTCGGTTATCGTTGTCGGCCCGACGCTCAAGCTTCATCAGTGCGGTCTGCCCCGGAGGATGGCCGTGGAGTTATTTAAGCCTTTCGTTATGCACCGGCTGGTGATTAACGGGCTGGCTTCCAATATAAAGAGCGCCCGGCGTCTGGTGGAGAGAGCCAGACCGGAGGTTTACGATATTCTTGAGGAGGTGGTTAAGGAGAGGCCGGTTCTTCTTAACCGGGCGCCCACCCTTCACCGGCTTAGCATCCAGGCTTTTGAGCCGGTGCTGATTGATGGCAGTGCCATCCAGATACACCCTCTGGTGTGTGCCGCCTTTAACGCCGACTTTGATGGCGATCAGATGGCAGTTCATGTTCCATTGTCCCGGGCGGCGGTGAAAGAGGCCAGAGAGATGATGCTTAGCATTCACAACATGCTCTTGCCTAGTTGCGGTGAACCGATAGTAACGCCGACCCTGGATATGGTTTTTGGCTGTTATTATCTTACTACCGTCAGACCAGGGGCCAAGGGTGAGGGCAAGCTGTTCAGTGATTTCGGGGAGGCGAAGCTGTGCTACGAACTGGGTGCTGTTGACCTGAGAGCCGAGATTGAGGTCAGGCTTGAGGATGGGCAGAGAATCAAGACCAGCGTCGGACGCATTATCTTCAACGAGGTTATGCCCCAGGAGATAGGTTTTGTCAACAAGCTGATTGATAAATCAACCTTAAAGCAGATAATAGCCGATAGCTATCAGCTTCTGGGTGACAGTGAGCGGATGGCGGTGCTCCTGGACGGGCTGAAGAGGCTTGGTTTTCACTATGCTACCAGGTCGGGTATCACCATTGCCATGGGTGATATTGAGGTTCCGGCGAAAAAACCGAAGCTGCTGGAGGAAGCCGAGGAAAGGGTGGCTATTATTGAGGGTCAGCATCAGCGGGGTTTGATAACCGAGGACGAAAGATATAACAGCCTCATAGAGGTGTGGATGGAGACTACTGACCGGATTACCAATGCCATTTCCGAGTCTCTCAACAAATACGGCAGCATCTATATGATGGCTACTTCGGGGGCCAAGGGTAATATCTCCCAGATCAGGCAGATGGCCGGTATGCGGGGACTAATGACCAACCCGGCGGGCAGAATTATTGATTTCCCCATCAAATCCAGCCTCCGTGAGGGGCTTAGTGCCATGGAGTACTTTATCTCCACCCATGGTGCCCGCAAAGGGTTGGCCGATACCGCCTTAAGGACATCGGGCAGCGGTTATCTTACCCGGCGTCTCATTGATGTTACCCAGGATGTCATTGTTCTTGAAGCAGACTGTGGCACTACCGATGGGATATGGATAAATGAGCCTCAGGAAAAGGGTGTACTGCCATCATTTGCTGACCGAATAATCGGTCGTCTGGCGGCCAGTGAGTTGGTCAATCCCGGCACCGGGGAAGTGCTGGTCAGTCGTAATGAGGAGATAGACGAGGTAAAGGCGGCCGAAATCATTGCCGCCGGGCTAAAGACTGTCCATGTTAGGTCACCGATCAGCTGCCAGTCCGTACAGGGTGTCTGCCAGTTTTGCTATGGCCGAGACCTCGCCCGCGGTTGTTCGGTTGAGATGAATACCGCCGCAGGTATTATCGCCGCCCAGAGCATCGGTGAGCCGGGAACCCAGCTAACATTACGCACCTTCCACACCGGTGGTGTCGTCGGGCTTGATATTACCAGTGGTCTGCCCAGGGTGGAAGAGCTCTTTGAAGCCAGGCCGCCCAAGGCCCAGGCGATAATATCGGAGATTGATGGTATAGCACAGGTGGTGGTCAGCGCCACCGGCCAGTGGATTAAGATTACCAGTTCCGAAGTCTTTAAGGACGAATACCCTCTGCCCCCAGGGTGGCAGGTTATGGTGGCCAACGGCCAGCAGGTGGATATAGGCACCCTGCTGGCCAGTCCGGCGCCTGAGACTGAAGCCTCATCATTAACTGTTGCGGCTGAGCCTGTTCTGGCCCGCGTCGCCGGGGAAGTGGTGATTGAAGATGGCAACTTAACCATCAGCTACGAAGAGACAGAAGAGAGAGAGTATGCCGTTCCGGCGGCCACTCATATTCGCATCCAGGATGGAGACCGGGTCAAGGCGGGCCAGCAGCTTACCGATGGTTCCATAAACCCTCAGGATATCCTGGCGGTTCTGGGTAAGGATGCCGTGCAGCGCTACCTGGTGGATGAGGTGCAGAAGGTGTATTGCTCTCAGGGAGTCCACATAAATGACAAGCACATTGAGGTTATCGTACGCCAGATGCTGGCCAAGGTTCGGATTGATTCTCCGGGTGACACCGACCTGGTGCCTAGGGAACTGGTGGACAGGTTCCATTATGAGGAGATTAACGCCAAGGTTCTGGCCGAAGGCGGCGAGCCGGCCACGGCTCATACCGTACTCATGGGTATAACCAGGGCCTCTCTGAGCACCGATAGCTGGCTGGCGGCGGCCTCTTTCCAGGAGACCACCCGGGTGCTTACCGAGGCGGCAATTCACGGCAGGGTGGATAGGCTGACCGGTCTTAAGGAAAATGTGATTATCGGCAAGTTAATACCGGCCCGGTGCCGTGCCTGCAAGGAGGCGTCCGAGGAAGAAGCCCAGCGTCTGAGAATACAGGAAGAGGCACAGCGTCTGGAACAATCTCAGGAGCTGCCTCTATTATTCCCTAGCGCTGAGAGCCAGAATATGGAGAGTAGAGAAGAGCCAGCGGCCTAGAGCTTTCTTATGCTAAACCAGGAACCACCCCAGCTAGCTGGGGTGGTTCCTTTTATCTGGCCGTCAGATTTAATTAGGATTGGGATGTGGTATAATAATTTCCAAATAGGCTGGTCTTTATTTTACACAGTCGGAGGTGGTTGAAATAGCTCGCGTTGTCTCGGGGAAACCCGGTGCTGAGGATATGCCCCTTGACACCAGCCTGCGCCCCCGGTGTCTTAGCGATTTTATCGGGCAGAACAAGATTAAAGAAAACCTGAGCATCGCCATTGCTGCCGCCAAGGGCAGGAGTGAGGCACTGGACCATATATTGCTCTATGGGCCGCCCGGCCTGGGCAAGACCACCCTGGCTTATATAATAGCCGTCGAGATGGGAGTCAGCATCCGGGTTACTTCGGGACCGGCGATAGAGCGCACCGGTGACCTGGCGGCGATACTGACCAATCTCAAGAGCCAGGACGTTCTCTTCATTGACGAGATTCACCGCCTGAATCGTGCCGTGGAGGAGATACTCTATCCGGCCATGGAAGAACGGGCCCTGGATATTATTATTGGCAAGGGGCCCGGCGCCCGGAGCCTCAGACTCAAGCTGCCAGCCTTCACCCTGATAGGGGCTACCACCCGCTTTGCCCAGCTGAGCCCGCCTCTGAGAGACCGCTTTGGCGCTATCTACCGCCTTGACTTCTATGACCAGGCGTCAATTGAGACCATTCTCAAGCGCTCGGCCGGTATCCTGGGGGTGGTAACCGAAGCCGAGGGTTTGCGTGAGATTTCCTGCCGGGCTAGGGGCACACCCAGGGTGGCTAATCGCCTGCTCAAGCGGGTCAGGGACTATGCCCAGGTGATGGCTGACGGTGTTGTCAGCCGTAAGGTGGCGGTTGAAGCCCTGTCCAAGCTCGAAGTTGACCCTATCGGCCTGGATGAAATAGACCACCGGGTGTTGCAGGCTATCGTTACCAAGTTCAATGGCGGCCCGGTGGGCCTGGATACCATTGCCGCCTCTATCAGCGAAGAGGCTGACACCATTATGGATGTCTATGAGCCCTATCTGCTACAGCTGGGTTTCCTGGAGAGGACTCCCCGTGGCCGTCTGGCTACGCCGCTGGCCTATCAGCATCTTGGCCTTCCCTGTAATAAGGAAAAACCGCCCCAGCCAAGCCTATGGTAACCGGTCGGGATATGAAGGTCGGCTCTGTTCTGGTTCATTGTTGCTGTGCTCACTGTACCGCCTATCCCATCAACCACTGGCGTAAACAGGGTTATGAAGTGGCTGCTTTTTGGTACAACCCCAATATACACCCCTACACCGAGCACCAGAGCCGCCTCGGGTCAATGAAGTCCCTGGCAAAAAATATGGATTTCCCTTTGATTGTAGCCGAGGGCTATGATGTAAAAGACTACTTTGCGAAGGTAACCGGGCATGAAGCTGACCGTTGCCGTTACTGCTTTCAGCTTCGCCTGATGAAAACGGCTGAAACGGCTATCAGGCTGGGTTTTGCCGCCTTTACCACCAGCCTGCTTATCAGCCCTCACCAGAAGCACGAGCTGCTGCTGGAGATTGGCAACCGGCTGCTGACTCGGGAGGAGGGCGTTTCTTTCCTTTATGCCGACCTCAGGAAGCGCTACTCAGACAGCCGGCATATCACCAAGCCTCTGGACCTCTACCGCCAGCAGTACTGCGGCTGCCTTTACAGCGAGTGGGAGCGTTATGCTGGAAAATAAGGGTATGTTAAAATTAAGCAAGACAGGTCTTTTTACGGGGTAAAAATTGGCATATCGTGTTTCGTTGATGCGCCAGCAAGACATTGCTCAGGTGTCTGAGATTGACCGGGAGTCCTTCCCGACCATGATGCCGCCAACGAATTTTAAGCGTGAGCTTGGCAGTTCGCTGGCCCATTATATCGTGGCCTATGACGACAAGAGGGCAATTGGTGAGCCTGGAGCGGAGAAAGCCGGGCATTACATAATCGGTTTCGCCGGCTTCTGGATTATGGCCGGGGAAGCTCACATAGTCAATATCGCCGTCAGGCAGACCCATCGCCGCCGGGGGATAGGCGAATTGCTGCTTCTATCTCTCGTAGACCAGGCCGTGAGGATGAAGGCGAGCCTGGTTACCCTGGAAGTGCGTGCCTCAAACAGCACCGCCCAGAGCCTTTACCACAAGTATGGCTTTACTGTTACAGGCTTACGGCGTGGTTATTATTCGGATGATAAAGAGGATGCCATAATAATGACCCTGGACAATGTAGATTCGGCAACCTTCAGGGAGTACCTGAACCGGCTAAAGAAAGTCCACTCCAGGAAGTGAGGTACTCTGACGGGGTATTTGCCTTTGTTTAGACCTCTTCTGAGGCAAGCTTACCCCCGGTAGCCCAGTTACACTTCGGGTTGTCCTTAAAGATAACGTGGACTTGCTGCCGGGGAACACCAATCTTAACAAATTCCTCGGTTATCCCCTGTGCCAGTTGCCTCTTCTGCTCAACTGTTCGTCCCTGCCACATCTCAACAATAACTACCGGCATACCTTCCCCTTGTATTAATTAGTCCGGTGGGGATATTTCTATTCAATTTTCTCCATGTCCTGCCCGCAGCAGACGAGGGTACCGCCTCCAGCCTTGGTGACTACCACTTCATTGCCGCAGATGTTGCACCTGTATTTCTCGCCGACCTTTTCAACGCTCATTTTGATTATCCTTGCTATTTTGATTTGGCAACTAATTACTGACGCCGGAACTTTTTCCTCAGGGCTTCAAGCTCCTGCTGCTTGTCAAACTCTTCCTGGCTCAGGGGCTGGCAGGACTTGAGCTCGCTGTTCTCCAGCCTGATGGTGAACAGCCCCCGGCACTTCCAGCAGCGGTACGGCCCCTGGTAGCTTGACTCAAGCAGGGAGATAGAGCCCTCAATACTACACTGCGGGCATTTTATTTTTACCAGCATATCCTACCTCCAGATAATTCTTATATCATATCTGCTCTTTAGAAGAGGGAGTTTGCAGTTAGCCTGGCTATTATAGTCAAGATAAACACCTGGCTAACCTCCTCTTCTATCTCAACTGTTTTTCTGTTAACCTTGGCTATTTAGACTCATCATAGTTATGGTTGATAGCATTGTCAATAGCACGAATAATCCGCCTAAAAAAGAGGAGAGGGAGACAAAGGGGGTGATATCGATTGGGTTCTCGTTCTTATTACAGTGCGTTCAGAGATTAAGCCAGGTCGTTAGCCACCTCTCTTCACCAGCAGACAGATATTCCTGGAAAAAAGTTTAAGAGGGAAATGATAGCTGCTTTCGGGGAAGGAGCTTATCACTTTTAAGCCGGCTTTTTCGGCCAGTTTTTCAAGTCTGGCATAGGAAAAAAGGTAGTAGTAGCGATACAGGGTCTTATCCTTTTTGTGCCAGGGGACTAGTAGCTCATTTGGCTTGAACCAGAACCTGGGCTGCCACCGGTTCCAGACGGTGATGAAGGCTTCACCCCCGGGCTTCAGTGCCCGCTTTAGCTCAATCAGGGCCTTCAGTCTTTCGTCTTCACCCTTTATGTGATGGTAGGTGGCCACTGATATCGCCCAGTCGAAGGTATTATCGGGGTAGGGCAGGTGCCTGACATCGGCCAGCAAAAGGTTGAGGTCAAGGTTGAATTTCCGGGAGTATCTCCGGGCGAGTCTGAGCATCTCGGGCGAGAAGTCAACGCCGTAAAGCTCAAAGCTCTGCCTGAAAGGCAGGAAGTCCGGTCCGTGGGCACAGCCGAGGTTAAGCAGCTTGCCCTTGTGCCAGCGTCTGGCCAGCATCTCCAGCTCTTTGGTAAAGATAGACCGGTGCCGGAAGCCGTACCACCCGGGCGCCATCTGGTCAAAGACTTCTTGCTGATTCACTTTATCCCCTTTGTTTCCCTTCCTTTGGGGGAAGGGGAAGAATTTAGGGCTTTATGCCCCAAGACACCCCATTAAAAAGTGCCGCTTTGCCTCTTCCAGCATTATACTTTAATCACGGGAGCGGGTGAAGTATAATCTGTGTTAGGAAGTGCTTGTACAATGAAGAAACTGGCCAGGACAATCTCCGGTGTCACCCCGGTGGCGGTGATGGCACGACCCATGAAGTGCCCCGGGCGGTGCATCTACTGCCCCAGTTTTGACTCGGCGCCTCAGAGCTATACACCGGAGTCGCCGGCCGTGCTCCGGGCGATACGGTGTGGCTATGACGCCCAGAAGCAGGTCAAGCTCAGGCTAAAGATTCTATCACAGATGGGGCACTCCACGGATAAGGTTGAGCTTATAGTGATGGGCGGCACTTTCCTTGCCTGCCCGGCGGACTATCAGTACCGGTTCATCAAGGACTGCTTTGATGCCTTAAACGGCATAGAGTCAGCCACCCTGCAAGAAGCCCAGCGGTTTAATGAGAGCGGCAAGCATCGCTGTGTTGGTCTGTGCATAGAGACCAGGCCGGACTGGTGCGGGCAGGAAGAGGTTAGGCGGATGCTTGAGTTTGGCACTACCAGGGTTGAACTCGGTGTCCAGACTCTGGATGATGGTATATACCGGTTGGTCAACCGGGGACACCAGGTGGCGGATGTGATGAAAGCGACAGCCCTCCTCAGAGAATATGGCTTTAAGGTGCACTACCACTGGATGCCGGGATTGCCCGGCTCAACTCCGGAACACGACCTGGACATGTCGGCTATGCTGTTTGGCGATGACCGCTTCAGGCCGGACGGCCTGAAGCTTTACCCGACCATGGTGGTTGCCGGCACCGAGCTTGAGCGATGGTACCGGGAGGGGCGCTACCAGCCCTACAATAATGATACCATGACTGACCTGATAGTCGGTATTAAGTCCGTTGTCCCCGGGTATGTCAGAATCTCACGGGTGCTGCGCGACATACCGTCCAAGTTTATTGTCGCCGGGCTTAAGGACTCGCTGAGAGATGTGGTCAGGCAGCGAATGGAAGAACGGGGGATCCGGTGCCGCTGCATCCGCTGCCGCGAGTATGGTCACAGGCTGCGGAACGGCTGGGAGATCGGCGAACCTCACTTGGTGCGAATGGATTACACTGCTGCCGGCGACAAGGAAGTCTTTCTTTCCTTTGAAGACGAGAATGAGACCATTTTCGGTCTCCTGAGAATGAGGCTTGAGTCAAAGCCCCTGTCAGAATTGGGGCAGGCTAGTGGCGGTCTGGCACTGGTTAGAGAACTTCATGTCTATGGTCGTGAGGTCTCTCTAGGGGAAAGGGATATGACCGCAGCCCAGCACAAAGGACTGGGCAGGCTGCTGCTTTCTGAAGCAGAGAGGATAGCCAATGAGTCTGGCACTCCGCTTATGGCTGTTTTGAGCGGGGTTGGCGCCCGGGAGTACTACCGCTCGGACTTGGGCTACAGCTTTAAGGCAGGCTATATGGTCAAGAAGCTCAGGGCTCCGGCCTCGGTATTTTAACCCTGTCGAGACTGTTTATCCCTCTTCCTGGCTCCAGTTCTGCATCATCTTCTTTATCTGCTGGGCAAGCCTGGGGCTCTGGCGCAGGCGGTAAATAAGCACCGGGCAGCCCTCGAGTAGAGAGTTCTGGGCGGCAGTAGCCATACTGGAGATAAGGCTCTGTATGCCCAGGTCAGCCTGCTGTGAGATATCGGTCCCCGGAGTTTGCGCTAACTGTCGGCGGATGTCCTCGGCAGTGAACCTCATAGGCATTATGCATGCCTTATACCACGGGCACTCCTTGCACTGTATTATGCCGTAGGCTTCGTCCAAAACATCGCCCATTTCCTGTGACTCCATTCATTTATTGAGCTAGGGTAGAATCTTGCTCAGGTAGCTTTCCATTTCATCCTTGGCCAGGAAAGCGCCGAGCTTCACTCCTTGAATTATACCATCTTTATCGGTAAAGACGGAAACCGGAATGCCGCTGACCCCGTATCTGTTTGACACCGCCTCATCGGTGTCAAGAAGCACGGTAAAGGTAAAGTTGTTGCTCTGTATGAACTGGCTTGCCGCAGCCAGACTCTCCCCCTTGTTAACCGCCAGTATTATCAGTCCCTCGTCTTGCCGTTCCTGGTATATCTGTTGAATGAAGGGCATCTCCAGGGTGCACCAGCCGCACCAGGTCGCCCAGAAGTTGAGCATCACCGGGTTGCCTCTGAGTTCACTCAGAGTAATCGTTTGGCCCTCGAGGTTCTGGAGCGTGAAGTCGGGTGCCAGGTTACCCACCTTGGTGCCCTCAACGGGGGGGTTGGTGCCGCTGGTCGATACCTGTGACTGGCAGCCGATTAAAACCGGTAGCACGGTTGTTATCACCAGGATTATCACTGCTAGCCTTCTAAGCATTTTTTACACCTCCGTTGGCTTACCGCTTACGGGTAAAGCCAGGTCAGATTATTGGTCAATATCAGAACACCCACGGCTACCAGAAGAACGCCGCTGACGATATATATCAGTCTTGAGTAGCCGCGGATGCGTTTGAGTAGCGGGCTGATAGAGCCGAATGCGGCGCCGATTATCAGGAAGGGAAGCCCCAGACCCAGGGAATAGCTGGCCAGCAGGAAAGCGCCCTGCCAGGCGGTTTCCGAGCTAAGGGCGAGTGCCAGCACGCCGCCCAGTATCGGGCTGATGCACGGAGTCCAGGCAAGAGCGAAGACACTTCCGATGAGAAATGACCGCAGATAGCCGGTGGTTATCCCCAGAGGCAAAGTCAGCCTTTTCTCGTAGTTAAGCCACGGTATTTTCAGGGCAGCCAGGAGGAACAGGCCAAAAGCTATCAGCAGGCTGCCGGATATCCTCTGAACCAGTGGTGAGCTGGGGCTGATAGCGATTCCTGCCAGCCCGATCAGAGCGCCCATCAGGGTGAAGACCAGGGAGAAGCCAAGGACAAAGCTGAAGGAGTGTAAAAATACCGGCACGGGGCCTGGAGCAGTCTCTCTTTCCAGAATCTCCGGTCCGACCAGGCTGGCAAAGTATACCGGAACCAGTGGCAGAACGCAGGGTGAAACAAAAGAGACCAGCCCGGCGCCAAAGGCGGCCAAAAAGGAAACATTTTCCATTGATTTATTTCATTATATCAACCAGCTTGAGGTTAGGCAAAGATGGCTTGACAAATGTTTAAAAAGATAGTAGGTTAGGGAACAATTTAATACCGGTGGCTCGGAGGGGCCTGAGCTGGTTCAGGCTCGACTGGAGAGCAAGTCGGTGAAATTCCGACGCAGTACCGCCTGCTGTGACTGGCAGATGTGCCAGAAGTCAGAACGCCAGACCTCCTGAGCCCTTATCCTCCGCGGGAGAAGGAGGTGCGTCATGTTTAGTAAGACATGAGGGCGTTCCCTTGCCCGAGGGGCAAGGGAATTTTTTTAGCCACAAAATCAGAACAGACAATACTACATCGGAGGAAATAGTGAAGAGATTGATTGGTATTGGTGCTTTTGACCAAGGAAAGAAGAAACTGTGGTTTAAAGGGATTCTGGCGGGTGGCATATTACTGGTCTTGCTGGCGGTTGCTACGGCTTGCCTGGGAGCCGGGGTGTCCACGACACCGGTTTCAGGAGGGGCAGGATTTCCGCTAACGGTGACCGACCAGGCTGGCAGACTGGTCACCATAAATAAAATGCCGGAAACGATTGTTTCGCTGGCACCGAGCAATACCGAAATCGCATTTGCCCTGGGTCTTGGTGATAGGGTAGTCGGGGTAACACAGTTCTGCAACTACCCTCC
Organism: Dehalococcoidales bacterium; assembly: GCA_034413595.1. Lineage (GTDB taxonomy): Bacteria > Chloroflexota > Dehalococcoidia > Dehalococcoidales > JAUWZL01 > JAUWZL01. The sequence goes on along the minus strand of DAOUMC010000018.1, from coordinate 74,981 downwards.
TGAGGCACAGGAGAAGCCTAAGATAGGCGGCTTCAGCCTGACCGATATAGACGTCAGTATAGAACAGATAGTGACCATTAAACCAGACCTGGTTCTGGTGAGCGAGACCCATCTACCCGAGGTCGTCCCCAAGCTGGAGCAGTTCATCCCGGGCTCAGCCATCCTGGTCCTGAAGACGCAGGTGGATACCTTTGATTTGGTCTACCAGGCTATCAATCTGGTGGGCAAGTGCACCGGCACCGAGGATGAGGCTGCTCAGCTGGTGGCCGGAATGAAGGAACGGATTAAGGCCATCACCGACAAGACCGAAAATCTGCCGGACTCCGAGAGGCCCAGGGTGCTCTATATCGTCTGGCATGACCCCATTTATGCCATAGGTGGTGACACCCTGGGTAATACACTGATTGAGGCCGCCGGTGGCGTGAACATTTTTCAGGACCTCGCCGGCGCTCCTATAGTTAACCTGGAAACAATTATCGACAGGAACCCTCAGGTGATTCTTGCCTCTCGGACTATGGGAACGGGTTCTGACCTGCCCTATCAGTTTGCCTTGAATGAGGATAGACTCAAGGCTACGGATGCCCGTATCAACCATCAGGTGTACGGAGTAAATGATGACCTGACCGGCCGTCCCGGGCCCAGGATAGTGGAGGCGCTGGAACAGCTGGCCAGGATGATACACCCTGAGATATTCGGCCCTGTTGAGTAGCCAGTATTTTTGGTAAGGCGTTTAATTAGCGTGAGCGGGAAAGGGGGTGGCGGTCTTTGTTATGCCACCTAAACAGTCTGAGTCAGATGTAGACAACCGGCAAATGCCCAGGGCTATCTACTCTTACCGGCGGCGTTTGCCTGCCATTCTGGGGCTCTTAATACTGCTGGTGCTGGTGATTGTCTTCGCCACCACCGTTGGTAGCGTGGGCATCCCTTTCCCGGTCACTTCCAAAATCCTTTTATCACGGCTACCTTTTGTTGACATAACTCCAACCTGGACGAGCGCTGCGGAAACCATAATCCTGGACATACGTCTGCCCCGGGTCCTTCTGGCCGGAGTGGTTGGTGCTGCCCTGGCGGTGGCCGGGGCTGGCTACCAGGGGCTGTTTCGTAATCCCCTGGCTGACCCCTATCTCATCGGTGTGGCCCAGGGGGCAGCCCTGGGGGCTGTTATCGGTTTCTTGCTTCCGATCTCATTATCAGGCCTGGATGTTGGCCTGGTGCCGGTGCTGGCATTTGCCGGGGCACTAATAAGCGTGGCTGTCGTCTATAGCCTGGCACGGGTGGGAAGAACGGTGCCCGTAACCACTCTCATCCTGGCCGGCGTCGCTCTGGGAGCTCTTCTGGCCTCGGTCGTTTCTTACCTGATAATTACCAGCGGGGAACAGCTACACGGAATACTGTTCTGGCTTATGGGCAGTTTCTCCTTAAGCCAGTGGTCTGACGTCGGGATTGTCCTGCCCATCGTGGTCGTCGGGACGGCCGTTATTCTGCTTTTTGCCCGTTCGCTCAACATAATGCAGCTGGATGAGGAACAGGCCCAGCAGCTGGGCATCAACGTGGAACGGGTGAAGCTTGTTCTTCTGGCTGCGGCTACCGTGAGTACGGCCGCCGCCGTTTCTTTTGTGGGCATTATCGGCTTTGTGGGCATCATCATTCCCCATGGCGTGCGTCTCATCTGGGGGCCGGACCACCGCTTCCTGCTACCCCTGTCGCTGTTGAGCGGTGCTATCTTTCTTATCCTGGCCGACATTCTGGCCCGCACCGTTGCTGCACCCTCTGAGATACCCATCGGGGTGATTACCGCGCTGTGCGGCGTACCCTTCTTTCTCTATTTGCTTCGTCGCCGGGCGGGGATGCTTTTTTGAGGACCAAGGATGGTTGAGCTAAAGCTTAAAAGCGTTACTCTGGGCTACAGGCGAAAAGCGGTGGTCAAAGATATGACCCTTGAGATAAGGCCCGGGGAGATGCTGGGTCTGGTCGGACCTAATGGCTGCGGTAAGTCCACCATCATTAAGGCGATAAGCCGGGTCATCTGGCCTTATTCCGGCAGCATCTTGGTGAACGGGCGGGATATATCCCGGATACCAAGGCGGGAGCTGTCTTGCTTAATCGGAGTTGTTCCTCAGATTCCGCTTCTGCCCAGTACCTTTACTGCTTTTGAGATAGTGCTCATGGGCAGAAACCCTCACCTCGGTCTTCTCCGGTACGAGGGGGCAGGAGACATTGACGTCGCCTGGCAGGCCATGGTCAGAACATCAACTGAGCACCTCGCCCGTAGAAGGATTGGTGAGCTTTCCGGTGGTGAAATACAGGGCATTGTTATCGCCCGTGTTCTAGCCCAGCAGACTGAGGCCATTCTCCTTGATGAGCCGACGGCCAATCTGGATATCGGCCGCCAGGTTGAAATTATGGACTTAATCAAAGCCCTGTGCCATCGGGATAAGCTGGCGGTTGTTATCGCTCTGCACGACCTGAATCTGGCGGCGCAATACTGCGACCGTCTGGTGCTGGTGGACAAGGGGCAGATTCATTCTGAGGGTAAACCGGGTGAGGTCATCAATGCCGAGAATATCGGGCAGGTATATGGCTCCGGAAGTTGTATCTATAGCCATCCGTTAAGCGGACTGCCGGTGGTGCTACCGACCGCCGGCAGCAGCCAGCAAAAGCCGGCTGATTCTGGCTGAGGTCTAAACAAGTTTTTCTATCTTGGCTTTGAGAACCGCTTCAGGTACGGCACCAATCACCGTGTCTACCGCCTTTCCATCCTTAAAGAACATCAGCGTTGGTATTGACATAATCCTGTAACTACCGGCCGTTTTCGGGTTTTCGTCAACGTTCAGACGGCAGAATTTAAACCTGCCCTGGTACTTCTCCGCCAGTCTATCAATGACCGGTCCGATGATGCGGCAGGGCCCACACCAGGGTGCCCACAGGTCTACCAGCACCGGCTGGGTAGATTTTATTACCTCTTGTTCAAAGTTCTGGTCAGTAATGTCTGAAACCATGCCTTCGTCCCCTTTCGGTCTTGGATTACCGGACTGCTAGCTTTATACTAAAGGTTTTACCCGTTTTGTGTCAAGAAATTACTGAAATACTACGCCATAGTTGTTGACTTTTGGCTCTTCAGGTGGTTAAAATTGTATCAATGGGGTTGTTTGGCACATCTGGTATCAGGGCTGTTGTGGACAGTTGGCTACTTCAGACGACACTAAAGGCCGGACTGGCGATAGGGAGACAAAACACCGGTGTGATTGTTGGCTGTGATACCAGAACCTCCTCAAACGCCCTGAAACAGGCGGTCACTTCCGGGTTGCTGGCGGCTGGCGCCAGGAGCTATGACGCCGGAGTTTTGCCCACGCCAGCGCTGGCTCTGGCGGCAAGAGAGTTTGACTGTGGAGTGATGGTTACCGCTTCTCATAACCCTCCGGAATATAATGGCCTCAAGCTACTGAACCCGGATGGCTCTGCCTTTGATTGGCACCAGCAGAGGCAGATAGAGGAGATGATTTCAAGTGACTCCCTTTCTGTTACCTCGTGGGACAGGTTTCAGTCGCCTGATGTGTACCTTGATGCCATTGAGAAGCATATTGAACACATACTGGCTGACTTTCCCGGGAAATTCAGGCTCAAGGTGGTACTTGACTGCGGCTGTGGTGCTGCCTCACTGGTTACTCCTGAGCTGTTAAGAAGGATGGGCTGTGAGGTGTTAGCCCTTAACTGCCACTCCAGCGGCTTTTTCCCGAGGGCTGCCGAGCCCACTGAGGCCAGTTTAGCGGGGCTTATCAAGGTAGTCCGCGAGTCCGGCGCCGCTCTGGGCATTGCCCACGACGGGGATGGAGACCGAATGATGGTGATTGATGACCGGGGCTATTTTGTTACCGGAGATAAGCTGTTGGTGCTCTTGGCCTGTGAACTGGGTGCCAGAGAGGTGGTGACCACCGTAGATGCCTCCATGGCGGTGGATGAAGCCGGCTTTAGCGTCATCCGGACCGGCGTCGGTGACAACCATGTCTCACAGGAGCTCAAAAAGAGCGGTGATTTTGGTGGCGAGCCGTCAGGAAGCTGGGTTTTCCCTGGGAGCTCGCTGTGCCCTGACGGCATTTATGCGGCAGCTCTGGTGATATCTATCGCCAGCAGGCAAAAGCTGTCTCGTTTGGTAGAGGCCACGTCTGGCTATCCCCTGCTACGGGGTAGTGTCAGCCGCAATGGGGTGGTAATGTCGTCTCTGGAGGAAAAACTGGTGGCGGCTATGAAACCGCTTTCGGTAAGCAGAATAGATGGTGCCAGACTTGTTTTTGAAGAGGGCTGGCTTCTTATCCGTGCTTCAGGCACTGAGCCCAGGATAAGGGTTACTGCTGAGGCCAAAAGTGAGGCACTGGCGTACCATCTATACGATAGTGCTATAAGGATAATACAGGGTTCTGCGGAGGAGAGCTAGGGCAATGAAAGCGGTCGTTCTTGCTGCCGGCGAGGGCGAACGGATGCACCCCCTGACCTGTACCCGGCCTAAGGTGATGCTGCCCATAGCCAACAGGCCTATCCTGGAGCACCTGCTAATTGAGGCCTCGGGGGCGGGCATTTCTGAATTCATCTTTGTTGTTGGCTACCACGATGAGCAGGTGCGCGACTACTTTGGCAATGGGGACAGATGGGGATTAAAAATAGACTACGTAACCCAGAGGAGACGGCTGGGGACGGCTGATGCTGTTAGAAGGGTCAGGGCTTTGGTGGATAGCGACCTCTTCCTGGTAATGAATGGCGACGTTGTCGCCAACAGGGAGGATATCGCCCGTCTGGCTGACGATAGAGAGATTGCCATTGGTGTTAAGGAGGTTGGTGATGTTGAGGGTCTGGGAGTGGTTAAGGCGAGGGATGGTTATATAACACATATCTATGAAAAGGTGGCTCGGCCACCCTCGCATATCGCCAATACCGGCCTTTATCTTTTTACACCGGCTATATTTGATGCCATAGCCCGGACGCCGAAATCACCGCGTGGGGAGTATGAGATAACCCATTCCCTGCAGCTTATGCTGGACAAAGGGCATCGTGTTGCCTGTCGGGAGATTGGTTATTGGCTTGCTCTGAACTACCCCTGGGAGTTGCTGGTGGCCAACGAGGCTCTCCTCGCCGCACTTGAGCCACAAAATCAGGGGGAGATAGAAGACGATGCGGTTATCAGAGGGGCGGTCAGCATTGGTGAGGGTACTACGGTGAAGGCTGGTAGCTATATCGTGGGCCCGGTGATTATTGGACGGGGCTGTGACATCGGCCCCAACTGTTACATCCGCCCTTATACCTCTATCGGTGATGGCTGCCGTATTGGTGCTGCGGTTGAGATAAAGGGTTCAATAATAATGAAAGGTAGTAAAATTCCGCACCATAATTACATCGGTGACAGTGTTGTCGGTGAGGGCTGCAACCTTGGCTCAGGCACCAAGATTGCCAATTTAAGGCTGGATAAAAAAGAGGTGAGTGTCGCTGGCGCGGATAGCAGACGACGCAAGCTGGGAGCTATAATTGGGGATGGAGTTGAAACCGGGATTAATGCTAGTATTAACGTCGGCAGCGTTATTGGCAATGATGCCGTCATTGGGCCAGGCGCTGTGGCTAGCGGAGTTATTTCACCCGGGGCAAGGATTTTTTAGGTGGAGGGGGCTATGAAGCAAGCGGTAGTTCTGGCGGCCGGGGAGGGGAAGAGGCTGAGACCGTTTACGGTTAGTAAGCCAAAGGCGATGCTGGTCATAGCCGGTAAACCGATATTGCAGTATGTGGTGGAATCACTGGCGCAGAACGGCATTCGTGAAATCGTACTTGTGGCCGGCTACCGACAGGAGCAGATATTTGACTACTTGGCTTCCGGAGAGCAACTGGGTGTTAAAATAGCCTATGCAACCCAGGCCAAGCAGCTGGGCACCGCCGATGCTCTCCTGCAGGCCAAGCCGATGGTTACCAGTAGATTTCTGGTTCTGCCCGGGGATAAGCTGATTGACGCTGATACCATTGCTCAGTTTGCTGATGCCAAACCCGAGGCGATGCTGGTCAAAAGAGTGGAGAACCCATTGAGAAGTGCCATAGTGTCTGTTGATGGAGGCCTGGTAAAGGAGGCGATGCGCCTAGAGAGGCGGGCTTCGGGGCCAAGCCGGGAGGCCGGCATCTATCTTGCCAATACCGGTATCTACGCCTTTAGCCGGCAAGTCTTCGACTTTATTGAAGGCGAGCCCAACATCCCGGCCGCCCTCACCGGAATGCTGGCCCAGGGAAGAAAAATCAGAGCTCTGGAAACAGACGCCACCTGGCTTGAAGTTGTCTATCCCTGGGATATACTGAGCCTTAATGGTGCCATTCTTCGCCGAATCCAGCCTGGGCTGGGCGGCACCATTGAGGCCGGTGTGTCAATAAAAGGGTTAGTCTCGGTAGCAGAGAATACGGTTATAAAGTCAAATTCTTACATCTCTGGCCCGGTGGTCATCGGGCGCGGCTGTGAGATAGGGCCTAATACCTGTATCCTGCCCGCGACCAGCATCGGCGACAATGTGGTTATCTCGCCGTTCACCGAGATAGAGAACAGCGTCATAGGCAGTGATGTCACTATCGGCCCTGGCTCCATTATCCAGGATTCGGTTATTGATAAGGGATGCAGTATAGGAGGGCACTTTAACGCCTCAAGCGGTCAAACAGAGGTCAGGATTGAGCAAAACCACTCGGTCAAGGTTGGGGCTATGCTGGGGGAGGGCTGTACCTTGGGCAGCAATGTGGTCGCCCTGCCCGGCGTTATTGTCGGTAACCATGCTCAGATTCAGGCGCTGAAGATAATCAGTGGCTGGCTGCCAGATAGAAGCCTGGTGATGTAGATATGTGCGGCATTGTTGGTTATATCGGGAATAGGCAGGCTCAATCGGTTTTGCTTAATTGTCTTGTCCACCTTGAGTACCGGGGCTATGACTCCTGGGGTATAGCCGTGTCCGATAGTGCTCTAAAAATGTATAAGGATACCTCACGGGTGGGTGAACTTACCCGAAAAATACCCCAGTTTAATGGCCTGGTAGGCATCGGCCATACCCGCTGGGCGACCTGCGGCGAGCCGTCGGCGGCAAATGCCCACCCGCACTGTGATTGTACCGGCGACATCGCCGTGGTGCACAACGGAGTAATAAGCAATTTCCAGGAATTGAAGCTCAGGCTAACCGCTGAAGGGCACCACTTTACTTCCGATACGGATACCGAGGTGATTCCTCATCTGATTGAGAGATACTACAATGGCAGTCTGGAGACGGCAGTGGCGGCTGCCCTGGGTGACATAGCGGGCTCTTATGCCATTGTGGCGCTTAGGGCGGGTGAGCCAAAACTGGTGGTTGCCAGAAGGGATAGCCCCCTGATAATCGGTGTCGGCGACAACGAGACTTTCGCTGCCTCAGACATACCGGCGATACTGGACTACACCAACCGGGTGGTATATCTGGAAGAGGGTGACATAGGTGTTTTAGCCGATTCCGGTGTAAAGATTAAGAGAAATGGTAGCTGGGTCAGTGGAAAAGAGCATAAGATAAACTGGTCTGTTGCCGAGGCGCAGAGGGGAGGCTACTCCCATTTCATGCTCAAGGAGATTCATGAGCAACCCCGGGTGGTGCGGGATACCCTGGTCGCTTATTGCCAGAGGACGGAGCCGATAGCCGACCTGGCACGTATAAGAGATGCCGGAATTGAGGCCGTACTGGTGCTGGCCTGTGGCACTTCGTATCACGCCGGTCTGGTGGCCAAATATATTTTTGAGGAGCTTCTCAGGATTCCGGTCAGGGCTGAGCTGGCTTCTGAGTTTAATTACTATCCCCAGGCGCTGGCCAAGACCATGGCTATCATCATAACCCAGTCCGGTGAGACCGCAGACACAATCAGAGCTACCAGAAGGTTACAGGAAGCCGGCTGCCATGTTTTAGCCATTACTAACGTCGCTAGTAGCACCATCAGCCGGCTTGCGGACCAGACCATCTACACCCAGGCTGGCCCCGAGATAAGCGTGGCCTCCACCAAGAGCTTTACCGCTCAGCTTATTGCCCTTTACTGGCTGGTGATGTCTTACTCCAAGGCCGATGTCAAGAGACTGGCTGATATGCTCCTGAGTATCAGGCAGCTGCCGAGCAAGATTCAGCAGGTGCTGGATAATGAATTTGTTATTAAGAAGTATGGCCAGTATCTGTCTTGGCATGAAAGTGCCTTCTTTATCGGCCGGGGCTTAAACTATCCCATCGCTCTGGAGGGGGCCCTGAAGCTAAAAGAGATCGCCTACATCCACGCCGAAGGTTATGCCGCCGGGGAGCTTAAGCACGGCCCTTTTGCTCTTTTAGATAAGGATACCCCGGTAGTTACTATTCTGGCTAAGGACAGCACCTATGAGGCTATGGTGAACAGTGTAAGGGAGATTAAGGCCAGGGGAGCACCGGTAATAGCCTTGGTTGAAGAAGGAAACGGGACAATCAGCGAGGTAGCTGATTTTGTCATCGCCCTGCCCAGGGTTGATGCCATATTTTCGCCGGTGGTCAATACTGTGGCGTTGCAGCTACTGGCGTACTACGCCGCCCAGGAAAGGGGCTGCCCGATAGATTTTCCCAGGAATTTGGCTAAGAGCGTGACCGTTGAGTAGGCTCCTGTAATGACCACAATTGGTACTCGTGGAATTATCCCCTGAATATCCTGACCAGTCTCCAGGCCACGGTCTCGCAGAGCACGGTTATATCTTCGGTGGTAAGGTAGTCAGAGATGCTGCTATCAAAGAGGACGCTGCCCTCGGGGGTAAGTTCATCATCACCCTGCCACAGAACCAGGGTCAGCGGCACCTTAGTGAAGGCGTTAATGGTTACGGCCACATCACCATAGTCCGCCCTGTGACCGCCCAGTCTGGCACCAGCATCAAGCAGTCGATGAGGCTCTTTGCCAAAGTTATCCACAAGAGGTTTTATAGCCCTCTTGTAGAATGTGGGGAAATAGCTGGTTCCCTCCGGCAGTTCCTTGTAGGTTATCTTTTTAGTGCTGATGGGGCTACCCTGGGCCTGGGTGAGATAATGGAGTATCAGTAGCTTATCTCTTGGCGGCACCGGCTGCTGGCTATCAACAAACAAAACATCTATTTCAGGCAGAGTAATTTTATAGGTTTGATTTAGATATTTTAGGCTGATGAGCTTTTTACCACCGACCAGCTCCAGCCGAGCTCCAGCCCTTCGGCACTGCTCCGGTAAATCAGCAATATCAGTCAGCTTCTGGCTGGCCATTTTAAGAGCCAGCTCATACCCGTACTGGTAGCTTTTCTGTTCGGGGCGGGTTATTCTTCTTTCCATAGGCGGGCGGGCTATATTTCAAGCCAGGAGTGTGAGTAGAGTGCATCGCCATTAAGGACACGGAATGTTTTAAGGTATTCCGTTTCCTTCTGACCTAAAGAGGCAGGGTCGGGCTTTTCACCGTCCATCAGCCGGTGCACCAGGTTGACTATCTCCGGCATTTCGCCCCGGGCCATTCTAATCAGCTCGGTGTCAAAGGCATCGACTATGGCGGAATGGAGCCTGTACTTCATCAGCATGGCCAGATATGTCCGGTTGAGGTAGGGTCTTAGCTGTGCCGGTGTTCCATTTGAGACGTTGGAGAGTCCCACGATAGACTTGCATCCCGGTGCGACTTCAGTCAGCATGCTCATAAACTCAAGGCAGGCTTTCACCTGATTGATTTCAACGCTGACTGGGGTGACGATAGGGTCAATCCAGATGTCTTCGTTGGATATGCCCAGCTGGTTGGCCTTATAGACCAGGTCAACGGCGTGCATACATCTTTCATTGGCGTCCCGGGGCATGCCCTCCACTCCCCAGAGGAGAGCGATAAAATCGGCCTTATACTCTTTGACCATAGGCAACACCCTCTCCAGCCTCTCGGGCTGAAGCGAGATGGAATTAATTAATGCCCTTCTCTTGCAGGCTTTCAGTCCGGCTTCAGTAGCCTCCGAGTTTGTCGTATCCAGGGACAAGTGCTTACCGGTGACCTCCTGCACGGTGTTGACCAGCCAGGACATCAGCTCGCCGCCGGCTTTTCTGGCCGGACCGATGTTAAGGTCAAGATAGTCAACGCCGGCACTGGCTTCTGCCTTAGCCAGTGCCCTTATTGGCTCCGGGCTTCTCTCCCGGAGCGCCGGACCAATGGTCTTTGACATTACGTTTATGTTTTCCCCGATAAGTATCATAAGCCCTCTCCTTAGGATTTCAGTGTCTTAAGATAGGCCGGGATATGAGCCCCCTCTCTGGGGCCGACCAGAATCTCCCAGCCGGGCAGCTCTTCTTCCAGGCCGCCGCTTTCGATGGCGATATAGCCCGGGATTATCAGTTTAAGGTGTTTAATCCTGTCGCTAATGCCGCTCTTTTTGACGAAGGGGGCGATGGTGTCGGCGCCGAACTTGCCGGCGGCCCAGGCGGTCATGACCGAAAGCCCCTCGGTGTCCTTGACCAGCAGGTAGCTGGAAACCCGACTGTTCTCCACCTCGCCAGAGACGATGAAGTAGGTCAGGGAAAAGTTGGAAGTGACCATTACCGGAGAGTTTTCATCGGGGCTGCCAATCTCATAGATGCCCTCGGTAGTGGCCAGCGGCCGCTGCGGGTCGGTGAAGATGTTCATCCTGAGCACCAACAGTGGGAACAGGCTCTCTCCTTGAAAATCAGACAGGACGATGATTCCGCCGTATTTAGCCACAAAGATAGCCGCCATTAGTGCCTCTTTCATCGGGTCATCGGTCATCTCGTTGGCCAAAATTATGGTGGGATAGCCCAGGGGGCGGAACTTCTTGAGCAGGGCGGCCCTCCTTGTTACAACTTGGTCTTCGAACGCCCGGCGCAGAGTCCTGGCCCCGGAGTCAATGACAATGTCCTTGATACCGGACTGGGTTAGCCTGGAAGTGAGTTCGGTGAGCTCATCTAGATTATCGGCTTGGGCAACAACCGGGCAGGAGTTGGCCCTGGCCAGTGCCGCTACCTGTTCCAGATTGTCCCTGGTGGCGGCGTAAAGTAGCGGTCTTCTATCGGCGCAGACGGCCAGCCCGGCGGCCAGGACTTCGGGGTTTTGGTTCATCAGGATGATGCTGGCGTCGCTGCTCTGTTTTACTTTGGTCACCAGAGCCCCAAACTTTGAGGCATCCTGCGAGTCGCACCTTAAGGCTACCAGTTCCGGGCGAAGGGTGAGCCCCACCCGCTCATACTGGAGCTTATTAAACCTGTCAAGGCGACTGTCAACCTCGGTTTCAGCCATACTATCGCTGACAAGGATGGCAAAGCCGGGAGGATTTTCAAACCTCTTTTCGTGGCGGAACATGACCGTCTCACCACCCACTTTCAGTGCCCGGTCACCGACTCCGATAGTAACTGGTCTGATAGGCGGGGCTGATGCTTCCTCCAGCTTGGCCTTGGACTCCTCAGAGACGTAGGGGCAGGCAGCAAGCTCGGCCTTGCCCGCCGCCAGACTCATGGCGAAAGCCAGGCAGGTAGGCACTCCGCACTGGCCACAGTTGGTCTTGGGCAGTAGCTTGAATATCTCTATTCCGGTAAGCGGCACTATATACTCCTTTCTACATCAATGGTTCCAGACTCAGCGCCGGGTGCCCTTTTTCTTGAAGGAAGGGTAGGATTTCTTCTTCGGTGACGCCCACTGTCTCATCGGCGACCATGTCCAGGAGATTGGGAATACCGATTTCTCTGGCCCGGGCGTTAAAGCGAGGGGCAATCTCCTCCTTCAGCATTTTAGGCATCCAGACCAGGCGCTTGATACCGTTTTCGGCACTGAGGAACTTCCTCTGGGTGATGTTATACTTGCCGTGACCTACAAAGCCCGGGGTGCTGATGCCACCACCGATAGTCCCGGCCAGCGTGGTGAACTTCATCCCACAGGGGGTCATGCCCATGTATTCCCGGTTTACCGTCATTACCCCGTTGCACAATGGCAGGATGGCGGCGATACACTCGCAGCAACCGCAGGTGGTCATCGGGTCATTTATGATGCTGTAAAAGTTGTAATGGTCTATCTTGCCCCGGGAAGCCTTGAAGACAAACTCGTTCACCCCTTTCCACTGCCCCAGCTTGGCGTCTATGGTTTCACCTTTTTCTACCGGCACGTTAGGCCCGGTGGGGTTGATTTCGTAGGCCGCCTTGCAGTCCATCCAGTTGTAGGAGCCGCAGAGCCCGGTTCTCTCCGGGCTGATGACGCAGACATGGCTCGGAGCAAAGGACTGGCACAGGGTGCAGGAATAGTATATGCTGGTGGTTTCGTCGGTCATACCCTCAATGCGGGTATCCCGGGTGGCATATACCTTTTTGGCTTTATCCACAGTCTCTTTTACCTTGTCTTCTTCGGTGTATAGTTTTACCTGAAGCTTGTCAAAGATGCGGCCGAAGTCCTGGTGCAATTTGGCATGGAGGATGGTGCCGATGTGGTGGAGATGGAAACCCTTTTCCACCGCCGATTTGCTGACTCTTAGCCAGGCGATATCCCTCTGGCCGATGTGCATTACCCCTTGAGCATAGTTTATCAGGTGGTGGATTTGCCTCTCCAGGATGGGCTCGTAGTCCTCCTGCATTCCTCTGCCGGCGACCTCCACGGCTATAGCCAGGGGCAGCTTGGAGCCGGCGGGGACGTCGGTTATCTCCGGCCCGATGACCTCAATCTTGCCGTCTTCCACCTCATCCATGCGCTTTGAGGTGACCCACTCCACCATCTGGCTTCTGCCACCGCCGCACTCAAGGTATATTTCCTCGCCGCGCACTCTCTCGCCTTCAAAGGCCGGGCCGTAGGCCACTGGCACCGGCACCTCGGCGACGGCGACCTTGAGTCCTCTCACCTCTATCGCCCGGGACACTATTCTGTCGTGCGGCACATTGGAGACGACGTGCTCGTAGGTGCAGATACCGCTGGGCAAGACCTCGGGTATGGGGGTATCAGCGATGGTGGGGAACCCCCAGTTGATGGCTCCGGCGGCATTGGCGTACCACTCGTCTGTGACATAGCCCAGAGGCATGGCAAAGGCGAAGGTTCGGTCTTTGTTGTAGATTAGGATTTTTCGATAATCACCGGGTTCAACACCACCGAAGGACATGGCCACCCGGTTGGCAAAACCCATGGCAAACACGGCGGCGGAGACATCAGGGCCGAAGGAAACCAGGCGGGTGGGCCAGCCAATCTGTACTCCGGCCTCAACCAGCTGCTCCGAGAACCTTTTGCCATCATTCTCGGCGCACATAAAGATATAGAGGTTCTTCTGCTGCAGTTCCTGGGCGATTCTGGCCGCTATCTCATTGGTGGGAGCGGCACCAAGGATGGCGGCAAAGCCCGGGGCGGTGCCATCCACAAACTCAATGCCCCTCTTCCTCAGTATGACGTCATCGGCGGCCCCCAGCCAGATGTTGCCATCCATCGGGTCTTCTGTTTTGGTGTAGAAGTCGGGTTTCTCAAGGTAGCGTATGGCCTCAATGATTTCCTCGGCGAAAAAGGTGGCCATGCCGGCGTCAAGGGCCGGTGCCAGATAGGGCAGTGGATGTGTCTCCTTGACCGGTGGTGGCAGCAGTGATTTACACCGTCCGAGCACCTGCTCCATGTCTCCCAGCTTTTCCACTTTGACGCCCAGAATCCCGTAGATTATGGGCAGGTAATAGGCGCTGTTGGGGAAGCCAACAGGCTCTTTAGCTCCCCATCTGTCCATGGCCTCCTGCCACTTTTTTTCGGCCTGCCCCACAATCCTGTGGGCTCCCCTGATAGCTGCTGAGGCAATTATTTTTGACATTCCTAAAGTCCTTCTATCTTACTTAGTTTCTAGACCGCTTCCAGCTCCCGTCTCATCGCCATGTCATAGAGCACTCTTTCTCTGGCTTTATCAATACCCAGGGCCTTGCGCTTTTTGTCGATGTGGCTAATCATGAGTTGGGCCGCCTTCAGAGGGTCGGGTTCAAAAGCCCACATACCGCCATACGTCTTCTCAAAGTCCTTAAATAACAGGTTGGTCACCTTTTCGCTGCCCAGGGTGGGCCAGGTGGCTCCGAAGACGGTGAAGACACCGGAGCTGACGAAGTACTGGCCGATAGCCAGCGCCTTCTCGCTCATCCACTCTGGGGCGGCTCCGGCGACGGGCAGGTCACTGATGTCATCACCCAGGCCGCCGTCCTTGACCATAGCCGTGGCCGCTATCAGGATGCGGCTGTTGTCCACGCAGGCACCCAGGTGTAACACCGGGGGGATACCCACGGCTTCACAGACCGAGGCCAGCCCGGCACCGGCGTACTTGGCGGCGGCCTCCGGAACCATCAGCCCCGCCTTGGCACAGGCCATGGCGGCGCAGCCGGTCTGGAGGACCAGCACGTCATTCTTGATTAGTTCTTTGACCATGGTCACGTGGGCGTCATCGTGGGTGACCCGGGCGTTGTTACAGCCGACAACCCCGGCCACGCCCCTGATTCGTCCGTTGATGATGTTGTCGTTGAGCGGCCGGTAGGAGGCCCGGAAGAGGCCGCCCAGGAGGTAGTTGATGGTCTCGTGGCTGAAGCCGGCGATGAGGTCGGTTTTCTGCGGCGGTATGTAGACATTCTTCTGCCGGTTGGGGAAGTTGTCAATGGCCACTTTAATTATGTTCCTGGCCGATTCAGCCGCATTGAGGTCATCAAACTCCATATGAGTGGCACCCTCAATCTTGGCCCGGGAGTCGGTGGTGATAATCTTGGTGTGATAGCAGCTGGCGATGTCAGCCAGCCCCTGCATGATGCACTGGACATCGACAACCATGGCTTCCAGGGCTCCGGTGACGACGGCCAGTTCCTGCTGCAGGAAATTGCCGGCGATGGGCACACCGTGGCGCATCAAAATCTCATTGGCGGTGCAGCACATACCGGCCAGATTGATCCCCTTGGCCCCCTTGGATCGGGCGTATTCAATCATTTCCGGGTCTTGAGAGACCACGGCCAGCATCTCGGCTAACTGCGGCTCATGACCGTGAATGATGAGGTTGACCTCATCTTCTTTGAGCACACCAAGGTTTATCTGGCTGAGTATTGGCGCCGGGGTACCGAACATGACGTCCTGGAGTTCGGTGGCAATCATGCTGCCGCCCCAGCCGTCGGCCAGGGCAGCCCTGGACCCCTGGAGCAACAGGTTTCTGTAGTCCTGGTCAACGCCCATGTGGGTGCGGTGCATGGTCTCAACGACCTCCCGGTCTATGCCCCGGGGGGCGACACCCAGATTGCGCCAGAGTTCCTGACGCTTTAGCGGTGCCCTTTTTAAGAAGAGAAGTTCTCCCTCCTGTTTACCAAACTCGCTCATGAGGATTTCCCCGATATCAGAGGCTATCTCGTTATTGCTGCGGTCCCCGATATTAACACCCAGGTCTAGGGCTAGCTGGAAAAGCTTCTGTTCGTCCTTGATGGCGTAGCCGGGTGCTTCCCCCCTGGCAACGGCCAGAAAGGCCTGGGTCACGCGGCGCCCGTGGTCGCTGTGAGCCGCTGAGCCGGCGGCTATCTTGCGCACGAAATTCCGGGCGGCAATGGTCTCTGCCGTAGCGCCGCAGATGCCCCTTCGTCGTTTCTTTTCTTCCGGCGTCTCCTCTTTTCCTCTACCCAAAGGCACCCGGCACGGTCCCATGGCGCACATACTGCAGCAACTGCCCTCAAGCCCGATGGGGCATGGTTTTAACATTTCTGCTCGCTCAAAGGCGGTGCTGCGTTTGTCTTTAGCCGCCTTGGCAACCATTTCAACCGTGGCCGGGTCAATGCTCTTCTTTCCTTCTTGGGTCATTCTATTACTCCAATACCAATAAGATTGTTAAGCTCAGCCCATTATCTGGGAGCTGAGCGGGCTAAAGTCTTCAAGATTTACAGTCCAGGCAGAGTCCGTAAAACTCCAGGTGGTGATAGAGGACGTCAAAGCCGGTTTTACCGGCTATTTGGTTATCCAGTTCTGTAGATACCGGCTGAGCGATGTCAAAGATACGGCCACACTTTTGACACTGGAAATGGTAGTGATTTCTGTTGTTGCCATCAAACCGGCCTAACCTGCCGGCCAGGCCCAGTTCCGCTATCTCGCCCGCCTGTTTCAACGCCTTAAGGTCCCGGTAGACCGTCCCCAGGCTGATATGGGGCAGCTCCTGCTTCACCTGCTCATATATCCAGCCGGCGGTGGGGTGGCAGTTGTTGGCCCGCAAAATCCTGAGGATGGTTTCCTTCTGTCTGGTTTTCCTGCTCATCTATCTTAATAATAATTATTACTATTTTAGCTTATTACTGGTGTAATGTCAAAAGACCTATCTTGAGGCTGTCAATTCGGCTATCATTTCCCGGACTAGCTTTATTGCCTCGGGATGCCTCATAATCATGACGTCGCCTCCGGCCAGAAGCAAGACCATGGCCGACATAGCCTCCATCAGTATGCCCCTTTTCTTGCTATCACCAAGCCTGGGTTCCTCCTCGGCGGGAATTTTGACCTCCTTGGATTTCCATGCCTCCCGGGCTATGTTGCAGATGATGGGAAACTGGAGCTTTTCATCCTGCTGGGTCAGGGCGGCCATTCTTATCCTCTCCATCACCGAGTAGCAGTACTCAATGCCATAACCTATGCTGCTGACCGTGGGGTCCATGATGAGCTGGCTGTCGGGGATGCCGAGATTGCCCAGAAGAATGTTGAGTTGCTTGGCCAGGTTGATGTCTATCGGGCTGGAGGCGATTACCATGTGGTTATAGCCTAGGGCTGAGGCGGCTATCTTCTTGTAGTCCCCTTCCTCAACCGGGCCTACTATCAGGCTCTTCCCCTGACAGACCTCACACACTTTCTTGAGCACCTCGGTGTCTTTGTCGTGGTTGGCCGTCCCCCAGACAATCAGGGGGGCGGTAATAGCATCAGCTACTTTTTTGACCACTTCGGCGGCTTCATCGGCCCCCCGGTCAAGCCCGTTGGGGTCGGTGCTGGACAACTGCAGGCAGATCATCTCTGCCCCGAAGTCATCTATACATTTCCTGGCCCAGGCGACCGGGTCATCGGTTACCTCCGAGAAGGGTTCAAGGGCGGCCTCGGGCCAGTCACCCGGTGGTGTGTCATAGACTTCCATGGCTATTCTGGGTAGTCTGGGCATACCACCCTCAAAAAGGTGGAAGGGATAGCAGGACTCGCCGCCTACGGTCACCGCTTTATCCCCTTTACCCAGAGTCACTTCTCTGATTTTGCCGCTATAAGGTATCTTGGGAATTTCAAACGTCATCTTTACCTCCGTGGGGTTAAGCCGGCTGCTTCCTCTTTTCGCTGCCGTACCATTCCTTGCTATACCAGTATCTTTCCCCAGTCTCTAAATATCTGAGTTGCTCCTTCCGATTTCTTAGCTTTTGCCGCCACCTGCCGGTGGACTCACCCCCAGGTTTGCCTTTCTCAAAAGTTGCTCCCAGCACTTTCACTTTTTCCCGCCCGGGTGCTTTCTCTTCCCTTATTTCGTATTCCACAACTTCCTCCTCGGGTATTAGTCCAGTCCGGTGGCCATTTTGGCTGCCTTTACCGTGTTTGACATAAGCATAGCTATGGTCATGGGGCCGACCCCGCCGGGCACCGGGGTAATGGCACTGGCTTTCTCCTTGACGGAATCAAAATCAACATCTCCGCACAGGATAGATTTGCCCGTGGCCGTCTCACCTATGCGGTGAGTGCCGACGTCTATAACCACGGCCCCTTCCTTGACCATATCGGCGGTGATGGCTTTTGGTTTGCCGCCGGCGGCCACGATGAGTATATCGGCCCGCCGGGTGTGGGAGGCCAGGTCCCGGGTCCTGGTGTGGCACACGGTGACCGTGGCATTGGCACCGACCTTCTTCTGCAAGAGCATGTTAGCTACCGGTTTACCCACGATATTGCTTCTGCCAACCACCACCACGTCGGCGCCCTCAATCTCTACTCCGGTGCGGAGCAGCAGCTCCTGGATGCCGTGAGGGGTACAGGGCAGAAAGATTGGGTTGCCCATTACCAGCCTGCCCACGTTTGCCGGGTGGAAGCAGTCAACATCCTTTTTGGAGTCAATAGCCAAAATTATATTGCTCTCGTTTATGTTTTCCGGCAGGGGCAGTTGCACCAGAATGCCGTGGGCCGAGTGGTCTTTGTTCAAACGGTTGACAAGTGCCAGTAGTGTCGCCTCGTTGGTTCCGGATATCAGGTCATACCTTATTGAGTGGATGCCCAGGGCTTCACACGCCTTCACTTTGGCATTAACGTACACCTGTGATGCCGGGTCATTGCCGACGAGGACGGTAGCCAGCCCGGGTACTAGGTTGTGTTTGTACTTGAGACGGATGATTTCCTGCCTCAGCTCCTCCTTTATCTGGCTGGCAATCTCGGTACCGTTAATAATTTTTGCCGTCATCTTGGCCTCCTTTTTCCGGTATTATTGTCATCTGGCTTGGCTCAAGACCGAAGCCATCAGCTTATTGACTGCCCTGACCGCCCCTGAGGTATCAGGCAGTCCCAGAAGAGACCTTTTTCCCAGGTCATACCGGGGAATCTCTTTATCTATAGGGATGGTAGCCAGCGGACTAATCGCCAGCAGGTCAAGCTCCCGGCTGACGTGGCTGTCCAGTTCGCCCGGGACAAGGTTGATAATGACCGACTGCCTCTTGACCGTCAGTTTTAACTCGGAGATCAACTCTATTATTCGGGCAGCTGTGCGGACACCCTTTACCGAGTGGTCGGAGATGATAAACAACTCATCAATATCCTCGGTAGTTCTCCGGCTCAGGTGCTCCATTCCGGCTTCGTTATCCATGACCATATAAGCGTAATTCCCTCTCAGATTATCGATAAACTTCCTGAGCACGGTGTTGGGATAGCAGTAGCATCCGGTGCCCTCGCCCCGGCCCATGGCTATAAGGTCCAGGCCCTGGCTTTCAACGATGGTTTCGTTCAGCTTGATTTCCAGGTATGCTTCCTTGGTCAGCCCGGGCGGTATCCCTATCTTGTCCTCGTTAAAGGCGGCCAGTATGGAACCGATAGTCCTTTCCAAACTGAGTCCCAGGCTCTCTCCGAGGTTGGCGTTGGCGTCAGCATCAACCGCCAGGATAGGCACCAGCCTGTTCTCTTTCAGGTAGCGGATGATTAGACTGGCGATTGTGGTCTTTCCGGTACCGCCCTTGCCGGCGACAGCGATAGAGAAGCTCAAGGTCTTGTCCCTCTTTCTATTTTGACTGAAGGGAACTCGTCGGCATTGGTGTGGGGTAGGAACAGGGCCGCCACATAGTTTTCCATGAAGCCGGCGTCTTCTGATAGCTCAAGGTTGGTCATCATGCCGGCAATCCTCTGGCCGTCACACAGCAGGTCACCGGAGAAGGAGGTCAGCCTGGCCCCCAGAAGAGAACCGTTGCCGATGAAGATAAACTTGTCCCGGGGCAGGTCGGGCAGAAGCCCGATGGTGACGGCGTTTTCAATGTTGATGTTGCTGCCGAAGGTGCCGGCGATAACCACCCGCTCCACGTTGCGGCACTTCTCTCCGACGCTCTTAACCAGTGTCTGGCAACCGGCGTACATGGCTGCCTTGGAGCGGATGAGGTTAACGATGTCTATCTCGGTAATCACGATGTCCTTGCCGGTCTGGGTCTCCGTTGCACGGGCGAGGACATACTCATGGCCATCCTCACCCTGTCTCAACCTTTTGGTTGGCAGGTCGGTGTTGAACCTGCCCTTCTGGTCTATGAGCCCGGCTCTGAGCATGGCAGCCACCGTATTTATCAGCCCTGAGCCGCAGATACCCTTGGCTCTGGCACCGCCGATGGTGGTAATCACCGGCTCAAGGTCTGGTTTCAGTTCAAAGCCTTCGATGGCTCCCGAGGTGGCTATCATGCCGTGCTTTACACCACCGCCCTCAAAGGTAGGCCCGGCGGAGCAGGAGGCGGTTACCATCCAGTCTGAGTTGCCAATGACTATCTCGCCATTGGTACCGATGTCTATATACAGGGTTACCGCCCTTTCTTGGTAGATGCCGGCTCCGAGGATGCCGGCGACTATATCGCCGCCGACATAGCTGGCTACCGAGGGCAGGACATAGAGATAGACATGCTCTGCCACCTCAATACCGACAGAGCTTGCCTTTACCAGTGGCAGGTTGTTGGCCGTGGGCACATAAGGTGACAGCCTGAGGTATTTCGGGTCAAGACCCAGAAGGAGCTGGACCATCACCGTATTACCGGCAACGACCATGTGGGCGATATCTTTTAGCTCAACCGCCGCTTGCTCGATCAGCTCTTTGATTAGGTCATTAATGGTGGCGATGGCTGCCTGCTGCAGCTTTTTCAGGCCATCCGTCTTCTGCGCCCAGGCTATGCGGCTGATGACGTCTTCGCCGTAGCTTATCTGCCGGTTGTAGTCTATCGCCTGAGCCAGAACTCTGCCGCGGTTAAGGTCGAGCAGCTGAGCACGGACGGCAGTGGTGCCGAGGTCAAAGGCCAGCGAACAGTGGTTGGCTCTGGTGTCACCGGATTCAACGTTGGTTAGTCTTACTCCCGCCTCGCTGTCCAGAAGGGTGGTGGCCGTGACCTTACATTCACCGTCACGAATCACCCGGGCTATTTTCTTTGCCACTTCAAATTCTACCGAGACGTTATCCAGCAAGTAGTTCTGCCTCAGACCCCTCAGCAGCCGGGACAGGTCGCTGATGTTGTCCTTTAGTGTTGGCGGCGGCAACTCAAGATAGAGTTTTCTTGCCGGCGGGTTGAACTGCCAGCCGGTGGCCAGCAGCATTCGAGCTGCTACCGCGGTCTCCTCCCGGGCGAGCACCGCCTTCTCCAGCCTTGACTCCACCGGGATTTCCACTGTCAGGTCAGAGGTTATCCGGCTCTGGCAGGACTGCCTTACTCCCTTCTCGTAGTCTCTAGCAGAGACCTTATCTGTCTTGGTGCTTTCCACTCGCCCCTTCTTGATCAATACGTTACACGTGCCGCAGGTACCGGCGCCTCCGCAGGAGGCGTTGATGTGCACCCCGGCGTCAACCGCCGTCTCCATAAGGTTGGCGCCCGGCTCGACAAAAATATCAATATTGTCCGGTTCAAAGTGAACCAGGTACTTCTTGTCTGGCTGTTGCTCAGCCATTCTTTACTCCTATCGGTATTAGAAAAGTCCCTTGACTTTGCCTGTCTCTACGTCCACGTCTACTCTTCTGAAAGCCGGGTCAGACGATGTTCCAGGCATCAGCTTGATATCACCAGCCACCGGCACAATGAAGCCGGCGCCGCCGTAGGTCAGGATGTCCCTGATGGGCAGCGTCCAGCCTTTGGGCCGTCCCTTTATACTCGGGTTGTGAGTTAAGCTGAGGTGGGTCTTTACCATGCAGGTAGCCATGTCCTGCATCCCCGGGTCTTTTTCCATCCGCTCGGCTTTGGCCAGAGCTTCCGGGGTGTAGCTAACACCATCAGCCCCGTAGACTTCTTTGGCTATGGTCTCAATTCTCTGCCGCAGGGGGACACTGTTCTCATAGAGAAGCCTGAAGTTGACCTTTTCTTGGCAGGCGTCTATGACGGCATCGGCCAGCTCCAGGGCGCCGGCGCCTCCCTTGAGCCAGTGCTTGGAGACAGCCACCCGGGCGCCGGCTTCCTCGGCCACTCTTTTAACGATGGCTATCTCTTCTTTGGTGTCGGTGTGGAAGTTATTAATGCATACCACCGGGTTTACTCCAGACTTCTTCACCGTCTCAATGTGGGTCACAAGGTTGGGGCAGCCCTTTTCCACCAGCTCAAGGTTCTCAAGGGTGTAGGCGGCGTCCAGCGGTTTTCCGGGAACTACTTTGGGCCCGCCACCGTGCATCTTGAGAGCCCTAACCGTAGCCACGATCACGGCGCAGTTGGGAACCAGGCCGCTTAAGCGGCACTTTATGTTCCAGAACTTCTCAAAGCCGATGTCGGCGCCAAAGCCGCTCTCGGTGACGTGGTAGTCCGAGAGCTTTAGTGCTATCTGGTCGGCGACGATGGATGACTGGCCAACGGCTATATTGGCGAAAGGCCCGGCGTGAACCAGCACCGGCTGGCCTTCCAGGGTCTGGAGCAGGTTGGGGTTGGCTGCCTTGACCATCCAGGCGGTCATGGCGCCGTCCACCTCCAGGTCTCTGGTGGTAACGGGGTGGCCCTGCTTGTCGTAGGCAACGACAACCCTTGACATCCGCTCACGAAGGTCTTTAAGGCTGGTAAAGACAGACAGGATAGCCATTATCTCAGAGCTGACAGAGATGGCAAAGCCGGACTGCATCATAAAGCCGTCCATCTTGCCCCCGATGCCGATGACAATGTCCCGCAGGGCCTGAGCGCAGAAGTCCATAACCCACTTCATCTCCACATTTCGGGGGTCAATATTGAGCCGCTTCAGATTTCTCTTGGCCAGGAACTCATCGCTGTTGATAAACTCGTGCTGCAGACGGGAAGTTACGGCCACCATGGCCAGGTTGTGGGCATTGGTGACGTTATCTATATCGCCGGTGAGCCCCAGGGAGAAGGGGACGAGAGGGATGCACTGGGACAGCCCGCCGCCAGCGGCGCTGCCCTTGATATTAAAGGTGGGCCCCCCTGAGGGCTGCCTGATGGCGCCGGATACATTCTTGCCTCTCTTGGCCAGCCCGGGGACCAGACCCATGGTGGTGGTGCTCTTGCCCTCACCCAACGGAGTGGGTGTTATGGCGGTGACATCAATGTATTTGGCATTGGGCCGGTCTTTAAGCCGTCTTAGAACAGAGGCAAAGTCTACTTTGCCCAGATAGTGCCCGTAAGGCAGAAGCTCCTCCTCCTTGATACCCCATTCTTTAGCCAGTTCATGAACCGGCTTCATATGCTTTTCCACTTCTTCGGCGATCTGCCAGTCCTTTAGCTTGGTCGGATCTAAGATGGTGATGTCAAAATGTGTCATTCCTGTTTTGCTTCCTTTCTGTTATTGTTTCCTTGCCAGAGGCGGCGAACCTGTAGCCAGTTTGTGATAGATATCTTTAACCGCTGAGGTAATGGCCGGGCTGGCTTCAAGAAGGGAGCGGTTGTCAATTTCAGCCTGTACCAGTGCCAGGTCATAGGGTATGAAGCCGAGAAATTCAAAGCCATCCAGCTTTGAGGTTACAAACTCTTTCTCCAGCGGGCTGTGTATCTTATTGCCCACAATGGAAATATTGTCCAGTCCGATGTCCTTCGCCAGCTTGACTATTCTCTGGGCGGTCTCAATACTGGCCCGGCTTGGTTCTACGACTATGATTAGTCTGTCTACCGCCCTGGCCGTGCCTCGACCCAGGTGTTCAATGCCGGCGGCCATGTCCAGGATGACCACCTCATCCCGGGCGATGAGCAGATGGGCCAGGAGAGCCGCCAGCAGAGCGTTCTCCGGGCAGTAACAGCCGGCACCACCCCTCTTGACCACCCCCATAATCAGAAGTCTGATGCCGTCCTGCTTTAGGGAATACTTTTCCGGTATGTCATCGACCCTGGGGTTAATCTTAAAGTACGGGCCAGACTTGCCGGGCTCGGTCTCTGTCCTCTCGGCGATTAACTCCTTCATCTGTGATATGGGTGTTATTCTATCAGTTTCAGAAAAACCGAGCATGGCTGCCAGATTGGCGTCGGGGTCGGCGTCTATAGCGATGACGGAATAGCCAGATTGGACAAAAGCTCTGGCAAGGAGTGATGCCAGCAGTGTCTTTCCCACGCCACCCTTGCCGCTAATGGCAATCTTCATCTAATTCTCTGTTTCTGGTATAATGTGAGTTGGTTTCTAATTCTACTAAGTAGTGTTATTCTATCATGCGAGTGAGATGAATTTATAGCCGAGAACAGGTAAAAGGATAGTATACGGCATAGCCAAATAAATCGTCAAGCCTAATCCTGCCCATAAGAGGTGGCCGATGCAAATTAGGAAGAAATACCAGGATATAAAGCCGGAGCTGCTGTTTGATGAGCTCAAGGACCTTATCGTCAAGCAAGGGGCCGTTGTCGACCAGGCCAGAATGGAAACCTACTCGTTGCCCAGCGATTCGTCGTCCTTTATCTCCCGGGGCACGCTGACCTTCAAGATGCCGGTTGAGCCGGGTGAGCCGGCCGGGGAGTGCATCGAGGGCCATATCGTCGGTTCTGCCACAGGTGAGACCAAGCTGCTGCTTGATATAGATGACCGCCTCTTTTCTCAGGACAGGCTGGCTTCCCTTCAGGACGACCTGGATTTTATGCTCGGTTCATACGAGGTAAAGTCGGACTAGGCTTGCTGGCCTTGTTTGCTGATTCGGTTTGAAGAGTACAGCACCGTAAGCTATAATCAGCTTCAACATCTGATACTTAGGAGTGGTTTTGCTCAGGAGTCATAGTTCGGGACAGCTGAATAAAGATACTGCCGGCACCAGGGTGACCCTGGCAGGGTGGGTTGACCGGCGCCGCGACCATGGCAGTCTGATATTCATTGACCTGCGGGACGGTGACGGCATTGTCCAGGTGGTCTTTAATCCAGAACGTTCCAGGGCATGCCATGAGATGGCCAGCCGGCTGCGCAGTGAGTATGTTATCCTGACTGGAGGCCAGGTAAGCCTCCGCCCGCCGGGGACTGAGAACCCCAGACTGGCCACCGGAGATATTGAGGTTATGGCTGACAGCCTTGAGGTATTAAATACTTCCAGGACGCCGCCCTTCTACATCAACGAGGACATGGAGGTTGAGGAGAACCTGCGGCTTAGGTACCGCTATCTTGACCTGAGGCGGCCCCGGATGAAGCATAACCTGGTTCTGCGCCACCGGGTGGTCAATTTCATGCACCGTTTCCTGGATGCCAGAGGTTTTATTGAGGTGGAGACACCCATACTGATAAAAAGCACCCCTGAGGGGGCCCGTGACTATCTGGTGCCCAGCCGTGTTTTCCCGGGCAAGTTCTATGCCCTGCCCCAGTCCCCGCAGCAGCTGAAGCAGCTACTCATGGTGGCCGGAGTGGAGAAGTACTACCAGATAGCCAGATGCTTTCGCGACGAAGATACCCGCGCCGACCGTCAGCCCGAGTTCACCCAGCTTGACATAGAGATGAGCTTCGTCGAGGAGGAGGACATAACAAGCCTGACGGAGGAGCTGTTTACCAGCCTGATGGCGGAAATCAAGCCCGAGATATGCCTGATAAAACCCTTCCCCAGATTAACCTATGCCCAGGCGATGGAGCGTTACGGAACGGACAAGCCTGACCTGCGCTTTGGTCTGGAGTTAGGAGACCTTTCCGATATAGTTGCCGGTTCTGGCTTTGCCGTTTTCAGTTCCGCTATCTCCCGGGGCGGCGTGGTCAAGGGCATGCGTGCCCCGGGTTGTGCCGGCTATACCCGCCATCAGCTTGATGGACTCGGTGAGCTGGCCAGGAGTTTTGGTGCCCAGGGACTGGTGACCATAGCCTTGGATGCTTCGTGCGGTAATCTGGATGCCTTGACTATTGAGACGGTGAAGTCTATAGCCGCCCGGCACCTCACTCTTGAGCAGATTAGAGAGATGGCTCAGCGTCTGGGTGCCAACACTGGTGACCTGCTGCTCATCGTCGCCGGTGAAAGAAACTTGGTTAACACGGTTCTGGGCAAGCTGCGGCTGGAGATGGGCGGCCAGCTTGAGCTGGCTGACCCAGGCCTGTTCGCCTTTGCCTTTATTGAGAACTTTCCCCTGCTTGAGTGGAGCGATGAGGCCGGGCACTGGCAGCCTATGCACCACCCCTTTACCGCGCCCAGGGACGAAGATATACCCCTGCTGGATACCTCGCCGGGAAAAGTCTATGGCCGGCACTATGACCTGGTGCTCAACGGCTATGAGATAGCCGGTGGCAGCATCAGGATTCACGACAGTGACCTCCAGAAGAAGGTCTTCGGGCTTATGGGCTACAGTGACCAGGAGGTCATGCGGCGCTTCGGGCATATGCTGGAGGCTTTTGGCTATGGGGCCCCGCCTCATGGCGGTGTCGCCGCCGGCATTGACCGTTTCGTTATGCTGCTGGCCGGTGAGGATACTATCAGGGAGGTTATCCCCTTTCCCAAGAACCAGAACGCCGTTGACCTGCTGTTTGATGCTCCGTCGGCGGTTTCCGAGGAACAGCTGGCCGAGCTCCACCTGTGTCTTCGTGAAGATAATGCTTAAATTATAGAGGTGGCCATGAAGGTATTGAGTAAAACGATAGAAAAGAGCCAGGCGCTGTTGACCATAGAGCTTGAGCCCGCCGAGGTAGAAAAATCACTGGACAAGTCCTATCGTCGGTTGGTCAAGAAGACTGATATCCCCGGTTTTCGCAAGGGTAAGGCGCCGAGGGTGGTGCTGGAAAGGCATATAGGCAAGGAGAGCCTGCTTGAGGATGCGCTGAACAGCTTACTGCCTGAAGCCTGTGCCAGTGCCATCGCCGAACAGGAGATTGAGGCCATTGCCCGTCCGGTTATCAAGCTGACCCAGACTGAGCCGGTGGTCTTTGAGGCGACGGTCCCCCTGCCACCCACGGTCAAGCTTGCCGATTACAGCCGAATAAGGATGAAACCGGAGAAGGTAAAAATAGAGAAGGAAGAGATTGACACCGTGGTGGAGCAGCTGCGTCACCAGTGCGCCACCTGGGAGCCGGTGGAGCGCCCGGTGGCTCTTAAGGACCTGGTCGTCATTGATGTCAAGAGCACCGTTGAGGAAAAGCCCTTTATTGACGAAAAGGGGGCTCATTATCAGCTCGCTGCCGGCAACCCCTTCCCGGCACCGGGGTTTACCGAGCAGCTGGTGGGCATGAAAAGAGACGAAGAGAAGGATTTCAGGCTGAAGATACCCGAAAAACACCCTAACAGCGCCCTGGCTGGGAAAGAGGTGCCTTTCTGGGTCAAGGTTGTTGAAGTGAAGGAGGAGAAACTTCCCGAGCTGAGCGATGATTTCGCCAAGAGAGTCGGGCCTGGTCTAGAAAGCATGAGCTTGCTCAGGAAGCGGATTTCAGATGACTTAAAGAACAGGGCCGAAGAGAAGGCCAGGGCTGATTTTGAACAGAAGCTGATTGATACTCTGGTTGAGAAGAGCGAGCTGGAGTTCCCCCCTGTCCTGGTGGATATGGAGCTTGACCGCATGGTCAACCAGTATCTGGAAAGACTGAGGGCGAATGCCACCAGCCCTGAGGAGTACATACAGTGGCTGAAGAGGAAGTCCGAGGCCGAGCTCCGTCAGGAATATCAGCCGCTGGCTACCAAAAGAGTCGCCGGCTCTCTGGTGCTGAGCAAGGTGGCCGAGGCGGAGAAGATAGAGGTCAGCGATGCCGAGGTTGACACCGAGATTGAGCTGATGGCCAAGAACGCCGGTGATAAGAAAGATGAGCAGAAGAAGTTTCTGAACAGTCCTCAGGCCCGCAGTTCCATAAGGCAGATGCTGGCCACACGAAAGACCATACAGAGACTTTCGGAAATAGCTAAAGGTTCAAAGAAAGAGAGGACAAAAAAGGAGGTAAAATGAAGACTCAACCAATGAATGTTATTCCCATGGTGATTGAGACCGGTGCCCGGGGGGAGCGAGCCTATGACATATACTCGCTTTTGCTTAAGGAACGCATCGTCATGCTGGGTATGCCCATTACTGACCAGACAGCCAATATTATCATCGCCCAGCTCCTCTTCCTGGAACGGGAGGACCCGGATAAGGACATCCAGCTTTACATCAACTGTCCCGGCGGCGTCATCGCTTCTGGTCTGGCTATCTACGATACCATGCAACTGATACGCCCCGACGTGTCCACCATATGTGTTGGCATGGCCGCCAGTATGGGTACCGTGCTCCTCTGTGCCGGTACCAAAGGCAAGCGATTTGCCCTGCCCAATGCTACCATTCATATGCACCAACCTGTTGGCGGTGCCCAGGGGCAGGCGGCTGATATCGCCATTGCCGCCCGTGAAATCATGAGGTTACAGGATATCCTCAGGACTATTCTGGTAAAGCACACCGGGCAGCCGCTGGAAAAGATAGTCCACGACACCGACCGCGACTTCTATCTCAACCCCCTGCAGGCGGTGGAGTATGGCATCGTGGACGAGATTCTGGGCAAACCCGTGGAAGAACCGGCCAAAAAAGGCAAGGAAAAGGGTAAGGAGTAGCTATAGCTGCTGCCTGTAAAGCCTGCGGTAACTCTGAGCTAGCTGGCCGAGGGTAGGCAGTCCTCCTCTGGCCCCGTGTTGCGTAATAGAAAAGCGGGCAACAATATCGCCCAGAAGGCCGCACTGCTCGGGGTCTTTGCCTTTAAGCCATCCGTAAAGAAAACCAGCGGCGAAGGCATCGCCGGCCCCGGTGGCATCAACTGCCGGGGCTTCTTTTTGGCCCCTGGTCTCAATAACATAGCTGTTCTGACTATCTCTGATATAGCTGATAGTCCTACTCGCTCTGGTGCTGGCTTGCCTCTTACCCCTCCCCAGGGTAACCACAACCGTGTGGCAGCCCTGTTCGAGGCAAATCTTGGCGCCAGAACTGAAACCCTTGCCAGTCAACTGCCTCATTTCACTCTCATTTATGAAAAGGATATAAGTCTTAGCCAGCAGCGGAGTCAGGGCCGGGAGCCCCTTAGAGGCGTACAGTGCCCCTGGAGAAAAACCAATCTTGACCGAAGAATCTAGCTTGGTAATCAATTCCAACAAGAATTCAAGCTGCTGCTCGCCGACAAATGAGGATATATGGAGTATTCTGGCCTGGTTTACATAACTCACATCTGTGTCATCCGCAGTCAGCAGATTGTTAGCGCCGGGCATGACATAGATAGAACGCTTGCTGGCCCTATCGCTCAGGCACAGAGTTGAGCCGGTTCTTGCCTCGGGTTTGGTTTTTATCTGGCTGGTGTCTACGCCGACCTTATTGAAGTCTCTTATCATCAGCCTTCCGTCACCGTCATCACCGACGGCACCAATAAAGCCAGTGTTTATTCCCAGTTTGGCCAGGCCAAATATGGTGTTAGCTGCCGAACCTCCGGTGAATGAGCCAGCTTCTTCTACTACGGTTTCGCCATCTTTAAGAATGCGCTCTACCTTATATATATGGTCAATGTTGAGCGCTCCCAGCCCGATTACTTCAATAGTGCTTGATGGGCTACTCTGCCTTAATAACGGCATCTTCAGGAATCTCCTCAATGGCGACCTCATAACGAAACTTCTGGCTTTCCTTGAAAGCTATCTTTCTCGCCAGAATAAGCACCACCCTGGCATCATTAGTGATGAGCAGTGGTCTTCTGGGGCCAGACTCTCCGGTCAACTTATTGAACACTTCATGCGGCAATACACTTGTGTCGGCTGCCTGAAGACTGTCGCAGACACCGGCAACGAAGCTGTCAAGATCACCGATAGATTCAAGCTGCGCTCTGGGCACGAACACATGAACTTCAATAGCCACTAGTGAAGTAAATGGTTTATTGACTCCAGCTTCTTGACGTGCTTTAAGTGCTGCCTTCCTTAGCGAGACAATACGCGGCGCTTCGTTTTCTTGAGCCCACATTGACTTTTCACCATGTTTCTTGGGCGGCACATCGCTAACGACAAATTTTATTCGCATTTTAGTACTCCTTTACCCCAGCTTTCCGGCTTCCTCCCTGACCAGGCGTCTTATCCTCCTGTGTATGGCGATAACATCGTCCATATCCTTCTTATCTGCCAGCCAGTGAAAGTTGTCCCTGTCGCCCTTGCCGCCGGCTTTCTCCTTTGCCCTGACCGTTTTCCCGGCCCCGGCGCGACCTTCTTTCTGCCACGCCTCCAGTATCGGGGAAAGGTCATTTATACTGGTTGAAGCCAGGCTCACTGTTGAGTAGGGTAGGGCATACTGGTTGGCATTAAAGGCAATAGCCAGTCCCCCGGCTTTATCCACCGTTTTGAGCATTCTGAAGTCGGTGATGCTGTCACCGACCGCAACCCAGTTCGAAAGGGGCTGGTTAAGTCTCTGGCAGAAGCCATTAAGGGCGGTGACTTTACGCCGGCCACCAACCGGCTTCACCTTTGTCATCTCCTTGCCTATGTCGGTTTGGGGCAGTCTTTTCCAGAAGAAGTCATCCAGTTTCTGTTTTATCATAGCGTCGTCATCAACATTAATGCTCAGAATATCCTCTTCAGTCTGTTTCAGCAGGGCGGTCTCTTTTTGACATAATGTTAGTGCGAGCTTGTCAAGGGGAAAGGGAGTACAGGCGACGTTGCCGGCAGGGATGCCCAGCTTTCGGGTGATATGGCGGGCGTACTGCTCGTAGGTGGTGGTGATGCAGAAGACCTCCCAGCCGCCTGATTTGAGCCAGGCGATAAGTTCACTGGCGCCGCTGGTCAGGGTGGCTCTGGCGGCCAGGGTGGTGATGTCGGCCTCCCGGATACCATGCAGCACCAGAAAGGGGACGATAAGGGCCAGAGTATCCCCCGGCTCATAGCCCCTTCTGCCCTCAATTGTCAGCAGGTCATCATAGCGGCTGATGGCCTCAAAGACCCTGTCCCCGCCGGGAAAGAGCTTCATCAGGTCATAGGCGTTGTCCTGGGGAGAAAGCGGGCCTTCAAGGTCAAAGCAGATTGGGTTCATGGTTCTATTTTACCAGTCTGTCTATCTCATCGGTCAGATTATAGCCCTTTATCGGCTTGCCACTGCCGTCAACGACCTGACCATTTACTATTTTTATTTTGCCCTGGCTGAATGCCTTCATGGTAGCCAGTATCAGCGGGATTTCCCTCTTGAAGCCATATTCGCGTACGAGCTGAAAAAGGGGATTGCCTTCGCCCTGACTCTTCTTGATGTCATCAATGTTCTGTCCTTCTATGTCACGCCAGAGCTTATCAAAAGGCTTACCGGCGATGGGGAAGGTGCAGTAGCTGACCACCGGGCCCCTGTCCAGCTCCGGAGTTACCAGGTGCATCATAACTCCGGTCTCTCTGGCTCTCTTTTCCATCAGCTGCCATATCACTTCCTGCCAGGTACCGGCAGGCCCGCCGGGTGCCGCCGGGTGCAGGTTAATCATGTTGTATCTGGAGCACATCTCCTTGCCCACGATGAGCATATAGCCGGCGAGGACGCAGAGGTCGGGATGGAAGGCTTTCAGCCGCTCCATTACCTGGCGGTCGTAGTCAAGCCGCCACCGGGGGAGGGGCTCTCCCTGCTGGCTGCCAGTTCTCCCAACTCTGAATTTTTGATATGAGAAGGAGACTAGTGGTATCTTGTATTCGTTAGCTAGTTCTAGGAACAAATCGCTCTGGGCTGACTCACCGGGCTCGCGGCTACAGAAGACAAAGGCAAGCCTGGCTTCAATTTCACCACTTCTTATGTTGCTATAGGCTGCCTGGAGAAGGTCTCTGGCGGCTTTGTCCCTGCCGGTGGAAAACCAGCCAAACTGATACATTCTACTTAAGTCTCTTTTTAAACCGGCTGCCTAGACTGAAGAAATGGGCCAGAGGGCTTGTCTTGTGGCCGCAAATCCTGCCCCTGGCCAGGGCTTCCAGGAAATCATCCCGGCCGGCAAACTCAGGCATCTCTACGTAGGCGTGGCCTACCTCGGATAGGGTGTGGGCATCACTGCCGGCGCTCTGCTTAAGCCCGTATTTCTGGGCGAATGATTTGACCTCGTTTTGACTCTGGAAGGGGAGAGTCCGCGCATTGAATACCTCTATGACGTCAATCTGGCCGGCTATTTCCTCCAGGGTATCGCCGTCCAGGGCTGAGGGCCGGAAGCGGTCACGGGGGTGGGGGATGCACACCAGGCCGCCCTGGGCCCTGATTCTGGAGATTGTTTCACTAACATTAAGTCCGCTGGGTATGGTCTCCTTGAGGAACATGCCCATAATCTCACCGTGTGGCGTCAGTATCTCCTCGGCCACGATTACGGTAAAGGGGGCTATGTCTTTGATTTTGGTTGCTCCCTCGGTGGTGCCGTGGTCGCACACGGCGATGCAGTTTATGCCCACCTCAAGACAGCGGGCAACCAGCTTGTCCAGGGGGGTGCTGCAATCCTTGGAATACTCGGTGTGGACGTGGAAATCAGCCTTCAGCAACTTATTGACCAACCCTTTCCAGGTAACTGCCGGTACGGGTATCAACCTTAATAATGTCACCTTCATTAATGAACAGGGGGACCTGGATGGTGATTCCGGTCTCAAGTTTGGCCGGTTTGTTGCCGGCGGTGGCGGTATCACCCTTAAAACCGGGCTCGGTATTGGTTACCTCGAGCTCAACGGTGATGGGCAGTTCCACGCCGATTATCTTTCCTTTGTAACTTGATAGCTCCAAGGACATGCCCTCCTTCAGATAGTCAGTGGCATCACCCAGCTGGGAGGCACTCAGGAGCATCTGTTCAAAGTTTTCCTCGTCCATAAAGTAGTACAGGTCGCCGTCGTTATACAGGTACTGCATCTTGCGGTAGTCAAGGTGTGCCCGGATAAACTTGTCATCAGACTGGAAGGTCTGTTCGATGGTGTGGCCGGCAACGATGTCCCGCAGCTTGACCCGGGCCAGAGCCGTTCTTTTCATTTTGACGTGTTTGTAGTCAACAACCTGGTACAATTTGCCGTTTAGCTCGATAACGACCCCTTTTCTTAGCTCAGTGCTACCTATCATCTTTGACTCCTGACTCCTATTTTCTGGCCTGGGAAAGTACCCTTATTTTACCATCTTCCATAACCGCTGTGTCCTCAGTTCGGACTCCTCCCCAGCCGGGAAGGTAGATTCCGGGCTCAATGGTGAAGACCATACCGTCAGTCAGATTGTCCCGTGAAGTCTGGTTGAGGTACGGTCTCTCGTGGGTTGCCAGCCCGACTCCGTGTCCCAGACCGTGCCCGAAGTTGTCGCCGTAGCCAGCCTGCTCAATGACCTCTCTAGCCAGGCTGTCGGCCTGTTTGCCCGTCATGCCATTGTTAGTGCCAGTTATAGCTGCAAGCTGCGCCTTTAAAACAACATCATACACCTTTTTGAAGGTATCATCAGGCTTACCCAGACAGATGGTGCGGCTCAGGTCGCTGGCATAGCCCTGCATTCTGGCCCCAATGTCAATAACAATCGTCTCACCAGGCTGAATGGCTCTCTCTGAGGGCTGGGCGTGGGGCAGCGCCGCGTTAGGCCCAGAGGCGACAATAACATCAAAGGGCAGGGGCTGGCTGCCCTGCTCACGCATGAACTTTTCCAGTTCCCAGGCGACCTCTCTTTCCGTCATGCCGGCTTTTGTTATACTGGCAACATATTCCATAGCGGCGTCGCTTATAGCCACCGCTTTGCTAATAAGCTCGGTCTCCTCGGGCTCCTTTGTTGCCCTGAGGTTTTCTACCAGTCCCTTGGTCGGAACCAGCCTGAGCTGAGAGTTTGAGCTATTCAGCGTCTCATTCAAGTGGCGATGTAAATCAAAGCTGACATATTCGGCTTCAAAACCCAGCTTCTTTAAAGCTATCTCGCCGATTAACGCGGGAAACCAGTTTTCCAGATCGCCCTTCGTCGGGAAAAGGTCGAAGTCCGGAGCCTGTCTCTTTGCCTGCTCCAGATAGCGGAAGTCGGTGGCCAGAATTGCCTCCCGCCGTGTAATCAGCAGGAGGCCGCTAGAACCACTAAAACCGGAGAGGTAGTGTCTGTTCTCCGGCTGGGAAATCAGGATAGCCTCGGTCTCCGTTTCTGTCAGTTTCTTTCGGAGTTTACCCAAACGGTTATTCATCTGGCTCATTTTCTTTTATCTGTGCCATCGGGTGGGCGGCAAGGTATACCTTTTTTGCCTGGCTCTGGGTGACGTGAGTATAAATCTGGGTAGTGGACAGATTGGCGTGACCCAGAAGCTCCTGGACTACCCTTAAATCTGCCCCGCCGTCCAGAAGATGGGTGGCGAAAGTGTGGCGCAGCAGGTGGGGGTAGACCCTCTTGTTGATGCCTGCAACCCCTGCGTATTTGGTCAGCATTTTCTGCACCATCCGCTCGGTCAAACGCCCGCCTTGCTGGTTAAGGAAAACGGCGGTTGTCCTCTTCTCGCCTCGAAGCATCGGCCTCCCCTGATTGAGGTAGTTAGTCAGGGCACCGGCGGCTGGCTCGCCCATCAATACCACCCGCTCTTTGGAGCCCTTACCCCAGACGCGAATTTCACGGGTGTCGAGGTTGACCTGCTCCAGGTTCAGGCTGGCCAGCTCGCTGACCCTCAGGCCGGCGGCGTAGATGAGCTCCATCAGAGCCCGGTCGCGCTGTCCCTGGGGCGTGGTTGTGTCCGGGGCTTTGAGCAGCCTGGCCATCTCTTCCACGGTCAGAAAGGAGGGCAGGCGCCTGTCCAGCTTGGGCGAAGCCGCCTGCTCCAGAGGGTTACGGGAGAGAATGCCCTCTCTTGTCAGGTAGCGGTAGAAGGAACGAATGGCCGAGAGCTTGCGGGCGATGCTCGGCTTGGCAATTCCCTGCGCCATCAGATAAGCCATGTAGTCCCTGAGAACGCGCTTGTCCACCTTCTCCAGCGAATCAACCTTCTTAAGCTTGAGGAATTGGAAGAAGCCCTTTTCTGTGCCCCGCTTGTAGTTACCCATCAGGTCGCTGGTGTAGTTTCTAATAGTATAGGGCGAAGCATTTTTCTCCGCCTTAAGATAGTTTATGTACCGGTTAAAGACGTCTTGCATGGCCTATCCTTTATCTATCTTCCCCTTATACTCACACTCGGTGCACTTCGCCAGCTTCCCGCGGTATGTCGTTAGCAGCCCACCGCACTTGGGGCAGGGCTGGGGGAGGGGCCTGAAGTTGGTGGCAAACCGGCACTCCGGATAGCGGCTACAACCGTAGAAGTTGCGCTTCTTTTTATTTCGTTTCTCTACCAGCTCGGCGCCGCACTCCGGGCACTTGGCTCCGGTCTTAATCTGGAAGGGCCTGGTGTACTTGTGCTCGGGGTAGTGGCTACAGGCGAGGAACTTGCCGTAACGCCCCACCTTGACCACCATCGGATGCCCCTCGGGACAGACCTCGCTGGTTAACTCGTCTTGGAGCTTTACCTTCTCTATGACCTGGACAGCATTCTGGAGGTTTTGATTGAACGGGCTATAGAAGTCACTGACCACCTGAACCCAGTCCATGTTGTCACTGGCTATCTTGTCCAGCTCGTCTTCCATGCGGGCGGTGAACTCAATATCAACTATATCCGGAAAATAGCGCACCAGCAGACCATTGACCACTTTGCCCAGCTCCGTGGGCTTGAAGCTGCCGTTATCCTTGATGACATACTCCCTCTCCTGGATGGTGGACAGGGTTGGGGCGTAGGTGCTTGGCCGTCCGATGCCCCACTGCTCCAGCGCCTTGATGAGTGTGGCTTCGGTGAAGCGTGGTGGCGGCTGGGTGAAGTGCTGCTCGGGGAAAAGCCCCAGAAGGTCAAGCTCGTCTCCCCTGACAAGATGGGGCAAGACAGAGGACTTTTTTTCTTCCTCATCCTTCTTCTCCGAATACAGAATTATGAACCCGGGGAAGATGTTCACCGAGACCGAGCTTCGGAAAAGGTATCTGTTTTTTGACCTCGGGCATCTGGCTTCGATGTCAACGGTGGTGTTCTCAAAGATAGCCGCCGCCATCTGGCTGGCGACCATTCTGTGCCAGATGAGCTGGTAGAGCTTGGACTGGCTGGCACTGAGGTGCGGCTTTACCTGGGAAGGCTGACGGCCGATTCGGGTGGGGCGGATGGCTTCGTGGGCTTCCTGGGCGCCCTTGACCTTGCCGGCGAAAGAGCGGGCGTGTGGCGGCAGAAACTCAGCCCCATACTTATCGCTGATAAACTCTCTGGCCTCGGCAATGGCCTGACGGGCGACGTGGGTTGAGTCTGTCCGCATGTAGGTTATGAGACCGACACTGCCCTCATCGCCCATCGGCAGGCCTTCGTATAGCTGCTGGGCGATAGCCATGGTCTGCCTGGCGGTGAAGCGGAAGTGGCGCCAGGCTTCCTGCTGGAGGGTGCTGGTGATGAAAGGTGGCGCCGGCTGGCGGGCCACCTTTTTGGTCTTTACCCCGCTAACGCAGTAGCCGGCTTCCTCAAGCTCGGCCTTAATCTCACTGGCTTCCTTTTCGGTGTGAATATCCAGTGCGGTGCCGTCGGCGAGTCCGGCCAACATTGCCCGGAAGGGTGTCTTCTCACCTGCTTTCTTGGCCAGCTCGGCCTCAATGCTCCAGTATTCCACCGGGATGAACTTTTCAATCTCACGTTCCCGGTCGACGATTATCCTCAGGGCTACCGACTGGACTCTGCCGGCCGATAGGCCCCTCCGTATCTTACGCCACAGAAGCGGGCTGAGCTTGTAGCCCACCAGCCTGTCCAGTATGCGCCGGGCTTGCTGGGCGTTCACCAGCTGGATGTCTATGGAGCGGGGATGCTTCAGGGCCTGTTCAATGGCCGGCCTGGTTATTTCGTGGAAGACGATGCGAAGAAAAGGGGTCTTGTCCGCTCTGGTCACCTCGGCCAGGTGCCAGGCGATGGCCTCTCCCTCGCGGTCGGGGTCGGTAGCCAGATACACCTTGGTGGCACTCTTGACCGCGGCCTTAAGCTCTTTTACGGTCTTGCTCTTATCCCTGGAGACAACGTATTTGGGCTCAAATCCGTGCTCTGTATCCACTCCCAGCCGGCTCTTTGGCAGGTCCCTGACGTGCCCCAGCGAGGCCTTCAGGCTGTAGCCCATACCCAGAATTTTGGCCAGTGTCCTGGCCTTGGCCGGTGACTCTACTATTACCAGATTGCTTTCCATTCAGTCTATTTCCACCCGGTACTTCTCCCTGGCTTCCCGACAGAGGGCATAGTTCATGGCCCCCACCTGTTTGACCATTCCTTTTAGCTCCATCATCGCCAGGGTGCTGCTCACGGTGGCAATGGAAAGACCGCTCAGCCGGCAGACCTCATCGATGTGGATGGGTTCGGCACCGAGCTTCCTGAGCAGCAGGGACTCGGTCTCAGAGGAGGGTAAAATCTCTTTCGTTTCCAGTTGTTCAGCGACAGCCGTCAGGTTTAGCTCCTCCAGAATGTCGGTGTAGTCAGCCACCAGTTTGGCTCCATCCTGAATGAGGTGGTTGGTGCCCCGGCTGGCCGGTGACAGGATGCTACCCGGGACGGCGAAGACCTCCCGGTTCTGCTCCAGCGCCAGGCGGGCGGTGATTAGCGCTCCGCTATTCTCCCCGGCCTCAACCACCAGCACGCCGAGGCTCGTACCGCTCATAATGCGGTTGCGGCGAGGGAAGTTCTCCGGTCTGGGCCTGGTGCCCGGGTGGTACTCGCTGAGCAAGGCTCCGCTTTTCATGACCTCGCGGGCCAGGCCGGTGTTCTCCGCCGGGTAGACGGTATCAAGTCCGCCGCCCATAACGGCCACAGTCCTGCCGCCAGCTGCAAGGGCGCTCCGGTGGGCTGTAGAATCAATCCCCTTGGCCAGACCACTGACAATGGTTATTTTATTTTGAGCCAGCCCGGTAACTATCTCTTCGGTTACCTGCCGGCCATAGACGGTGGGTCGGCGGGTACCGACCACCGACAGGCACCACTCGTCTTCAGGCTTTAGTGAGCCCCGGATATAGAGCACCGGCGGGTAGTCATATATCTCTTTGAGCCGGGCGGGATAGTCCGGGTCACGCCAGGTGACCGCCTTGATGCCATAGCCCTCCAGTTTCTTCATCTCGACTTCCAGGGAAATCCTGGGCCGCCAGTTGACGATGGCCTTTGCTGAATTTTTGTCCAGGCCAGAGTGCTCTAGCTCAGCCGGCTCTGCCTTCCATGCTAGCTCCAGGCTGCCAAAGTAGTTTTCTAGCTGGCTGAACTTAACCCGGCCGATGCCGGGTATCATATTGAACCCTATCCAGTATTTGATGTCTTCTTTCAAAGCAGCCTCATTCTAACACAGGAGTGGATTGGTGACAATTGAGAAAAGTGTCAGACGAAGTAGTTAAAGTCTGGCGAGGGGTAGTTAGCCAGCTTAGGTTGATTCGCAATCAAAACACCGACCGGTGTGGACACATAAAGTTCCGCCACAGGAGGCGGGGCAGCTTGCTTCCTGTTGTGTCAGCCATTTCTCGCAGACTCCGCAGAGCTATTAGAACGGCGTCAAACCTTGACCTTGTCATCTGGCAAAGTGGCGGAGAGGGTGGGATTCGAACCCACGGTAGCCTTTCGGCTACACACGCTCTCCAGGCGTGCCTGATAGGCCACTCCAGCACCTCTCCGTGATAGACGTAGTCTACCACTCTTACCGGCGGAGAGGGTGGGATTCGAACCCACGCTCCGCTAAAGGCGGAGACCGCTTTTCGAGAGCGGCACCATGAACCACTCGGACACCTCTCCGGGCTTTCAATTCTACCCTATAACCTCCCTTGGGGCAATAGGGGCTAGCTTTTGTGCAGGCAGGTACAACACGTTAAAAATTTTATAATTTTGTAATATTTTATATAGAAAAATTTATGACTCTGAAATGCCGACATCCTTAAAATCAAAGCAGTGTTATCCGATTTTTTACGCTGATGCCTTTATCCTGGGATAAAGTATGCTTGAAGGAGGTGTCTTAATAGATTTGAAAAAACTGATTTACCATTCTGTAGATGCATATGCCTAGATTCTAAAAAGGAAGGAAGTAAGTGAAACATAACCGATACCAATCATTAACAATGAGCCGGCGGAGCTTTATCAAAGCCGTAAGCCTTACCGGTATTGGACTGGGGGCGGCATCCCTGCTGCATACCATACCCGTATCCGCCGCCAAGCCGGTCCCGGCCGGCCAGGTTCAGCTAAAGGGTAACAAGATTCCGCAGTTCATTGACCCGCTTCCTCTGCTCAGCATAGCCGGCGGCACCATGGAGTCAATCGTCGCCGGCACCGGTGAGATAAAGCTTAACATGCTGGAGTTACAGGCTAATATGATGCCACACACATTCGTCCCGGCAAATGGTCTGCCATACGCAGGTACCTGGGTCTTTGGCTACCGGTTAGGCCCCACGACAGCGCCGGTGACTGCCGTAGACACCTACATCGGCCCGGTTATTGTGGCACAAAGGGGTACTCCCACCCAGGTCAGGTACGTTAATAACCTCACCGCCAATAACATCCGCTGGAGAGACTGGGTTGACCAGAGCATACACTGGGCCAACCCGACCATTCCCCCCGAACCGATGATGACTAGTCCTGGCGTAGGGAACACCAACAAGTACATGGGCCCCATTCCCGCCGTGCCTCACCTGCATGGCGCCGAAGACCCGGCCATTATTGACGGCGGCCCTGATGCCTGGTTCCTGAGCGATGAGGTGATAGTTCCGCCCCAGGGGGTAACAGGCTGGACGATGCACGGGCCTGCCTACTATACCGGGACAGACGTCGCTGGTGGCGGGGCCAACCCGCCCGCAGCCAACGAAGCCATCTACCGTTATCCTAACAGCCAGGAGGCGGCACCCCTCTGGTTCCACGACCATCTGCTCGGCGCCACGCGCATCAATGCCACCTTCGCCGGCCTGGCCAGTGCCTATCTGCTCACGGATCCGGCGCTCAACCTTCCGGCAGGTCTGGCTCCGGCTGGCTTGCAGCGCGGTGCTACCACCGACTACCTTGTGCCTCTGGTTATCCAGGACCGCATGTTTGATACCAACGGCCAGCTCTTCTTCCCTAATGTTGGCGTTAATCCGGAACACCCGTACTGGGTGCCGGAGTTCGTTGGCGATACCATTGTCGTCAACGGCAAGGTCTGGCCCTTCATGAATGTTGACCAGCAGCGCTACCGCTTCTTCCTCATTAACGGCTCCAATTCCCGGCCCTACGACATGTTTCTTCAGGAGCTGATCTCGGGAATCAAAGGGCCGCGCATGTGGGTCATCGCTACCGACGGCGGCTACCTTGACAGCCCGGTTTTGATTGACCCCAACGCCACGAAGATGTCGGGCGTCGCGCAGAGCCTGATGATGATGCCGGGTGAGCGCTATGAGATAATCATTGACTTTGCCGACCCGGTCTGGAAGGGGCTGTTGGCGGCGAGGGGAATCACCTTTCCCCTGAACCTGATACTGCGCAATAGAGGAATGACGGTTGAAGGTAACCCCCCGGCCGCCACCACCGGCCGCGTCATGCGGTTCAATGTCTCGGCCAATGTACCGGCCGACGCCAGCTACGACCCGGCCAGCGGTATACCCATCCGTAGTGGCGGACAGACCATCGTTCGTCTGGTCAATGCCGCTACCGGGGCTTTAGCAGCTGGTGTCACTCCCGACAAGACCCGCCAGCTAACGTTGAACGAGATAACAGGCCCCGGCGGGCCACTGGAGG
Source organism: Dehalococcoidales bacterium (assembly GCA_034413595.1). GTDB lineage: Bacteria > Chloroflexota > Dehalococcoidia > Dehalococcoidales > JAUWZL01 > JAUWZL01. Next base: position 34,790 of record DAOUMC010000018.1, on the reverse strand, counting down.
CGCTGCTCAACAACTCGAGCTGGGATGGCAAACGCCCCGATGACACCCCGATACCGGGCTCAACACTCGTGCTCGGAAACTGGCTGACAGAGCTACCAATTGAGGGTGAGACTGAGGTCTGGGAGATTGTCAACACGACGGCGGACTCTCATCCCATCCACCTGCACGGCCTGCAGTTCCAGCTGATGAACCGTCAGCCGTATGACACGGTAGCATTCATGGCAGCCTACCTCGCCGCCTTCCCGGGGAGCGACACCATAATTGACCCGGTGACGGGCCAGCCTTATGCCGCTGGTGTCTTCATACCAGAATTCGGACCGCCGCTGTCTTATGATGGTTCGGACCTGCGCTCAGGAGGTAAATTAGGCGGCAATCCGGACATCACACCCTTCCTGTTAGGGGTGGCTGTGCCGCCGCTCTCTTATGAAGCGGGCTGGAAGGACACGGTTATCATGCCACCGGGCCAGGTATCACGCATCGCGGTGCGCATAGTACCCCAGGAAAAAGCCGTCGGTGCCGCCGACCTCTACTGGCCATACCAGCCCAACGCACTTAACGGCGCCTACGTCTGGCACTGCCATATCACCGACCACGAGGACAACGAGATGATGAGACCCGACCAGTTCCAGCCGAATCCGGCCGCAGTCAGGAACTACATACAAGGAACAGACTACTAAAATAGCGGGCTCAGAGAGAGGGGCTTGATATCAAGCCCCTCTCTCACTGTTGCATCAGTAGCGGGAGACTTGACAAGTAAATTAATAGTGCTAAGATTGAATTATCCAATAATAGAAGTGATTCTAGTGCCACACATACCACTGCACGAAATGCCTCATCTGGCTACCTACTGGACACTGGCCAAGCTTAGCCTGGCCCAGCTATACAGATTGACGCCGCATCAATTCATGGCACTGGGGCTTGTGGCTACCCAGGAGTTGATGACCTTCAAACAACTGCGCCAGATTCTGGCTTTGCCCATGAGTAGTTTCACTTTCTTGGTTGATACCCTGGAGGAACGGAGGTTGGTTACGCGGGAACGTGCGGCCAATGACCGCAGACAGTGGTTATTGAGGGCTACCTCTAATGGCAGAAAATTGGCTAATAAGATGAGGGAAAATGAACCCGCTGTCCTCCTGTCGTTATTAAATCTGGCGTCTCCAGATGAGAGGGAGAACATGACTGAAGCTCTGAACGGGTTATTCTTCCTTCAACGGGGAGAATTACCGGGTAAGCCGGCTTTAGAAAAGTGAGTCCCTTTGATATAATTTGAACGGTAGGTAGTATGCAGCTCAATCTGCAAATTCATTAAGGAGGGTGATATGCCATTCAAATTGGGGCCTTTGGAACTTGGTCTTATCGTATTGATTGTTCTTATGGTGTTCGGTGTGGGCAAGCTACCTCAGGTGGGCTCCGCTCTGGGTAAATCAATACGTGCCTTCAGGCAAGGTTCATCAAACGAAGAGGAAGAGGAAGAGAAACCCAAGCGCAGAAGACGGGCTAAAAGGAAGACAACACCCAAGACCGTCTAGTTTTTAGAGTAATATCATAAATACTCAAAGACCTTAAGGCTGTATTATGGCTAGTAGCGTAAACGCCCCGCGATAACCCTTGTCGGCTTTGCCCTCTGCTGTTTATTCAGAATGATAGCTTACTGACTATTAACTCATTTAATGATGTAACAAGTTGGAACTACATTCAGGCTTTGATATAATTATTTCATCGGAGTCAATGTGCCAATGAAGCAGTTCGGGTATTTTATTTTGCCGTTTCTGTTGCTCCTCTTGGTGGCATTCGTTGGCTGCCAGAGGTTCGAGGCAGATAAAGAGATTAAGCCTGCACCCATCCACGAGGTTCGGGTGAGCATCGCCGAATCGTTTCCGGAGCAGGTATTTGTTTACATAAAAGGTGGGCTGGCCGATAGTTGCACCGCTTTCCACGACATCCAGACTGTCCGCTGCGGCGATACCATAACCATCACCGTAACCACTGAGCGTCCTAAAAACGCCGCCTGCGCTCAGGTATACGGCTACTTTGAAAAAAATGTGGCTCTGGGTAGCGATTTTACCCGGGGCCAGGAATACGTCGTGGATGTTAACGGAGTCCTCACATCCTTCCAGTACCCCCAGTAGCTTTATGGTTTCGTAAAGCCCCTAGGCTGTAAACCGAGCCGATAACCGTATCTTTTGCTTGGCATCGGTTTCTGCTATAATAGCCTTTTAACCGCCTTTTGCCTAATCGTGGGCTATGGGGTAGAATTAAACGGTAGCCCCTGTAGCTCAGGCGGATAGAGCACCAGCCTCCGGAGCTGGGTGCGAGCGTTCGAGTCGCTCCAGGGGCGCTTTTGATACGGAGGGTTTGACTATAGAGACCAGGGGTCTAATCGGCATCAGGTTTCATGGTCGGGGTGGCCAGGGTGCTGTTACCTCGGCCGAACTGCTGGCGCAGGCGGCTATAAGCGAGGGCAAGTATGCCCAGGCTTTTCCCAGCTTTGGCCCGGAGCGCCGGGGTGCTCCGGTTCAGGCTTTCGTGCGGGTAGATGCCGAAAAACCTATCCTGCTGCGCGCTGAAATCACCGAGCCGGATGTGGTGGTGGTGCTTGACCCGGGGCTGCTTAAAATCATCAATGTCACCTCGGGGCTTAAAGATGGGGGAGCGCTGATAGTTAACACCCGGAACTCGCCTGAGGATGTCGCCGCGGAGTATGGCGCCAGATACCAGATAGCCACGGTAGACGCCGCCAGCATCGCCCGCGAAGTGATAGGCGCTCCTATTGTTAATACCACCATGATTGGCGCTCTGGTCAGGGCAACCGGCATCGTCAAGCCGGAATCACTGGTTGCACCGCTTTCAAAGCGATTCGGGCGGCTGGGGGCAAAGAACATCAGTGCCATGAAGATGGCCTATGAAAAGACTGCGGTCAAGGAGAATGTAGTTGGCTAAAAAGGAGAACGAGCTGACTTGGATGGATATCGAGGTTGGTGCCATTGTTACTGAACCGGGCAATGCCAGCCAGTACCGAACCGGTGACTGGCGGTCGCAGAAACCGGTCTATGATTTCGACCGGTGCATAAAGTGTGGCCTGTGCCAGCTCTTCTGTCCCGAGGGCTGTATCCAGCAGAACGACGAGGGGTATTTTGTGGCTGACCTCTACTACTGCAAGGGGTGCGGCATCTGCGCCCGGGAGTGCCCGGCTCTGGTAATAAAAATGGAGGAAGAATAATGGCTCACGGGGTGGGGATGGAGGTCTCGGTGGCCGCCGCCGAGACGGCCAAGCTGGCCAATGTCGATGTGGTGGCGGCGTACCCTATTACCCCTCAGACCCATATAGTGGAGCATCTTGCCGAGTTGGTGGCTGACGGAGAGCTGGATACTGAGTTCATCCCGGTGGAATCAGAGCATTCGGCGATGAGCGCCTGCCTGGGGTCATCGGCCGCCGGAGCGCGGACCTTCACGGCAACCGCCGGACAGGGCCTGGAGCTGATGCACGAGGTGCTGTATGTCGCCTCGTCAATGAGACTGCCGGTGGTCATGACGGTGGCCAACCGGGCGCTGTCATCACCCCTATCCGTCTGGGGTGACCACTCTGATGCTATGTCCTGCCGCGACACCGGCTGGATTCAAATATTCACCGAAAACGGGCAGGAAGTGGTGGACAATGTCCTGTGCGCCTTTCGCATTGCCGAAGACCGGAAGGTTCTGCTGCCGGTGATGGTTCACCTGGACGGCTTCCATCTGTCACACGTCATTGAGCCCATCCTTCTGCCGGAACAGAGCGAGGTTGATGCCTTCCTGCCGGCCAACAACTATCCCTTGCCATTGAACCCGGCGAGACCGGTAGCCATGGGTGATTTTGCGCCGCCCTTTATCTATAGCGAGGTCAAATGGGCACAGGAAGTGAACCTGAGGCGGTCAAAGGAGACCATTCTGGAGGTCTGGCAGGAGTTCGGCCGGGCTTTCGGGCGGCTTTACCATCCTGTGGAATGCTACCGGTGTCAGGACGCTAAGGTGTTACTGCTGACCATGGGCAGCTTCAGCGAGACGGCGATGACAGCGGTAGACAGGATGAGGGAGCAGGGTCAGGATATCGGCTTATTGAAGCTCCGCCTGTGGCGCCCCTTTCCTTTTGAGGAGCTGCGCCAGGCTGTACAGGGGGCTGAGGTGCTAATCGTGCTGGACAGAGCTCTCTCCTTCGGCGGGCCGGGTGGGCCGGTGTGTTCGGAAATCAGGTCGGCCTTATACGACCGGGAAAAGAGGCCCAAGGTAGTGAGCTTTGTCGGCGGTCTGGGCGGCCGGGATATTACTGTTGATGGTTTTGAGGAGATAGTGAATAAAGGTGTAGAAATTGCCCGAAAGGGCAGCCGGACTGAATATGAAATCTTTGGCGTGAGAGAGTGATGGCTAATTACACTGTTTTTGCCCCCAGACTGGTCACCAGAGAAGAGAATTTTGTCCCGGGACATCGGGCCTGCATCGGCTGCGGTGAAGCCCTGGCGGTCAGGTTGGCCTGCAAGGCGATAGGACGTAATACCATCGTGGTCAATGCCACCGGCTGTATGGAGATTGTGGCTTCACAAATTCCCTACACCTCCTGGCGCGTCCCCTGGATTCACACCCTGTTTGAGAACACGGCCGCCGTGGCCTCCGGCGTTGAGGCCGGGCTGAAAGCCATGATTAGGAAAGGGCGGGCATCAGACGCCGGAACTAACGTGGTGGCCATAGCCGGTGACGGGGGCACGGTTGACATCGGCCTTCAGGCTCTGTCCGGAGCGCTGGAGAGGGGGCATAAGTTCCTCTACATCTGCTTTGACAACGAAGCCTATATGAACACCGGAATCCAGCGGTCTTCAGCCACTCCCTTTGGTGCTTCCACCACCACCTCGCCGGCCGGCAAGGCCAGCATCGGGCAGTTCTCCTGGAAGAAGGATATGCCGGCTATTATCGCCGCCCACAACATCCCCTATGTGGCTACTGCCTGCCCCAGCTACCCCTTTGACCTGATGGACAAGGTGGAAAAAGCTCTGGCGATGAAGGGGCCGGCCTATATCCACGTCCTTTCAGTCTGCCCCACCGGCTGGAGGTGCCCGGCTGACCTGACCATCAGGATAGGCCGTCTAGCGGTGGAGACAGGTGTATTCCCCCTCTACGAAGTCGAGAACGGCAGCTACAGGATGAGTCTTGAACTGCCCAGACTAAGGCCGGTGACCGACTACACCAAGCTACAGGGCAGGTTCCGCCACCTGTCACCGGAGATAATAGACAAAATCCAGCAGACAGTCAGCCAGAAATATGAACAGCTCAGGCAGAAGGCGGCCAGCCAGTGAACCGGGTAATATTCAGTAGCTGGGCGGGCAAGGTGGTAGATAACCGCGGGCTTAAGCCTGAAGAGTTCGCCGAGGTAGACAACCTGGAATTTCCCCTCAGCTTTGTTGATGGTCGTAGGGTCACTGCCTTTGTCTCCTGGAACGGGCTGGTGGTGGCTGATAGCCAGGTCAGTGTGGTTGACACGGTGGCCGCCTATATGCGGCAGGTAATCCGGCTTGCCTGCGGTGAGTGCAGTCTCGGCTATAACGGAGTAAGGATTATAGCCAATTTACTGGCCCGCATCTTGGACGGGCAGGGGAACAGGAAAGACATTGACCTGATAGAGTACGTAGCTACTGGCATTCGTGAAAACGCCAAGTGTGATTTCTGCGCTCTGGCGGTAAGGCCTGTCCTTGACAGCCTGAAGTACTATCAAAAGGACTATCTTGAGCTGATAACCGGCCAGAAGCCGACTTCTAGTCTGGTTTACATAACTAGAGTGACCGCTCCCTGTATGGAGGCCTGCCCCGCTCACCAGGATGTTCCCGGCTATATTGAGCTGGTCAGAAACTGCCGCTATGACGAAGCCCTAAGTGTTATCCGCGGGACAAACTGCCTGCCCGGGGCGACCGGGCGCGCCTGTGTCGCCTTCTGTGAGGAAGACTGTGTCCGAAATGACATTGATAGCCCGCTGGCGATAAGGGCCCTAAAGAGGGTGCCCGCCGACCATGAAGTGATTTGTGGCTCTAAGCCCGTTTTTGAAAGGGTAGGGGAGAGTAAGAAGAAGGTGGCTGTTGTTGGCGCCGGCCCGGCTGGTCTGGCCGCCGGCTACAACCTGGCCTTGAAGGGATACCAGGTCACTGTTTTTGATGAACAAAGGGAAGCCGGTGGGATGCTCCTCTCTGGCATACCGCCTTATCGCCTGCCCAAAGACGTCCTCGGCCGGGAGGTGGACATTATCAAGAAGCTCGGTGTGGACATCAAACTGAATACCAGGATGGGTGACGACATAACTCCGGAAGAGCTTAAAAAACAGGGATTTGGGGCGGTATTTGTGGCCACTGGAGCTCACCTGAGCCGGGACTCGGGCATTAAGAACTGGGATGAGCAGCATGAAGGTCTGGTTGATGGGCTTAAGTTCCTGAAGAGTATTAACCTGGGCGAGAAGGTCAAGCCCAAAGGAAGAGTCCTTATCGTTGGTGGTGGTAATACCGCTGTAGATTGCGCCCGCACCTGCTTGAGGCTGGGCTCCCGGGATGTAACCATAGTCTACCGGCGCTCCAGAGTGGAGATGCCAGCCCGTGCGGAGGAAGTTGCGGCGGCGGAGCAAGAGGGGGCCAAGATCCATTTTCTGGCAGTGCCGGTCAAGATTCTAACCAAAGACGGACGGGTCACCGGCGCCGAGTGTATCAGGATGGAGCTGGGCGAGCCCGATGCCAGTGGCCGGAGGCGGCCTGTCCCGGTTAAGGGCTCGGAGTTTGTTCTGCCAGCAGACATGATAATCCCGGCTATCGGCGAAGTACCCGACGTGTCTTTCTTGGCTGGCCAAATTGAGCTCACCGACTGGGGCGCTGCAAAGGTTAAGACCGGCGGTCACCAGACCAGCCAGCCGTGGCTCTTTGCCGGCGGGGACTGCGTCACCGGTCCGGCGACCATCGTTGAGGCTATAGCCGCCGGTAACCGGGCAGCCAGTAGTATTGACCAGTATCTGAAAAGGGGCGAGGTGAATCCGTCGGAGGCAGAACTGGTGGAGAATCTGCTCCACCCGGTGGCTCTCAGCCGTCAGCGGGACGGTGTTACCGTAGATAAAAAGCGGCGCCAGTCTCCAGAAGAACTTTCGGTTGGTGACAGGGTGGATAACTTTGATGAAGTGGAGAAGTGTTTTACTGCTGACGCGGCTACCCGGGAAGCCGGGCGCTGCCTCAGGTGCTACCGGGTTATGTTACTGGCGGTAGGCAAGGACTAGGACGATGATAAGACTGAGCATTGATAACCTGGTGGTAGAGGCTGAGGAGGACTCAACGGTACTTGAGGCGGCAACCCAGGCTGGCATCTACATTCCTACCCTGTGCTACCACGAGGCACTCAGTCCCATCGGTTCCTGCCGGGTCTGCGCCGTAGAGATTACCAAAAACGGAGAGTCTGGTTTGACCACGGCCTGTACCTATCCGGCGGAACCGGGGCTCAAAGTCAGCACTGGCTCCGACAAGGTTAAGGAGGCAAGAAAGCTGGCGGTAGAGTTGCTGCTGGCACAGCGTCCCCACTCGGCCAAGATACAGCGACTGGCCCAGGAGATGGATATTAGCCAGCCGGCTTTTAGCCTGGAGGAGAAGGAGTGCATCCTCTGCCAGCTGTGCACCAGAGCCTGCCGGGAGATTGTCGGGGCTAGCGCCATCAGCTTTATCGCCCAGGGCCTGGAGCGAAAAAACAGCGAAGCACTGATTGAGGTCTCGCCGGCCAGGTGTATCGCCTGTGGCTCCTGTGCCTATATCTGTCCCACCGGGGCGATTTCAATGGCAGATGTGGGTGATACCAGGGTGATAATTACGCCCAGTGGTAGAATGGAGTTCAAGCTCAGGCGGTGCCAGAAGTGTGGTAGTTACTGGACGCCCGAAAAGCAGCTTGAGTATATAGCCGAGAAGGCGGGTTCAGCCTCCGAGACCTTTGACCTTTGCCCCGATTGCCGGGACTAGCTTGAACTCTTAGACCTCCCTTGTTATACTTCGGCTCGCGGGGTGTGGCGCAGTTGGCTAGCGCGCAGCGTTTGGGACGCTGAGGTCGGAGGTTCAAATCCTCTCACCCCGACCACTTTTTCTAAGATTTTAAAGCAAAATCGGTGATTTGCCCCTTGACATTGCTCTGTGAGTAGTTTATTCTTCCTTATTTGAAAGGAGGAAACTATGCAAGGATACTGCGTTAAATGTCGTGCCAGAAGGGAGATGAGGAATCCCAGGCCCGTAACCTTGAAGAACGGCAGACCGGCGACCCAGGGAGTATGCCCGGTGTGCGGCACCAAGATGTTCCGAATAGGAAAGGCCTAGACTTAATAAAGCAAACGTTTTAATTATATCAGGACTTATAAAAGGTTGGGTATTCGGAAGGATACCCAACCTTTTGTTTGGGAAGGCCGGCCTGGCTTGACAGGCTCTGGCCGGCAGTGGTAGTTTTTGGTTGGATGGCTCTTGAGGAATACAGGAATAAGCGGCGGTTTAGCCAGACACCGGAACCGGTGGGTCAGGTGTCTGGCACTGGTTCTTCCCGTTTTGTTGTCCATAAGCACCAGGCGAGGCATCTCCATTATGATTTTCGCCTGGAAATGCAGGGAGTCCTCAAGAGCTGGGCGGTGCCCAAGGGGGTACCTCTGGAGCCCGGGGTCAGGCGCCTGGCAGTTCAGGTAGAAGACCACCCGCTGGAATATATAGATTTTGCCGGCGAGATACCCGAGGGGCAGTATGGTGCCGGAACAGTGGAGATATGGGACAATGGCGACTTTGTGCTTGACAAAAGCGGGCCTGACCGCCTGGAGTTCACTCTGCGGGGGAAGAAGCTGTCCGGGGGTTACGTCCTGATTCACACCGGGGATAACAACTGGCTTTTTATCAAGCGAAAGGAGCACTAGAGTGGTGTCACCGAGAGTCGGCCTCAGGGTCAATGATGAACCTGTCCCGATTGACAGCTTTGTCCAGGAATTTATAGGCAATGTAGTGATTGCTATGCTCGGTGTGTTAAAGGGTGCCGAGACGATGAGCGGCATCAAGCTTGCCGTCAAAGGTGAAGTGGTAGATATCAGTGTCAACGGTTCGCCGGTTCCGGTCAACCCCTTTGTCAGCAAGTTCGTCGGGAGCACGATTCTGGCTATGGTCTCTTCGCTAAAAGGGGTGGGCGAGATAGAAGAGCTGGAAATCGGCATTACCGATTAGCCCTGGCTTGCCCAGGGTATCCGGAGTTATGCTATAATTTTATTAGCGGCTTACTGATTGATTCAGGGTAGGCCGTGGTCGACATAGTGCGGGAGTAACTCAGTTGGCAGAGTCCCTGCCTTCCAAGCAATCTTCCCACCCTCAAAGCTAGGCGATTCCGGTTTAGCTACGAAATCAGCACTACGAGGCAGGTACCCCCCCTTTCCCCGGTATTCATGTCTCATACTTGGACCTCCTTACTTGATTTCTCTGCTCTCTTGAGCTTCTCGATTATTGCTCCTTAGCTTAGCACTTGTGTATACATCTGTCATCTCGGTTAAATTCGCCAGCGCGCTGCCAGTGTATACGTACCAGTAAATACGTGCCCAGTAAATACGTGCCCCCTTCACGTTAATCCTCACCCCTGACGCCCCGGGGTTACCCCCTGGGAGATTGCATTACACCCAATGGGAGTCCTCAAACCTGGCTAGGTCGTTTAAGAACTCATGTCACCCTCTTTTATCATGTCCTGAGGCTTCGATAAACTGCGCTGGTGTGACGATCTGCAGCCCCGCCTTTTCCCTAATTTCCGGTTTATCGATAAAGTGCCTGTCGCCCGTAACGAAGTAATCAGGCTGAGCCGCCACTGCTGACGCCAGGATAGCTGCGTCACCGATATCCAGTAGCCCGCTCCAGTGTTTCACTTCCTCTGGCGTTGGGTCCTTGCGTATTTCTGGAGGAGAGTTCACCAGCAGCTTTCTCAGAGCAGGAAGAGCTTCGGGAAGCTTCTCCTTGATGGTTCGAATCACTTCGTCCAGCACCTGCTGTGAGACAACAACCATTAGTTTCCCCTCGATGAAACGCTCCAGTATCACCGCCGGCGCTCCCCTGGAGGAGTGGATTCCCGAAAAAATGACGTTGCTATCAAGAAAAACTTGAGGTTTAGGCTCTGGCACTGTCGCGCTCCCTGGTTACTTCCTGCCTCGCCCGGCGGCCTGCCTTTTGCAGTTCCTCTTCGGTAATTCCGGAGCGCTCAAAAGCCTGCCGAATCTCCCTCAGTGCTTCCAGGGCAGCCTTCTTCCTGGGCCTGGCAACCAGGGTATCGCCCTCCAGGGAAAGCTCCAGCACATCGCCCGTGCTAATACCCAGCTGTTCACACACCCCTCTGGGGAGAGTAAGCTGGCGCTTCGGCCGCAGTATTGCATCTACTTTTCTCTCTGCCATATGCCACCTCCGTATGATTAATGATATCTAACGTCCGACATCATAATTATCACACAAATCCCTCAGGCTGTCAATATCCCTATAGTAGCATTCTTGCTTATTAAAGTGGGGTTTAATAATTGCGGATACTGTTCCATTCGTATGCTACTCCACAGGGTATGCGGTCAAGAACTCTGGTTTACCTTGTATTCCATCCGCTATCTTTGAATTCCAGCCCTGACGGTGTGCCGACTTGACATCTGGCGTATTATTGGTATGATAATAAGAAAGTGCGATAGTAGGAGTCTATTATGTCGGAGCTAATACAGGTACGCAAGAAAGCACAACTGACGCTACCGCTATCAGTCAGGCAGGAGCTTGGCGTGGAAGAAGGCGACTACATGGATGTGCAGGTGAGGGATGGTGAGATTGTGCTCAAATTAAAGAAGTTAATTGACAAGGACCAGGCGTGGTTCTGGACCAAACGCTGGCAGCAGGGTGAAAGGGAGGCAGAGGAAGATATTCGCGCCGGACGTGTCCATCGCTTCCCTGATACCAAGGCGGCGGTCACCCATCTTCATAGCCAGTCGGCTAAAAAGTAAAGCAAGACCAGTAAGAGAAACGGATAATGCCTATCGAACTAACGGAGCGGTTTGTTAAACAATATGCCCGGCTCCCCAAGATCGCACAACAGAAGGTAGACAAGGTACTCGCCCTTGTTGACGCCGATTTCCGCCACCTAGGGCTACGGTGCCACTTGGTAGAAAGCGCTCCTGGAATTGTTGAGGCTTACGTTGACCGTAAATACCGTATGACCTTTGAACGTCATGGAGATACTTTCATTGTGCGTAATGTTGACAACCATGATGATGTTTAAGGCACCCATGAGATATATCTGGTCTGGATGATATCAGGTGTGTGGAGCAGGAAGCGAAAAAGCTCCACGAATTAAAGATTTTGAGGAGGTAAACATGCGCAAAGCACAGCAGGTAACCGGGCCGGTAGCGGCCGGGCAGTACGGCGCTCTGGGGGTCAGAGGCCCCTCGCCCTATTACCCGATGCAGACATCAGTCCCAACAGCTGAGATGTTCAGTGCCATGATGCCAATGATCATGATGGTCATGATGCTGGCCATCACAATGCCCATAGTGAAGGGCGTCACCGGAAGCAGCAAGCCATAGGTAGAGGTGAACTTTAAGAGCGGAGTTTGCCTTTCTCGCTCTCGGCTTCTAAAAGGAACCCAACTCATGTTCGAACTGTTCACGAAAAGACTAAGTGGGGTAGCGATTTCAACGAAGTCGAAACGAATATTCGGTTGGCTGAAAGCTACAGCATCGAATTATGGAATCGTGGTTACAAAGTATTCTGCCCACACCTTAACACCCGCCACTTTGAGGTTAAGGCCAAAGCCCAAGAACAAGCCTATAAGAAATTTGATATGATGATGCTTAGGACTTGTGACGCAGTCTTGGCCTTGCCCAATTGGAAGACTAGCGTCGGAGCCAAAGAAGAGATAAATGAGGCTAATAAGCTAGGGAAGCCGGTTTTCTACTCTATGGATGAATTGCCAAACACGCTTCAAGCAGATAGCTAGCACTCGATAGTAGGTAGCACACGCCCTAAAGCTGTAACAATCTCGGCGACCACTTCTTTATCTGAAACATTATTGCTTGGCAGCCACACCATCTCCTGGCAGACTCTTGATACCATGAGATTTACGCCCCTGTCTTCGGAACCCCTGAAGTCAGTTCTAACTCCTATTATAGGCTTCCCGCGCGCGTAGGCATATCCCATTTCAATACAAGTACCAGAATCAACATCTGGCCCATCAAGGATGCATAACATCGCATCAGCTTCACTAACGGAGTCTATGCAGTATTGAAAGACCCTTTCAATAAATTTCTCTTGTCCATGAATCTTAGTAGCATGCTCCTGCGGCACTATGAAACTCACACTAGGTACTTCTCTCCGCAGTGCACGAACCAGTCTCTTGTTGAACGACCGTTCTGCCAATGAAAAAAGAGGGCCTGCTAAATATACCGTTACTCTTCGCATCTTTATTATTTCTTCTTAAACTGCTTTTTCTGATTCCTAAGTTCGTCAAGGCTAGTGATTTCCCCTACGTGCGCTTTATCCATAAACTGTCGAAAGGGGTCGTCTATTTCAAAATAGTTATCTGATTTGACTTTTTCCCAGCGCTCTTTGTAGGTTACCAACCTGTCCTCTCCATTCGCAGCCTTACAAAGAATCTGGTCGCCATCAAAGTTTCTCTTCCGAACACGTAGCCAAGAAAGCATTACATTATCTGGAATAACATCATCCAGCCAGAGATGAAACTCGCTCCAGTGAAGGTCAAACAGTTCCCTAAAAAACTCCTCAGCCAGTTGTACAACCTGCTTTTCTTGCGCCTGTCTCCTGTCTTTCATAGTAGATATATAATTCTCCAAGCAACTCAGCAACGTCGCGCCTCTGCTGGCTTTCTTGGTTGCATTAGCAGCGAACCACGTAAAAATAGCAGCGAGAGCAGCACCAAGTGCTGCCAGGAACAGAAGAACCAACTGCGCAATATTCATGCTTCACCCCCTTTACTGAATGTCACAGCTACACAATTATCCGAGCACTTCTTTGGCAGCATCCGTGACTCGTTTCATTGCTTCCGTATCCCTATCAAGCGAGTAGACATAGCATCGCCAAAGGTTCTTTTGTCTTGTTGCTATCGCGCTGATTTCTGGCCACATTCTATGCGATTTGAGATTGTGAAGCTTTTCGTCTTCATCTAGAACGAGAAAGTCCGGCTCCTTTTTCTGCATCTCCGGGTCATGACAATAGATTATCACGTCAGAGGTATTGACCTGGGCTTTCGTCGCAATCTCTCTTTCGTACTTAAGCCACTCACTAAAACTCTCATGCCCCCGAAAGCACTGCCCGAGGAATTGTTCCTGATGCTCAGCTAGTTCAAGTGGCTTGACAGCGTAAGCCAGCTTAGGCAGTTGGCGGTCTTTCAGGTGTTTGGCGTACACGCTAACATCTTGAATGTCACTATCGGCAAGATAATTGACTAATTCATCGTCTGACATGTGTCGATAAGTTTCCTTAAACTGCTGAAAATCCACGCTCCCAGATGTTAAGAGCCCTCTGACACTCTTTGCCAATAATGAATCTGCAGCAATCTTCACCGGGTAAAAATACACACGTTCGTTAAGTATGTAACGCACGTGTAGCAAGTTTGTAAGTTCTGTGATTGCGCTTTCCGCTGTCCTTCCTTCCTCATCTGTTATCCGAGCAACCAAATAGGGCTTGTTTGTAAATGGAGCTAAAGCTATATGGTCATAAACTCTCTCGTCCCATTGTCTCACTGCACCCGTCGTGAAAAAGCATCCCTGCGAGTATAGTCTAGGAGGTCTGCAGATAGAGTGTCTTCGATGACTTGTCTCATATACGGAGCTGGTAATTTATGTGCTTCTTTTGTCCCAAGAAACTGTAGTATAGAATCGACCCTATTTGCATTCAGCTCACGTTTAATAACAGGTTCTTGACTGCGAATCTCCTCAAACCAGAATGCGTATTCACTCATGGCATCACCTTCTGGTATTATCCCGGTATCGCGGTCTAGAGTATGCTTGAAAGGTGTGTGTACGATATCATGAAGCAAACCACCCAACTGAACAAGCCTTTTTTCTTCCTCATCAACCTTGAGTCCTTGATAGAAGAATCTAGGCTGAGAAAAGAGCTTCTTTATTTGGTGACACACTCCTAAAGAATGTTCAAACCGTGTGTGCATGGCCGAAGGATATGCATGGAAAGCGTTACCTAGTTGCTTAACCCTGTGCAGACGTTGAAACGCGGGGGTCCGGACGCAACGCTCTTCCCATTCATTGAGGATTATATCCCCTACAACAGCATCACGGACTCGCATAGCTCTTTCTCTCATGCCTATCCCTCTACCATGTTCAGATGCCTATTCAAAGCCCCTTTCTAGATTCTGGACAGCTAGGTGCCAAGACACAGTCGGCGCAATATAGATTTCGTTTTGGCTCGAAATGCTCAGTTTCCTTTATCTGTCTTGCAATGTCTCGGGCCATGCCGATATACTTGTCTAGCTCCGTTTCGGACGGTAGCATCGAAATCGCTTGCTGAGATGGTAAGTATTCTAGGGTAAGTTTTGAAATGGGTAACTTGAAGGATTGTGATACTCCATAGTAGTAGAATGCAAGTTGCATATTGTTCTGTCCGCTTGAATCTTGAGGCTCAGTTTTGTAGTCGATTAATTCGTAATTACCATCACTTATCTCATCAATTCTATCGACTACACCAGTGATGGCAAGGCCACCAACGCTACATTTGATAGGGGCCTCAACACGCCATGTGCGAGCAAAACAGTCGTGCGAGTGGAAGTAAGCAATCAACATTTCCGTTACCCGGATGCGAGATTCCTCAGCTTCTTGTTTGTCAGTAAACCCCTCGTTTTTCCAATCGCTGTCCAGTGTAGTTAGCAGCATGTCCAACGAACGCTCGTCAGCGTCAATCTTAAAGAAATCAGCCAGCACTTTGTGCAGTATGCGTCCAATGGCCAGGTAAGAAGTCGTCTTCTGGTCATTCTTCTTGTCTATGTACCGATACCTATATCGGAAAGGACACTGTTCAAAGAGTTTCAGCATTGAGAAGCTGATTTGTGGTTCGGTCATAGCGACAGGCGGAGGAGTGTCGTGAAACAGGTCTGCGGAGATAGCCAGCTTTTGGGCCATGATTTTTACAGCTTCCTTCCTACTGACTCCCTTCGTCTTAGCGATGAAGTCAAATACGTTCCCTCCTGAACACCCCGCCGATAAACAGACGAATATCTGTCTGTCCGGATAGACAGCTAGCTCTTTGTCAACACCTTGCTCATGGAATGGACAGCGCCCAATATAATGTCGCCCGCTTTTCTTCAAATCAACGTGTTCTCCTATGACCTTAACAATATCTGCCTGAAGGCGAACATATTGTTGAAAATCTGAGGCTTTGCGCGAGTCGTAGACACGCATTGCTTCCGTAGCCTCACTCTGCTTCTTGGCTTTCGTCATGTAACCATTATAGCATCTATAATTTGCAGATACCAAGGAAGGTACCGTGTATGACCTAACGACGAGGTTAAGAATGCTCATGGATGAGAACTATCGAGGGTTCATAACTTGCCGCTAAATGATACAAACAGCTGCTGCACCGCCGGAATGAGCCCTTTCTTCTCGAAAACTAGTTCGGGAACTATCCACTCAAGTCCAAACTGTGGGGACTCGAACCAGACCGGCCCAAAGCAGTCAATGGCAGGTTCTCAGGAGTTGCTGCAGCGCGGGCAAAAGTTGCTTCTTCTCAAATAGAAGTTCGGAATGCTTCTTGATTGGCTGGCCAGAATACCGATCACCGTTATCGCTCCAGACCCAGCCCGAACGAATCTCTCCCGGCGAAAAGCTTGACTAGCGTAACCTAATAGGTTACAATTGTAACCATGACGATTACATCACTAGATAACAATGGTATTGCCGCAACTCTCTTTGGTAAGGCACGGAGGGCGGTCTTGTCCCTACTTTATAGCCATGCCGATGAGTCGTTCTACTTGCGTCAGATTGCTCGTATCACTGGCATCGGCATAGGGCCGATACAGAGGGAGCTAAAAAACCTGGCTGATACCGGTGTCATCATACGCGAAGTGCACGGCAAGCAGGTCTACTACCAAGCAAATGACCAATGTCCTATCTTCAACGAACTGAAAGGTATAGTGCGAAAGACTTTCGGCGTTGCCGATGTCCTCAGGACATCCTTGGCACCCAAGGCAGATAAAATAAGGATGGCTTTTATCTTCGGCTCCGTCGCTCGAAGCAGCGACAACAGAAGGAGCGATATTGACATGATGGTGGTGGGGAGAATCTCCTTTGGAGACGTAACTTCGCTTCTCTCACCGGCGGAAGAAGAATTGGGACGTGAGATTAACCCGGTTGTTTATTCGGTTACTGAATTCAAGAAGAAGGTGAAAGAAGACCATCACTTCGTTAAGACCGTGCTTGAGGAAGAAAAGATATTCGTAACGGGCGATGAGAATGAGCTTCAAAAACTTAAAGCCAGTGCAAGTTCAATGAAGACATATCGCTTTCCAGTGTCGAAAGTTAAGCTGGCTGAGTTTTGTCGCCGCCATAATATAAAGAAGCTGTCCTTTTTCGGCTCTGTGCTACGGGAGGACTTCCGCCGGGACAGTGATGTTGATGTGCTTGTAGAGTTCGAGCCTGGGCACGTTCCTGGACTTTTCGGACTAGCGGATATGGAGGCTGAGCTTTCCGCCTTATTAGGCCGGCGTAAAGTGGACCTGCGTACACCGGCGGAGCTGAGCCGTTATTTCCGCGACCGTGTATTAAAAGAGGCTAAGGTGCAATATGCCGCCGCCCGATGATACTACTCGCCTGCATCACATTCTGGATTCCGCTCGTAAGGCCGTCCGCTTCACTAGCGGGAAGAACCGTAGTGATTTACACGCCGATGAATTACTCGCTTTGGCGCTGGTTCGCCTGCTTGAAATAATCGGTGAGGCGTCTACTGGCATTACGGAGGGATTCCGCACCAAATACCCGGAGATTCCGTGGCGTCAGATGGCGGACACACGAAACCGCTTGATTCATGGCTATTTCGATATCAATTATGAGCTAATTTGGGAAACAGCTACCCGGGAGCTACCACCGCTCGTTGCCAAGCTTGAGAAAGCACTTGCCCAAGAAGGACTTTAGTGTCTCAGCACTGCGGTATTTCAATGTTGCTGTAAAAGAATGGATGCTAGGAGTATCAATGTAGTTTCTGCTTGGCCAGCCAGTCTGGAAGCATTCCGACTTTCTATTCGAGAAGAAGCAAATTATGGTGAATTCCCTCCGATGTTTGAGAATTTCTCACATTAATGGTAGACTAAACAAACGTTGAAGATGTTAGCTACAAACGACAAAATAATCCGCAAAGCTCTTCGAGACCTTTTGCTCAAAGAGCTGGCCGGGTACCGTAAGCAGGGACGTAGCGCCGAGATTATTGAAGAACTTGGCATCCAGCACGGTATGGCAAGAATAGATATCGCTCTCGTTAACGGCGTTATGCATGGCTATGAGATCAAGAGTGATTGTGACACGCTTGAGCGGTTGCCCGAACAGGTCCAAGAATTTAATACAGTGTTCGACAAATTGACTATCATCGTGGGTAAGCGACATCTTTATCACGCAGTACACGTTGTTCCCGACTGGTGGGGAATTACGGTTGCCAAGTTTGACAACGCCAATCGGCTGGTTTTGCAGGTGATCCGTGAACCAGAAAAGAACAGTTGGCAGGTCGGCGTTTCCATTGCGCGCCTGTTATGGAAAAATGAAGCTCTGCAAATCCTCGAAAGACGGAATAGAGCCGCGGGATTACGAAGCAAACCACGTGAAGTCATATACGCGAGACTGGCAGATGTATTGGATATTAAGACCTTAAAGAAAACAGTGAGTGCCCTACTCGTTTCTAGGGAGCACTGGCGATCTGGCGCGCAACTAACGCCAAATGGTGGTTGATTCCAGCCCTTAACCAAGTCATGGGATTGCCTGTATCCTTCGTATTAATGTCTTTCGCTTTCTCAGCAATGTAAGAATCCCCGAAGCTAAAACTCGTGCCTTTAAATATTTCTTTTTGCTTTACGAAAAGTTGTGCTTGAGCCGGATACTGTTTGAATCCGGCTCCTTTCTTATTTCGTAGCCCTTGTCCCTTCAGGATTACCCAATGGTCTTCAAGGGCATACCTAATGCTGGCGCTCGGATTAGATGACGAATCGCGCGGCAAATAGACGGGGTGTTGTATTGTATAGTCTGCGAACGATGGCGACCTTTGCAAGTCCTTTGATAATCGGCACCACAAGGTCCAGTCAGCCCGTGGAATGTCATATTGCCCAGGGTTCCTGAATTGAGAGAGGTTCTGGGGAAATGCCCCACTAGCCACAATAAATGTCCTCCACTGTTCCAAATGGGGAATTAGGTTGATTTTCTTGAAGAGAAATTCATAAGAAGTCTGCTCATCGACAATTTTAAAATCGACCATAAGGTCAATATTCTTCGCGTCTAAGCTGTTGTTGCCGATAAAAGCTTTTACGTCGCTAGCCAACGATTTTTCCTTCAAATTGGATTCTGTTATTCTGAGACAAAGTCCGTGCTTATTCTCTTTTGCAAAATTAACGGCAACTCGTCTTGTTTGCTCGTCAGACGCGAACCCGACTACTGGTATTACACTTAACAACGGAACCGATAGAATATCTAACTGTTTGCCGTTGCCCAATATTTTTTCCAGGGATTTTGCCCGTATTGAACCGTCTAATAGTTGAACGTCAAGAAAGAACGTTTCATGCCCCCAATATTTCAAAAGCTCGGACGGAATCGCAGGAAGATCTTTCAGGAAGATATCTATGGATTCTTTTAGCAACTCTGCCGGAGTCTTTTTTCGAGTCTTATTCCCGTCGCCTCTTGGTTGTGGCATGACGAGCTCAACAAACGGAGTGATTAAGGCTCTATCTTCCGTTTCAAGATTTTGCAGGGCGCCTTTTTCAGCGGCTCGCCATCTTAGAATAGGGACGTAATGTTTATAGCTAAACATATATTTTTACCCTGATTGCTGAAAATATCTTTTGACCGGGTAACTGTTGACAATTTTGCCCAGGTAATAATAACTTCTGTGTTCGTGCCTCATCACTCCTGCAACAATTGCGACATGCACGCCCAACTCATCAGCAAGACTCTGTGCGGCCATTGGCGAGGGAATCAACCTAGCTGGGCTGACTTCCCACTTGCTGCTTGGAACTAAAGCTTCACGGGCCATCTTGTCAGCTTCTTGTTCCCTGCTATTCATATCGACTCCCTGAACTCCTTCGATTTCATCGTAGAAAAGGCTGATATCTTGGTTGTAGTGCAAAAGAACATGGGCTAACTCGTGCATCAAAGTGAACCAAAAGTTGTCGAGCCGGTCATATCTGAGAGTTATTCCTACGACTGGATTGTCTTTGTTAATTAAGATAGTAGCCCCATCCAAATAAGTTTTCGGCAAATGAGGTTCAACGACCAAGATAATGCCTATGTTTGCCAAATACTCTTGGGCTAAAATAGGGCCTTCCTCCTCTCTGCTCTTTTTGGCAAGTTCTTGCATAGAACGAAGGTTGACAGCCCCGTGTCTGTATTTGCCTGACACTCCTGTTTTCTGCGCTTTCTTAAATACCTGTACAGCCCATGCACTTAGCGCACGTCTGTCCGTGAGCGGAGATGACCTGTAGTGGGATTTGCGAAGCATTCCAACAAATTGCACTTGAGGACCCACTGCAGCAAAGAAATTCTTGAGGAGATAGCTTTTCTTATTCGTCGCCAGTGAGGCATCGCCGAAGTATCCTCGTTTGCCCATTTCCGCCACGAGACGATTATCCCAGTTTTCGTAGTCTAAGTCTGCGCCAAGCCCAGGCTTCTGTATAAGGACTTTTGCTGGGATTCCGAGGCCATCAGACAAAGCCCTAATCATCTCAATAGTCAGTTGACGCTTGCCCGAAAGGATCTCTGAAACCCTGCTTCGGCTTCCTATGTACGGAATCAAATCGGCCGGTTTTAGGTCAGCTTGCTCCATTCTGAACCTAATCGCCTCAATTGGGCCAGGAAGGGATTCCGGGAACGCTCTCGATTCATACTCTTGAATCAAGGTGCTGAGGAGACTAAGTTGCTCTCCCTCAGCAGATTCGGGATCCGGGTCATGAGCAATCAGGACCTCAGCTAGCTTGAGCGCTTCCTTGTAATCTTGGTCGGTTTTAATAACTTTGATTCTCTCCATGTTTCTGTTAACCTAAGTCCCACTTTTCATATTCTTTATGGGTGCCGATGTTCTTTATTAAGACAACCTTGTTCTTATAACTAATTTGCGTCCACAACCTATATTTATTGCCACAGATATCGAAAATCACCTGCTGCTCCCTCAAAATGCTGGCCCTAGGATACCTATGCTTGAGGTCGTTAGGGCTATTCCATTCTGCCCCTTCGATTTCTGCCCGCCAGGCATCGATTTGTGACCGAGCATCGGCATGCTTTTCTGCAAAATCATGCAACATCTGTTTGCCTAGTAATTTCATGTCTTGCTATGCCGATTACCCATATTTCTATTCCCATTATGGGAATAATATAATAAGTAAATAAAAAAGTCAAGAATCCAGTTATCCACAATCTGGTTATCAATAAGGAGGGTCAAACGTTAGGCAAAAAGTTCTGTCTTTTGTACAATCCGCTCTAAAAAACTGGATTCGAACCGGAGATACTATGGTCGCCGGGATTATTTCATGCAGAGTAAGTTTGTCACTCCTAAGCTGGCCATGGAAATGTCAACGAAAAGACTCTTTCTAAAAACAGACAGTGACGATTGCGAAAGGTTCTAGGTATCGTCCCTCTAAGTGGGTCTTACGGAACAGTTCCCGAAGTTCTGTTTGAGAAGAAGAACCTGATTCCTATGGTCCAGCAACTGCTACTATCATATCACACTTGAAGATGAAATTCTGGTATTTCCAGTAGTCTTGGAACGATTCTGTATTAGGTTGTAAGCGACGGCTTAAGGTGTAGCCGAATATGTGTTAATATTTAGCTAGCTAATAAGCCAGAAGGGTAAAGTGGATGCCGTTAACAGAGCAAGAGAAAAGATGTGTAAAACTCGCCTGCTATTACTTAAATGAGCACTACGGGGGCAACTGGTCTATCCAAGGGAACTTAGATGACCTTAAGCTCCAAGAGCCTACTCCAGAAGTGATTGTTGGCAATGGCACTAAGACTGCTGCGGTGGAAGTAAAGCTGCTCATAGATTTCCCTTATCGGGATTACATAGCGTACCTTCGGAGTAATGAGAAGCACCTTAAACCACCTTGTGGTGGCTCTTACTATCTTTGCCCAGCGTTGGGTTTCCAACTTCCGATGCCTGCCAATTTACAGCGGCTCGTCAAACGCGAGATAGAGCGGGTTGCTCCAACCCTTAGCCCAGGGCAGAAGGGCACAATACGAATTCCACGGCAAGGCTGCGTTTCGCTAATAGCAGAGTCTGATCCGCCAGTTATCTTTTGCTTGCATAGCGGCTCCTACTCTGACATCATGAGCCGTATCAGAGAAAGAATCTCTGGGAAGTTCATGCTTATCGATGAAGGCTTAGAGCACTCCTTCATTTCCCAAGAGTGCAAAGAAGCGTTCGAAGAGGCGGTAGTAGCCGCGTGTAAGGGTCGCCTTGAGGGAAAAACCGGCCCCTTCGATTGGTATGAGGAGTGGGAGTTGACTAGGATTGCTAGCGAGGATGGCGAAGATGGCGTCTGGATAATAGCGTCTACCGGTGCCCATTCAATGCAGGCATCAGTTGAGCAATGTGTTCATTATTCCCTCGAAAACGCTATCCGGAAGTTTAGAAGAGCACCACGCTGGGCAGATTTGCATATGGTAGTATTAGAGGCTTCGCGAGGTTCTCCAGCAAGCTTAGAGGCTGGTGCAGTAGAGACTTTCCAACCACAGGACAGAGGACTTATTAATCATTTCCTCATCGTGGAAGGCGAGAATGTGAATGAGGCCAGTACTATCGTGGCTTCCCTAAAGCGAGAAGCGGAGGCCCAACATCAACGCCAAGAGACACACGTGCGCGAATCGCCCATATCAGAGGTGCGGGTGCAGAGGTTCGAGGACGACTACCTGAAGGGGCGACGAGAGATAGGCGCAACAGAGAAGATATTCAGGTACTACGGTGCGTTCCAACACAAGGCTATACCCAACCGCTTGGTAAGCTTCGGCTTCAACCAGCTGGTCAACAAAGGCCCATTCGTTGATGGCTCCAACTGGGTTGACCTGAGAGGTTGGGAATTCGCCGTAGCCGAAGAGCGCCACCTGCTTAAGATGTTGCACATCCTCTTCGCAGATTCAGTCAGCCACACTAGTCAAATGCTGACAGATACTATCGCCCCACGGCCGGAAGGAATTCTTGACGCAGTCAACAGAATGACCGACTTACTGGGTAAAAGTAGCAAGAACTTGATAGTACTGGCTACCCATCTGGATACTGAAACAATAGTCTCCCTTGAAAAGGCGCTAACGACCCCCAAATGGGAACTCGGCGATGACCTAAGAACGAACTGGATTCTGGGCAAACATGAAGGCTGCCCTTTTCTCTATCTGAATGCCCCAGATTTGAGCAGCCTTTATGTCGTCGACATACCACGTTTCGCGTCTCTTGTTCAGTACGACCCTTTAGTTGATTTGCAGGTATTGCCGATTGATGAGGCAACCGCGAGGCGAATATTGGAAGAGGATCCAGGCCTCAAATTAGATGTGGATGCCCTTCTGTCTATGGTCAACCTTATCCTGTACCAGTCTTATGAAATCCAGGGTCATGACCAACGGGCGGCTTGGGCTGCCGAGATTTCAGTCTAAAGGGGGTATGAACATTTACTTTCTCAAATGGAGGTGATGGCATGGCGATTAACCTCTTCACCAGTTTCGCCGGAGAAGATATCGAACAGCTCAATAGCTTTAGAGCGCTGGCCAAGAATCCGCAGCACCGACTAAGGTTCCGAGACCGCTCTCAGTTGGAGCCAGTTCTAGATAAGCAGGGTAAAACAATTCGACAACCTCCAAGATGGCCCACCTCAAAACCGATACGAGAGCAGATTCATAAGCTGCTGGACAAGTCAACCAGGTTGGTAGTCCTTGTCGGGGAGTCCACGCACGAAAGCAAATGGGTCGATTGGGAGATAAGGACGTTCTACGATAAGAAAAAGAAACACCCGGGGAAGACTTCACGGCGTCTGATTGCGATGAGGCTCAGGGGGCACAGGAAGGCAAAACTCCCGAAGGCTGTTCTGGACTTGGACATCCTGGCCCTCAACTGGAACCCAGATGCCTTCGCTGAATGGTTGGATACAGACTTGAATCGTAAGAAGGTCACAAGATGACGAATTGTTATTCGTTTGAATACTACACCTCCAACTTAGGTGGAGGCATTCCAGGCTTTTGTTTGAGAAGAAGGATTTGATACTAGTGCTACAACAACCGCTAACAGCGAGCCCTTCATAGGAGATAGATGATTAGTCCTACCCGTCGCACCTAACAATTCCTGGGTCTTATATTATCCCCATGGTAATCACTTCTCCCTGCTGAGTAACCGAGACAGGAAGCTACTGTGTTGGCGAGGACCTAACCACTTCTCAAATTCCTTCGGGTTTTCCACGATGATAGTGTTTCCACGTCTTTGGTGCTTTACTGTCTGTGGCAGGTAACTCTGGTAATCGTTGAGTTCCCAGGGTTGCATATCTTTAGTGAATGTTATCAATTTACGCTTGCCTTCATTCTCAGCGGTAGCTTTGCGTAGACCATAAAGCAAGTCCTGCCAGTCTTTACGCCCAGGATCGTGAATCTTCTCTATTGGTTCATTAGGGAAGAAAACTGGTATCGCGCGACCAGCATATTTATAGAGGTCTTGTATTACTAATCTTGCGGTTTTGAGCTCATCATCACTTGGCAATCCGTCAGTGTTTAGTCTATCCATATAGAGATACGAAAACCACTTGAATATCTGGTTATCCTGAGCAAATAACCTTGCGAGCTTTTCTTTACTGGTTTCGGTCGGAACGAAATGCACATCGAAATCTATTCTTTTAACGCGTGATTTAGCCCATTCTTTAAGCCTAGGCGAATTGGATGAAATGACAATTTGCGGAGACACATACTGATCTCTCCACCAGCGTTCCCAGTAGGATTTGAACATGTCTTCAATTCCTGAAGTCCGAGAAGGGTCAACATCATCAAAAGTCAGGGGAAACGCAGTCTCGGTTAATAGAGTATTAGCGATCCTTGTCTTAGTAAAATCTTTCCTTGACAGTGCTTCCATAATTCTTCCTGTGATTAATCTCAGGGAAAACCGCAAGAACGTGGTTTTCCCATTCTGCGTTGGGCCATAGATGTATAGAAATCGCGGTCCTCTGGTATCTATAAGGCCATACCTGGCCCGTTTCGCCTTCATATACTCATGGGCGAAAGGCGTGAAAAACATATAAAGTAGAGCTTCAAACATACTCGTCTTTGCAGCAAGTGGATCCGCAGACTCAGCCATGTCAACCGTGTTCAGGTAAGACTCGATCATCTCCAGTGACTGATTCACGGTCACTGTATCCGGGGGTGCTTCTGAAAGAGATACCAGCGAAGCGTCTATACCAAGCAGGAGTTCCTTTCTTTCTCTTGAAACCAGCAAGAGAGGAACCCGGTGGTTTTCGTACACATATCTGATATAAGCTGACTTGCTAACCTGCAGTTGATTCTGCCCCGCAGCTACTGGCTTAAGCGGCATTAACTGCCGCTCAACACGTTTTTTCACCAAATCCGTTTCAGGTAGGTGAAGCAGAGTGACCTTTTCCTGTTCTACAGCATTTGTTTCAATAAGACTGCTGGATAACTCGTGGAAGACTCCTCTCATCTCGAAGTCTTGCTCTTCAGAGCTGATAGAACCCTTAAGCCATGCCTCAATCAATTGCTTCCTATCCTGGTGCCGGTTTTTCTCCAATAGCTCTTTAAGATCGCCCATAAAAAGGCTACACCCGCGAAGATGAGCTTGGTAATCATGGATTGTCTGTTCGATAAAAGGATGTTCAATAGGGGCATCCAGATACCAGGCATAATTTGTCTGTCTTCTAGCATCCTGGGCTGTTCCGGTCAAATTAGCACTTGTCTGGATTACTCGGATACCATCTTGTTTCTGGAGTATATAGAGCTTTGTATGTATGGTGTGACTGGGAACATATATGTGTAGAGCATCTGTTTCAACCAGTTCTTCAAGACGTTCGACTATTTCTATTGGCTTTTGCTCTAGATTTTGCTTATAGCTTTCCGAAAGATTTTCGCCAACAATAATCTCGAGCTCAGTATATCCGCGTTTATCATAGAAATCGAGAAGCAGGTCTGGGGAGATTACGTACGATACAGCATACATTTTCTCGTAACCATCGAACAAGTCGTCAAAGTCTTTACGCCGGCTGATCATTCGTGTTTGCAAGTCAGGAAATCCAGAGAAGAGACTCCCCTGTAAAGTTTTTCTTGGATGAGTTCGTTTACTTGTCATATTCCTAAACCGGTTTGGTAAACATAATACTCTCTGCTCTGATAATGGTCAATTTAAACTTAATATAGCATGCTGTTACACTGTATTTCTCAAGTCTCTCATAATTCTAGAATCTCTCCGACATGCGGAATACTGACCTTACTTGTCCAGTCTAGAAATAGTTCAGGATGCTCCGTATGAATTGGTACAGTAACTGTGGGGTTAATCTCAGAGACTAAACGCTCAATATCTCTGGAGTACATATGGCCGGAAGTATGTGCGTATTCTAGTTTTAGTCCACATAGCTCAATCCACTTTAACAAACGTTTAAAAGACAGCTCCATTTCTTCTTTAAAAGGTTCCGCCTTTCCGTAAATATATGTACCTGGGATAGGCTTGCCTTCTGAAGGTAAGAAGTGAAGCAGGGTATGCGCACCACTGGAGGTATATAGAAGATAACGCCCAGGCTCGCGTAGTACTTCTTCTCTTAGCGGACCCCATATGAAAATCTCATCCGGTAAACAAATCAATTCTGGGTTGTCCTTTTGCTTATCCCGTTGAGCCACTAAAAGCTTTCCTTCGTGAGCCTGACGATAGTCAGTATAGCTTTCTGCGTATAAGTCCTGCGGTAAACCGAACTTCCCATATCTTGAAGCATTGAGTTTAAGGCGAGAGAGGGCAACTCTAAACTCGCCTGTTGCTGGCAGTCCAGGGCAGAGAATCTCAGGATGATTCATATAGAGCGATAGATATGCTTTCTTTGAATCTAAGACCAGGGTGCGTCCACATTCCTTTGCGACTTTACTTACTAATCTCATACGGTTCATGTCTGCGGGTGAGGCGTCATAAATAATCAATCCATCTTCATTTGAGAAGATGTCCCGGCATTTCTGCTCTACCTCTGATTCACTGGCCAAAGCATGACTTTCGACTTCCTCCTCATCTTCAGACGGTGGCCCAAGTCTCGTTCCCTCGCAGAGTAATATATCTATTCCACCGCTTTTGCAGGCTGAAAGAAACTCCTCGCTATCGGCAATGCTATTGCCGTGAAAGCGCATATCTCCCGTGTAAGCAATCGCCTTATCCTCGGCTCTAATAATAAATGCGCTAGCTCCAAGAACGGAATGGTCAACATCATAGCGAGTTATCTTGAGATCACCTATTTCAAAATCTTTAGTTTTTTCAACCGGAACTAGGGCATCCAGATTAACCCTTGTTTGCCAGTCCTCTCTTATATCATTCTTGAGTTCGATTATTTTTCTACTTATTGGGGAAAGATATATGGGAATATCCGGGCGGAGCATTCCGAGGTAACCATAGTGGTCAACATGTGCGTGTGATAGTATTACACCATCGACGCCGCACGCTTCTTCTTCACCGCATAAGGAAGGTGTGCCATCAGGCTCGTAACTTACCGACAAACCAGCGTTTTTATATAGGCCACAGAGCCTTGGCAATATACCAGTCTTAAAGAGGTCCTCTATACAAGAAGGTCGTAATAATGGGAACTCAAAGTACTCATCTTCTCGTGAGAATGAAGTGCCAAAGTCCAAGAATATTCGGGTGTCATCTGCTTCCAGCAGAATCTTATTACCACCAATCTCCCCAACGCCGCCATAGAATGTTAGATTTACTGTCATCTTACCCCTCCAGTACAGATGATTACCGGATAAGCTATTTTAAACCCTATCTTGACTTATGGCAATATCTCAGATATATTTGTAGCATACCAGTATTCCATGAACAGGGGATCCGTGAATAATCAACACAAAGACAAGCCGAGGAATCGCATGATACACGTACGCTTACCGGAAAATCTCCATAGGCGTATTCGTATCAGAGCCGCGGAAACTGATCAGACTATTCAAGATTGGGTGGTGGAAGCTCTTAATGCTGAGATTAGCCGGCAAGAGAGCGAGAAAGAGAAATGAGGGGCAAAAGGAGTCAAATGTATTACTTTTGACTATTTGCCTGGTTTTATCTACCATAACACTGAGGTCAATCGTTACTCAGGAAGACTCTAAAGGAAGATAACATGGAGACTTCTTTTCAAAACAAATTAATCGGTATTCTGAAGACCGATCCTAGATTCACTGACCAGGATGGTGAATTGGTTAAAGCTGCCATTATTGACCGGGCGTGGAAGACCGACCGAGATTTGGTCAAGTTGCTTCTGTCTGATACTAGTATCAAGCAGAAGTTTTTCGATGAAATTGAAGGACACTGGGTTTTCAACGTCAATACGTTCACTGAGTATGTATCTGATAAGGACTTTCTTGATAATTCCTACACCCGTTTCCGTAATAAGATAGGCCTGAACATAGACGGTAAGTATCTGAGAGAGCGTGGCGAAGTCTCTTTAGTCTGGCCTTACAAAGATTGCGTCTTGGAAGGGGGACAAACCAAAGAGGAAGAAAGGAGAAAAGAGATCTTCTTCAATGAAATTCTGGCTCAGGACGAAATAGATCGGTTGTTAGACCCAAAGGTTTTGACAAACTGGAAACGGTATACCGAAGATGGTGAACAAGAAGTCACTGAAGTTAAGCGAGACGAGGGTGGTGTAATCAAAGAAAACCTGCTAATCAGGGGTAACAACCTCCTCGCCCTTCATTGTCTTAAGCATCAGTTTATGGGTAAGGTGAAGCTCATCTATATTGATCCACCTTATAACACGGGAAATGACTCGTTTCATTATAATGATGCTTTTAATCATTCAAGCTGGCTTACCTTTATGAAAAACAGGTTAGAAGTTGCACGAAGGTTATTATCAGATGATGGATTTATTTTTGTTCAGTGTGATGATTTCGAAAACGCTTATTTGAAGATATTGATGGATGAAGTTTTTGGGCAAGAGAATTACAGAAATTCAATTTATTGGCATAGAACTTACGCCGGGAAGACTGTTTCTAAAAATGTGCCATGGAATGTTGACACAATTCTATTGTACTCAAAGAGAGGAGCAACCAATCTCAAACCTATCACGTCGGAACTGACCCAGAAAGACATAGATTCGTTCAACAAAGATGATAATGACGGGAGAGGTCGGTATGCAACGGTAAGCCTACAAAAGACTGGTGGGCCTGGCCCGGAAACAACCTATGACTACACGGACAATAGTGGACTAGTCTGGAAGTGCCCTTTAAAGGGTTGGAGGATGAAAGAAGAAAAGTTGAAAGCTCTAGAAAATGATGGGCGCTTATACATTACCGATAAGACAATAAGGGAGAAGTATTACCTAAAAGAACGCCTGGAGATTGGAAAGCAGATAGACAACTTCTGGGGCGACATAGGAAATATGAATCGCAGCAGCGATGTCGGTTATGATGTAGAGGGACAAAAACCAGAGAAGCTTATTCAGAGACTCATTAACCTCGCTACTTCACCAGGGGATACAGTATTGGACTTCTTTATTGGTTCAGGCACCACCGCCTCAGTCGCACTCAAAATGGGGCGACAGTTCATCGGTATTGAACAACTCGATTACGGTCAGAATGACTTCGTAAATCGTCTTCAAAACGTTATCAGAGGAGATAGTTCCGGTATATCAAAAGATGTGAACTGGCATGGCGGAGGTGAATTCGTTTACTCGGAATTAAAGAGATACAATGAATCCTTTATGGACAAGATTAACTCAGCATCTGGCCCCGACGACCTTGTGAATATCTGGAAGGATATTTCAACTAGTTCATTCCTTAATTGGTATATTAACCCTGAGGAACCCAAAGATGCTCTTAATGACTTCATAGAGATAGGCAAAGGCGAAAATGGTGTAGAAAAACAGAAAAGTTTGCTTTGTGAATTGTTAAACAAGAATCAGCTCTACGTCAATCTTTCCGAGATTGATGACGCCAAGTTCAAGGTCACCGAGCAAGATAAGGAATTAAACAAACAGTTCTATGAAGATGCTTATGATGCCTGAGCCATTCCTATATGAACAGCTTAATAGTGTGTCTGACATGGGCTTCCTCAAGAAGGACATTCCGGATTGTATCAAGAACAATCTCAAGCCCACCTTTCAATTACGCCCTTATCAGATCGAAGCTTTTTCCCGTTTTTTCCATTGTCTTGACAGTGACTTTCCTGGTAAGGAATGGCCTCTCCATTTTCTATTCAATATGGCTACCGGTAGTGGTAAGACCCTAATCATGGCAGGCCTGATGCTCTATCTTTATGAAAGAGGGTATCGTAATTTTCTCTTCTTCGTTAATTCAACCAACATCATAGAAAAGACAAAGGATAATTTCCTGAACCTGAGTTCATCCAAACATCTGTTTAACGACCAGGTCTACTTCGGGACAAAGCGGGTTTCGGTTTCAAGTGTGGCTAATTTCGAGGGGACAAATCAAGACGAAATCAACGTCTGCTTCACAACGATTCAGAAGCTCCATTCCGACCTGATCACAGAAAAGGAGAATTCTCTGACTTACGAGGATTTCAAAGACAAGAGAATTGCGCTTATAGCTGATGAGGCCCATCATATGAATGTCAAAACCAAAGAACAGCTTGAACTCTTTGAGAGCTGGGAGAATACCGTAGAACGTATTTTTCACCAGAATGAGGATAACCTGTTATTGGAGTTCACCGCTACGCTGGATTATCTCAATAAGAATATTGTGAGCAAATATCTAAAGAAAGTTATCTATCGCTATGACTTACAGCAATACCGTAATGACCGTTACTCCAAGGACGTTTATATAGTCCAGTCGGACTTCGATGAAAACGACCGGATTCTCCAGGCCTTGATCGTCAGCCGGTACAAACATGAA
The DNA here is from genome assembly GCA_034413595.1 of Dehalococcoidales bacterium. GTDB lineage: Bacteria > Chloroflexota > Dehalococcoidia > Dehalococcoidales > JAUWZL01 > JAUWZL01. The sequence continues at coordinate 4,513 of DAOUMC010000018.1, read as the reverse complement.
GTCGCAGCTAAGAATAGAATCAATCTAAAGCCGGTTATCCTGTTCAAAGCCCAGCGAACTATCGAACAATCCAGGCAAAATAAAGCTAACTTTCACAACATAATAGAGAATTTGTCTCCGGATGATATTGAAAGAATAAGAAACATAGCCAAAATTCCCCTCGTCGAGCAAGCCTTCGCCTTTTTTGCCCAGCACGGTATCACCAACCAACAACTTGCCTTGCGACTGAAATCGGAGTTTGATGAGAGCCGTTGTCTTTCCGTTAACGAAGAGAGCGAAAAAGAGAAGCAGCAGATTCGCCTTAACTCTCTTGAAGACAAAGATAACCCAATCAGAGCCATTTTCGCGGTTCAGAAACTAAATGAGGGTTGGGACGTATTGAATCTCTTTGATATCGTGCGATGTTACGAAGGACGCGATTCTAAGGCCGGTAGGCCGGGCAGGACCACTATAGCTGAAGCACAGCTTATCGGTCGAGGCGCGAGATATTTCCCCTTTACCATTGCTGAAAACAATGACCGCTTCAGACGCAAATTTGATAATGACCTTACTAACGAGCTCCGAGTACTGGAAGATCTGCATTATCATAGCGTCAATGATTCTCGTTACATTTCAGAATTACGCACAGCCTTAATCGAAGAAGGCATAATTGATGACAGGGAGAAAGAATACCAGCTTAGGCTCAAAGAGTCCTTCAAGAAAACAGATTTCTATGCTACCGGTCTCTTATTTAGGAACGAGCGATTTAAAAACAACTATGACCATGTTAAGTCCTTTGCGGACTTCGGCGTTAAGAAAAGAAATATTGCCTACGGCATCGCATCCGGAAGAGGGATCACCGGATCCTTACTGTCCGATGAAAAGGCACCTAGAGAAACTGAACAACGGACACAAAAGGACATCAAAGTCAGCAGCATTCCCGAACACGTAGTACAAAATGCTATCGCGAAGAATCCCTTCTTTAAGTTCAGCACAATCAAAAAATACTTTCCGCATGTCACGTCTGTAGATGATTTTATCCGGTCCGATGATTATCTCGGCGGTCTTGAGATCACGTACAGAGCAGATTCAAAGACAATATCAAACATACCGAACCAACATCATTTCGGAGCTTTGCTTGTATTGCTTGAAGAGGTAGAATCGGAAATTCGAAAGAATATTACCGAATTCAAAGGGACTGACGAATTCAAGCCCAGCAGCATATCTCAAGTATTTTGCGATAAGCTACTGAAGTTAGACAGTCAGAGTGAAAGAGCCCAAGGAGATGAAGCCTTTGTCTCAGACAGAGAATGGTACGTTTTCAACGCTAATTATGGCACAAGCGAGGAAAAGGCGTTTGTTCACATGCTCGACAGGCAGATCGATAAACTAGGCAACTTCTACGCCAAAATCTATCTCATCAGGAATGAAAGACACTTCAAGATATTTGATCCTCGGGGCCAAGCTTTCGAGCCGGATTTTGTATTGTTTCTTCAGGAAAAAGAGGGTAAGCTACTAACTTACCAGCTGTTTATTGAGCCAAAGGGTAAATACTTGAAAGAGCACGACCAATGGAAGCAGGATTTGCTGAAGGACATAACCAGCAAATTCGCCGATAAGATCATAGATTTCGGGGAGAATAAGAAATATCGGTTGATAGGAGTTCCGTTCTATAACAACCAAGATGAGAATATCTTCAAGCAGAGTTTATATGATGCTTTGCAGGTTGAATCCTGATAATTTCAACTTGAGTAGATACCCAGCGGGACAATCGCTTATTTCGTTGACTTTGGAAATAAAAAAGAAGGGCTGAACAAACCCGATGCCGGGAATATCCAGCCCTGTAAAGCCATCGGCAATGTGAGACCTAGCTCTTACCGATTCTAAACATCTTAGTGCCGCATACCGGACATGTCCCCTGGGTAGCCGGCCTGCCGTTCTTCATGGTTATGCTCTTGGCATCTTTCATTTCCCGTTTGGCACGACATTTCACGCAATAAGCCTGCATATTGAAGCCTCCTCTCTTGTTTTGCTCTGACATTAAACCATTAGACACGCACAAGTCAAGCACGAGCATTCTTTTGGACAAAAAAATGGAGCCGGGACCGACCCGGCTCCATTTCCAAAACCATCACTTTCTCTGTGCTGGACGATTAGCTCTTGAAAGCCATATTGATAGCTTCCTTCACCACCTCAGACCAGCACTCCAATCCCCACTCCACCCCCTTTTTCACCTGGGCAAGAATGCCATCGGTTATCGCTTCCTCTGGTATCCCCATCTCATTGGCGCACTCGACGACATCTTCCCTGCTGAGGACAAAGATAGTGTCCTTATCGGCCATAATTGGCTTCCTACTATCCTGTTTTAGACTTGCTTATTCCTCCCAGACAGCTACCTGCCTGATGGTGAACTCCAGTCCGCAGGTTAGGCACTTTCCCCGGTCGGGAGCTTCCTCACAGTCAATATCATCCCCACCGCACCTGGGACAGGCAATGATTTCACCTTCGGTATATTCTTTGCGTTTCTCCATTAGTATTCCTCCTTTCAGGCATGAGTAGCCCTTCTATTTGAGACTATTTTCTCTTTGATATACGTGTTGACGGTTTTACGGTGTCTACCAGTGGCTTTGATGATTTGGTAGACAGACAAACCCTCATCGTGGAGACGTGCTATACGCCTCTTCTCCCAGTCCGAGACTTCCCGCCCGTTCCGGCGACAGTCCAGCTTTACCTTGTGCCTTATCCAGTACTGCTGGTCGGCAGCGTTTAGCTTCTTACCATTCAGCCTATCGTAGCCTATCTCCACCAGGCGTTTGGGTAAGGTGGCGAGCATAGCCAGGGCATCCAGTCGGGCATCGCTATCCCCTTCCCCGGAGGCAAAGTCCTCGTCCTCGTAAAATGGGCGGAACTTCCCCTGTCGGCATAGCTTCCTATGCCAGTATCGCTTTAGCTCTTTTCGGGCGACTCCCCAGAGGTAGGCTGGGTCGGTGTTTCTTCGGCTAACCCGTATCAGGGTAATCAGTATGTCTTGTTCAAGGTCATCCCTGTCGCCAGGGTCTATACCGTAGGTAATGCGATAGGCTATCTCCACAAAGGGTCTGAGTCCGTCAAGCTGGTCTCTACGCTCATAGAGCCAGGACATGACTACCCCCTTCTCTGAGCTTACTCTTTTAATCTCTGGTTCTTGGCTAGTTCTTCCTTAGCGGCTCTGGCTACGGAGACATAATCAGGGCACTTAGTTGAGCACTGGCTGCGCCCTCTGATACAGTCCCGACAAAGCCAGTAGCACTTGCGCCTGTTGGGGCGTGGGTAAACTATGTCTTTCACCTGTCCTCCTTCCCTGCCCTTTTTAGCCATAAGAAAAGGGGATTTCACTCCCACGCACAGGGAGCGAAATCCCCTTGAAAAAGACAAAAAGACAGGTATTACCCCGTCTTTCTGTCGTGGCTGTTTTCTGTGTTCAAGCGTTCTAGGCTACGGCTACTGGCTCTTTCTTTCGGCTACGCTTCGGCTTCCGCTCGGTAGCTTCTGGTTCGGTTGCTGGTTCAACAGCTTCGTCTGGCTCGGCTACTGGCTCGGCTTCCGCTTCTGGCTCTGGCTCGGCTTGCCCGGTGTCCTCTGGCTTGGCTTCCGCTTCCGCCTCTGGCTTGCTATCGGCGGTCAACATTGGCATTACCACCAGTTGATAGCCCTCAACGGCAAAGAGGACTGGCGACTTGCCATCGGTGAGTTTTAAGTCCACCATCCCCCCGCAAGCTCTCAAAGCCTCGGTAAGGTATAAGCCGTCAATTCTTACCCTGACTTCCCCACCCTCAATATCGGCTGGCATAGTTACTTCTCCCTTGTCAGCGGGACTGGAGAGCACCACACCGCCGTTAAGGTGTAGGTCTATCGGGTAATCCTTGCTATCGGCTAGGACTTTCAGTGAGACAATCGCCTTGCCCGCTTCAACAGTGTCAAGGTGAGCGGTTACATTGGCTTCGGTAGGTATGAGCTTCTCATAATCAGGGAAGCTACCATCAGCACCCCGCCACTTATACCGAGCTATTTCGGTGTCAATGACAAGGCTTGTGCCGTCTAGGCTTTCCCCGCTTGCCTCAAAGCTCAGGTTGACCCGATGGGCTTTCCGCAGGGCATTGGCTATTCCCCGCAGGTCATCACGAAGTATCAGGGCTTCACCCTCACCGTCATAGTCAAGAGTTACCACCGCCAGTCTGAAACCATCGGCACTCACCAGTGTGAGCTTACCCTCACCCGCTTTGAAGAGGACACACTGTAAGACAGGTCGGTTATCCTCTTTAGCCGTAAAGGGCAATACCCTGTTAAGGGCTTCCGATAGCTCCAGTCCGCCGATGTTCGGCTTGACTGTTCGGTTAGGGCTTATCCTGACTTCGCACAGGGTCATCGGTGTCTTATCACCAATCCACGCCGAGTCCTCAAGATAGCTGGTATTAGCTCCACAGGTTACTTTCAGCCGTTTATCAGAAGCCCGCACCTCGCTGGCACTTCCAACGGCAGGGACTATTTTAACGAT
>DAOUMC010000017.1:0-20658 GCA_034413595.1 Dehalococcoidales bacterium | reverse complement strand
TAGATGCCAGACCCTCAGCACCCTGGTTTCCCCCGGCAGAGCCTGCCCGGTAGTTTGTTTTTCTACTCTCTTTTTCCTCCCATAGGTCAATAAGCTGGCAGATGAACCCGTTGTAGCACTGGCCTGGAGCCCGATTCTTATCCAGCTTTCCTTTGGTGCTATTCTTAATTCCTATGCTTGTCCTGAGTTTTTTGACCATTTTTTGCTACCGCGATAAACTTGACTAACTTGATTGACTTTTGGTACTGTTCCGCCTATAATTAACAACAGAAGGCAGCAATAACATGACCCCGCAGGTCTTGGTTTTTGTTTTAGCCTTCGAAGGGTAACCTTGGTAGAGGTTACCCTTGATTATTTAATATTGGGCCAGTGTGTTTCAGAGTCCTCCTTCATCAACAAAATAAAAAAGGATAAGGAGAACCTTTAGCTCCTTATCCTAAGCTGCTTTAGTGCATGGTACCGTGGCCCAGCATTTAAAGTATCCATCAGATTACCTCACAACATATGCTCTAACGTCTTCTATTGCTCCAACGTCTCCTTTACACACAAATTATGCTAATTTGATTAAAAAAGCCAAAATTTTACCACTATTATTATAGCATGCTTGTCAAGCCCTAAAGGTACAGGATATTTTTCCCAATTAGCTATGTTTTTCGTACTCCACAATTTGGCTCTTGAAATAGATGGTCGGTGAACGCCGGTAACAACTTTCTGGGCACATCTTGGTGAATGAACAATAAACCCGGGAATGTCTTTAATAAAAAGGTGGCTGTGAATACTGCTATCGTCAACGCCAGACCGAGCAAAAAAGGACCTTCTTTCCAAATTGTCACAATTTTGTAATTTTTTCCGCTCTGATTTTATGACTATTTAACGGGTAAGGGCTGACAATCGGATTATGGGAAATATAGTCAGTATCACTTGATACAGGAGGCCATACCATGAGAATGCCGCAAAAACCAACCCTGCCCATTGTTAGCCGGAGTAGCTCTCGGTCGATTAACTTGTTGTTTATCATTGCCGCTCTGATGGCTACGCTTGGTGTGCTCTTAGCCGGCTGTGCCCCTGGTCAGACCGTGACTCAAATCGTCACCACCACGTCTACCGTTCCCGGTACAATCACCAGTACCCTGCCGCCGACCACCGTTACGGTGACTACATCGACTACTCCGCCGACAACATCAACGCCTGCCCCGGGCACGGTGGCTAATGGCCAGAGGATCTTCCTTACCGCCACCAGCTCCTCGGGCGAACCCATTTACGCCCAGGGTTACATGATGATGTACCGCTTCATCTCCTGCGCCGACTGTCACGGCCAGGACGGCCACGGCGGCACCATATTTATGATGATGTTCCAGATAGAAGTGCCCAACATAACCTGGCCCGTGTTGACCGGGCCCCATCAGGAACATCCGTCGTACACCGAGGAGACGCTGAAAACGGCCATAACCCAGGGGCTGAACCCGGCCGGGAATCCGCTCTCGGTCTACATGCCCCGATGGCAGATGTCGTCCGGCGACCTAAACGACCTGGTGAGTTTTATCAAGACGCTGAACTGAGATTTAAGGCATTTCATAAGAGGGGTAAATTAGCAACCCTCGGGGAAAGGAGGTGCTCATGCAAGGACTACCGCCAGAGGTATTACCGACCGTGCCTCATGTCACTTTTCTGATCTTTAACTGGGCAATCCCGAACATCATCGCCTGGAGCGCCGTGGTCATCATATTTTTCCTCGCCGCCTGGCTGCGGCTGCCCAAAATATTCTGATTTAAGGCTTGAAGCAGGCGATTTCAAAGGAGGTGGCTATGAATCTTACGGAAAAGGCCCAAGAGATAGTAAGGGATAATATATCGCTGGAAGACGCACTGCCGACGAAGATGCCTGTTTACGTCAATTCAGTGGCTTATCTTTTCGGCGTGCTGGCTCTTTCCTCTTTTGTCTTGCTTTTCATCACCGGGCCGATTATGGCCATATTCGGGCCTGACTGGTACCACGTCTCCCCCAACGGGAGGTTTGTAAATTCCATGCATTTCTGGAGCACGCAGGTCTTCTTCACTTCGATGCTGTTGCACCTGACAACCAAGTATTTTATGGGCGCCTGGCGTGACGGGCGCTGGAAGACCTGGATGGTGGGGATGGCGACATTTGCCGTGGCCGTGTTTACCGCTCTGACCGGGTACCTGTCACAGACCAACTGGGATTCTCAGTGGATTGCCGTGCAGGCCAAGGATGCCATGAACGCCGTGGGAGTGGGCGCCTTCTTCAACACCCTGAATACCGGCCAGGTGCTCACGCTGCACGTCGCCGTCTTGCCGTCTATCGTCCTGGCGCTGGTCGGAATTCACCTGGTTCTGGTCCGCAGCCACGGGCCTGTCAAGCCGATGCCACGCCCCAAAGAGGCAGACAGGAGACCAGGATGACAAGGCGACAGGAAGAGTATATAAAGGGTATTCCCACCAAACCTTACGACCTTTTAAGAGAAGGCCTGATTGTTCTCGGGGTGGTAGTGGCTATAGTGTTAGTGCTGACTTCTGTCCTGGGTGCGCCGGACTATCCAACGGTACGGGGTGAGGACGTGGCCAAGCAACAGCCGGTTGTCTATCTCGAGACCTGCGCCAACATACTGGCCGGAAACAGTAGCATACAAGATTACGGCCCACCCTATACCCAGGACACCGAAAACGCTCAAAATCTGTTCGGAATCGACCCGCAGAACTGGTTCGGGGTGAAGATACCGCTTGACCCCAAGAACGATTTTATCATCAGTCCCCTGGAGCGGACTGCAGCCATCAACCCTCAACTGAGCAGCGCCCTGGAGACCTATAAATCGGCCGTGCCGGAGCAACAAACGGCCTGGGTCAACGCCTACCTGGTGGCACTTGACGGGGCTACCGTGGAGAATGACACGGTGCACATACCCTCCGGGGACTACGGGCCGGTTTTGGAAATGATGGACGGGATGTTGGCCCTGGGACGCTCCGGGCTGCTGGAAGGGGCGCTAGGAAGCAGTGACAGGCTGCCTTTCGATACCGATTTTACCCGCTCCCTGCTCTTCTTTCAGGATGACGTCTATGCCAGCGTTGCGGAGAAGCTGGACATGACCGGCGAGCAGTGGGGCGTTGCCAATGAGACCGGCAACTATCCCGGTGCCTGGTGGCTGTGGCCCTACGCCTTCTGGTATCAGATACCACCCATGTCCACTTCCCCTAATGCCGATATCCAGGCCATAGCGCTGATAACACTGGTCTTCCTGATTCTCCTCTTCGTGCCCTTCATACCGGTTCTGAACCGCATTCCGCGCTGGCTGGGCGTATACCGGCTGTTCTGGCGCGACTGGTATGCCGGGCCGGGGAAATATGGCCACAGAGGTGAAACAAACACGGGGTGATGGAAGGTGAGCAGGTGTTGTTGGCTGGCTCGTTGATACTGACCGTAGCCGCCGGTGTTGCCATTCTTGGTGCTGTCGCCTACACGGCGGCGTGGATAAAGATGGCTCTGGTGCACCGGCCGGTGTCGCCCTGGGCGGCTCTTTTTATTGACAACCCTTTGCGGAGAGTGATGCAACCACCGGAAAAGGTGGTGACGTGGCTTGATATTCAGCCTGGTATGCGGGTTCTGGAGATAGGGCCGGGCCCAGGCACTTTTACTATAGAGGCGGCCAGGCGTGTCGGCGCGCTGGGCCGATTGACCACCGTGGACATCCAGCCGACCATTGTTTCCAGACTTGAGAGCCGGCTGAGCCGGGCCGGTCTGAAAAACGTGGTAACGAAAGTGGCGGATGCAGCGGTCTTACCCTTGCCAGATGACACCTTTGACAGGGTTTTCATGGTAGCAGTGCTGGGCGAAATCTCCAGGAAGGAAGAGGCCTTCAGACAGATCAGGCGCGTCCTGCGAGATGATGGACTTCTGGCGGTAGGCGAGTTTATGCAGGACCCGGACTACACGCTTAGGACGACCGTTATCAGGCTCAGCCAGGCCGCCGGCTTTGAACTGGCCGGTTCATACCGGGAACTGGCCCATTACCTCCTCCTGTTCAGAAAGAAACAAACGATTGAATTCGTCCCGTCTCTCCCCATTCGCATACCGGTGGCTTCGGAGGCTCTGTAAAAGAATGAATATCCGAAGCAATGGCAGAGAAAGGCGCAAGGCCCTGGGAGCGCTGGCGCTGATGCAGGACTTTGAGAGGTTATCGGTGAAGATTTATCAGGTACAGGCTGGGGCCTCAGGGTCAAAACAAGTCAGTGACACCCTGAAACTGCTCATGGGTAACGAAGCGGAGCACGTGGATAACCTGGGGCGGCGATTGGCCGAGCTGGGCGGGGCCATTTCAAAAGCCAGGGTGTTGTTCGCCGTGGCGGGAGAACTGGCGGGCCTTTTTACGGCGCTTCTGGGCAAGAACCTTATCCTTAAAGCGGATATATGGATTGAGAAACGAGCAGTCAGAGGCTACGAAAGATTTCTGAAAAGTGCTGACTTTGACACCGAGTCCGATAGCGTAATACGGAGCAATATAGCAGATGAGGTTATTCATATTCAGAAATTGCGGAAGCTGCAGCTGGATTTTCGGTATAAGCGGGCAAAATGATGTCGCTCTGGCAGGTTCATACTCCGGTCAGTTATCTGACGTTATGCCGGCGCATGAGGTTTAGCCAAATAACAATCTAAGGGGGTTGCGGCTTATCTCAAGAGTAATAAACAATTTGTCAAGACCAAAGAAGTAGCCGCTGCCACTTAACATTAGAGCTATGGCTGACAGGTGATTTTGGATTCAACCAAGACTGTAACATTTATTTAATATTTACTTCTCCTTTGTTATAACTTTTTAATGCCCTGTCGTGTAACATTTGAATTAACAAATCAAGCGGAAGCATGGAATGAGGTAAATCCTACGGATGAAACAAGGAGAAAAGTCCGCAATCTATTACGCATTTTTGCGGCTAATGAGCTGTGTTGAGGGCAGTGAAGGAAATTCAAAAAAGGAGCTTAAGGAGGCACGTGATGGAGCTTGATAGGAGAGAGTTTCTTAAGGCGTCGGGGGCCGGACTGTCCAGTGTTCTTCTGCTGGATGGATTTAATAAGGGAGCCTTCAAATTCATCGGGCAACCCAGGAAACGGCCGCTTAGAAAGAAGCGGGGTGAAATCACCACCATCTGCCCCTATGATGCCTCTGGCTGCGGTTTCATCATTGACATTGAGGACAACAGAATAGCCAACATAGAAGGCGACCCGGACCATCCTATCAATAACGGGGCCGGCTGCGCCAAGGGGCAGAGTATACGGCAGCTGGACGCCGAGAATCCACGGCGTCTTAGCCGGGTTCTGTACCGGGCACCGGGTGCCACCGAGTGGCAGGAGCAGTCCTGGGACTGGGCCATAGCCCGGATTGCCCGGCGAATAAAGGACACCAGAGACGCTTCTTTTATCGTAAGTGACGGCTCTGACTACCTGGTCAACCGCACCGAAGAAATCGCTTGTCTGGGCGGTTCTGCCCTGGATAATGAGGAGTGTTACCCGCTGGTAAAGCTGACGCGGGCCCTGGGGCTGGTCTATATCGAGCACCACGCCCGGATATGACATTCTCCCACCGTCGCCAGTTTGGCGGAAACATTCGGGCGGGGAGCTATGACCAATCACTGGAATGACATCTCCAATTCGGATTGCGTACTCGTCATTGGCGGCAATCCCGCCGAGAACCACCCGGCGGCCTTCGGGCACATCACTAACGCCATGCTCAAGGGCGCTCCCCTCATCAGTGTTGACCCCCGCTTCACCCGCACCTCGGCCAAAGCCGATATATACGCCCCGCTGCGCTCGGGGACTGATATAGCCTTTGTCAATGGCATGATAAAGTACGTTATGGATGACATTGAAAATAACCCCGGCAACTACAACCTGACCTATATAACCCAGTATACCAACGCCTCCTACCTGGTGAACCCGGACTTTAAAGGCCCGGCCGAGCTGGACGGTCTCTTTTCTGGCTATGTCGGGATGCCAAACGAGGCCGACAATACCAGGAGAAAATATGACAAGTCTACCTGGACCTTCCAGATGGACGAAAAAGGCATCCCCAAGAAAGATCGAACACTCCAAGACCCGAACTGCGTCTACCAGATTGTCAAGCGGGAATTCGCCCGTTATACACCGGAAATGGTCAACCGCATCACCGGCACCGCCGTTGACACATTCCTCAAGGTGTGCCAGGCCTACGCCGCCACCGGGAAGCCTGAGAAATCGGGCACCATCCTGTATGCCATGGGCACCACCCAGCACACCTACGGCACACAGAACATCCGCTCCTACTCAATGCTGCAGCTGCTGCTGGGGAACATCGGTGTTGCCGGCGGTGGCATCAACGCCATGAGGGGTGAAAGCAATGTCCAGGGCTCAACCGACCACTGCCTCCTCTATAACATCCTGCCCGGTTACCTGAAGATGATACAGAACACCGACACCTCGCTGGATGTTTACCTGAAGCGCATCACTCTTACCACCAACGACCCCCTGAGCCTCAACTGGTGGGGCAACACGCCCAAATACGTGGTCAGCCTGCTCAAGGCGTGGTACGGGGAGGCCGCCACCAAGGACAACCAGTTCGCTTACGACTATCTTCCCAAGAATGAGTCCGGAAAGGACTATTCGTGGATTCCCATCTTTGAGGAGATGGCGGCGGGCAGAATCAAGGGGTGTATGTGCTGGGGGCAGAACCCGGCGGTGGGTGGCCCGGACTCCAACCTGGAACGGCAGGCGCTGGGGGAACTGGACTGGCTGGTGGTTACCGACCTGTGGCACACCGAGACCTCGGACTTCTGGCAGCGTCCCGGAGTCGAGCCGACGGCTATAAAGACGGAGGTCTTTCTGCTGCCGGCCAAGGTGTCTTTTGAGAAAGAAGGCAGCGTTACCAACAGCGGGCGCTGGATGCAGTGGCGCTACAAGGCAGCCGACGGCCCGGGTGAGGCTCAGGAAGACCTGTGGATGCTCGACCGGCTGGCCCGGGAGCTCAAAAGCCTGTATGCCCAGGAGGGTGGGCCCAACGCCGAGGCCATCACCAAGCTCACCTGGGACTTCGGCGACCCGCCCGACGCCCGAACGGTGGCCAAGGAAATCAATGGCTACGACCTTACCACCGGCAAGCTTATGGACAGCTTCGTCGGCCTGAAGGCCGACGGGACGACCACGTCTGGCAACTGGCTGTACTGCAACAGCTACGTCGAGCCGGAAAAAGAGCCCGATGCCCCCATCCCGGGCAACCGGGCCAGCCGTCGCGACCGCACCCCGGGCCCTTTCAACATCGAGCTCTTCCCCAAATGGGCCTGGTCGTGGCCGGTGAACCGGCGCATCATCTATAACCGCGCCTCGGTTGACCTGGACGGAGTGCCGTGGAGTCAGAATAAGCCGGTCATCTGGTGGCAGAACAACGCCTGGGCGGGTGATGTTCCCGACGGAGGGGGGAAGCCGATGGCACTGGGCGGCTACTATCCCTTCATCATGAAGTCCGATGGCTTCGCTCACCTGTTCGGTCCCGGTCTCGCCGATGGCCCCTTGCCAGAACACTACGAGCCGTGGGAGTCACCGGTTAACAACCCGATATCCGGCCAGCAGAATGACCCGGTATTCTACATCTGGCGGCCGGCGGAACAGGCTGACCCAAGCCAGTTCCCGGTTGTGTGTACCACCTATCGCGTCTGCGAGCACTGGCTCGGCGGCCAGATGAGCCGGAACTCGCCGTGGCTGGTGGAGATGATGCCCGAAGCCTTTATCGAAATCAGCGAAGAGCTGGCCCAGGAGAAGGGCATCGCTAACGGCGGTTATGCCATAGTAAGCTCACCCCGGGGCGAGGTGCGGATGAAAGCGGCAGTGACCAAGCGCTTCCGGCCCTTCCAACTGGATGGCCAGCGGATTCACGAAATAGGCGTGGTCTGGCACTGGGGATACACCGGCCTGTCAAAGGGAGACAGCGGCAACATACTGACACCCCATGTCGGCGACGCCAACACAATGATGCCGGAGTACAAGGCCTTCCTGGTTGATGTACGCAAAGGATGACACTCGGAGGTGAAGAATAATGGCTAAGGCGAACGACAAAGCAATCCTGTATGATGCGACACGCTGCACCGCCTGCCGCGGTTGCCAGGCCGCCTGCAAGGAGTGGAACGAAGATGATGAGGGTTCCAGGGAAAAGACGGTTTTTAGCGGAAGCTACCAGAATCCGCCCGACCTCTCGGCCAAGACCTGGCTTACTATGGAGTTCCGGGAGGAGCAAAAAGACGGCCAGCTCCGCTGGCTTTTCAGCCGGCGCTCCTGTATGCACTGCACCAATGCCGGCTGCGTCAAGGTGTGCCCCGACCACGCCCTTTACTATAATGAATATGGCTTTGTTTCCTATAACAAGAGCGTCTGCACCGGCTGCCAGTACTGCATTGACGCCTGTCCGTTCCAGGTCCCCAGATACACACGTAATCTTATCACCGGCATCGCTCTGATGGACAAGTGCACCTTCTGCACCACGCCTGGTTTAAGCCGTATTGACGAAGGCTGGGAACCCGCCTGTGTAAAGTCGTGTCCACCAAAAGCCCTGGTCTACGGTAGCTGGAACGATATGCTCAGCGAGGGCCAGAAAAGGGTCGCCTTCTTGAAAAACAGGGGGTATGACGGTGCCTATTTATACGGTGAAAACGAGCTGGGTGGCCTGCATGTCCTGTACGTGCTTGACGACTCGCCGGAGCTTTATGGTCTGCCGGTAAACCCCAAAATACCGGCGGAGACAATCGCCTGGCACGATTTCCTGCACCCGCTGGGCTGGGCCGCAGGTGGGGTCACCCTGCTGGCACTGGGCGTAAGCTACCTGGTCGCCCGCAGCAAGAAAATAAGCGAACTACCGGTTGAAAAGGAGAAGTAAAATGGTGGAACATGCTGGAATCGTAGACCACGCCGCGGACATCGAGCGCTACCGCAAACCCACCCGCGTACTGCACTGGGTTCATGCCGGAGCGTTTGTCGTCCTGTTTCTTACCGGCCTTATCCTTTTTGTAACCCCGCTATCAATCCTGGCCGTCGGAAGCTGGACTAGGCTCATACACCGCATAGCGGCGGCCGTTTTTGTGGTGGCACCCGCTATCTATATGCCTCTTAACTGGGAGGCTACCTGGAGCTCAATAAAGCGTGCTTTCATATGGAGGGGAAAGGATGTCCAGTGGTTCAAGGTGGCACCGCTGAACTATCTTCTGGACAGGAAGCTGGTAATACCACCCCAGGAGCACATGAACAGTGGCCAGAAGTTATGGTGGCTCATGGTAATCGTATTTGGCCCCATCTTTTTAGTCACCGGTGTTATCAACTGGTTTTTTGCCCCGGTAGTTCCGTCGGCCGTGGTCAGCTGGGCCCACATATTCCATAATATATCCTTCATAGCCACGGGAACAATGCTCTTCATTCACATCTACCTCTCGGTGCTTGACCCGCTGGTTATCCCCGGCATAAGCTGCTCTTTCAGTGCCATGGCCACGGGCAAAGTCACCGAATCATACGCCAGGACGCATCATCCAAAATGGTATGAAGAGGTGTGCGCCAGGGCTGAGAAGGAGGAATGAACTGGACCAGAGGGTGCTGGACAGGCTTCAGGAATGGCGGGAGAGCTCTGGGGCACCCCCGGAGCTGGTAGAGTTCTACGGCCGCCTGCTGGATATTCAGCGGAAGGCGGAGCAAGAGGCCGATGCGTCACCCCTCAACGTTAACGCCATCCGTGACAGGCTCAATACGGGGCTGCCGGCCCTGAAACTGGACGAGCTTCAGCTTGACTGGTCTCTGGCCCAGAGGACTTTCATCGAGCTCTTTGCTCTTTTCTCCGAGTATCCCGAGCTCTTCGGCGAACTGGACGGAAGTCTCGGTGAGGTAACGCCTTCCGGGCTAAAAAAAGTGGCCGACGAATGGCTTGGCGGGGAGAGAACCTTATTGGCCCAGCCGGCCACAGGCGTCGGCCAACAACTTCTGGAGTACATCATTCAGGCAGCTCTCCGGCCACTGATGCTGAGCTATTCCAGACTGGTGTCGGGACACGTTGACCGCGAGCTCTGGCGAAGAAACTACTGCCCTGTCTGCGGCGGGAGTCCTGATTTTGCCTATCTGGAAAAGGAGCGCGGCGCAAGGTGGCTTGTCTGCTCGCGGTGTGACACCGAATGGCTGTTTCAGCGGCTGGAATGCCCCTGGTGCGGCAACCAGGACCAGAAGACACTGGGCTATTTTACTGATGACGAAGCGCTATACCGGCTTTATGTCTGTGAACGCTGCAAAAACTACATTAAGGCCATTGACCTGCGCCGAACTGAGGAACAATTCGTAGCATCCCTGGAGCGCCTGTTCACCCTGAGTATTGATGCCCAGGCCCAGGACTACGGCTTCGGAGCTCGGCCAGAGGTCAGAGAGGGCTGATTTCACTCCTTTGTAGCCAGGCTTCAGAGTCTGGAGGAACCAATTGAAGTTGTGTCTGCCGCAGGCCCCCTTGAACCGATTAATCTGGGGGAAGTACCCCCTGATGCCTGACGAGAGCATTGCTGCGAAGAAGACCCTAATCGGAGGAGGGTTTAGTGATACTATTTCTTATCCTCTTACGATAAACGGAACGTCCCAGAACGGGAATGCCTTCACTATACAAAAGCACAGAGATTACACCCCTTTAGAATGGGTTATCAGCACGAAGACGCTTGAACAGGCTGCTGCTCTCTTCTTCGGGTGAACTACTGTTTAAATGTCAAGCAGCTGCGAGATTTCTTCATCATATCTGGCTTCTGTTATTATACCGGCCTCTAGGAGGCACTTCCACTTGCGTATTTCATCGGCAATGGAGGATTCTTTAGTGCTTCTTGATTTGGGCATGGTTTCCAGATATTTTTCAATGTAGCGCTTGATTTTCAGGGCTGTTTCATATGCCTCATGGTCACTGAAAAGGATACAGTTCTCGTCCTTGGCTGCGGTAAAAGAGCCGCCGGTAAAGCTCAGGGCACTCTTTTTTTCTATAGCATCCAGGGTTGAGAATTGAATGAAACCGGCCCATATTTCCCCGGGTGCCTTGACCTGCACCGAGGTGATGTGTTTTATGGGTATAGTCCTCTCTCTTTTCGGGGAGAATATTCCGGCGTGTTTTATAATCTTGATGCTTGACCCATCAACAATAACCGACCTTTTTGAGCTCCCGTCTAGTTCGAGCTGCATTAAACCTCCCCTCAATATCATATGCACCAGCACACTAACTATGCTTAATTATAGAGCTTGCTCGCCATGCCATTCAAGGTGAATCTGGCAATGAAAAACACGAAGGAGCCCCTTGCCAGCCATCAAATATGGTAGTAGAATTGAGTGTACCGCCATTCTGTCTGAAGGAGAATCAAATGAAACTCAGATATGGCCGCTGGTGTCTTCCTGCTTTCCTTGTGATCTTGGCACTTGTCTTGTTGTCCTTGGGTTCTTGCGTGGTGCCCCAGCAGAGCACATTTTATGACGCCGGAGCCCAAGACGCCACAATTTCCGGTACTGACCTTGTTCAGCACTGGCTGTTTCGCTTTGACACCGCCGCCTCGAGCCGCACTTTGACCACTCCAAGCGCCAAGGATATCATCAGTGTTCTGACGTCTCCCAGCGCCGGGCAGGTGATAGTCTTTGCCGTGACGGCCGATGGCAGCCATGAAGTCAGCATCAACGGGGGCACAGACGTTACCATCAAGTCCAGCGCGTCAAGAATTGGCGCCAACACTACGCTTACTCTCTACTGTACGCTGGACAGTGTGAAATCGGGTAGCGAGGCGGTCACCATTTACTAGCAGCATCCTAGAGCCGGGATGACATCCTGGCGGGGTTGGAATTAAGCTGGTTTTTATAAAAATGCGGGTGGTTTGGTGTGAGAGTGACTTAACTACCACACCAAACCACCCGCCTGCTGATTTTATCCTGTTTCAGTTAGTAAACCCTGCTCTGCGTGGCACTCCAGGCAGGCCTCATCAATTTCCGGCGCCGTTTATTGTGCGGGTGCCTCTGAGCCTATGTGGCATTCCAGGCAGACTTCATCAACTTCCACGCGCCCCACGTGGTCCGGGGGTATGCTGTGGCAGTTGTAGCAAAAGCCGATGCTCTGGTAGTCTTTAAAAGGGTGCGGTGACACTATCATTTCGGCCAACTGGGGGATGGTAACGGTGATGGTCTGGATTCTGGCCAGGGTATTGGTGATAGTGACCATTTTCGGGGGACCGGTGGTTGTTAGAGTTAACGCCTGTGCGGTAACGGTTACCGTTTGCGGGGCATCGGCGCAGGCAACGAGGACGGTAACCGTCACAAGCAACAATATCCCCGTTAAAAGTAGAAAACCCTTTCGTTTCATCATTTCCTCCTCCAGCATATATTTTTTGATATTTATAATGTTATCTCTAATTCATTGCAAAGTAATAAAATTAGATGAGCAAAAAGTTACAAAAAAATTACGTTTTGGGGAGCTGGCGGCTTTGACAGGTTAATTCAGGCCACCTACAATGATGTCGGGGATAATGGATGGTACGACTATGAAACCCAGTTTCCCTGAAAGCATCGAAGCAAAGGCATTTCGCTTAGGCAGTGAATACGCTTGGAAGAAGGAAGACATAAGGCAGGTATTGGAGTACTGCGTTGAGGCATCAATAGCCGTACTGGGTGGAGAAGCGTGGATAGTAAGAAGGGCCGAGGATTGTAGGCCGGATGAACCAATTGAGCCTGCGCATAATTTAGACCCCAAACTTGGTAAAAAGGGTAGCGTCTTGGCACGGACTCAAGCTCATGTAATTTATGGTGTTTTCCCTTTTCGAAATGGGGAAAATGGTTTGTTTTCTTGGAGCAACGATACCAAGAGAAAAGAATAGACCTTGCAGGAGTATGTAAGAGTAACAGCGAAAGATGCACAGGATGCTATCGACAGAGGAAATCTTGAAGACGAGGTAATTCCTGAATACTCGCCGTATGTTTACTATAACCTTACCTTCGACCAGGAAGAGCCTTTTGGTTAGTCCACCTACAATAATATTTGGAATATTGGGGATACTGGATTGGCTCTAAGCAAGGAAAAGGCGTACTACAAAGCGGTCCGGCGGGCGGTATCTTCGGTCAGTTCAACGGCTACCTTAAAGGAGAAACTGGCGGTCATCATCAGGGGCACCGCCCAGGCCATGAAAGCCGGTGCTTCAATCGTGCTGCTTGACTCCGGACGGAGGAAGCTGGTACACAGTGCTTCGTGGGGGCTTCCCCAGTACTACCTCCGTAAGGGGTTGCTGGACGCCAAAAAGAGCCTGTCCGAGGTCATCACCGGACAGCTGGTGGTTATTACCGATGTGGCCAAGGATAGCCGTGTGCAGTATCCTGAGATAGCCGCCCAGGCAGGTATTACCTCTATACTAGGTGTGCCGGTGATGCTGGATGGCCTGGCTATCGGCAGCATCAGGGTCTACTCCCGGCAGCCGGATGAGTTCAGCAATCAGGATATTGGCTTTGTTACCGCCATGTCTAGTCTGGCTGCGGTAGCTATTAACAGCCATCGGCTACAGGAGGGGGTGGAAAAGACGGACGCCGGTGTTGGTCCTCCGGCGCTGCAGCAGGCACGGTCGGTGGTCTTCGCCCATCCCAGCGAGGGAGAATTTGCCCGAATACTGGACTTCTATAACATAGAGTGGGTCTATGAGCCCCGCTCCTTCCCCCTGGAGCGGCAGGACAAGAGAGTGACCGAAATGTTCACCCCTGATTTCTATCTGCCGGCTCTTGACCTCTATGTTGAGCTTACGACAATGAGGCAGAGTCTGGTTACCAAGAAGAATCGCAAGTTGAGGCGCCTCCGTGAGCTTTATCCTGGGGTCAAAATAACCCTCCTCTACAAGAATGACTATGACCGCTTGCTGGCCAAGTACGGCTGTGGCCCTCTGGCGCAGACCCGGGCCCGGGGTATCAGGCGCGTGCTGTATTCGGCCGCTGAAATCGATAGCCGGGTGCGGGCGCTGGCCGAGAAAATATCCAGTGACTATGCCGGTCGCCGCCCCATCCTGGTTGGTGTTCAGAGAGGCTTCCTCTGTTTTATGGCTGACCTGATACGGCAGATTACCGTTCCCCTTGACCTGGACTTCATGGCCATATCCTATTACACCGGCGGTGATAAATCCGCGGTCAGGATAACCAAGGATATGGAGCTCAACATAGCCGGCAGACACGTCATTATGGTGGAAGACATAGTGGACACCGGCATGACGCTGAACTATATCTTGAGCCACCTTAGGGCCAGGGGGCCGGCCAGTCTGTCAGTGTGCACCCTTCTGGACAGACGGGTGCGGCGCATAGTGGATGTGCCTCTTGGCTATGTCGGCTTTGAAGTCCCCGACGAGTTTGTTGTTGGTTACGGGTTAGACTTCCGGGAGGAGTATCGCAACCTGCCCTTTATTGGCATTCCCGGTATTGAGGTGCCAGCAGCCGGAGGGGCTGGCCGGCAGGGAGACGAGTCCGGGGCAGAACTCCCTAAATAAAACGCCCCAGGTAACCTTTGCTCTTTGGATACTCACCTGAAAAGCCCCTTTCGGATTCACCGAAGTGTCACCTACTTTGTTGCTCCTGAGGGGGCATCACCACTGCTTCAGTTACCTGGAGCATCATCAATATGCCATAACCTGCTTGGTTTGTCAAAGCGGTTGAGCTAAAACCAGGGTTACTGGCGATGAGAAATCTTGTTGGTTCACTCAGGGGAACTCGGTCAATCTATGCTTTTTAAGTTGGTGAAGAGGAGACCCTCAGAAAACATGGCAGAAGATTAATTTTTGTCCTCAGTCCAGAAACAGCAATGTAGTTGTGATGCTAGTTCCCGTTGCCTACTAGGGGCATATTTTCAGTATGCATTTCCTGAATCCGGCGGTCTAAATTCATAGAATGGCTCATCCGGCGGTTTCGCTATCAGGGTACGGCCGTTTGGCTGTCTGGAGCCGGGGGTTGCTCTGTTGGTGGGGTCACTTCCTCGAAGTCCCAGGGTGACTCCTCGTCATAATATATGATAGGCGGCACCAGAGGTTTCTCAAGCCGCTGGACTTCCAGCATGTAACTCTTCATATAGTTGAGCACCACCCAGTTGTTCAGCGAGACGTGACCGCTTCCATCGCAGCTCTTATCCGGGACATCACCAAGCAGAATCTTGGCATATGCATCTGTCTTTAACGGTGGTTCGTCTAAGCCGGTCTTGAAGTAGACATTATAGGTTACGTCCTGGGACGTCTTGCCGGCGATTGTTAGCACAGTGTACTCAGAAGCCAGTGGCTGGCCTTTGGTGGAATCTACCAGAATCATTTCCACCCAGCCTGCGGCTTCTTCTTCACCCTCATTGGTGACCGATAGCGTTATATTGTAGTTATACAGCAGGAACATGGTGCAGACTTCTCTCATGATACCCAGCTCAACGGTCTTAACGTCATCAAGTCTTACATTTTCCATGTGATAGCTGCTGCTCACCGTGCCATCGCCTCCGCAGACGGGGCATTTCACCTGAATAAAGGCCGTGGCCAGTAGCAGAGGCACTGTCACAAAGAAAGCTACGTATTTCTTGGGTAATTTAAACATCTTGGTCAAAGCCATAACACATAACAACCCCTACAGTTCCATTATATAAAACGGTCTGCTTACTGTAAAGTTGCTGTAGCTCTTCCAGGCCAAAGGATATGTGGCTTTAGTCATTCTAAAAGAGGTCACGCCAGACAGCGGAAGCTGTCTGGCGTGAGTCGCTGGTTTCTGGGCAGCTAAGGCCTAAGCACAGGCCAGTATAGCCTTCTTTGCCATCGTCTTGGCTAACTGAACCTTGTATTTGTTGGCTGGCAGTGCCGCATTACCGGTAACCGCCGCCGTCCCGGCGGCTTCGGCATTAGCATCATTAATCGGCTTGCCCTTGATGGCATCCTCGGCCGCCGTCGCCCGGTAGGGCAGGTTGTACACTCCGCCGAGGCATATCCTGGCGTCAGAGCTGCTTATGGCGGTGGCACAGCTTACCAGGGCAAAGTCAAACGACTTCCTTTCCGCAAACTTGATGAAGGCGCTCTTGGTGCCTGATGCCGGTGTCGGTACCTGAATCTCGGTCACTATTTCATCGGCGTCCAGATTGTTGATTTGCTCCCTCCTGGCATCGTTGACATTGGGCATGCCGAAGAAATCGTCTGTGGTCCAGGTTTTCTTTGAGGTGACGATGCTGGCCCCGAGGGCGACCAGAGCTGGCGCCGTATCTGAGGGACAGACAGCGATACAGCCGTTAAGCGCACCGAAGATGGAGTGGAAGCGGTTGTCGCCGATGAGGGCGTAGCACAAGCCGCTAGAGCTCTTCCTGAGACACTTGAAGAAGTCGTGTTCCGCACGGAAGTACCAGCACCTGACCCTCTGGCAGATATTTCCGCCGATGGTGCCCATGTTCCGCAGCTGTGGTGTGGCTGCCCTGTTAGCCGCTTCGGCCAGTGCCGTGTAATTGGACTGGACGGTGCTGGACTCGGCGATGTCGACAAGCCTGGTCAGGGCACCAATTTTGAGCATGCCGCCTTCTTCCTTGATGTAGTCCAGGTCGGGAATGTTCTTGATGTCCACCAGGACGTCAGGAGCATTTACAGACACCATGCCCTTCATGTAGCCGAGCAGGTCGGTGCCTCCGGCGACCACTTCCTTGCCGGCCCCCAGGGCCGAGACAGCTTCAGCGATGGTTGTTGCCTTGATGTGTGTTATCTCTTTCATCTTTCGCCTCCTAAGCCTTTCCCAGGGCCGCCAGAACCTTCTGGGGGGTTAACGGTGCCGAGATGACGTACTTGCCAATGGCGTTGTTTACGGCGTTGACGACGCAGACATAGCTTGATATTGCGGGCTCACCCATACCCTTGCAGCCATAGGGACCGACGGCATCTATGGTCTCCACCACAAATCTCTGGTTCTTGTCTTCGGGAACGTCCAGGGCGGTGGATAGCTTGTGCGTCAGGAAGCCGTTGGTGAGCAGGGCACCGCTGTCATGGTCGTGTATCTGCTCGTACAGCATTGCCTGGCCGTGCTCTATGGTCATTCCGACGCTTACCTGGGCCTCAGCGGAGATAAGGTTGATGGCCCGGCCACAATCAATGGCGTTGGCGAAGTTCGTTATCTCCACCTCACCTGTCGCCGGGTCCACGGCGACCTCACAGGCTGAGGCGCAGACCCCTCTTATCTGGCAGGGGTTGCCTACCGGGAAGCTGCTGACTTCCTTCCGCAGATTACGTTCCCAGCGGACACCGCGGCCGATTATCGGCTCCCCGGTCTTACCCATGACCTGGGCGTGGGTGATGGACTGGGTCGGGTCGGCCTTGACGAATATCTTGCCACCCCTGGCGTCCAGTTCATCGGGGGTTACCTTGAGCTGGGTGGCGGCGATTTCAAACAGCTGTGCCCTGACGTCGTCGGCGGCCACCTTCATGGCGGCGCCGGTGGATATGGTGCTGGTGCTGCCGGCCTGCATGCCGCCCTCGGAGCAGGTATCGGTGCTGCCCCAGTCGCCGACGTGGACCTGGTCGGCGGCGACGCCGACGGTCTCAGCGACGATATTGCCCATGGCGTCAAGGCTGTTGTGGCACCGGGAGGTGCCGACGTTAAAGAGCACCGTCCCGTCCTCGCACATGTTGATGATGGCGCCGCGGGCGCCGAACATGGAGCCGTGGCCATCAACGTGGGCGTGTATACCGATGCCGTGCAGCCGGCCATCAGGGAGTTCCTTGGTGCCGGGGGCATGGTAGTTGGCGCTGTAGCCAACAGCCTGGGCCACCGCATCAAGGCACTGGTGGACACCATTGCTGCTCAGGGGCTGGCCGTTGTCCTGGTCGGGCATGTCCTCGGTGACGTACATCTTACGACGGAATTCCAGAGGGTTCATGCCTAGTTTCTCGGCCATCTTCTCCAGAACGATATCGGACAGAAAAGCTCCCGGCGGGTGCTGGACGCAGCGCCAGGGGCCGGTGCGGCCCTTGTTTGTGGCCACGCCGTAGGTAGTAGATTTGAAGTTGGGGCAGTTCCAGGTGTACTGGGGGACATCATCGAAGCCGCTGCGGCCGCCGTTGCTGCCGCCGTCGCTCCAGAAGGTCAATTCCACCGCCGTCAGGGTGCCGTCATTCTTGCAGCCCATCTTTATCTGGGCCTTTACCCCGTACTGGTGGTTGTTGTGAATGATCTGATTCCTTCGTGCCTTGTGTAGTGCCACGGGCTTGCCTGCCTTCTTGGACAGCAGGGCGGCAGCTATTTCAGGGTAGGAACCGCCCTTACCCCCGAAACCGCCGCCGGTGCCGTGGGTGTAGACGTGGACCCGGTTCCGCGGCATCTGGAGTGCGTTGGTAATGCCCGAAAGCTGGCCGAAGGGGTTCTGGTTGGTGCTCCAGCAGTAGAGGTCATCCCCTTCCCACCAGGCGACACACGAGTCGGGTTCTATCTGCATGTGCTGGTAGTAAGCCGTCCAGCCCACGGCCTCGTCAATAACGACGTCTGCCTGGGCGAAGCCGGCCTCCACGTCGCCGCGCTCCAGCGTCTGGGGAGAGGGGGTGATGTTGCTGTCAGGGAAGGCGCCCACCAGGGGCGCCCCCGATTGCATGGCTTCCTCAGGGTCAATCACCGCCGGGCGTTCATCATAGACCACATCGATGAGGTCTATGGCGCGCTCTGCGGTGTCCTCATCCACCGCGGCTACCGCTGCCACCTCCTGCCCCCAGTGCAGTATAGTATCGCTCCACCGGGGGTTCTCCGAGTAGTTGATGACCGCCTCCACACCCTCCAGTTCTTCGGCCTTGCTGGTATCTATGCTGGTGATCTGGGCATGGGCATAGGGCGCACCGAGGACCCGGGCGTAGAGCATGCCGGTCATGTGGTGGTCGGCGGGGAAGTCGTACTTCCCGCTGACGATGGACTCGCCGTGGTAGTCAAGGGTTATTGTACCGATAACTGCTAAATCTTGTCCGAATTCATCAACCATATCTATACTCCTTTGAGGACCGTTTCCACTATCCTGGTGTAGTCTCCGCACATGCAGAGATTGCCGGACATGCCTTCTCTTACCTGCTGCAGTGTCGGATTGGGGGTCTTACTCAGCAGGGCGACCGCGGACATTATCTGTCCCGGAGTGCAGAAGCCACACTGGAAGGTCTCGTTTTCCAGGAATAGTTTTTGAACCGGATGCATGTCGGGGCCGTTAGGCAGCCCCTCAATGGTCAGGATATCGTGGCCCTCGGCCTCTACCGCCAGCGTGGTGCAGGCCAACACCGACCTGCCGTCCACGATGATGGTGCAGGTACCGCACTCGCCGCGGTTACAGCCTATCTTCAAGCCCGGGAGACCCAGTTTCTCCCTGAGCACGAAAGCCAGTGTCCACTCAGGCTTTACCTTTAGCAGATAGTTCTTGCTGTTTACCTTGAGTGTTACCACGCCTTCAGGGGCTGCTCCCGGTCCTGCCACCGTTGTCGTGGTGGTTACCGTCTGCCCGGGCAAGGTGGAAGTGACTGTTTGGGTAGTTCCTGGCAGTGTCGTGGTGACCGTCTTGGTTGTCTCCGCACCCTTGCAAGCGGCCAGGAGCACTGTTGACCCAATGGCCGCTCCGCCTACTATAACCCCGGCATCCTTAAGAAACTCCCTTCTTGATATACCTCTAGACTTTCTTTCCTTTTCCCCTTCTGACATAGATAATCTCCTCCTGGTTAGTGGTAAATCAGACTTCAGGGTTTTAGAACTTTTCCTATATCACCACCCCCCTTCCTCGGTTTTGTCTAATAGACATAAATATAGCAGTGCCGTTTTCCGGTTCAGTGCATCCCAGTTCCAGTAATAATTTTAAGTCCGGGACATTAAAAAATTATAAAAAAGGGGATGGAAAAATTACAAAATTATCACATCGAGCATAAATCATGTGTTTAGACTCATATCGGGGTATTTGCGTTTTTAATCATGCCCCGGCTTTCCGTGGCGGACTCGGGGCATAACCTGCCCTTCCTGCTTTGGTCTTCTCCCACAAATCCACCAACTGGCATATGAAACCATCGTAGCACTGTCCCGGTGCCCGGTTCCCGTCCAGCCTGTCTTTGGTTTGCTTTCTAACCCCTATGGTCGTCCTAGGTTCACCAGTCATATCAAAGGGTAGTCCTTACCGTTAGGTATCTATAGATGTATCTACTTGTATTTATTAAATCCTAATGAATTATACTCTGCTTGTCAAGAGTTGGACTGTATGGCCCAACAATAACGGAGGTGATCGTGTCTCTTGATTACGGGATAGATGAAATGTCTAAAGAAAAGCGGGTGGATAAAGGATAAGGAACACCATCAGAAATTGGCGGCTGCCACCAAAAGCAGAGGAAGCGGCAACAGGATATTGAAGCCGTGCTTAAGGGGCTCACGGATGTTTCAACAACAGTGCCCTTTTATGGTTCCGGGGCTTTTTTAACAATAAGGGCAGGATTACTTTTGAGCCTGCCCTTATTGCACCCAGGAAATTAGCCAGTGCACTGTCTTAAATCATTAGCCCCATTCACAGAAGAGGCAGATACCTCTTGAGTTCATAGTCACTTATCTGGGCGCGGTACTGGTCCCACTCTATCTTCTTGTTCTCGATGAAGGCACAGAACACGTGGTCGCCCAGGACCCTCCTTA
>DAOUMC010000016.1:0-6521 GCA_034413595.1 Dehalococcoidales bacterium | reverse complement strand
TTGTCCGGCACTTGACACAATAGCCTTGCATGTATGACCTCCCTTTCTATTTGCCTTGAGACTATACCATTCGTGGCTAGAAGTCAATAGCTGGCTACAATAAAATAGGCTTTAAGACAGAAAGAGAGGGCACAGGGGTGAGGTCGAGAGGCAAGATAAGCACAGGATATTTAACAAAATGTGTCACTGATATGAATGAGTGCATATGCCTTGACACCCTGCTCTGCAGTCTCTATACTTAAAGTAAGCCAGCATTCGGCCTTTCCAGAGCATCAATCCTGAAAAGGAGAAAGTACATGCCTATTTTTGCTGCTTTGGGGACTCTAACGGAACAGGGGCTGAGGAACCTGGAAGCCATGGACATCCGGCATAAGAAAGCGGTGGAAACGGCGGAGAAGCGCGGCGCCAAGATTCTTGCTAGCTATGCACTGCTGGGCCAGTATGATTTCTTGGTCATCCTGGAAGCCCCGGATGCCAAGGTCGCTGCCTATGTCCTGACCAAAGAAGCCGAGCACGGCAATGTCCGCTACCAGACTCTGGAAGCATTTCCCATGTCTGAGTTTGTCGGGTCTGTCCTTCAGAAATAGACTCTGACGCGAAGTGCACCGGCGCGGGGTGGAGCAGTGGTAGCTCGTCGGGCTCATAACCCGAAGGTCGTTGGTTCGAATCCAACCCCCGCTACCAAATGAAAGAAGAGGCACAGCTACATTGCTGTGCCTTCTTGTTTTGCCGGTGTGATTTATGTTACAGACATTGATATAATATGGGACTAAAATAATTTCACTAATATGAACGAAGTTGTTTCTATAGACAAGGAAAAATGCACCGGTTGCGGGACTTGTGTCAGAAAGTGTCCGCAGCAGATACTTTACATCGACGACAAAACGGATATCTGCGCTGTGATCGACCACAGCAGATGTGACAGGCTGGGAGGCTGCGTAAGGGTGTGTCGGGTTGGGGCAATTAAGATAAACTGAGTAATGGTGTGGGGTCTGACGACTGACAGCACGGTGAAAAACTGTGCTGTTTTGTTTTAAACTATAGTCAGGAAATCAAACAGGCCGGCGAAGACCATGCGTTTAAAAGAGACTACCAGGTTTAACCTGTTTGTCCCGCAGCCCTTCGATTTTCGGCTTACGGTGGCCAAGCCGGCTGGCTGGCACTGGTCTACACCCGGAGAGGTTTTTGAGAATGGCACTCTGTGGAGCGGGGTGTATCTCAGGGGCAAGCCGGTCGGCCTCAAGATGTCGGCTGTCCAAGAATCGGTAGACGTGGTGGCCTACTCATCACCAGACCTGTCACGCAACGAAGTAAGCGAGTTGAGGGCGGTTATCGGCTCCGGACTGGGAGCGGATGAAGACCTGGCCGGCTTTTACCAGTTTGCCGGGAGTGACCCGGTACTCTCGGTCACGGCCAAAGACCTCTACGGTATGCGAATAGGCAGGCTTGACGACACCTACGGCAGGGTGATTCTGGCCATTCTTCTCCAGATGGCGCCTCGCGCCAGAAGTGAGCAGATGATGACCACCGTCCTGAAAAACTACGGCACCAGAGTCACTCTTGATGGCAGGGAGGTTGGCCTCTGGCCCCGCCCGCAGGACGTTGCCGGCATTGACGAAAACGAGCTCAGACAGAAAGCCAAGCTGGGTTACCGGGCAAAACGCTTGGTTCAAGCGGCACGGTTCTTTTCCAGGCAACCGGTGTCGCTTCTTGAGCTGTCCAGACTGCCCGAAGAGGCAGCTCTAAGGCGGCTGATGGAGATACCCGGCGTCGGCAGGTACTCGGCGGGTATCATCTTGGGCCAGACCTCGGTTCCCGTTGACGTCTGGAGTGTGGTGATAATGAGCGAGCTCATCCTGGGGCGGACTCCGCAAAATCCCAGGCAGGAGATTGAGGCCGTTAACGCCGTGCTCCAGGAACGCTGGGGCAGGTGGGCCTGGATGGCGTTTGTTTACATTCTGAATGACCTGGAGCGTCTGGCAAGAACCCACCGCCTGTCCCGGTTGCGTTAGTCCGTCAGCCAGAAGTTGCGGGCGCTCATGCCCTTCCCTGACTGCCAAAATAGCTCACCAGAGCTATGATAGTGCCGCCGGCGGCGAAATACAGGGCCAACAATTTTACGTTCATTTCACTCCTGACCGGACCTGTTATAGCCCCTTCTTAGTGTAATGTCTCAAGTATATCTCTCAGGGCATCCTTTTTAAAAACGGGAGACCCCCATCCAGGGTAAACCGCGTCAACCTCTATCTGTCTGAGCTTATTCAGGGAATTCCTAAGAGCTTCTTGGTCTAAGGCCAGTAGCGGGTTCAAAACCAGCTGGCCGAGAAGATTTATTATCGTGTCCCCGGTTACTAATGACTTACGTTCGGCATCATAAAGGCAGATGCTGTCGTCCGTGTGCCCCGGGGTGTGTATGACCTTCCAATCAGGGTGACCGGGCAGACTGTCCCCGTCGACCAACCAGTGTGTGACTTCGGAGTGAATCCCCTTCTTGATTCCGGGTATCCCGGCCCATGTCATCTGGAAAATATCAGACATAGAAGGCCTAGGAAAATGGTGCTTCCGCAAGAAGCCCAGAAATTCCAGCCACTGGTGGCAGCCAGCTACCGGCATAGACTGCTTACCCATTAAGTATTTCTGCGCGTTTTTGTGAGCTGCCAATTCGGCATCTGTCCTCTTCACCAGATAGTCTACGCCGCTTACGTGGTCAATGTGTGAATGGGTAATTACAATCAACCCGATGTCGGTGGCCTTTCTACACAAGATGCGGGTAACGAAGTCCAAAACGGCCATTGCGTCTGATGGGAAACAAACGTCAACCACGACTATGGCATCATTATTGATTATGTAAGACGGGCTGGCTCTGCCGGATACGGGGTAGATGCTATTTCGTGACGGCCGGCCCCCTTTTGATGCTTGGTAGCCCATGCCGTAATTACGCCGCGTCGGCACGGTTGTTTGCTGGTTGTAGCCACGAACAGCTAGCCGAGAACATCTTCATACCCTTCCCTCTTCTCAGGCAAGTACTCGTCAATGTCTTCTATGCAGAGTTCGCCGTGTATAATCAGCCACAGCCGCTGATAATTATCGTTGTCGCAGAGTGCCATCATGGTGTTCCTCAAAATCTGCCTGGAATCGCCCTTGTACCCCAGGGAATCAGCCAGTTTCTCTGGTACGTCAGGAACCCAGCTGATTCCCTTTTTCCCCATATAACACCTGAGTTTCTTATCGTGGGCTAGTTTCTCGAACTTGGCCCGCTTCTTATCTGGTAGCTGCGCTGCGTAGTTGTTCTCAAACCCGGTGGCGGTGCGTATGCCGGCCTTGTGAAATTTTTTAAGATTACTTTCTCCGACATACAGTATCAGCAGGGCCTGATTTATCCAGTCCAGTAACTTCGTCAAGCCCAACCTGGTATTGACCATCAGACCGACTATGTCGCACTGTGACAGATTCTGAACGCTGTCAATGTCTTCCTCTTCAAGTCTTGTCTGGTGCCACAAATTTAAACCTTGCACTCTGGTAAGAGGGATATTGTCCGTGGTTTCTTTTTTTATCATCAATTTCAGATTGCTTTTTGTCTCCTCATCTGTATCTTCGCCACGAGTAACGCGAATATTTGAAATATTCTTAATACTACCCAGGGCAATCCCCTTGATAAGTTCAATGCCGACCTTTGGGTAGATACCAATCACGAAAGAGGTGGCCAGTAGCCAGGTCGGCCAGGCATCTTCAGAAGTCTTACCAATAAGAACACCCAGTACCACCGTGATTATGAAGACAGTCCACGTCCGTGTAGCCAGATACATAAACACAGAGGGCTTCATGTCCTTGGTGACATACCGATGGAATATAGTGCCCAAAAACCATGTAAAGGCCCCTAGGAAGCCAAAGACTACGGGATGAGATTCGGGTAGGTGCTGGACTGCCTGGACCATACCACCGGCAGACAGTTTCTCTATGACTACGAATGCCGGCTCTGTACCGAAAAAGACCAGAGCCCACCCTATCGCCATCGCCAGAGTCGCAAGAATGATGGGCACCGTGAAAGTGCGCTCGTTGAAGGCCAGCCGGTAAGTTATTATGGCTTCTTTCAGGAGTTTGTGCATTTTGTAGTGCCTTAGTTCAAATCTGATATCCATCAAGGCCTGCCTTCTGACCGCGTAGTTGAAAGCCCAGTGCAGAAAAGCAGGAAACAGCGATAATATTGTAATGATTAGCAGTACCCCGAACATGCAGGCTCTCAACCGCCACAACTCCAGACCAGTTACATCAGTCCAGACCAGCTTTTCCTGGAAACAATATAAGGTCCACCCAACAATCCAGAGCACAACCTGGACAAGAAGAAGGCCCCACGCAGTTGAAATGAGCTTCAGATAAATCTTATAAATGTCTATTTTCATAACGGGCGTTTAACCTGCTTTATTTTGTCATCACACCGCTAAACCGAATATCCGGATACCAGCACCAAGCACCACTAGCTTCAATTCAAAGATATAGGTCTTGCAGCCTGGTTTACCGAACCACAGCCCTCTCCACCAGTTGAGGAAACCTATTGATATTAGTTCGAATCTCATATCCCACCTCCTTTTGTCTAGCTTGGTTATCGAGGCTCTAATTCTGGCTAGATTATATCATTACAAGTCAATGTCTATTCCATTTTGTACTGGTTGTGATATAAACTATAGTTGAAGAAGGGAGGGATTAGCTCTACCCGCTTCTGCATATTTATCAAATAAGGAGGGAGCCATGGCGTATCATTTCAAAAACCTGGTATTTGAGGGCGGAGGTGTCAAGGGCATTGCCTATGTGGGAGCCATGCAGGTGCTTGAAGAAAAGGATATTCTGGCCGATATCCAGAGAGTTGGCGGAACGTCGGCGGGCGCCATAAATGCCACACTGTTTGCCCTCGGCTTTTCCCATGCCGAGCAGAGGGAAATAATGGGAAAGATGAATTTCAAAAACTTCATGGACGATGACTGGGGCAAGCTAAGGGATATACAACGCCTCCTGGACAAATACGGATGGCACAAAGGCGATTTTTTCCATAAGTGGGTCGGCCGCCACATCGAGGAGAAGCTGGGTGACCCCAATGCGACTTTCAAAAACCTGCAGGAGGCAGGGAGGCCAGACCTTTACGTTTACGGGACAAACCTCAGCACCCATTTCGGTGAAGTCTTTTCTGTCGAGCACACGCCGAACATACGAATCGCCGATGCCGTAAGAATATCCATGTCAATCCCGCTTTTTTATGCCGCGGTCCGCAATGCGAGGAACGATGTTTATGTCGATGGCGGGGTGCTAAACAACTTTCCCATTAAACTTTTTGACCGAATGAAATACATTAGCTCTGAAAACCAGCCGAAGACAGCGCGCAAGACGGACTATTATGACGAGGAGAACCAATCCTTTCTAAAGAAGCACCCAAAAAACAGCCCTTACATATACAACAAAGAAACACTCGGTTTTAGGCTGGATTCAAAGCAGGAGATCGCCGTTTTCCGCTACGGCGCCGAACCACAGCACGAAAAAATAGACGACCTTTTTGACTTTTTGATTGCTTTGGCCAAAACAATCCTCGAAAGTCAGGGCAACATGCATCTTCACGAGGACGATTGGCACCGAACCATATACATAGACTCATTAGGGGTGAAAACCACTGATTTCGGTCTATCTGATACAAAGAAGGAGCAGCTTGAGGACTCAGGCAGAAAATGTGCTGAGGAGTATTTTGAGTGGTTTGATAACACAGAGAACATGGCGTGGAATCGCCCGTAGTATTTTAAAATTAATTCTGCTTTAGTACCATAGCGAATGATGAAATGGCCGGGCTAGTAACCAACACCAACCACCGGCGCCGGTCCTCCAGGCAGGGGAAGAGGAGCCACCCCAGTGAGGAGAAACCTGCAATTGCTGACTACGACAAGTGAATACTCTGGTGAAGGCCCCATGCAAACACCTATTATATCTATCGTATCACCTTCTTTGAGCTTCTGTAGCTCTGAGGGGTATTGAAATACAAATTGTATTTGACCAACAATGAAATAGGTCTTGTGCAATCTATTTAGCAGGGCCTTATCCACCAAGATCCCCTTAAATATGAAGCCCTGCCCTATGTATTCCCTTGCCACAGTGGCCGGATCGGCATACACCGAGAAGAATGCATCAAGCAGCTGGTCGGTGGTTGCCTCTATGTAGTAATAATTACTACCAGGAGGCGGGACATAGGGGAAGGGTACGGAGATATCCGGCGTGTAATTAAAAAGGCCGATGAAGCCGAGCGCTATGATGGCCGTGATGCCCATAATGCCGGATGAAATCAGCAGGGGACGCCTGAACCTTGGCTGCTGCACCACGGTGAACTTCTTTGTTGCCCGCCATATTATTGTCCCCGACCTGCTAATGATGCCGGCTACAATCTGCGGCAAGCGCCTGAACTCTGGTCGCCACATCTCCCTTATCCCCTTGTTTCCCTATTCTATCTTCAACAGGCAATTATTCATCGGTCGATGATTGATTGGCCC
>DAOUMC010000015.1:0-8902 GCA_034413595.1 Dehalococcoidales bacterium | reverse complement strand
GACCCTCAGCACCCTGGTTTCCCCCGGCAGAGCCTGCCCTGTGACTTATTCTTCTTCCCTCGTTCTCCTCCCACAAATCAATAAGCTGATAGATAAAGCCATCGTAACTCTGGCCTGGCGCCCGATGCTTGTTTAACCTATTCTTGGTCGCCATCTTAAGGCCGATGGAGGTACGCCATCGCTGACCGTCTTCATTGTCCTCCGGTCCGTGTTATATGTTCTGCTCTCCTTTCATATCAAGTTGACAAACTTATCATTTAAGATAATAATCATACACAGAAGGGCAACATAAAGCTGACTGTCGCAGGTTCGCTTTTGGCTTGACCCTTCTAGAGGCGGCCTATTCCAAGGCCGCCTTGTTATTAATCAATCCAGTATGTACCTAAGGCCTGTAGTTGCCTCCTATTTGTAAGTTCTTGGTTTATGGTAAACAAAAAAGCTCAGCTGAACTAACAGCTGAGCTTTTTCTTATATTCCTATTCTCTCTTGATTGATACTTTATATGTACTTCTATGATGCCTGTGCCTGTCCCGGCTTCATTTCCAAAGTTGCCGCCAAATCCACCATTTATTACATTTGCGTTTTTCATAGCCCGTCTCCTACTTAGAGGTCAGGGCTTCTTGCGCAAGACGGTCTAACTTTTAGCCCACTGGTCTTTGCTCCATTTTACCAAGGAAAACCTAACGTTTATGATTATTATACCACAATTGTCAAGTATTTGATGATGTGATACTAAGATGACATTTCTTTAAAAAACTACCTAAATATTCTGCTACTTCAGCAGGCATCAGGGCTGCCAAATCAAAGCCAGGGCTGGCCAACTTTACACGAGATATTATATTTGCTAAAATATATAGAAACTAAAATTAAGAAGATGCGTTATGAATGATGCCAGAAAAGAGCTGCTGCAAGACCTCCTGGAAAAGATGCTCTCCATAATCAGGCATGTTCATGATAATCAGGATTTTAGATTCGGTGAGTTCACGTTGGGTCAAGCCCAGGTGCGTATACTCTTCTATATTGCCAAGATACGGGAAGAAGCAGCCGTGAAAGACCTGGTAAAGATGCTCGGGGTTACACCGGGAGCCGTGACCCAACTGGTGGATGGGCTCGTGGAAATGGATTTGGTGAGGCGCGAGGAAGACGCCAGCGACAGACGCATAATCAGAATAAAACTCACCGAGTTTGCCAAGGGCAAACTTAAGGACTTTAAAAGGAGCTATTTAGGAGCAGCCGGCCAGACATTTGATGTCCTGAGCGATGCCGAGATAGCCGAGCTTGATAGGCTCCTGGACAAAGTCAGTACCACTTAAGCTGGTGCCCGATAGAAAACATTGATTAAAGAAAAGGGATAAGATGTCTCGATTTTTACAAAGGCAAAACGAAAACGGGGAGCGGACTAAGGAAACTAATCCATGGCTCATTCTTCTTTCCGTGGCCTTGGGCCTGTTTATGGTGGTGGTGGATATCTCAATACTCAATATCGCCCTGCCAACCATCGCCGGTGAAATGAACGCCTCGCTCTCTGAAGTTGAATGGACTCTGATTATATACACACTGGCCCTGACCGGACTGGTGCCGTTCTTCGGGCGAATAAGCGACGTCATCGGGCGCAAGCGCCTGTTCATTACCGGAGTCATGCTTTTCTCCGCGTCAAGCCTTCTGGCAGCCTTCTCCCAGAGCATATTGTGGCTTATCGGCGCCCGTCTGCTTCAGGCATTCGGCGGCGCCCTGATAACCAGCAACGTCCTGGCCATAATCACCGATACCTTTCCGGCCGGGAAGCGCGGCACTGCCATGGGGATACAGGCAATCCTCATCAGTGGCGGGGCTTCTATCGGCCCAATCCTGGGCGGCTTTCTGGTAACTCATTTTGGCTGGCAGGCGGTATTCCTAATCAACGTACCTATTGGCCTGGTGGCCGCGGCATTTGCGGCTTCCATCCTGCCTCCTCTGAAAAGCAATCACGCTTTGGAACCGGTGGACTGGGTGGGGGCCGGGCTGCTGATAGCCGGGTTGGCTGCACTGCTGCTGGGTGTGACCAAGGGGCCGGAGTGGAGCTGGTCATTGACATCCATACTGCTCATAGCAGGGGGGCTATTTTTGCTCCTGCTTTTCATACTGCAGGAGGTGCGGGCTCAGTATCCTCTTATCGACCTGTCACTATTCAAAATCAGGGAGTTCGCCGCCGGGCAAATGGCCGGTACGTTTGCCACGATAACCATGTCATGCATGATGCTGCTCTTCCCCTTCTACTGGCAGGTATTGCGCGGCTACTCAGCGGAGATGGCCGGGCTGCTCATGCTGCCTGTCCCGTTGACGTTAATGGCGGTGGCCCCCCTCTCCGGCAGATTTTCTGACAGAGCCGGAGCCCGCGGAATCGCCACCGTGGGGCTTGGTGTTGTTATGATTGGGCTTTTCCTTATCTCACGGATAACCGCAATCATGCCGGTCGGGCAGGTGCTGTGGCGGCTGGTCATCTTCGGCATCGGCCTCGGTATGTTTATGCCATCAAACAACAATTCGGTGATGTCGGCGGCGCCGGCCAGACGAAGAGGGATTGCCTCCGGCTTATTGGGTATGTTTCGCTACAGCGGGCAGAGCTTCGGCGTCGCTTTTGCCGGCTCTGTTTTTATCTCATTTGCCATCTCTGGCAGCGGCTTTGCCTTAAACGGGCTGCCCTCCCCTGACACCATGTCTGCCGCAGCCAGCGACCCGGCGCTGCAGCAGGTCCTGGGTAATGCCTTCATCAACGGAATGCACGCCGCCGCCCTGCTGGCCATTCCCTTCGCATTTATCGGCATGTCCCTTTCGCTGATGCGCGGCGGCACGACACAGCGGTATCAGGAGACAGAAGGCCAGTCGACGCACACTCCGGACACTCTCAACGGGCTTGATACCCCTGCAAAAAGTTAAAAGAGGCTATCTGCATTAACATCGGAGGAAGGGAGATTCAGAAGAAAGCGGTGACACTGGACTAGGCTGCCAAAAGTAACTGATTTATTTATCACATCTAATATCTTTAAAGGGCGACCTATCAAATCTACCTCTATACAAAAAACACATTACCACATCCTCTTGACAAAACGTTATATTGAGTGTAATATAGCCAATTAACAACCTGAACCAGAATAAAATGTCAAAGACCAGGATACCCAAGTTTAAACCCAAGAAGCTTTCCCGCTCCTCTAATGAAGCACGGCCGAGCTACATGGTTAGAGGCAGGATATGGATTGAAATAAACGGGGAATTTTTTATGGGATGGGGGAGAGTAAAGCTATTGGAACACATTGACGAGCTTGGTTCGGTAGCTGCTGCGGCCCGCTCTATGGGCCTGGGCTACCGGAATGCCTGGCTATGGGTGGACGCGATGAACCGCCTATCGCCAAATCCTTTGGTGGAAAAAACCACAGGAGGAGTCGGTGGGGGAGGTGCCAGGCTAACAGAGGAGGGACGAAAAGCCGTGCGTAAATACAAAGAGCTACGGGCGAAGTTCCAGGATTTCTTTCCGAAGGGCGGTTAAATTTTTTATCAATCGCTATATCAAATATGATATAACATCACACTTACACAGAGGCTCATATGATACTGTACGCAAAACGAGAGCCGGCGGGTTGAGGGTAAGTAATCAAAGATACAGGTGGGTAACGGGTGTCTGCACACTGAGGAGGTGATACCGGTGAACTAATCTCCGGTTGCGCCATGAAAGCTATACGGGCTATAAGTATGTACTATTTCATGGAGGTAGTAAGTGACAAAATTGCTCTTTTTGCTGCCGGCAGCTATGCTGGCCTTGATTCCTGTTTACGGATGTAGTGGAGGGGAGCAAAAAACAATCACGGCTTTTGTTGGCTCCGCTACCAAGCCGGCTATGGAAGAGGCAGCTCAGGCTTTTGAAGAGGAGACAGGGATAAAGGTTTATCTTAATTTTGGTGGTTCGGGGACCGTGCTATCACAGCTGAAAATCGCAAAAGAGGGTGACTTGTACATCCCCGGTTCACCCGACTACATGCTGATGGCAGAAAGGGACGGGGTTGTTAATGCTGATACCATAAAAATCATTGCCTATTTAGTGCCGGCCATACTGGTCCAAAAAGGCAATCCGAAGAACATTCAATCGCTCTCGGACCTGGCTGAACCCGGAATCGAGGTTGGCATAGGTGACCCGGAGACGGTCTGCGTTGGCTTGTACGCCTATGAGATATTCAAATACAACAACTTTTTGGATGATATAAAAGAAGCAGGAACCATTGTCACCTATGCCGAAAGCTGTTCGAAAACCGCCAGCTTGATAGCCTTGAAATCTGTTGACGCCATAATGGGCTGGCGTGTTTTTGCCAGCTGGAATCCTGATACCACAGATGTCGTCTTCTTAGAACCAGACCAGGTACCGAGACTGGCATATGTCCCGGGTGCTATATCTAAATTCACCAGGGACAGTGAGAGTGCCCAGAGATTCCTGGACTTCCTGGTTTCACCGGAGGGCCAGGCTATTTTTAGCAAGTGGGGATATCTGACGACTGAAGATGCAGCCAGAGCATATGCACCAGGTGCGGAAATCGGAGGGGAATATCAACTCCCGGGCGATTATCAGCCACTGGCCAAATAAACCTAAATAGATATATAAAGCCCGGATAGCAGGACACTCATAAGGACTCTAGCGTGGCTTGTGCCCAGTGCGGTAAGCCAGCAATTCAACTGCGAGTCTGGTGCCCATATGACGCCAGGAGAACAGACAGAGTTGTTCACGGTTCAGAGGTTCTGACTCTTTCTATAAGGCTGGCTCGCGAGCCGCCGAACCGCCCCGCCGGACAAGGGGCAATCTTATCTTATGCTGTCCAAGATAGAACTCATCTCATCGGTGTTCTCAAAGGAGCCTATCTTAATATGGCGGATGACACCTTCCCGGTCTATGAAGAACGTGGCCGGTATAGCTGACACGCCGTAGGCCTGAAAAACACGGATTTGTGTGCCCGTTATGACCGTGGGGTCTAGCAGAACGGGGAAGGAATAGCCGCCCTCAGCCATGAGTGTCCTGACTTTATCGGGCGAATCGCCGCTAGTGATTGTGAGGAGTACGGCACCATTTATCACGGCCGACTCCTGAGCGAGAATTTGCTGCATAAGAGGAAACTCCTCCACACAATGAGCTCAGCCCGCAGACCAGAAATTAAGCACCACCGGCCTGCCTTTCAACCCGCTCAGGCTCACGCTATTCCCGCTCAGGTCTTTCAGGCTGAAATCGGGTGCCAGGTCTCCTACCTCATTGCCGACTGTAAGGGTGCTGGTAGTTGTCACCTGGGGTGTACCGGAACAGGCTGACAAGAGGAATAACATCGCCGCGGTAAACAATGTGACCAGAGTGTATTTTCTGTTCATTGGTCCAATACGTAACCAGGGCTCACCTAGGGCTGCTCTTTTAGCGACGCTAACACCAACCGGATAGTCTCATTCTCAGGGTCATCGGGAACTAGCTGAAGATACTTTTCCCACAAGGCTATGATTTCAGAGGTCGAGCCACCGTTCTTCCATAAGAGTAGCCCCAGGTCTTTATAGGAAGATGTCAGGTCCGGGGCATTAAGTATGGCGATACGGTACATGCGCTCGACGAAGTCCGCGTCTGCTTGGGCTTCCGGTTGTTGTCGGTCATAGGCGAGTAAGAAGGCGAGTCTGCCGTAATGTTGGGCAATTACCGACTCCCAGTACTCCGGAGGATAGGCCTTCTCCGGATAGTGCAGGTTGGCAAAATGGTCAATCTCCGGCCTCATCAAGCCCCAGGCATCCGTTGTCTCTCCCTTCTCAAGGTATCGGACTGTTAAACCCCAATAAACCACGTCGTAGTTCTGGGATAGGTCTTCCTTTAAATCTCCGGCACCATAAATCGGGCGCTGCCCGATGTTAGATTGAATCAAATCGGCTAGAGAAGTCTTATTGCCACCATCATACATGGGGAAGGGTATGCTTATCTCCGGATGGAGGCGGCGCTGCTGGTCAACATACCAGGCCCCTCTTAATAACGGAACATGCAAGGCTATGACATCGGTCCGAATACCCAACACAAGCTGAGCGTATACAATCGCTGAGTAGTTGTAATCATCCGCTGTGATTAACATAGCGTTTGACTCAAGAGGTTCCAGAAGGTCCTCACCGTAGTATTCGACGACCCGGTTGTTACTCAGATTAACTGAAGGGAAGTGGATAACAGCGAGGCTAACCACCATAGCTACGGCTGCAATAAGCCCTGCAACAGTTAGCGCTCGCTGCGTAAACACCACCCTGGACTTATCCACTGCTTTTGCGACCATTTCTATAAGAAACACGGCCCCGGCAGCGACAAACAGGGCAAACGGTATACTGGGGAGTATGTAAAATTGCTCGAACACACCCTGGGTTATCGGACTCTGCAGTGAGGGATTGGCGTACACAACAAACAGCGGGCCGCTAAAGAGAAAAGCCAGACCAAGTCCTAAACCCTCTAAGCGCCGTTTTCGTACAAACCAGGCGATGCCCAGCACGGCAAGTAGCACTCCTACCACGGTGAAACTGTGGAGGAAGTAGCGCCCAATAAAGAACAATTGCTGCAGACGGTCACCCGGGAGGATGTCCACGGCAAAAGTGAACGTCCCGTAATCAGAGCGCAAGAGGACACGCCAGAGACTGCCAAGACTGCTGGGGTTGCCGAAGTTTATCGGCGGGTCGGTTTGAGCCGCAATAAACAAATAGAGATATGGGATAAGACCAACGGTGAAAAGACCGGCAGCGGTGCCAATATCGCGCAGACGCCAGCCGGGGTCTTCCGTCCTGCTTTTTCGAGCAGGCATAGCCGAGCGGGTTTCCCTGCGCCAGCGCACGAGGCCGCCGATGAGCAAGGTGAAAAGCGCGGGAGCCAATAAGATAAAGGTATGCTGATTGGTCATGCCCAAACCGGCAAACAGACCGCTGAGCAGGAGGGGTCCTCTGCGACCTGGCTGCCGTACCCATTCCAACATCAGAACCAGCGTAATAGCGGCAAAAAGGTTGTTCAAGGCAAAGACTTCGGCCACCGTGGAATAAAGCCAGAAGGCATTTGAGACGGCCAAGAGACCTACGCCTGCTATCGCCCCGGTAACCGGTATCAGCCACTGTCGTTTAATGGAAGCTATGCCCCGCTCAACCTGCAGAAACCTGACAGTGCCCCAAAAAAGTATCCCCAAGGCGAGTGCATCTAGTAGAGCAGATAGGAGATTAAGGCGGAAGGCCAGAGTCCCAAAAGGTAGGTAGCCGGCAAGGTGACTGAGCATCGTGAAGGTGGGGTATCCCGGTGCATGGGGCACTCCCAGTCTCCAGGCGGCCGCAATAAGTTCACCGCTGTCTCCGGTGGGCACAGACCTGGAGGTAGTCACCAGGTAGAGTAAGAAAAACGCTACGAAGAGAAAAACCGCTAAGCCCGGCTGCCAACGAAGCATCCAGGTTTTCTTGGCGCTTGATGGAGCCGGCATCGCGGACTGGATAACGGGACTAGGTCGTCCCTCTTTTCGGATTTTAAGGCCAAGCGCCCGAGACTTGTGTCTGTGGCTCCTGCGTCTGGAACCCATCGGGATCCTTCACAAATGTTTTTAGTGTCTTTATGACTTTGTTGATTTCAAAATCTAATCATTTTGGTGCGTTTATTATATATTGAATGCAGCTGCGTTACAATGCCCGCCTTACAAACAAAAGGAAAATCACCGATGACTTAGGCCGTATGCACAAAAAGAGAGGGGGCTTTTCAGCCCCCTCTCCATGCGTGCGGCACAATCAGGCCGGGAGTACTACTTGTTGTGTCCCTTCCCTCTTGAGGTATCTGGAGGAGTGTTCCAGAAAGACACACAACCAGCCCCAGCTTCCCTGGCGCCCTGGGGGTCCGCATTATTGGTTCTACCGGTAGGCGGCAGGCTGGGGTCAAGGGCTATTTCTTCGCCCGATTCATTGAAGCCGGCCAGTATCGAACCCAGGTCGCGGATCTCTTTAGTAGTACCGTTGGTGAGTATGTACGCGATGGACTGGGTTATTCCGTGGTCGGCTAGCCAGGCATCCAGGAAACCACCGCCGGGCATGGAGTCGTTCATGATGGCGGCAAGTGCCTGCTGGGCTGTATGAATTCTAGCCTGGTCTATGGCATACCTCTTTGTGCCGTCGGAATTATTGGCCTGATTTGACCACATCAGGCCCATGTAACTGCAAACGCTATCGATGGTCATATCTTGCCCATTCCAGGTACCCAGGTCTATGGGTAAGATATCAAGGCCGTTTGCCGGGTCGAGCATCCATTCGACCAGCCACAGGTGGGTCTTCCAGAAGCCCCAGGTGCGGGTGGCACCACCGACCTCTACCGTTATTGATTGGGCCTCGGAGGGATAGGTAGGGCCGTCCACCGGATTACCCAGCAGGTCGGTGCCATGGCCGTTAATGGTGAACTCGGTGCTGGTGGAGACGGTTACCTGGACCGCCCAGTACCACGTCTCACCCACATCCATGATGCCGTTATCGTTGACATCGCCGTTAGGAGTACCAGAGCTGATTGCCCATGTTGGAGGCCCGACCGACCAGTAAGCATCTCCCTTGGTGAGAGGCTGGATGCCGGGCGTTCCAGAATCGGCGTCAAACTCCACACTGTTAATGAACAGATGGACATGTGGGTCGGTCAGCGGGATATCTCCATCGTTGGTGTCGGAGATGTACAGCCAGACATTGCCGCCCGGGGTTGTCTCGTAAACGTCTGCGGTTAATGACGCCGTGGTGTTAGGTATGAGCAGGGTGTTGGTGACCTCGGCCGTGGCACAGGTGGTGCCAGAGCTGACGACTACGTCGCCGGTGCCGCTGGGGGTGTCCCAGCCGGCCGGCGGTGTCTCGGCCACGCTGTAGGTGCCGGGTACCAGGCCGT
>DAOUMC010000014.1:0-21803 GCA_034413595.1 Dehalococcoidales bacterium | reverse complement strand
GACCCTCAGCACCCTGGTTTCCCCCGGCAGAGCCTGCCCTGTGACTTATTCTTCTTCCCTCGTTCTCCTCCCACAAATCAATAAGCTGATAGATAAAGCCATCGTAACTCTGGCCTGGCGCCCGATGTCCATCCAGTTTGTCTTTTGTAGTTTTCTTAATCCCAATAGTTGTTCTGGGTGTTTTGCGGCTTGAGGCTATGCTTATGTCCATGGCTTATCCGTCTATGTGTAGTAGTTACAATACGCTGTCATTTCATTGTACAATTTAATATGTCAAGATAATGACATTCATATTTGGCAATCAGTATAGATGAGCGGTCTGTTTCTGTGAACCAGGCAAAAGCCTTAATATTATGAGGGGAAAATACCTATTTTACTGTGAGTAGGACGATGGAAGCGGCAGGATGATAGGGCCTTTCTGCTTTTCTAAACCAGTTTATGTTGGTGGGCAAATGAGACCAGCTCGACCGTTCGCTTGAGATTGAGTTTGTTCAGGGCGCGGGAGCGATAGTTATCGATCGTTTTAATACTCAGCCCGAGAACCTTGGCTATTTCTTTTATCTTATTACCCTGGGCGAGTAAATAAAAAACTTGAAGCTCTCGGTCTGATAATGCTTCAAGTAAATCTGAATACCCTTTCAAGCAGAGTAATTGTTTCAAAATATTATTTTTGTTGAAATTTGATATGAAGATATCTCCTTTTGCCACTGAACGAACAGCCTCGTGGAGTTCATCGGAAGAGACCTTCTTGGTTATATAGCCTAGTGCACCGGCTTTGAGAAGGCGTATAGCAAAGTGTTCCTCTGGGTGAATTGTCAAGATAAGGATTCTAACATCCGGACAGAGCAAACTTATTTGTTTACAAGCGTCCAAACCGTCCATGACAGGCATTGTAATATCTAGGATAGCAACGTCGGGGCAGGTCTTTTTTGCCTCAGCCAGTGCCTCTTTGCCGTTGGAGGCCTCGGCGATTACCTGAATGTCCTCGGCTTCTTCCAGTAAGCGCCTTAATCCAGCTCGAACGAGGTCGTGGTCATCGGCAAGTAAAACTTTAATCATGTCTTCAGTACACTTTCTAATTCTACGGCGGTTTGATTGCTTAGAAGGGGCAGATCTGCAATTACCCTTGTGCCCTTGCCAGGGCTACTTCTTATTTTAAGGGTCCCGTTAACAAGACTGGCTCTTTCGCGCATACCCAGTATACCCATGGCAGACTTTTGTTCTAGTTCAGTTATTTTCAGTCCGATACCATTGTCAACTACGGAAACAATCAGTCTGCTTTTATCCGCAGAGATTTCAATCTTTGTACTGGTGGCTTTGGCATGCCTCAGGACGTTGATTAGAGCTTCTTGGGTAATCCGATAAGCTATTATGGCCACATCTTGCTGGATAGCTATTGTTTCCATATTACCATCAAGAATATTTACCGGGCATGAGATGCCAGTACGGCGTTCAAAATCTTCAGCGTAACACTCAATGGCTTTCATAAGACCCAGGTCATCCAGTATCTTTGGCCTCAAGCTGGTCACAATACTTCTTATTGAATCAAGGAGCTCATCCAGCGAGTCTACGAGAGCAGTTATCTTGCTGCTCTCTTGAGGGCCCCCGGCGTGCTTCATTAGCGACTGAGCTTCTAGTCTCATGGCTATAATCATCTGGCATAGTTGGTCGTGAAGTTCGCGTGCTATGCGTATGCGCTCATTCTCCTGCGCGCTTATTATCTGTCTTGAGAGTAGTCTCAGCTGAGATTCAGAGTATCTCAGCTGTCTTTCTGCCTCTTTAATAGCTAACACTGTCTTTTTTCTTTGTATGACGTCTTTTTCAAGCGATTTGTTAGCGTTGGCTAGTTTGGCCGTACGCTCTTCCACCAGCACCTCGAGATGGTCACTTAATGCCCTTAATTCATCTTCGATAGATTTGCGCTTGTTTAAAACGGTCTGCATGTACAGCGAGAACACAAGGATTATGCCTATACCTAGCGTACGCATCCAGAGTTCATGAGCATCCGGCATGAACAGACGCTCAGTAAAAGTACCTTCATTGATTACAAAAACCTCTATAAAGGTTTCCTGAACCCAAAAGAGTAATGCAAGACCAATTCCGATCAATATTACTCTATACTTCGCCATTTTATCCTTAGCCTTATCCCAATTCCTCATTTTTGCCTGCCGTCTCTCGGTCTTGCTACCTTGAACATGCTGGTGCAGAGGTTGTGATTAAATTGGTAGTCTCCAGTCTTATTCCCTTGCTTTTTGTGAATAACCTTGATGAGATTTTAACAAATCACTAGCTGAGACGCCGCTTCATTCTCGCCTGACAGTTGCTTAGAAGTGGTTAACAGCTTTGGGTTTGGTAGCTTGTTTTCAGTCCGCTCTCTACCGCTGAGCTACCTCGGCATGGGAAATATTGTATCTTTGCCGCAAGGGGGTGTCAAGTGAGAGTGTGCCGCGGTGTTTTCCTCCGGCAAATGTAGTGTATACTAGATGTGCCTTGCTTCATCGTTCTGGCAGTATAGACCCCTCTGAACCGGGTAAAGTTTTTGGACTCAGCCCCAATATCTTTTTCCTGGGTATGGTCAGCCTGCTGACCGACATCAGCAGTGAGATGATTTTTACCCTGATTCCCCTTTTCCTGTCCAACGTGCTGGGAGCGGCCACCACTGTCATCGGTTTCGTCGGCGGTCTATCAGACAGCACCGACGCCGTTTTCAGAATACTCAGCGGCTGGTTCAGTGACCGGGTGGGCAGGCGCAAGCCACTGACACTGCTGGGCTATTGTATTTCTACCCTGGCCAAGCCCTTTATGTATCTGGCTGGTAGCTGGGGGGCGGTGGCGGCGATAAGGTTCGGCGACCGGGTGGGTAAGGGTATCCGCAATTCCCCACGAGATGCCCTGGTGGCAGACTCTGTCTCTGCCCGGAGGAGGGGACGTGGTTTTGGTCTCCACCGTGCCATGGACTCCTTTGGCGCCCTTCTGGGGCTGGCTATAGCTGCCGCCATTATCTATCACGTTCAGGGTGGCGGCCTGGAGCTCAGCCTCGGGACCTACCGCTGGTTGGTGCTTGTTGGCACGGTGCCGGCGGTGCTTGCGGTGCTGGTGCTCCTGTTTTTTGTCCGTGAAAAAGGAAAACCTTCGCCGGCCGTGGGTACTCAGAGCAAACCAGATCCGGGCAGACTGATGGACGGCTTTGATGCCCGTTTCTATATCTTTCTGGTTATCATGGCCGTATTTACCCTGGGCAACTCCAGTGATTTCTTTGTCATCCTGCGGGCCCAGAACCTCGGGGCGCCCCTTATTCAGGTGGTCTTGATGCTGGTGGTATTTAACGCCAGCTATGTCGCCTTCTCCTTGCCTTCCGGGGTGGTATCAGACAGGCTGGGCAGGAGGTGGGTTATCGCTCTGGGCTGGGCAGTCTATGCGCTGGTCTATCTGGGCTTCGCCCTGACATCCAGCCTGTGGCAGGCCTGGCTTCTTTTCGCCAGCTATGGCATTTACTACGGCATGGTAGAAGGAGTCGCCCGGGCTTTTGTCGCCGACCTGGTGCCGGCCGAGAAGAGGGGCACCGCCTATGGCCTCTACCAGGGAGTCGTCGGGCTGACCCTGCTACCGGCAAGCCTGATAGCCGGCTGGCTGTGGAGTGCGGTCAACCCGCAGGCCACCTTCTACTTCGGCGCCGGACTTG
The DNA here is from genome assembly GCA_034413595.1 of Dehalococcoidales bacterium. Taxonomy (GTDB): domain Bacteria; phylum Chloroflexota; class Dehalococcoidia; order Dehalococcoidales; family JAUWZL01; genus JAUWZL01. Next base: position 18,121 of record DAOUMC010000014.1, on the reverse strand, counting down.
CATTCCTGGCGCTACTTGGGATTATGGGGCTGGTGAGGGAGTAGGGGAAAGTTATTAAGTTTTATTGCGGTCTTGACAGTGTGGTATTAAATATGATATCATAATTTCATAACTGGCTTGGGGCTAAACAAGAAGGGGGGAGGTCGTTGTTATGAGCAGGGGGTTGTATTATAGTGACACGAAAACAGAAACTCCTGGGAAAGGTCAAGAGCAATGTCAGGAGTACTTCGCTTAGGGATTTTGAAGCATTGATAAATGCCTATGGATATATTGAAGAAGGGAGCAAACACCCGAAGGCTATTATGGGTATTCACACGATGCCTTACAAGAGAGAAATTCCGATTAAATCGTGTTACGTTAAAGAGTTGCTGGATATTATAAATAGTCTGTAAAGGAATACGAAGATGGTTGTAAAGGATGTAGAAAAAGATTTAGAGTACTACGTCAATCTGCCTTACAATATTATTATTGAGCAGTGGGATGATGGGGCGGGACTATACTGGGTTGCCAGGATTGTAGAGCTTCCGCACTGCTTGATACACGGTGCTACTCCCGAGGAAGCCGCGGCAGAGATTGAAGAGGTTAAGCGGGACTGGATAAAGTCTAATCTAGAGAGGGGGCTCAAGATACCCAAGCCGATAGTGCACACGCATAGTGGGCAGATTAGCCTGAGGATTCCCCCGTCTCTACATAAAGTCCTGGCCCGAAGGGCTGCCGCTGAGGGGGTAAGTCTGAACCAGTACATGACAGCGGCTTTGGCCAGGTCGGCTGGTCTGGAAGATATGGCTAAACCAGAAGCCGGGAAGAAATCAGAGAAAGATTAACAATCTCCCGAATTGATTTGAGCTGGTGTCTTCAACCCCTTATTCCAGCACCACATTATCTATTAATCTAGTCTTGCCAATCTTCACCGCCAGCGAGACCAGGGCCGGCGGACTAACTTCAGCCAGTTCATCCAGTGTCTCGGCGTTGGCGATGCTGATGTAGTCAATGGCTGCCAGTGGCTCTCTCTTAATCAGTTCTGCCATCTGGCTGCGGATTTTCTGGGCGTCTTTTTCCCCCTTTAACCATAAGCCCTGCGCCAGCATCAGTGCCCGGTATAGGACAGTGGCTTGCCGCCTTTCTTCTGGGCTGAGGTAGCTGTTGCGGCTGCTCATGGCCAGTCCGTCAGGCTCACGGACTGTGGGCAGGGTAACGATTTCCAGGTTCATGTTGAGGTCGGAGACCATCTTCTTTATAACCAGCACCTGTTGGGCGTCCTTCTGTCCGAAGTAGGCTCTGGCCGGCCGGACGATGTTGAACAGCTTGGCGATAACGGTGGCGACGCCGCGGAAGTGGCCCGGGCGGGAGGCCCCCTCCAGCCGCCGGGCCAGCCCGCCGACCTCCACCCAGCTATCAAACCCGGGCGGGTACATCTCGGCTGCCGGGGGCATGAAGATGATGTCAGCCCCTTCTCTTTCCAGCAGGGCTAGGTCACGCCGGGGGTCGCGGGGGTATCCGTCAAGGTCTTCATCAGGGCCGAACTGGGCGGGATTGACAAAGATGCTGACCACGACCGATTTATTTTCAGCCCTGGCTCGTCTGACAAGGGACAGGTGTCCCTGGTGGAGGTAGCCCATAGTCGGGACAAAGCCCACCGGCTCGGGCAGGGCAGACCTGAGCCGTTTCATGTCGGCGATGGTGGTAACAACTTCCATGAGGAGACAATCACTCCAGCTCAGCCAGTATACCCTCATCTATGGAGAAGCTGTGTGCCTCGGTAGGGAAGGTTCCAGCTTTTACCTCGCTGTAATAATCGGTGACGGCACTTGACATAATATCAGCAAGCTTAGCGTACTGCTTGACGTGCCTGGGGACAAAGTCGGTAAATAGCCCCAGCATATCGCTTATCACCAGGACCTGACCATCACAGCCAGTACCAGCCCCGATGCCGATAGTCGGGATGCTGACCTTGCTGGTGATAAGGCTGGCTAATTGGGCAGGGATAGTCTCTAGGACAACGGCAAAGGCCCCGGCTTCTTCCAGGGCCCGGGCGTCTTTGAGCAGGGCTTTGGCTGCCTCCGGTGTCTTACCCTGCACTCTGTGACCGCCGAGCTGGTGAACGGACTGCGGGGTAAGCCCGATGTGCCCCATTACCGGTATGCCGCAGCCAACGATTCTGTTTACCTTTTCCGCCACATTTACCCCGCCTTCAAGTTTTACCGCCTGGGCGCCGCCCTCCTGGATGAAGCGGGCGGCATTTCTCAGGGCTTCTTCGGTGCTTATGTGATAGCTCATGAATGGCATATCGCCGATGACCATCGCTTTCTTAGTACCTCTGGCCACGGCTTTGGTGTGGTGTATCATATCGTCCATAGTGACCGGTATTTCCGACCCATAGCCCAGGACTACCGTACCCAGGCTGTCACCGACCAGAATGAGGGGGATACCCGCCTGGTCAACTATCTTGGCGGTGGTATAGTCATAGGCGGTGAGCATGGCGATTTTCTCGCCCCTGTGCTTCATCTCTTTTATCTGGTTGATGGTGATACGCATCTCGGCTTCCTTAAAAAGACGGTGTTTCAATGGCCCGCTTGGTATGGGTTATTCGGTTTCGGGCGTCAACATAGACCAGCTTGGGCATGAAGTTCTCCGCCTCGCTGTCTTCTATGTGGCAGTAGCTGAGAATGATGATGATGTCGCCTTTGCTTGCCAGCCTGGCAGACGCCCCGTTGAGGCAGACCTCGCCGCTTTCCCCGCCTTCAATGGCGTAGGTGGTAAAGCGGGCACCGTTGTTGAGGTTCAGTACCTGCACCTGCTCATAGGGCAGGATGTCGGCCTCGGCCATCAGCCCCCGGTCGATGGCGATGCTGCCTTCATAGTCAAGGTCAAGCCCGGTAACACGGGCGCGGTGGATTTTACTCTTGAGCATTGTTCTCATAGCTCTCCTCCGGTTCATAGCCCTTGGCTTAATATGGCCTTTAGCTCCTTGGACTGTTCATCGTTTATTTTTCCCTTGGCCAGAGCGATGGGGACAGTCTTGAGGCCAAGCTCCTGATATGTACTGATTAGCTCCGGGGCCACCCTCTTCAGGGCATTCAGGTGCTTCCTGATGGTGCCGGTGTCTCCGCGGGCGATGGGTCCGGTGAGGCACTGGGGTATGCCAAGGGCACTGATATTGCTTATGGTGCCTCGCATCAGGGGCAGTAGCGCCTGGACTGCCTGCTGTGGTGGAATGTCAAAGGTCTGCCACAGGTCGGTGGCCATCTTGGCCAGGGTTACCAGATAGTTACAGGCAAAGACGGCGGCGGCGTGATAGACCACCTTGTCCTCTGCCCTTATCTCTATCCAGCGACCTCCCAGGTCGGTCGCCATCTCCTTTAATGTGGACAGCAGTGGCCCCTCGGCCTCAAGGGCAAAGGTGGCACCGGGCAGGTTCTCCTGCCTTAAGCTGGCGAAGGTCTGAAGGGGATGGAAGACGCCGGTAGCCGCGCCGGCCTCTCGGGCGGGCTCCAGGAGCTCGGTTGAGTCGGCACCACTGCAGTGAACCACACTGTTTTTCGGGCGCCACTTTACTCTAGCGGCGACGGAGGCAATGACGTCATCAGGGGTGGTGATGAAGACAAGCTCAGCCGTATCGGCCACATCCTGGGCATCTGTTACCGCCTGGCAGCCCCTTATAAGGCCAGCCAGTTTGCCGGCGGACTCCAGGCTGCGGCTGGATATGGCCACCACCGGGTATCCCCGTTGGCTTAAGCCAACGGCCAGAGTGGTAGCCACTGTTCCGGCACCGATAAACCCCAGCTTTGGCATTCTGTCTTGCTCTCTAATAAAAAATGCCCCTCCGGCACAGACGGAGAAGGCTTTCTAAAATAGTTGCCGTCTCGGTCGCATCCGATCCAAGCGACTTACATATTATGATATTATGATAAACTGCTTAGCTCACCGCCTGTCCGGTCGATGGCTGATAGTCTAATTTTATTAGGTAGCAGACAATGTGTCAAGGGGCATACATTGACTCATAATTATTGTTACCGAAAAGATATCGTTGCGCTACCAGGCAAATGGCGTCCTCATCCATCTATTTTCGGTTGGCAACCTATCCCCTAGCCCCTTGCCTCTCGTCCGCCGCAGGTGGGAGAGGGGGATAAAGGGGGTGAGGGCGTTTCAGGTAGCTGGTTAATCACAAACAAATGGAGTCAGTCTTTTAGTTGGCTTAATTCGCGGAAGAGCTCTGAACACAGTCTATCATTGATGCCAGATAGGGGCTTCTGGAAGAGGGTGTGGTGCAGGGCGGTAATGGTGATATTGCCCTGCTCCAGTGCCCGGATATCAGTGATTTTAGCCGCGTCATTGCTCAGCTTCTGGCGTACCAGCCAGTAGTATTCCCTTTTCCCGTCATGGCCTTCTTCTACGGTATCAATGTGGCTCTTGTGGGCTGGTTGGGCCAGCTTTATACCCTTGACCTTAGCCAGGGGTAAGTCGGGCAGATTGATGTTGAGCAGGATGTCGGCCGGTAAGCCGTTATCCCCAATCTTTTTAGCCAATAGCCGGGCCAGTTTGGCCGCATTGCTTAGACTGTAGCTGTCCGGTGCCGCTACCGAGATAGCCAGGGCGGGCAGGCCGCGGAGATAACCCTGAAGAGCGGCGCCTACAGTGCCTGAGATGAGGACGTCATCCCCCAGGTTAGGCCCCGGATTTATACCCGAGATGACCAGGTGTATCTCATCCTTAATCAACTTGCCCAGAGCCAGAATGACGCTATCGCAGGGAGTGCCCTCCACCGAGTAGGTCTCTATGCCAGCTACAACGGGCGCTACTTTCTGCACTCTGAGGGGCTGGCGGAGGGTTACCGCCGTTCCGGTGGCGCTCTGCTCCCTGTCCGGAGCCACCACTACCAACCGGGCGATATCCGTTAACTCCTGAACCAGCGTCCACAGCCCGGGGGAGAAGATGCCATCGTCGTTGGTGACCAGTATTTTCATTACTCTTTGAAGTTTATCACGCTGGGGGTGGTTGGGACAAACGGGCGGCAGGCCGAAATTTGATGGCCAAATGTCTTTATGATATCATATAGTATGAGTTTTATTGCCGAGGTAGCGGCCACCCCCGGCGGTGAGAATATCTATGCCTGCATCCAGTGTGGCATCTGCTCTGGCTCCTGCCCGGTCGCAGATGCCGTGGAATATACCCCGCGAAAGATTATCTCGTTGATTCGGGCGGGCAGGCGTGATGAAGTCCTGTCCAGCGCCTCGATGTGGCGCTGCCTGTCCTGCTACCTGTGCTCTGAGCGCTGCCCACGTGATGTTAATTTCACCGAGATAGCTCATGCCCTTGAGTCACTGGCGGTCAGGCACGGCTACAGAGCCAAGGGTACCAGCACCCCAGCCATGTACGGCAGCTTCGTTGACTCTATGAAGGCTAACGGGCGGGTCCATGAACTGGGCATGATGCTTGGCTATTACCTGAAGACGAACCCGCTTAAGGCGCTAAAAGCGCTGCCTGTGGCTTTGAGCCTCTTCCGTCACCGGCGCCTGCCGCTCAGGGCGCAACGGACTGGCCGCAAGGAACTAAACCGGGTGATAGCAAAGTTCCGGGAGGTTAATGCCAGACGGTGAGGTACTATTCATACTATCCGGGTTGTTCCACCGAGGCTCTGGCAATCGGTCTCGGTGTTTCTGTTCAGGCGGTAGCCGGGCCACTGGGAATTGAGCTCAGGGAGCTTGAGGGCTGGACCTGCTGCGGGTCGACACCCTATGGCTCGCTGGCAGGGATAGAAGCCGTCCCGGTGGCGGCCCGCAATCTGGCCCTGGCCGAGAAAACCGGATTTGACCTGGTGACTCCCTGTACCGGCTGCTTTGTCACCCTGACCAAAGCCAACCTTAAACTCAAGCAGGACGCCGGGCTGATGAGCCGGGTGAATCAGGCCCTGGCGACAACCGGTCTGGAGTACCGGGGTGGGGTAAGGGTCAGGTTACTAGCCGAGGTTCTGATAAGCGACGTCACCCCGGAGTTTATCGGCTCTAAGACTAAAGGAGGGCTTAATGGGCTCAGGGTGGCCCCTTACTATGGCTGCCAGCTGGTGCGTCCCAACTTTGGTTTTGATGACCCGGAGGCACCGCAGACCCTGGACCGACTGGTAACCAGCCTGGGGGCCGAGGCCGTCCCCTTTCCCATGAAGAACCGGTGCTGTGGCGGCTCTCTGGTTATCTCTGAGGAGGATATGTCCCTCAGGTTAATCCACAAGTTGCTGGCTAATGCGGCCAGGGGTGGGGCCCAGTGCATTGTCACTCCGTGTCCGCTGTGCCAGATAAACCTTGATGCCTATCAGGGCCGGGTCAACAGCAGATTCAAGGCAGACTTTAATTTGCCGGTCTTGTTTGTTACCCAGCTCATCGGTCTGGCCCTGGGCATTGATGCCCGCTCTCTGGGGTTAGCCACCAATGTTGTTTCACCCGGACCGGTACTGGAGTATATAGCCCGGCAGGAGGCCAGGAGTGGAGCCTAGGATAGGGGTGTATATCTGCCACTGCGGAAGCAACATCGGCGGAACCGTTGATGTTGCCGATGTGGTGCGCTTTGCTCAGGGCCTGGATGAGGTTGTGGTCGCCCGTGATAACAAATTTACCTGTTCCGACCAGGGACAGGAGATTATTAAGAGTGACATCAGGCAACTGGGGCTTAACCGCGTGGTTGTTGCCTCGTGTTCACCGACTATGCATGAGCCAACGTTCCGCCGCGCCTGCCAGGCGGCAGGACTGAACCCTTACCTGTTTGAGATGGTCAACATCCGTGAGCATGTCTCCTGGGTAACGACCGACAGAAAGAAGGCTACCGAAAAAGCCAAGGCACTGGTCAGCGCCGCGGTAAAAAGGGTCACCTATCACCAGCCCCTCCAGCGCCGGGAGGTAAATATAAATCAGAACACCCTGATTGTCGGTGGTGGCATCGCCGGCATTCAGGCGGCTTTGAAGATCGCCGAGGCCGGTTACAAGGTCTATCTGGTTGAGAGGAGCCCCAGCATCGGGGGGCACATGGCCCAGCTGGACAAGACCTTCCCCACCCTGGACTGCTCCGCGTGTATTCTCACTCCCAAGATGAGCCGGGCCGGCTCTCACTCCAACATTGAACTGATGACCTGTAGCCAGGTGGCCGAGGTCTCGGGCTATATAGGTAACTTTAAGGTCAAAATAAGGAAGAAGACCAGATACATTGATGTTGATAAGTGTACCGGCTGTGGGGAGTGTGCCAAGGTCTGCCCGGTGGCTATGCCCTCGGAGTTTGAGCTTGGGTTAGCTCATCGCCAGGCGATATATCGTCCTTTTCCCCAGGCGGTGCCCAGCGTCTTTACCATTGACAAGAGGGGCTATCCACCCTGCCGGGCTGCCTGTCCCGCCGGGGTTAATGCCCAGGGCTACATCGCCCTCATATCACAGGGCAGGTATGACCAAGCACTTGAGCTGCTCCGGGATACAATGCCCTTTGCCGGTGTCTGCGGCCGGACCTGTACCCATCTCTGTGAAACAGAGTGCGAGAGGGGCAAGGTTGATGAGCCGGTGGCTATCCGCTCCCTGAAGCGCTTTATGGCTGACTACGAGATGAAGGCCGGCCGGGGCAAGGCCACTCCCATCAAGCCGGTAAAACAGGGCAGGGTGGCTGTGGTAGGCTCTGGCCCGGCCGGTATAGCCTGCGCCTATGACCTAGTCAGGAAAGGGTATCCGGTCACCGTCTTTGAGGCTGCCGCCCGGGCCGGCGGCATGCTGCGCTACGGCATCCCCGACTACCGGCTGCCCAAAGACATAGTTGACAATGATATTGGCTATGTTGAGGAACTGGGAGTAGAGATAAAGACAAATACTCCCATCACCAACCTGGATGAGGTTCTGGGTCGGGGCTATAAGGCGGTCTTTCTGGCCACCGGTGCCTGGGTAAGCCAGGAGCTGGGTGTTCCCGGCGAGGAAGGTGCCGGTGTCATGCAGGCGCTGGACTTCCTCAAAAGGGCAAACTCGGGAGAGAAGGTAGAGCTGGGTAACCGAGTGGCTGTTATCGGTGGCGGCAATGCCGCTATAGATGCCGCAAGGGTCGCTCGGCGACTGGGGGCAGAAGAGGTGTTCATTATATACCGCCGCTCCCGGGCCGAGATGCCGGCTGATGCGGAAGAGGTTGAGCAGGCCGAGCAGGAGGGTATCAAGCTCCACTTTCTGGCGGCACCGACGGAAATCCTGACCCGGAATGAACGGGTAACCGGTATCCGCTGCCTCCGTATGAAGCTGGGTGAGCCTGACGCCAGCGGGCGCCGGCGCCCGGTGGCTATTGCCGGCTCGGAGTTTGACTTGGACGTGGATAACATCATTCCGGCTATTGGCCAGAAGGTAGACAAGGCGGCACTGCCCCAGGGACTTGAGTATACAGATTGGGGCACTCTGGTCGTTGACCCGGCCAGCCGGCAGACAAATGTAGCCGGGGTTTTTGCTGGTGGGGATGTTGTTCGCGGCCCGGCTGACATCATCAGGGCTATCGCCGACGGTAAGGAAGCCGCCATCTTCATTGACCGCTACCTTAGCGGGGAGGACTTGAAACAGGACAGGCCGGCTCCAGTGGAGCGGGTAAAAGAGGTGCCAAAAGACGGGGTTGAGACAAAAGCCAGAGCTGCCATGCCTGTTCTTGAGCCCAGCAGACGGCGGTCGTTTGCTGAGGTTGAGCTGGGGTTTAATGAGGAGGCGGCCATCAGCGAAGCCGGGCGCTGTTTGAACTGCGGCGGCTGCTCGGAGTGCCTGGCCTGTGTCAGGGTCTGTGAGCCTAAAGCCATCGATCATTCTATGGCAGAAGAGGTGGTTGAAGTGGAGGTCGGCTCCATAATCCTGGCCACCGGTTTCAAGTTCTTTGACCCCAGTTCGATCTACCGGTATGGCTATGGACGGCTGGACAACGTCATCACCAGCCTTGAATTTGAGAGGCTGGTCAATTCCTCGGGGCCAACGGACGGTCATATCATTCTGAAGAATGGCACCTCCCCCAAGAGCGTCGGTATTGTTCACTGTGTTGGCAGCCGTGACCGGAAGCACCATGAATACTGCTCCCGCATCTGCTGCATGTACTCCCTGAAGTTTGCCCACCTGGTGAAGGAGCATCTGCCTCAGGCTGAGGTCTACGAGTTTTACACCGATATACGAAGCTACGGCAAGGGCTATGAGGAGTTCTATAATCGGATTCTTAAGGAAGGAGCAATCCTTGTGCGCGGCCTTCCCGCAGAGATAACCGATATCGCCGAAAAGCCTGAAGAGGAAGGCAAGCTGATCGTCCAGTTTGAAGACACCCTGATTGGTCAGCAGCGCCGCCTGCCCCTGGATATGGTGATTCTGAGCTGTGCCCTGGAGCCGCAGTCAGACAGCGGAGCTGTAGCCCGGCTGGTCAATATCAGCCGCAGTGCCGATGGCTTTTTCCTGGAGAGCCATCCCAAGCTGGACCCGGTGGCCACCACCACCGATGGCGTATTCATCGCCGGCTGCTGCCAGGGGCCCAAGGATATCCCCGATACTGTGGCTCAGGCTTCGGCGGCCGCTGCCGAGGTTCTGTCCATCATCAGCCGGGGAAGGGTCGAGGTTGAGGCGACAACAGCCGTTATTGATGAAAAATTATGCTCTGGATGTCAGGTCTGTTATCTGGTATGCCCCTACATGGCTATCTCCTTTGATGAAGAGAGAAAAGTGTGCCGGGTTAACGAAGCGGTGTGCAAGGGCTGTGGCGTTTGTGTCGCTGGCTGCTACGCCGGTGCCATAAGCCTGAGTCACTACACCGATGAGCAGCTGATGGCCCAGCTTGAGGGGCTGATAATTTAACTCACCGTCAGACCTGTTTGTCCGCTTGCTTGTTACCCCAGCACCGGTATGATAAGCTATCGCCCCGGAAGTCGGAATAGAGGAAAGGCAACGTGGTAGAAGAGTTGGTTTCCAAAAAAGAACTCAACATATTAAAAGAAGCCGTATTAGACCCCAAGACCTTTTGCGTCACCTGGGAGCAGGTCGCCGGCCGGGGTGCTTTTGAAAAGCAGCAGGATGAGATTCTCCAGAATGCCGGCAAGGTGGCCCAGAGCCGCCGGATTCACGGTATAAGTGTCACCGATAACCCCAGCGGCAATCCGGCCATAGCCACTGAGATGCTGTGCGCCGAAATCAGAAAGTCAGGCGTGGAGCCTCTGGTTCATCTTGCCCTGAGGGACAAGAACCGTAACGAGGTTGAGAGCCTTCTCTACGGCCTGGCCGCGGCCGGAGTCCGCAACATCCTGGTTCTGTCCGGTGACTACCCGGACGAGGGCGGTTATAGTGGCCGGGCCAAACCCGTCTTTGACCTGGACCCGACCCATGTCATGCAGCTGGTTGGAACCCTTAACGGAGGGCTAGAATACGAGGTGCTGGGTAAGAAGGTAAGTCTTATGCCCACAGACTTCTTTGCCGGAGTCGCCGCCTCGCCGTTCAAGAAGCTGGAGGCCGAGGTAATGGGGCAATACTACAAGCTGGACAAGAAGATAAAGGGCGGTGCCCGGTTCATAGTCAGCCAGTTGGGCTATGACGCCAGGAAGATGCACGAGCTGCTAACGTGGTTAAGGATGAAGGGCTATGATGTGCCGGCGCTGGCCAACATCTATGTCCTGACCTATCCCGCGGCCAGACTGATGAACGGTAACCGGCTCCCGGGCTGCGTTGTCACCGATAAGCTGCTGGCCCAGCTAGCTAGCGAGAGGCAGGCTGAGGATAAAGGGAGGTCGGCCAGGATTCTGCGGGCGGCCAGGATGTACGCCCTGGCCAAGGGTATGGGCTACGCCGGCGCCCACATCGGAGGTCACGGTCTCAGCTACGAGACGGTGGCTGACATCATTGACCAGGGTGAGAAATTGCTGCCTGACTGGCAGGAACTTGTTGCCGGGTTTGACTATCCCCAGAAGGACGGTTTCTACTTCTTTGAGAAAGACAACGATACCGGCTTGAACCTTGATAAGCCGTCGCCGAGGCGTGCAAAAGGGACAAAGCCTCCTATATACCGTTTTTCCCGGATTTTCCATGAAGCCTTTTTCGAGCCCAGACACCCGTTTTTCCGAACGTACCAGCGTCTGGCGGCGTGGGTGGACTCCTCCCGCTGGCTGAAGAAGCTGTTTACCTACTTTGAGCACCTGACCAAGGTGGCCCTTTTCAGCTGCCAGAACTGTGGTGACTGCGCCCTGTTTGACGCCGCCTATCTGTGCCCCACCTCTCAGTGCCCCAAAAACCAGAGGCTTGGCCCCTGCGGCGGCAGCTTTGAGGGCTGGTGCGAGGTCTATCCTAATGAGAGGCAGTGCATCTGGGTCAGGGCCTATAACCGGCTTAAGGGCTACAAGGAAGAGGACAGCATCGGTGCCTACACCTCGCCTCCTTACAACTGGGCGCTATGGCAGACCTCTTCTTGGCTCAATTTCTATCTGGGCAGAGACCACACCGCCCAGAGGCTGGGTGTCAGGCCTCCGCGGAAGAAACCTGGAAAGTAGCGGGCTGTTAAAAACCTGGCTAATACTCGCTGGAGATAAAGTTCTTAATCTGGGCGTAGCTGAAGACCGGCCCGTCGCGGCAGACGTAGATATCGCCGATGTTGCACCGCCCGCACTTGCCCACTCCGCACTTCATCCTCTTTTCCAGCGTGGTCAGCATCTGCTCCGGGGTGAAGCCAAGCTTGTCCAGAACGGGGAAGGTGAACCTTATCATGACCGGCGGGCCGCAGACCACGGCCACGGTGTTTTTGGCTGACGGGGCTGCCTCCCCCAGCACCTGGGGGACGAAGCCTACCCTGCCTTTCCAGTCGCTGTCGCCCCTGTCAATCGTGGTCACCAGGCTGAGACTCTTATCCTGGCCCCAAGACTCCAGGTCATAGCGGAAGCAGAGGTCGGCCGGGCTGCGCGCCCCGTAGATGATGTCTATCTTCTGGTATTTGTCCCGGTTGTCGATGACATTCCAGATGAGCGACCGCAGCGGCGCCAGGCCGATGCCGCCGGCGATGAAGACCAGGTTCTTACCTTCAAAGTGGTCGAGGGGAAAGCTATTGCCATAAGGCCCTCTGAAGCCTATCTCGGCGCCGACCCCGAGGCGGTGCAGGGCATTGGTCACCCGGCCCACCCTTTTTACGGCGAACTCCAGGTGGTGGCGGCGCGTCGGACTGGACGAGATGCAGAAAGGGGCCTCCCCGACACCGAGGACAGAGTATTCGCCAAACTGGCCGGACTCAAAGGTGAACTCCTGGCCCAGTCCTTTGTCTTTGAAATTAAAGTGGAAGGTTCTGATATCGGGAGTTTCCTCGACTATCTTCTCAATGACCACTATGTGGGGCAGATAGGTGTTGTCCTGGGCTAAAAACTTTTTTCTATGACTGATGTCGCTGATAGCCATTCCTGCTCCCTCAGAGTTAAGTCTCGGCGGTGACACTTTCGAGTGTCCGGGTGATGTCCCAGTTCACCGGGCACAGACGTATACAGCGGCCGCAGCCGGTGCAGGCTATGGTACCAAAGAGCCTGGGGTAGAACTCATACTTGTGGCACACCCGGTTTCTTACCCTCCGCCACTTTTCGGCTCTGGGGTTTTCCATGGGCATCTTGGTGTAGGTGACGAAGGAACAGCTATCCAGGCTGCGGAACCTGGAACCCCTCTTGTCCTGCATTTCATCGTTGATGTCAAAACAGTAGCAGGTGGGACAGAGCAGTGTGCAGACGCCGCAGCTGACGCACTTGGCCGATACCTTCTGCCAGAATTCCTGGTCGTCAAAGCGTGCCAGCAGTTTGTCTTCAATATCGGCAAGGTCTATCTTTCTGGTTACCTTCTGGCAGGCGGCCTCCTGCCTATCCCTGGCCCGGGCCTCATCATCGCCGGTGGCCGGGCTCAGGCTGCCAGTCCTGTCGAGCAGCTCCTGTCCGGCCTGGGTGACGGCTTCGATCACCAGCTCATCGCCGGTGTCGGTGAGCATAAGGTCAACCCCGGAGGTATCTGATGGGCTGCCCCCCAGAGCGGTGCAGAAGCAGCTATCGTAGGGACTGTCGCAGACCATGCCGACCAGCAGAGTGTTCTGTCTCCGGCCCTGGTAGTAGGCGTCCTGGTAGGCATCACCGAAGGTCATGTCCAGTATCTTCAGTGCCCTGGCATCGCAGGGGCGAATACCGAAGATGAGCTGCTTTTTATTGTCGGGCGGCGGCAGCTCCAGTTTATAGCCGTCGCCGTCCCGGGTGAAGGAGAACATCTTCTCCATCAAGGGCAGGATGCCGACCTTGGGCGGGATGACGGTGTTGCGATACCAGACGAGGAAGCCGGTGTCCTGTCCCTGCCACACAGCCATCTCGGTACCCGTTTCCTTGGACGGGACAAGCACGGTGAACTCCTGGCTCCACTGGTCAAGGAGCCGGGCCAGGTCCTTTTTGTTTATCTTCTTTACTCTGGCCATTTTCGCTAGAGGATTAAGTCCTCGGCCTCCTCGACTTCGTAATTGGTCAGGAACGGTGCTGCCTCCTTGTCCACCCCGGCCTTGTACCGGAAAAGCTCGCCGACTATGTCATACATATCCCGGGTCAGGCTTCGGAGGGGGATGTTCACCGGGCAGGCGCGCTGGCAGGCCCCGCAGTCGGTGCACCTGCCGGCGACATGGATGCTCCTGGCTACCTGAAACAGGAGGTTGTCCTGCCACCGGGGTATGGGCAAAAGCCATTGCGGCTCCGTCTGCTCAACAAAACAGCGCTGGCAAAAACAGGCCGGGCAGACATTGCGGCAGGCGTAGCAGCGTATGCAGCGGCTGAACTCCCTTTCCCAGAAACGCCACCTGTCCTCGGGGGTCATCTCTTTTAGCTGGCCGGTTTCCTCAGGCCTGGGCGACGGCTCTACGGGCTGGCCGATTAGGATGTCATAATCCCGGGGGGTGGGTGTCTCACAGCTCAGGCAGTTGTCAGCCAGGACGTCACCAGTGGCAAATTCCCGTTCTTTCCCGTCAATGGTGACCACAACTTTATCATCTTTTGCCACGATGTCATCTATCTCGTCCCTGTCCCTGCCTGTCAGCCGCTCTACTTTGTCTAGGTCGATGACCCCGCTACAGGGCAGCCCCAGTATTACCAGGTCGCTGCGGTTCACCTTGTTGTCCTGCATCAGGCTGACGATGGAGCGGCTGTCGCAGCCCCTGGCGACGATGGCCACCCGCCCCTCCAGGCCGACGAGGTAGTTGCTCAGGTTATTGGCCATGAAGGAGTTGATGACCAGACGGCCGACGTCGGCTTTGTCTCCGGTTATCAGCGGGGTGGTGGTGAACTTGAGACTCCCTGGCTCAAACCCGATGACCCAGTCAACCTTACCCTGTTCCAGCAGAGCTCTGGCTTCGTCTATCAGTCTTTGCTGTCTGTCTTCCATCAGCGAACAGCTCGTTGGGGCCGATTTCTTTAATCTCCTTTATCATCTGAGTTATGACCTCAACGAACTTCCCTCCTTCCGAGGCCGAGACCCAGCTGGCCTGGACTCTACGGGGGTCGACACCCATCTGTTCCAGGAGCTTTTTGGTGATGGCAAATCTCCTGCGGGCGCGGTAGTTCCCCGTCTGGTAGTGGCAATCACCGGGGTGGCAGCCGGAGATGAGCACACCATCAAAGCCGAGGCGCAGGGCTTTGAGGATAAACAGGGGGTCAACCCTCCCCGAGCAGGGCACCTTGATTATCCTGATATTGGCCGGGTATTTCTTGCGGCTTACTCCGGCCAGGTCGGCACCGGCGTAGCTGCACCATTTACACAGGAAACCGACTACTCTGGGCTCCCAGTCTGACTCTTTCTCCATAATTCTTGATAAGAAAAGTAATATTTAACTATACCACAAATGGGGTCTTGGCTTCAAAAATTGAGCCTTAGCGGGCGTTGCCTTCACCGGCAGTTACCGATATACTTTAGTAGCTCTGTCTCAAACGGAGTAGCTGTCAGCTATGAAAACCAGCGATTTTGACTATGACTTGCCACGGGAGTTTGTCGCCCAGCACCCTCTTGAACCGAGGGACCGGTCCCGGCTTGTGGTCGTTAATAGGGGTGATGGCTCAATCGAGCACGGCGGCTTTTTCGAACTACCCGGTTATCTTGATGCCGGTGACGTACTGGTGTTTAATAACAGCCGGGTTATCCCGGCACGCTTTAGCGGCCGAAAGACTGATACCGGCGGCAGGGTAGAATTGTTACTCTTACGCCGCTCCGGGAACGGGGTCTGGGAAGTACTGGCAAAACCGGGAAGGCGGGTTAAGATCGGCACCAGGATTGAGATTGCCGGAGACGATGAACACAAAGGCCGGGTGCTGGCTGAAGTATCCGGTTCCAAGCCCGGTGGCATCAGGCTGATAAGTTTCTCGGACGAGCACCTGCTGGCTAATCTGGGAAAAATACCACTGCCACCCTATATCCACGCCCCTCTGGCCGAGCCCGAGCGGTACCAGACGGTCTATGCCTGCGAGGATGGCAGCGTCGCCGCCCCGACCGCCGGACTGCACTTTACCCCAGAACTTCTGGTCAGAATACAAAATAAAGGGGTTGACTGCCTTTTTGTTACGTTGCATATCGGGCTGGACACCTTCCGTCCGGTCAAGGAACAAGACCCGGCCAGGCATCCCGTTAATCGGGAGTATGGCTGGCTCAGCGAGGAGGTGGCCGGCAGACTCTCTCGGGCTGTAGAGGATGGGCGGAGGATTATCTGCGTGGGCACGAGTTCGGTCAGGCTTGTAGAATACGTGGCTCAGGTTTCAAGCAAGGGTTTAGAGCCGTTTGAGGGCTGGGTAGACCTGTTTATCTTGCCCGGTTACCGGTTTCGGATGGTTAACGGTCTTGTTACCAATTTTCACCTGCCCCGGTCAACACCCCTGATGCTGGTCTCCGCCTTTGCCGGCCGGGAGCTTATCCAGCGGGCTTATGCCGGGGCGATTGCTGAGAAATACCGCTTCTACAGCTTTGGCGATGCCATGCTTATTATTTGAGGGGAAATCCTGTCCTTAAGTATTGGCAGTTCTGAAGTAATACGCACAGTTTCGTGGTCTTCCGACGGGTAGACTAGTATACCGAGCCCGGCCATTAAGTCTTGCTTATCTTTGCTACTTGCCTCGTCAAGGTTTCGATGACGTACCGCCTCAAGGCTACGTCGGAGCATATCAATAGCATTATTGCTGGCGGCACTCTGCTCGATAATACTCTCCAGCCTTTTCTTCTCGCCTTCCGTCTTAGAGAGGACTGAGCGGAATACCTTAATCCTTTCATCTGCTTCTTCGGTGGTATATATCGGTGGGTTAGACTCGTAGCCTTCGTGAACGCGCCGGATTTTGGCTTGTGTTTTGTCAATTTGCTGTTTGAGAGACGAGATATGTTTTTTCAATTCATTCGCTTGCTTGTCTTTATTGCCGGATGATAGATATTCCTCGACCAATTCGGGTTGTATCATTAGTGAATAGATGCAGTCCCACACAATATTATCTAGCCAGTCTACCCTGAACGAGCGAACGTGACATCGCCCATTTTTCCAGCCCTGTGACCGGCTTGAGCATATGTAATATGTAAGATGTCGATTAGTACTGTCTCGATAGACGCTGAGTAACCGGTTACACTTTGGGCAAAAGACACGCCCACGTAGTAAAGCCTGTTTATCTTCAATTCTCCCTCTTGGTAGCCCTACATTGACTTCCACCCACGAATGGTATAGCCTCAAGGCAAATCTAGCAGAAGGTAATAGATGCAAGGCTATTGTGTCAAATGCCGAACGATGAGGGAGATGCGAAATACTCAGAAGATCACCATGAAAAATGGTAGACCGGCTACAAGAGGCGTTTGCCATGCCTGCGGTACCAAGATGTTCAAAATCGGCTAGGGTAAAGTTTATAACTAAAGTCTAGAACTGATAGATTCAAGGGCTGGGTGTTCCCAGAAATGGGTTTGCCCAGCCCTTTCATTTCACTCACTGCATGAAATAAGTTAATGTTACCTGTGCTATATAGCTTCAAGAGCATAATTCATGCATATAAACCTTGATAGTGTTTTCTAATTAATAGTAATCCACATAGCCGCCGGTGCCAATGTCACCAACCACGCTTTCAACCCAGCAGTCTTCGATGTAAATGAATCCCTGATTAAGGCCTATACACTCACCGACCACGTTGAGTACATAGCCCTCTTCAATATTTTGCATAATGCCGAAGTCTTGCGGTTTGAATTTTACCAGTCCGTTAGTAAAGTATAATTTCACATATTGGAGACTGTCCGCCCCCAGTGCCGGACTCATTTGATAGTATCCCCCGACCACCTGCTGTACCTCGACATCATAGAAGAGGAGTCTCCCTCCTCTGTACTTAGTATCAGCGGCGGCTGCGTCAGCCGTATAATCAGCACACAGCTGGTCAATGGTCACCTCCATCGGCGGCGCTTCCGGCTCTTCGAACTCCGGGGTGAGCAGGGTGTTATCAGTATTGTTGGTACAACTACTAAAGCCAATAAAACTAAATGCCAAAACGACTATTACGGTGCTTAGAATTAGACTTATGCCCCTGAAATAATTCATGCCGCCTTCCCCACTTACATACATATGTTGGGTGATTGTTGTCAGTCACAGGCTTCGCTAGGCGTAACCGGAATCATAGATAATCTAAGAACCGGCCTTGTGGTGGCGGCGCCACGGAAGCCACCAGGCCAGGGCGAGCAAGATGATAGCCGGCAGTCCTATTATCCACAGAAACTGCCAGGCGGCAGTAGTTTCCATCTCAGCGATGGAGGCGATAACATTCTGGAGCATAAAGAGCAGTAATCCCAGCCCCAGGGCACCGATAAGCCACTCATACCACCTGACCACTATTTTCCGGTTGAGCACCCATACAACCAGTGACACCAGCCCGACACCGATAAGTAGACCTACAAACCACCACATAGTTTGTTACCTCCTGTTCTCAACTCAAGCTGCCCCCAAGATACTAGTCCACGTAGCCAAACGGGGGCAGGTCAAGGTCCCAGAACTCCTCGATTTCCTTGGCATTGTTCTTCCATCCATAGCCAAGGAAGTCGTCCATCTTCCTAAAGAAGCCGTTGAAAAGCGGCGTGTTGGCCGTCGTCCACCGCTGAAGGTCGTGGTAGAAAGCCTTGTG
>DAOUMC010000013.1:0-46833 GCA_034413595.1 Dehalococcoidales bacterium | reverse complement strand
CCATTACCCGTGGCGATTCGTGAGGATGAGAGCCATGCGCCTCCGGGCTGCCCCCACGATATTCACCACCGAAGGTAAGAAAGAGCACACGAAAGATATAGAAGGCGGTCATAAATACAGTTATCATCGCCAGGTAGCCCAATACTGGCTGGTGTTCTAGAGCTACGGCGAGAATCTCATCCTTGCTCCAGAACCCGGAAAGTGGCCAGATACCAGCCAAGCTCAGTGCAGCGATAAGGAAGGTAGCGGATGTCCAAGGCATCACCTTACGTAAGCCACCCATAAGCCGCATATCAAAGGTGCCGGTGGCATGGTTGACACTGCCGGCGCCGAGAAAAAGGAGTGACTTGAAAAAGGCATGGGTAAAAAGGTGGAAGACGCCAACGGCCACCCCGCCCACCCCCAGCCCGAGCATCATGTAGCCCAGCTGGCTGATGGTGGAGTAAGCCAGCACCCGCTTGATATCGGTCATCACCATGGCCATGGTGGCAGCGAAGATAGCGGTAAAGCCACCGATGACGGCCACGGTGAGCAGGGCTTCCGGCGAGTTCTCAAAGAGGGGGAACATGCGCGCCACCAGGAAAACACCGGCGGCCACCATGGTAGCGGCATGAATCAGAGCGCTGACCGGAGTCGGGCCCTCCATGGCATCGGGCAGCCACACGTGGAGCGGGAACTGGGCTGATTTACCCATCGCCCCCAGAAAGATGCCCAGAGCCGCCCAGGTCAGGACGGCTCCGGCCAGAGTCCCGGCCACCGCCTGAGCATGAAGCTGGGCTATGTCAAGGGTGTGAGTCTGGGAAAAAAGGAGTATGATGGCCGCCAGAAAGCCAACGTCACCCACCCGGGTAACAATAAAAGCCTTTTTGGCCGCACTGGCTGCTGCCGGGCGGTGGAACCAGAAACCGATAAGGAGATAGGAGCACAGGCCGACCAGCTCCCAGAAGATGAATACCGGCAGCAGGTTGTTAGCCATAACCAGACCCAGCATTGAAGCCGTAAACAGCGACATAAAAGCGAAGTAGCGGTGATAACCAGGGTCGCCGTGCATGTAGCCCTGCGAGTAGACCTGAACCATAAGGCTGACCAGGGTGACAACCAGAAGCATCACCGCCGTTAACGAATCTACCAGCAGTCCGAGCTGGATATTGATGCCGTCAATCACCAGCCAGCTAAAACCGGACATCGTCAGCTCTTTGACCGGGGCTGAAAGAAGGCTCAAAAGCACCCATACGGAAAGCACGAAGGAGACGAGGACAGCGCCGATAGAGACATAGCCGCTGAGCCTTGATTTATGGCCCAGTAAAGGCTTAAAAACCAGCGCAATCAGGACAAAGGAGAGCAACGGCAGCAGGAAAATCAGCCACACGAGTTCGCTTGGTATACTAATTTCCATAAGTCTTCCAACCTGTTATCATTCCCACGGCTTGTTCATCCAGATAACCCGTCCAAGGCCCTCTATTCCGTAACACCTTACCCCTGTATCCCCTCTCCTCAGAGGAGAAGGGATAGAATTTTTGAAGGGATTGCATCCCTTCAATCTACCCATCTACTGATAACAAAACGCGTTTACCATTTCATCAGGTCAATCCGGGTTACATCTATCGTCTCGTGGCGGCGGTAGATGGCAATTATTATCGCCAGGCCGACGGTGACCTCGGCGGCGGCAACGACGATGCTGAATATGGCAAATACCTGCCCGGTGAGCAGGCCGGGCACGATATAGCGGGAGAAGGCAACCAGAGCAACGTTGCTGGCATTGAGCATGAGCTCAATAGACATCAGGATAATAATGGCGCTCCGCTTGGCCAGCGCTCCGTACAGGCCGATAGAGAAGAGAACGGCCGAAAGCACCAGATAATGCTCCAGGCCCAAAGACATCTAATCCTCCCTCACCAGAGTAATCGCCCCGATAATAGCCGCCAGAAGCAGCAGGGCGGCAACCTCTACAACCAGGACAAAGCCGTCCTGACTGAACAGCTTACTTGCCAGGGCGGCCATCGTTGGCTCCTGCGGCGGTGCATTAACCACCGACCAGGAGGTGTTGACCACGGCGAAGATGGTTATTCCCAGCAACAGGACGGCACCCAGAAGGACCGGGAGTTTGAGTCTGTTGGACAGGCTCCCCCGCTGGACCTCCCGGGTCAGCATGATGGCCAGGATGATGACTACGGCGATAGCCCCGACGTAGACCAGAACCTGCACCGCCGCCAGAAAGTCAGCATCAAGAGTAACAAAGACGCCAGCCACCGCCAGAAAGCACAGGATGAGTGAAAGCGCCGCCCGGAAGATATTGGGCAACAGAACCACGGCCAGAGCCGCCGCTACCGCTACCGTAGCCACCACCCAGAAGGCAATTTCTAATCCCATAGCTTTTGACCCGTCTCAGTCACGATTAATGAGCAAAGTCTGCTCAGGCAAGGTCTCTTCAACTTCAGGATGAGCATAACCGCTGGCCTTTACCTTTTGCGGCATCAGAAGCTTGTCTTTTTCCAGCAACTGCTCATCAAGCCGATAGGAACCGCGTTCGTAGCTGTAGCCCATAAAAAGGGCGTCAAAGGGGCAGGACTCAACACACAAGCCGCAATAGATACACAGGCCACCATCCAGCCGGTATTGCTTTACCCCGTAGGCAAGGTCACACCTCAGGCAACGCTCGGTCTCTTCAACGGCTTGCTCCCGGCTCCAGCCGATTTCCACCCCGTCAAATCCACCCAGTCTCTGCCCGAGCGGGATGGCGGCTATGCCGGGACGGAAGCCCTCTCTGGGCCCGCCAACACGGCTTAGAACCGGCTCTCTGGAAACCAGCACCTCGGTAATATCACCGCTGCCGCCCAGATATTTGTCTATTGATGTGGCTGCCTGCCGGCCGGCGGCAATAGCTCCGATAACCGTCGCCGGACCGGTCACGGCGTCGCCACCGGCAAAGACTCCCTGCCTAGTGGTGGCCAGCGTATCAGGGTCAACCTGAATTCGATTGCCCTTGCCCACCACCAGGCCAAAGGAAGCCGGCACCTGTGGCACCTGGCTGATGGCAGCGATAATGTTATCTAGGTTCACGGTGAATTGACTGCCGCTGATAGGTTCAGGCCGGCGGCGGCCGCTTTCATCTTCGGCCCCCAGCTTCATACGGGTACACTCAAGCTCAAGATTTCCCTCCTGGCTGATAACCCGTAAAGGTGCCGCCAGAAAGACGAGCTTTATTCCCTCGGCTAAAGCAGCCTCAATCTCTTCGGCGCTGGCCGGCATCTCGGCCCGGCTCCGCCGGTAAATAATGGTTACCTCTTTAGTCCCCAGGCGAGCAGCGGTTCTGGCCGAGTCCATGGCCGAATTACCACCGCCGATGATGGCCACCCTCCCACCCAGCTCAACCCTCTGCCCGAGGTTTACCTTCCTCAGGAAGTCAGCGCCCCCCAGAACTCTGGGGTCATCCTCTCCGGGAACGCCAAGACCAGAAGCCTGGTGCGCCCCGGTGGCAACAAACACGGCGCCAAAGCCCTGCCCCAGCAGGCTCTCCAGGTCGTTCACCCTGACTCCGGTTTTTATCTTTACACCGACGTTTTCTATCTCTTGAATATCAGCCGCCAGAATACGCCGGGGCAGCCGGTATCGCGGGACGCCGACGGTCATCATACCCCCGGGCTCAGGCAGGGCCTCAAAGACAGTCACCGAGTGACCGCCCAGCTTGGCCAGATAATAGGCAGCACTAAGCCCGGCCGGCCCAGAGCCAACAACAGCCACCCGCTTGCCACTGGGCGGTGCCACACGGGACATCTCCCTCCAAAAGCCGGTGTCATTATCAACGGCAAATCGCTTCAGCATACGGATGGCGATAGGCTCATCTATCGGGCCCCGGTTACAGGCCGACTCACAGGGGTGGGCACAGATATAGGCGCAGACCGAGGGGAAGGGAATCCTTTCACGGACGACGGCCACTGCTTCTCCCGTCTTACCTTCGGCAATCAGCCTGATGTAGCGGGCGGCGTCCACGTGAGCCGGGCAGGCCTGGGTGCACGGCGCCGCCACCTGCCCGACCCTCCCTTTTTCCGAGGTGGTCATTTCGATACAGCCGTGGGGGCAACTGCGGGCACAGGTATAGCAGCCGACACACTTCTTGGCCGACCAGCCGAGTATGTTGCCCCTGATGCGGCGAGAGACATTAAGCCTCTCCTCAGGGTACTGGGTGGTAACCGACTTTCGGAGCAGGTGCTTAAAGGTGAGAGCCATGCCCTTGGCCATGCCATCACCGTAGTGCTCAAACCTCAACCCGGCCACCCCCAAGTTTGTAGAGCCTTGACCACCACAGAAGCAACACCACCACGATAGCCAGATTCAGAAACACCAGAGACCAGACCGGTGCCTGGGGCCATAAGACTATCTGAATGCTGGTTACAAAGATATTAATCAGCGCCAGCGGTAGCAGGAACTTCCAGGCAAAAGCCATTACCTGGTCTATCCGCAGGCGCGGCAGAGTGCTTCGTATCCACACCACCAGACAGAAAACGGCAAAAATCTTGAGAACAAACCAGAGGAAGGGGGGAAGGAACGGCCCCCTCCAGCCACCAAGGAAGAGGGTGGTAGTCAGTGTTGACAGCACCAGAGCCTCACTGTATTCCGCCAGAAAAAGCATGGCGAACTTTGACCCGGCAAACTCGATATTATAACCCGCCACCAGCTCCGAATCAGCCTCCAGCAGGTCAAAGGGGGTACGGTTAATCTCCGCCAGAGCGGCGATGAAGAAAACCAGAAACCCCAGCGGCTGCAACAGGATGAAGGGGACATCCTGGGCGCCAACAATCTCAGTAAGCGACAGAGAACCGCTGACCAGGATAACACCGCCGATGGACAGCACCACCGGGATTTCATAGCTGACCAGCTGGGCCACGTCCCTCATCGCTCCAATCAAAGAGTACTTGCTGTTCGACGCCCAGCCAGCCATAAAGACGCCCACCGCCGCCAGTGAACTGACAGCTACCACATAGAGAATGCCGATATTGAGGTCGGCCAGCAGCGCCCCGTCCTGGAAGGGAACCACGGCAAATATCAGCAGCACCGGCGCCAGTGTAGCCGCCGGCGCCAGCCAGAAGACCAGCCTGTCCCCTTTGGCCGGAACATTGTCTTCTTTGGTCAGGATTTTGACCACGTCGGCGATTGGTTGAAGGAGGCCAAAGGGGCCGGCGCGGTTAGGGCCAGGACGCACCTGAAAGCGACCTATCAGCCGGCGCTCAAGCCAGATAAAGACGATAACCATAGCCAGAACAAAGGCGATAATGATAACGGTAAAGACCAGCCAGTGAAGCCAGAAGTTTCCCGGCCAGTCAGCGGCAATCGCCGTCAGGCTTGATGTGGTCGCCATAATTACCTGTCCACTTCACCCATACTGATATCAATACTGCCGAAGATGACTATGACATCGGCCAGCTTCCAGCCGACTACCATCTTCCTGAGAGCCGTCAGATTTATCAGGGCCGGCGCCCTGATGTGGAAGCGATAGGGCTTTTCCGAGCCATCCGATACCAGGTGGAAGCCAAGCTCGCCTCTGGGAGCTTCAATGTGGGTATAGACCTCACCGGCCGGTGGTCTTAGCCGGAGCGGCATCCTGTTCAACACCCTTCCTTTCGGCAGCTGGTCCATAGCCTGCCTGATTATGCGGATGCTCTGACGCATCTCGGCAATCCTCACCCGGTAGCGGTCATAGCAGTCGCCGGCACCGCCGGTGGGAATGTCAAACTCAAAATGGTCATAGACCGAGTAGGGGTCGGCTCTACGGATGTCCCATTTAACGCCGCTGGCGCGCAGAACGGGGCCGCTGGCGGAACTGTTTATCGCCAGCTCCCTGGGCAAAACGCCAACTCCCTTGGTGCGGGCAAGCAGTATCTCGTTCTCGGCCAGGAGCTGGTCGTACTCGTCAACAAAACCGGGCATCTGACTGACAAACTTCTTAAGGGCCGGCAGAAACTCGGCCGGAATGTCGTGGCTCACCCCGCCGAAACGCATGTAGTTGTAGAGCAGCCGCTGTCCGCAGACCATCTCAAACAGGTCAATAATCTTCTCCCTCTCCCGGAACATGTACACGAAGGGGGTAAAAAAGGCGCCCAGGTCGTTGGCCATAGAGCCGACGGCCAGCAGGTGGCTGGCGATGCGCTGGAGCTCCGCCATAATGACCCGGAGGTACTCCGCCCGCTCGGGCACGGCTATCTCCGCCAGCTTCTCCACCGCCATAACATACGCCAGATTGTTGCTCATGGAAGCCACGTAGTCCAGCCGGTCGGTAAAGGGAATGTTCTGCTTGTAGGTGCGCCCCTCGGCCAGCTTCTCAATGCCGCGGTGCAGATAGCCGAATACGGGCTCTATATCCACGACAACTTCGCCGTCAAGGGTCGCCCGCAGCCGGAAGACCCCGTGGGTGCTGGGGTGAAGCGGTCCTATATTAAGAACAAAGGGCTCGGTCTTAAGCGTCATGGCGATAGTCCTTACGCAGCGGATGCCCCTGAA
Source organism: Dehalococcoidales bacterium (assembly GCA_034413595.1). Classification (GTDB taxonomy): domain Bacteria; phylum Chloroflexota; class Dehalococcoidia; order Dehalococcoidales; family JAUWZL01; genus JAUWZL01. The sequence continues at coordinate 40,338 of DAOUMC010000013.1, read as the reverse complement.
ACCCTTCCCAGAGAACGATTCTCCTCAGGTTGGGGTGACCATCAAACTTTATGCCCAGAAGGTCAAAGATTTCTCTCTCCTGGAAGTCGGCCCCCAGCCACAGGCTGGCCAGCGAAGGCACCACCGGCTCATCTCGCTGGCACCTTACCTTTAACGTCAGGCTGTGGTTGTGCTCCAGTGAAACCAGAAGGTAGACCACCTCAAAGTAGCCGCCGTAGTCAACCCCGGTGATGCTGCTGAGATAGTCAAGGTCAAGCCCGGGCGTCTCCTTGAGGAAAGAGGCTATACGGGGAAGTGACTGGCTCCTGACCACCACGGTTTCCTGGCCCACCTCGACGATGTCCTGGGCAAACCTATCTTTTACCTGGGCCACTATTTCACCGAAGGAATGGCCTGGCACCCTAATCACCCCCGATGGTGATACTTCTCCGGCTTATCTTCTTACGCAGCATCTCTATGCCATAGAGCAGGTTTTCCGGGCGGGGAGGACAGCCGGGCACATAGACATCGACCGGGACTATCCGATTATAGCCGGGCACAACTGAATAAGAGCCTCTGAAGATACCTCCGCTGATACCGCAGGCACCCATGGCGATTACCCACTTGGGCTCTGCCAGCTGGTCATACACCCTCTTGACCTGGGGCGCCATCTTCCAGGTCAGGGTGCCGGCGGTAATCATCAGGTCGGCCTGATGCGGCGAGGCGCGGAGAATCTCCATGCCGAACCTGGAAATATCAAAACGGGGGGAGGCGGTGGCTATCAGTTCAAAGGCACAGCAGGCCGGAAAACATATCACCGGCCAGAGTGAGGAGCGCCGGGCCCAGTTCAAAATGGCATCCACCGTGGTGACCAGTACATTGGGCTGTAGCTCGCGGGAAAGCCACTCGTCCGGGTCAGGGATAGGCCGCTGGCTGCCCAGCCTCAGGGCCTCTATCACCTCTCCTTCGCGCCGGTCAATCTCGGCAACGGGGTATGTATAGCTTTCGGCTACTTCCACTCCAATACCTTCTTCCGCCAGGCATAAATATAACCAATAGAAATCACCATAATAAAAACAAGCGCCCCCACCAGGCCCAAAGTACCAAGCCGCCGCAGGCTTACCGCCCAGGGGTAGACAAAGATAACCATGATATCAAGAGCGATGAGAACAAGGGCATAAAAATAGTAGCGGAAGTTAAACTGGACCCAACTCTTGCCGATGGTCTCCATACCACATTCAAAGGGGAGGTTTTTGACCGGGTTTGGCTTTCGGGGCACCACCTTGAAAACCCTGAGGACTACCGGAAGCAAGACCAGAAGAGAAGCAAAAGCCGCCGCCGTCAGGATAAACAAGGCAATATAACCATAGTCTGTCAGCATTACCCTCTCCTGTGGCTTGCAGAATAAAAAGTAAGTCAGTATAGCACTTTCTGCCTTTTTAAGACAAGCCCGGTGGTTGACAAAGAGGCAATTTTTGACTAGACTTCAAATCCAGATACAGGAGGTGAGTCATGAAACTGATAGGCATTGGTTTCGGGCAGTGTGGCGGCCGGATCGCTGATGAGTTTACCCGACTGGGTAGAAGAGCCCGCAGCCGCCGCGGCATTGAGATAATCACTGATACCTTTGTCGTCAACACCGATGCGGCAGACCTGGTCGGACTACGCACCATAAAGACTGACTACCTGCACAGAATACTCATCGGCGCCGGCGCCACCCACGGTCATGGCGTGGCCAAAATAAGCGAGGCTGGCGCCCAGATAGCCAAAGAAGACGCCGATAAGGTCATTGACGCCCTGAGGCCCAGCCCCCACCTCTTTGAAACCGATGCCTTCTTGCTAATAACCGGGGGCGCCGGTGGCACCGGCTCAGGAGCGCTGCCGGTGATAGCCAAGGTTCTCAAAGAACGGTTTGTTGATAAGCCGGTCTTTGCCCTCATCGTCCTCCCCTTTGAACACGAAGAAGTTGCCGAGGAAAGAGCCGTGTACAACACCGCGGTGTGTCTCAAGTCCAGCTATTCCGTGGCCGATGCCGTCATTCTGGTTGACAATCAGCGGTACGTCAGAAAGGACTTTTCCCTCCAGAACAACATATCAAAGATTAATGAGCTCATCGTTGAGCCCTTTTTTAATCCCCTGTGCGCCGGTGAGGAAAAAAAGGCCAAGCACATCGGCGCCCGGATGCTTGACGCCGGAGACATCATACAGACCTTAAGCGGCTGGACTGCCATTGGCTACGGTAAGTCGCTGCTGCCACTGATAACCCTGCCCACCGACTGGTCAAAGAACTTCCGGAAGAAGAGCACCAAGACCAACAAGGGCTTAGAAGCCATGGACGAAGCCCTGGGCGACCTGTCTATCGCCTGTGACCCCAATGAGGCTTACCGTGCCCTCTATCTGCTGTCAGCGCCGGCCAAGGAAATGAGCATGGAGCTGGTTAAAGACCTGGGCGACCACCTGAGAGCCGTCGCCCCCCAGGCCACCATCCGGGGTGGCGACTACCCCAGAGAAAAGGGCGCCCTGGATGTCACCGTAATCCTTTCCGAGTTCAGCCAGGTGGAGAAGGTGACCGAGTTCTATAACAAGTCATCCAGCCTGGCCAAAGAGCTTAAGGAGAGGCAGAAGAATAAGACCAGCAAGTCCGCCCTGGCCGAGGAAGCCGGGAAGGATGTGCCCACACTGCTGTAGGCAGGTGACGGCAGCCCGGACCGGTCTCTACATCGGGACATCGGGCTGGTCTTACCCCAGGGGTGAAGGCGCCTGGAGCGGTCATTTCTATCCCCGGGGTAAGGTTGACGAACTGGGCTACTACGGCCGGTTCTTCAACACGGTGGAGATTAACAGCTCCTTCTACAACCCGCCTCCCCCGGAGTATGTCCGCCGCTGGGCGGACAAGGTGCCCGAGGGCTTCCTGTTTACCGCCAAGCTGTGGCAGAAGTTCACCCACCCAGGGATGTTCCGGCAGGCCACCGGCACCGAGGCCACCATCTCGCAACAGGATGTTGACCTGTTCAGGAGAAGCCTGGAACCCCTGGCCGAGGCCGGCAGACTGGGTGCCCTGCTGGCCCAGTTCCCGCCCGGCTTCATCAGCGACGATTTCGGCCGGCAAATCCTCCAGGCAGTCATCAACACCTTCGGTGAGTATCGGCTGGCTATAGAGCTAAGACACCGCAGCTGGAGCGATGACCCCGGCACAGCCAGGCTGCTTCACGAGGGCAACGCCGCCTGGGTGCAGACAGACGAGCCCAGGTTTGAGTTCTCCATAGCTTCCGAACTGCCGCTGACCTCGGACATGGCCTACTTCCGCTTCCACGGGCGGAACGCCAGGGACTGGTGGCGGGGGAGCAGTGAGACCCGCTACCGCTACCTCTACTCGGACGAAGAGATAAAAGAGCTATCGCAAAGGGTGAGAAGAGCCGGCCGGAAGGCCAGACTCACCTTTGCCTTCTTCAATAACCACTGGCAGGGCTATGCTCCCAGAAACGCCCTTGGTCTGATGAAGACACTGGAGCTGCCGTTCAGGGAGCTGCCCCTTCAGACAAAACTCCCTGAAGAAGACCGGACTCCTGGTTAGCGGAACCGGGCTGGGCAGGGCAGGTACAGTTTTCTCCTGGTCGGGGCAACCTATCCCCTGCCCCTCTGCTGAGGTGTTTGACTTGCCGAGACCGTCGTGGTATATTACTAAGTCATAGAGCCAGTCCTCCGAGTTGCCGCTGCCTAAAGGCTTTTGCCTATGGACGGCAACCGATTAAGGTGTAGCGGGAAACCTCTGCGCCGCCCGTATTTGGAAAGGAGGTCTTAAAGGCAGCTTTGCCTTAATTTTGGTGCCTCCGGGGAGGCACTTTTAGTTTGTGCCCTAGCTGACTTAAGAGGAAATGACCGGCCTTATAGATACCTTTCACCGCCAGATAGACTACATGCGTGTCTCAGTCACCGACCGCTGCAATTTGCGCTGTGTCTACTGCACCGGCCAGGAGGTGCCCCGCCTGACTCACGATGATATCCTCCGCTATGAGGAAATACAGAAGGTGGTTCAGGCAGCCGCCGGTCTGGGAGTTAAGAAAATACGCCTCACCGGCGGTGAACCTCTGGTGAGACCACAGCTAAGCAAACTGGTTGAGCTTATTTCCCAAATAGAAGGCATTGACGAAATCACCCTGACCACCAACGGAATACTTCTCAGACGCTACGCTGACAGTCTCAAGGCCGCCGGGCTCAAGCGGGTCAACATCAGCCTGGACACGTTTAAAGCCGACAGGTTCCGGCGCATCACCGGCCAGGACAAACTCAAGGAAGTGTTTGATGGCATTGAAGCCGCCAAAAACGCCGGCCTGAATCCGGTAAAGATAAACATGGTAGTGCTCAGAGGCATTAACGATGACGAGCTACCGGACTTCGCCCGGGTAAGTGTTAGCGATGGCTGGCACGTCAGGTTTATTGAGGAAATGCCGCTGGCAGACTTGGGGGTGGCAGGAAATAAGCTGGTGTCCATCCAGGAGATGATGGCTGTCATCCAAGACTCTCTGGGCAGGCTTGAACCCTCCTTTTCGACCTCGGGCAACGGCCCGGCCCGGTATTACCGCCTGCCCGGGGCCAGCGGCACCATAGGTTTCATCGGGCCGGTGACCGACTGCTTCTGCTCCCGGTGCAACCGCTTCCGCCTCACCGCCGATGGCCGGCTCAGGCCTTGCCTGCTGGAGGACGATGAGATAGACTTAAAAGGCCCGCTGCGCAGCGGCGCAGAGGTCCAGGAGCTGGAAGGGCTGATGCAGCAGGCGGCGGCCTTAAAGAGAGAGCGTCACCGGCTGGGTGGAGACTTTGTCCCGGGCAAACGGCAGATGTGGCAGATTGGCGGTTAAGAGGGAGTTATTGTGGAAGAGCTAACTCACATCAACGAAAAGGGCGAGGCCCGCATGGTCGATGTGAGCCAGAAGGACGAGACAGCGCGCCAGGCGGTGGCTGTGGGCGGCGTCAGGATGAAGCCGGCCACCCTGGACAAGATAAGACAGCAGCAAATCAAGAAAGGTGATGTCCTGGCGGTGGCCAGAGTCGCCGGAATCATGGCCGCCAAGAAAACGCCGGAGCTTATCCCCCTATGCCACACCATACTCTTGAGCAATGTGGCTGTTGACTTTGAGCTTGTCCCCCCGGACTTTATAAAGATAACGGCCACAGCAAAGAGCACCGGCAAGACCGGGGTGGAGATGGAGGCCCTGGTGGCCGTTTCCGCCAGCGCCCTGACCGTCTACGACATGTGTAAGGCGGTTGACCGGGGCATGACCATTGAGAGCATCTACCTGGAAAGCAAGGAAGGTGGCAAGAGCGGGACCTACCGCAGGGGAGAAAATGGCTAGAGTTATCGCCGTCTGCACCAGCAACAAAAAGGGCACCAAGAAGAAGGCCATAGCCGAGGGAGTGGTTAAAGAAGGTTACGGGCTGGTGGGCGATGCCCACGCCGACTCGAGCTGGCACCGCCAGGTAAGTCTGCTAGCGCTATCCAGCATCGATAAGATGCGCCAGATGGGGGCTACCGTCGGCCCGGGGGACTTCGCCGAGAACCTGACCATAGAAGGCATTGAGCTTTTCTCCCTGCCCGTCGGCACGCGGCTGGGCGTGGGTGGGGACATCGTCCTTGAGGTAACCCAGATTGGCAAGGAGTGCCACAGCCACTGCGCCATCTTCAAACAGGTGGGCACCTGCGTCATGCCCACCGAGGGGATATTTACCAGGGTGATAACTGGTGGTACGGTAAAGGCCGGGGACGAGCTCAAGATAGTCTAGAACAACATCACCATTTCTTAGTATTGAGGTGGTTAGGCGGGTAAGATGAATACTTCTAACCATCCTGTATGGAATTTGTACGAAGAGCTTAGAACCGCAAGGTTCAATGTCCGCTATTATGAATTACAGCTTAGTTCACTTCGGCGTAAGAACTTTATCATCGAGTTTGTGATTGCTCTTTCTGTATCATCAGGTGTAGCAGGTCTGTGGTTGTGGCAAAACCTTGTTGGTGGCTTCATCTGGAAAGCCCTTGTTACATTAGCCGCCTTCTTTGCTGTTCTTAAACCCTTGATTAGACTCTCCGACCAGATTCAGCAAAAGAGCAAAGTACTCACAAGTTGGCGTCTCTTGGACCACGGACTACAAAACTTGACACTGCTAGTCAGGGAGCGGAGAAACTATGATGAAGAGATGCTAAATCGTTTCCATACACTGATGGACACAAAGTCTACCATCATCCAAGATGAACCGCTTGAGTGTGTAGATGAAAAACTCAGAACAAAATGTTATAAAAAGGTTCTACAAGAACTTCCAGTCAACAGTTTCTTTGTACCGGAGGGATGACAATGGCAACAGAAAAAGAACCTCATAAACCAACGCCTGAAAAACCACCTGATAAGACAGACGCCGAAAAAGAAAAATCTGTAACTCTCACTGAGCGACCGCAGCTTGAACCTCCGCAGCCTTGGCCCCGAAAGTCAAATAGCGATTGAAAGAGAACTTCGGCCTGCTACTAGCGCACCATTAGCTTATGAACTAGAAAAGCGTCACCGTGACCGGCTCACCTTCCTCCAGCAGGTCGATATTCTCGGCCACCACGATATAGCCGTCAGCCCGGGCGGTGCCGGTTATCGCCCCTGATTCCTTGAAGATAGGCATGGCTCTTTCACCTTCAATCCTGACCGGCAGGAACTGCCTGCGGCCGACACTTCCGGTAACCCTTTCCCCGAGACTGGCGGCGACAGTGACCTGTCTTTTCGGCGGCAGGTGGGCCATCATTCTCAAAGCCGGCACCAGAAGCAGATAGGCGTTAATCAGGCAGGAGGTGGGGTAGCCGGGCATGCCCAGTACAGGCCTGCCACCCACCAGAGCAAAGAGAGTCGGTTTACCCGGCTTTATCTGGATGCCGTGAAAGAGGACCTCGCCCATTTCCCCGAGGATGCCGAACAGCAGGTCTTTCTCGCCCACCGAAGAGCCGCCGGAGAAGACCAGAAGGTCAGATTTTAACCCCTCATTAATGGCGTCCTTGATTTGTTTCGGGCTATCGCCGACAATTTCAGACTTTACCGGAACGCCGCCGTTCTCCGCCACCACGGCGCTGATGGTGTGGGAGTTGATATCGTATATCTGGGCCGGCTTCAGCCTCCGGCCCAGCTCGCCTATCTCTTCGCCGGTGGGTATCACGGCGACCCCTGGCTTTTGGTACACCCCGGCCCGTCTCATCCCCTGGGAGGCAAGCACCCCTATCTTCGCCGGATTAAAGACGGTGCCCTCTTTCAGTACCAGCTCCCCTTTTTTGATGTCTTCTCCCTTCGGGGCCAGGTTTGCCCCGGGGTAGACCGGCCTGAATACCTTTATCCGGTCACCTTCCCGGCTAACGTCCTCAACCATAACCACGGCATCGGCCCCGGTGGGCATCCTGGCACCGGTGGCCACCTGGATGCTCTCCCCCTGGGCCAGCTTCACCTGTTGGGTTGAGCCGGCGTAGGTAACACCGACCACCCCGAGCACTCCGGGGTTCTGCCGGGAGACGCCAAAGGTATCCCTGGCCCTGACGGCATAGCCATCAACCGCCACCCGGTCAAAAGGCGGCGTGTTCCTGGTGGCGGTTACGTGCTGCGCCAGAACCCGTCCCAGGCAGCTGTCAATGCCGATAGACTCGACCCGGGTAATGGGCCTGATATTGCTGGTGATTAATTCCTCGGCTTCCTCAAAGGAGAGCAGGGTGCCGAACGGCCTCATCTCGTGGCTTCCCTCACCAGATGCCCGACCTCGGGCAGGATTATCTTCTCCATGGCCAGCTTGACCGCCCCCACCGAACCGGGAAGGCAGATGATGACCTTTCCCCGGGCGACGCCGGCCACTGCCCGGCTCATGATGCTGGCGGCGCCTATCTCCTGGTAGCTCAAGAAGCGGAATAGCTCACCGAAACCATCCAGCTTTTTCTCCAGCATCGGGGCCACCACTTCCACGGTGATATCCTGACGGCTGGCTCCGGTGCCACCACTGGTGATTATTACCTGAGGCTTTTCTTCGGCCATAAGCTCGCTGAGCTTCCCGGTGATTGAGGCGGCGTCATTCTTCAGGATAGCGTAGGACACCACCTCGTGGCCGCCCTCCCTGAGGGCCTGCATAATAAGCTTGCCCGACTCATCACTTAGCTCAGTCCTGGTGCCGGAGATGATGACCACGGCACAGCTCACACTCTTGGGCGATAATCGTTTGTGCTCCTGGTATCCCATTTGTCCTCCCGGTTAATGTTTTTATTGAGCTAATTATATCCCTTGCCTCCTATATGAGCAATAAGACACGCTTGTTATGTGAACTGGTAAACATATTTCACCTTATACTAATTTCTAAATATGATTTCGTGCTTGGAATCTTCAGTTAGTATGTTTTTTATTGAAATAACCCATCCTCTTACCCCTTCCTTAGCAAGGGAAGGGGAGTAAAAATAGAGAGGGGGTGAGGTTGAGCAACCAGAAGCAGATAAAAACTTCTGGGTTTCGGGAGTTGAGTTTCACCGTCATCAAGTGTATCATTATTAGTTGACTTACGGAGGTTAAGGTGTTTAAAAGAATGCTCGTCCCCCTGGACGGCTCAGAAATTGCCGAGATAGCCACCACTTATGTAAAGAACATAGCCCCCCGGCTGGGCGGTCTGGAGGTAATCCTGCTCCATGTCTGTGACTCAGAAGAATACGGACTGGCACCCATGCATCGGGCTTATATTGAGCGGACGGCCGAAATTGTCAGAGGCGGGCCAACGGCCGAACCTAACAGGACGGTAAACGCCCACGGAGAAGTGGTCAGCGGCGGCTCCCCTTCCGAGGAAATCCTGCGCTACGCGGACAAGAACAAGGTTGACATTGTACTCATGGCAACCCACGGCCGCTCCGGCATCAGCCGCTGGGCTATGGGCAGTGTCGCCTACAAGGTGCTTCGGGCGTCAAAGGTCCCGGTCTGGTTTATCCGCTCCGGAATCAGCGATGAGATTTTGGAGGACAGGCTGGCTACCAGGACAATACTGGTACCCCTGGACGGCTCAAAGCTGGCCGAGGCGGTCCTGCCCCATGTTAAGAACCTGGCCAAACAGTGGGCCGATGGACTGGTGGAAGTTGTCCTGCTCCGGGTGTGTGAGCCACCGGCCGTCTCATCAGACTACCCCCCGACCATGCCCCTGAGCTGGGAGGAGCACGTGGCGATTGAGACAACCAAGTGTAAACTGGAAGCCGGGCCATACCTGGCGGCGATAGAGAAACAGCTTAAAGAGGCCGGACTGAGGGCACGTCATGAAGTACCACTGGGCAGTCCGGCAGACGCTATAAGCAACTATGCCACAAAACACCGGGCCAACCTCATCGCCATGATAACCCACGGCCGTTCCGGCATCAGCCGCTGGGTCTACGGCAGCACCGCCGAGAAGGTCATGCTCGCCGCCTCCACTCCGGTTCTTCTGGTCGGGTCAAGGTAGCCTGGCAACCGGGGGTTTCTTACCCTGCCAAGAGTCCGGTATTCTCCACCATAATGGTAATGTTATCACCAAAACAAACCAGCAAGGACAAGAGAAGCTACCCGCATACCTACAAATAATTTCAAATATTAATATTACAATAATACTTGACAATATTATATTTCAATATTATAATATTAATCAAGGAGGGCTAAGATGGACGAAAATCAGAAGCACAAATTAGAGCGGTACCTCAAGAATTCAACTCACTTCCTTTGGGGTCTAGGACCCGGAAATCAGAAGGAAAATTACACATGGTTAAGAAAAAGAGGATTTGAATTCAATGACGGTACGTATAGTCACGTCACAAAACAACTATTAGAGAACTACGGAATAGAACAAATAATAAAACGCATAGTTATTCTAAGGGTAAAAGAACTTTACTCTCAGAAAGCATTAGACTTTCTCAAGGAGAGTTGGCAAGCTGGCTCAAAACCAGATATGTCTTTTCTGAGTCATTTTGGGATTCAAACACCGACTCCATTTCTTGAAGTAAATTTGCAGTTCAATTTTGTAGAGAGATGGGGAGACCTTGCTGGTGTCTGGTTTGAGGAGATTGAGCCAATACAAGAATTTCGGGATATGATTAAATTAGAATGAGCAAAGAAGCAATATGCAAAGTAACGTTAAAACCGCATCGGTGGCGACAATGTCCTAAAAAAAGTGAAAAGTATAGGATTAAGAATGACCGCCGAATCTTATACTGGGTTTATGAGTGTACTGATTGTCATATACGAATTGCACCAGCCCAAGCTGCCATTTCGGCTGTAGCGCGCAGGTAAAACCTTCTGTTAGTCCTTAGGGGGATTGTTGTTCCTGCTGGAAGGATACGAGCAACTGTTTCAACGCTGGAATCAGTCCCTTCTTCTCAAACAAGAGCCTGGGAATTGTCCACCAGGGCCCGCTCCGGCTAACCTTTTCACGCCGTTTTCGTTATAACAGTTGACGAAAACCAGGGAGGTAGCCATGACAGCCAAAAGAGTTACCACCGTTCTCGCCATCGGCCTAATCCTGGCCCTGCTGGCTTCGGCAGTGCCCGGTTGCCGACCAACCTTTGCCGCCGAAAGCTATCTGGCGGTCGTACCCAAGGTGCTGCACAGCGGCAGCACCGAAGCCCTCTCGGTGGCCCTCTTCAGGGGTGACAGTCTGATTCCGGGCAAGGTTGAGGTCACTCTGCTGAAGGAAGGGCAGGAAATCGTCTCCACCGAAAAAGTGGTTGAGGGCAAAGGGACCGTGAACCTCGACATTCCTTTAGTTGACCCCGGTGATTACGAGGTCCGGGTCAAGGGTAGCGGCTTTGATGACAGGGCATCGGTCAAGGTGGAAAAGAGCTTCCTCGTCTTCCTGGAGACGGACAAACCGATATACAAGCCAGGCCAAACAGTACACATGAGAGTATTCACCCTTAACGGCGAGCTGAGGCCGGTCAGCGAAACGGTGACCATAGAAGTCCTGGACGCCAAAGGGATAAAGGTCTTCCGCCAGGTGGTAACCAGCGATGACTACGGCATGGCCAGCCTGGACTTACCCGTCTCCCAGGAGCCCAACCTGGGGGCGTGGAAGATAACGGCGGAGACCGATGGGGGAAAGACCCAGCTGGATATAACAATTGAGAAATACGTGCTCCCCAAATACGAGGTCAAGGTTGAGCTGCCCAAGGAGTGGTTCCTGGTTGATGAGCCAATTACGGGCACCATCAAGGCAGAATACAGCTTTGGCAAGCCGGTTAGTGGCGAGCTTGAGATAAAGGCTTCAAAATACGTCGGCGAGTGGGAGGCATACGCCACCTTTACCCAGGAGATTGACGGTGAGACCCAGTTCGAGCTTCCGGCGGCAGGCTACGTCGCCGGGGTGCCGGCTGCCGGCGGCATGGGCAATGTCAGGCTTGATGTAACCGTCACCGAAAAGGCCACCGGCTATCAGGAAAAGACAAGCCAGCTAATTACCATCGCCCAGACACCACTCAACATCCAGCTCATCCCCGAGAGCTCGGCTTTCAAGCCCGGCCTACCGTTCAACATCCTTATCATCACCGAGACCCCGGGCAACGAGCCGGTAGATACCAAAGTGCAGTTGACACTGACCTACCTCGATAGCCAGTATCAAGAGGTAGAAAAAGAAGAGAAGGAGGTCAGCACCGACAAAGGCAGGGCAGTGGTGGAGATAACCCCTCCCCTGGAGAGCGTCGCCCTGATAATGGAAGCCTTTGAGCTGACGCCGGTCTCCTCGGTGGAGTCGGCCCGGGCCTCTAAAATCCTGGAGGCCTCCTATTCTCCCTCGGGCAACTTCATTCACGTGGAGCAGATAAGCGAGGGCATCCCCAAGATAGGCGATGAAATCATCTTCCGGGTCAACTCGACCAGGGAGGCGGCCAACTTCTACTACGAGGTCATCTCCCGGGGCAAGGTGGTCTTCTCTGATTTCACCCGGGGCCGTGAAATCTCCTTTGATGCCACTCCGCTTATGGCGCCTTCTTCCCGGCTGCTGGTGTACCAGATTCTACCCAACAGCGAAGTGGCCGCCGACTACATACCCTTCAAGGTCGAGGCCGAGTACCCGCACAGCGTGACGGTGGACTTCGGCCAGGACGAGGCCAGCCCCGGAGAAGAGCTGAATATCAACATTCAGACCGAGGGAGAGGCCAAGGTGGGCATAGCCGCCGTAGACCGCTCGGTCTTCATCCTGGCGGAGAACCGGCTCAACCTGCAGCAGGTCTTTGACGAGCTGGAGAGGCTCTACATGCAGCCCCAGGCGGAGATTCACCAGGCCAGCATCTACCCGACCATAACCACCCAGGGAGCCAAAGACATCTTCCAGGACGCCGGCGTGGTCGTGCTCAGCAACAACAAGATACCGGAGGGTGAAGAGTACAAGGCAGAAGACCAGCCCGGTATCTGGGACCAGTTGTGGCGCTTCCTTGGCGGTGACGTTGCCTTCCAGGAGGTCAATGGAGTAGTGGTACCATCAGTCACCAAGGGAGCAGACCAGACATCCACTCCGGATGAGTCGGGTCTGGCCGAGATAGAGAGGGTGAGGCAGTACTTCCCCGAGACCTGGCTCTGGGAAGAGGTCATGGTGGGTGATGATGGCAGGATATCCGTTCCGGCCCAGGTGCCGGACACCATCACCAACTGGATGCTGCGCGTGGTGGCCATATCCAAGGAGAAGGGCCTGGGAATCGCCCAGGACGAGCTCACGGCCTTTCAGCCCTTCTTCCTCAAGGTCGATTTGCCCTACTCGGCCATCAGGGGTGAAGAGTTCCCGATAAAGGTGGCCGTCTATAACTATCTTGACCAGCCCCAGAATGTCCTGGTAAAGATTGACCCGGCGGGCTGGTATGACCTCCTGGACGAGCCCGAAAAGACGGTGGAAGTAGGTGCCAATGACATCGGTGGCGTGGAATTTATGATAAGGCCCAACGGGCTGGGCGTCAACGAAATCAAGGTGACTGCCCAGAGCCAGCAGGCATCAGACGCCGTGATTAAGACCCTGCTCATCCAGCCCGAGGGTGTCCCCAGAGAGTTTGTCGACAACCTTATTCTCTCCGAGGGCAGCTCCAAGACGGTGGACACCACCATTCCCGAATACGCCGTTCCCGATTCAGGACAGGCTTACATCGCCGTAACCTCAAGCTACCTGACCCAGACCATCGAAGGCCTGGAGGGACTTATCCAGATGCCCTTCGGCTGCGGCGAGCAGAACATGATTGTCTTTGCCCCCGACGTTTTCATCACCAAGTACCTCAGCGAAAGCGGGCAGCTCAAATCGGAGATAATGGCCAAGGCAGAGAAACTGATGATTACCGGCTACCAGAGGGAGCTTACCTACCGCCGGGGCGACGGCAGCTTCTCCGCCTTCGGAGAAAGCGATGAGATGGGCAGTCTGTGGCTCACCGCCTTCGTTTTGAAGTCCTTCTCCCAGGCAAAAGGCCTCATCTTCATTGATGACAGCGTCCTGGACGAAGCCCTGACCTGGCTCACAGCCCACCAGAACAGCGACGGCTCCTTTGACGCCGTGGGCTTTGTCCACCACCAGGAGATGATGGGCGGCGTCAGCGGCAAGACCGCCCTGACCGCCTATGTCGCCATCGCCCTGATGGAGGCCGGCGAGACGACCAGCTCAGCCAGGGCGATTGACTACCTGGAAGGAAAGCTCGGCGAGACGGACGACCCGTACACCGCGGCCATCACCGCCTACGCTCTTGAGCTCGCCCGGAGCGATAAAGCCGGAGTTGCCTACCAGAAGCTGATGGAGCTGGCCCAGGAGGACGAAAACGGCCTGTACTGGAGCAGCGGCACTGTTGAACCCGAACCCATTCTGCCCAAGGCTGACGGCTTTAAGCCATTTTCACCCATAGCCCAAACATCGGACATTGAAGCCACCGCCTACGCTACCCTGGCCCTGATAAGACACGGCGACGTCTTCAATGCCTCACGGGCGGCCAAGTGGCTGGTTTCGCAGAGGAACGCCTACGGCGGCTACGGCTCGACACAGGACACCGTGGTCGCCCTTCAGGCGCTGACTGAATACTCCGCCGGAGCCAGGGCCGATGTCGACCTGACGGTCAATATAGAAGCCGGGGGAATGAGCAAGACACTGAGGATAAATCAGGACAATTTTGATGTCCTCCAGATGGTTGAGGTACCGATAAACGCCACCGTTAGCATCTCGGCGGTAGGCGAAGGCGAGGCCATCGCCCAGGTGGTCACCAGGTTCAACCTGCCCCAGGCGGAAGACACCGAAGAGCAGGTCTTGAAGATAAGCGTTGACTACGACACCACCCAGGTTGAGGTCAATGACCTGGTCAATGTCTCGGTGGAGCTGGAGTTCAACCCGCCCGAGCCCGTGGAAGCCGGCATGGTCGTCCTTGACATCTCGGTGCCCACCGGTTTCGCCCCGGTTGAAGAGACCATTATCCAGGCGCTGGCAGAGAACAAGGGGATTAAGCGCTACGAAATCGCCGGCAGAAAGGTCATCTTCTACATTGAAAATATGCTCCCCGGCGACAAAATGGCCTTCAGCTTCAAGGTGATAGCCCTGTACCCGGTGAAGGCCAAGGGAGTAAGCTCACAGGCCTACTCATACTACCAGCCGGAGATAAGTGGCGAGACCCTGAGCCAGCCTATCACCGTAAGCTAATACACTGAGGGGATGCAGACTTAGTCTGCATCCCCTCAGATTCCCCCTTTACCGATAAGGCCATCCACCAGCCTTTCGACATCGGCGATATGGCAACCATCCAGAATCACCGAGTTCTCTATCAAGGAATTCTCTATCACCGTTCCCTGGCCAATGCTGCTAAAAGGACCGACTGTTGAATTCCTGATGCGGCAGCCCGCGGCAATGGAGACCGGCCCCCGGACAAGGCTATTTTCTAGCCTCGCCCCCTCTCCGATTTCAACCCGGCCCACCACCCGACTCTGGCTATCAACCTCGCCTTTTATATCCCACCTTAAACAGTGGTCAAGGACGACCCGGTTGGCCCTTAAAAGGCCTTCCTTGTCACCGGTGTCTAGCCACCAGCCATCCAGGATGTGGCCCCGGACTAGCCCGCCCATGTCGATAAGCTGCTGAATGGCATCGGTTATCTCCAGTTCCCCCCGCCGGGAGGGTCTAATACGGGCTATGGCTTCGTGGACTTTTGGAGAGAAAAGATACACCCCGACTATTGCCAGATTGGTCCTGGGCCGCTCCGGTTTCTCAACCACGCTGACTATCCGGCCGCCTTCACCGGGTTCAGCCACCCCGAAGGCATGTGGCTCGGCAACCTCCTTGAGCAGAATAAGAGCATCAGGGGCGTCATGGCTGAACTGTTCCACCAAAGGCCGGATGCCACCCTCGATGAGATTATCGCCCAGAAACACCAGAAACGAAGAATCGCCCAGGAACTCACCGGCCGTCTGAACGGCGTGGGCCAAGCCCAGGGGCTCGGGCTGCAGAATATAGGTAATCCGGATACCCCACCCTGAACCATCGCCGGCGGCCCCTCTTATCTGCTCGGCCGATTCATTAGAAACAACAACTCCGACATCGGTGACATCGGCTTCAACAACCTTGTCCAGGACATAAAACAGGACCGGCCTGTTGGCTACCGGGAGAAGGTGCTTTGGTATGGTGGCTGTCAGGGGCCTAAGCCTGGTCCCCCGGCCACCACATAGTATCAGCGCTTTCACATCAGGGGCATTTTACATCCCGCAGCCTCGGCTTTCAAGCCTAGCCTTTGTTTAAAATCCACCTTAGTCTCCCTTTTCCAAAGGTAGAGGGGCTCTCCCCTTTTTGGGGGTTTGGATACGAGGTAAAGCAAAACAAGCATAAGATATTTTTAATAAAGTGTCATAATTCCAGTCATCTCATTGCCAACGGGGATAAATGATGCTATGATTAACCTGGGTCACCCGGACAGAGCTACGGGAATTTCCCCGGCTGAGAGGCAGTTGTATGTCACACAGACCGTCAGACTTCAAACTCCTCGGTATTCTCAGCACCGCCATACTGCTAATTACTCTTGCTGCCTGCCAGGGTAAACCCACCACCACCACTACTACTACATCAGCCACGTCACATCCGGGTCTCCCGCTGGTAACGTTTGCCACCGGTGATTTCGCCGGCTCCGGTAACTGCGCTGTGTGCCATAGCAGCCTGATCGATTCAAGCGGCGCCGACGTGTCCATCGACAGCCAGTGGCGTTCCACGATGCTGGCCAATGCGGCAAAAGACCCCTATTTCCTGGCCAAGGCGGCCTCTGAGGTGGCGCTGCTGCCGAACCTGAAGCAGGCCGTAGAGGATGCCTGCGCCGTCTGCCATATGCCTATGGCACGCACCCAGGCACTAACCGATGGCAAGGCAGTGGCTGTGCTGGGCGATGGCTTTCTTAACCCGGCAAACGAACTGAACAAGGCGGCCCTGGACGGCGTTTCCTGCACCCTGTGCCACCAGGTCCAGCCGGACAACCTGGGACAATCGGATAGCTTTGAGGGTAATTACGTCATTGACACGTCCACCGAGGCACCCGACCGCCCCATATTCGGCCAGTTCCCCGGTCCGCTGCAAGCCCCGATGCAGTCAATGGTCGGCTTCACTCCGGTCCAGGGAGAACAGATAAGCGACCCGGGACTGTGCGCCACCTGCCACAATGTCATTACCCCTTATGTCAATGACCAGGGCGACGTCGCCGGGACTTTTCCAGAGCAGATGCCCTACACAGAGTGGTCCAACAGCGCCTACGGCAAGACCCCCGGTCAACAGATGCCCTGCCAGTCGTGCCACATGCCCACCACCGGCTCCACGGCCATTTCCAACAACCCCACCGGCCTAGACCAGCGCACTCCCTTCAGCCAGCACCAGTTTGTCGGCGGCAACACCATCATGCTGGAAATCATGCGGGCACACATCCAGGACCTGGGTATCACCGCCTCCACCGAGCAGCTTGAGGCCACCATCGCTCTGGTGCTAGACCAGCTTCAAAACCGCGCCGCCCAGCTCTCCGTAGTCAATAGCCAGCTCAGCGGCAACAGCCTCGAACTGGGCCTCAGGGTGAGCGACCAGACGGGACATAAGTTCCCCACCAGCTTCCCTTCACGCCGGGTCTGGATTCACCTGACTATCACCGATAGCACCGGAAAGGTGGTCTTCGAGTCCGGCAAGCCTAACGCAGATGGCAGCATAAGCGGCGATGACGCCGATGATGACATTACCGCCTTTGAGCCGCACTATGACGTCATCACCGACGCCGACCAGGTACAGATCTATGAATCCATAATGGGTGACACCGATGGCCACGTGACCTACCACCTGCTCAAGGGTGCCACCTATCTCAAGGACAATCGTATTCTGCCGGCGGGTTTTGATAAGACAACCGCCCCGGATGAGGTCGCCGTCCACGGAGCGGCCCTGAACGACGGTAATTTCACAGGCGGGTCAGACGCCATCACCTACCAGCTAAACCTCACGGGCAAGGGGCCGTTTACCATCACCGCCAGCCTGCTCTACCAGTCAATCTCGTATCAGGCTTCCAGGAGCTTAACCGGGGATAGTCAACTGATAAGCCAGTTCCAGGACTACTTTCAGGCCGCCGACAGGATGCCCACCGTCATAGCCACGGTTACCAAGAGCATATCCTAGGCGGCTCCAAATCAGCCTGCCTGCCCGCTAACCAATCCGGTTAAATTTCGTTATAAATAGTGTCAGATTTAAACAAGGTATGAGGGAGGGCAGGGTGAAAAAGACGCTGGTGAGGTTGCTGCCTGTACTCCTGCTTATCAGTCTTGCCGGATGTACCCGGCCGGCAGCCGCCATGGAGCTGAAATCCGGCCTGGAGAGGATTAGCCACCCGGATATAAGCCAAACAGACCTGGAGAGCCTGGTTGATGGCAACAGTGAGTTTGCCTTTGACCTCTACCAGCAGCTGGCCAAGGATAACGGAAACCTGTTCTACTCACCCTACAGCCTGTCGCTGGCTCTGGCCATGACATATGCCGGTGCCCGGGGTGAAACCGCCCGGCAGATGGCCGATACCCTGAAATTTTATCTGTCACAGGAAGAGCTACACCCGGCGCTTAACTGGCTGGACACGGAGCTTGCCAAAAAGGGGGGAGGCGCCAGGGGTAAAGACGGCGAGGGCTTCAGGCTGAACATCGTCAACGCCATCTGGGGGCAGAAGGACTACCAGTTCCTTTCATCCTATCTTGACCTGCTGGCCGAGAACTACGGAGCCGGGCTCCGTGTGCTCGATTTCATCAACAACCCGGACTACTCCAGAGAGGTTATCAACCAGTGGGTGAGTGACCAGACAGAAGGCCGCATCAAGGACCTGATTCCAGAAGGCAGTATCAATCCACTGACCCGCCTGGTGCTTACCAATGCCGTCTACTTCAATGCCGCCTGGGAGTTCCCCTTTGAGCCTGAGGCGACCACCGATGGCATCTTTCATCTGACAAACGGTGATGACGTAACCGTGCCCATGATGCACCAGACCGAGTGCTTAGGTTACGCCAAACTGGGCAATTACCTGGCGGTGGAACTGCCTTACGACGGCAACGAGCTTTCAATGGTCATCCTGACCAACCAGGCCGGCGATTTTAGCGATTTTGAGAACGGCTTAAACTGGTCAATGGTCAAGGGGATTATGGATGGCCTGGAGAACACCAGGGTCGCCCTTACCATGCCCAAGTTTGAATTTGAGTCCGAGTTCGGACTCAAAGAGGCCCTTATGGCCATGGGCATGCAAGAGCCTTTCCTAGATAGTGCCGATTTCTCCGGTATGACGGGTAATAAAGAGCTATACATTCAGGACGTGGTGCACAAGGCATTCGTTTCCGTTGATGAAGCCGGCACCGAAGCCGCAGCCGCCAGCGGCGTGATTGTGGGCATAGTTTCTATGCCGCCAGAGCCAGTGACGGTCACCCTTGACCACCCGTTCGTTTTCCTCATCCGGGATATTGAAACCGGCGCCATACTGTTCGTGGGCAGGGTGCTAAATCCCGGCGCCTGATGCCTTAATCCCGCATTGAGTAACCAAACACACGCCGGGGCGGCAATATCTCCGAGGTAACCGGCAGTCTTTTCTGCTTGGGAAGCAAGCCCTCCCTCTTTACAGGCGTCGTTTCTTGATGATAAAATAGCTGTGATTTTGCGGGTGTAACTCAGCGGAAGAGTGCTTGCTTCCCAAGCAAGACGTCGTGGGTTCGAATCCCATCACCCGCTCCACAAAACAAGCGGGGCAACCTGCCTCAGTTGAACGTCTAAGACGTGACGCGCCGTCCTGCCCGATTGCGTCCGCCGGAAAATCTCCCGATAAACTTCTTGAGACCAAAGGTGACGGAAAAGAGCCCGCCGCCGAAAATGACTATCGTGGCACCGGAGGCCAAGTCCAGCACGTAGGAGAGCCACAGCCCGCCCAGCGTAAAAATGATGCTGAAAACAATAGCCAGAACCATCATCTTGCGCATATTGAAGGTGAACTGCCGCGCCATGGCGGCCGGGATAGTGAGCAGGGCGATAACCAATATCATGCCAACAATACGCAGCAGCACAACCACGGTCATCGCTATCATGCAGAGCAGAAGAAGGTACAGCAGCCCGACACGCACTCCGAGCACGGTGCTGAACTCCTCATCGAAGGATACCGCCAGGAATTCCTTGTAGAAAGCCATAACAATGCCCACGATGGCGATATCCAGTGCCAGCATAATGACCAGGTCGGTCACCGGTACGGTGAGAATGTTACCAAACAAGTAGCTGAAAAGGTCCGGGGCATAGCCCGGGGCCAGTCCGACGAAGATGATACCCAGAGCCATGCCCATCGCCCAGAAGATGCCTATGGCGGTGTCTTCGGCTAGTTTTGTCTTCCTGGTGACATACCCGATGCCCAGAGCCGAAGACAGGGAGAAAAATAGCGCCCCGAGTACCGGATTGAAGCCGACCAGGTACCCCAGCCCGACACCACCGAAGGACGTGTGGGCGATGCCGCCGCTGATGAATATAATCCTCTTAACGACCACATAGACACCGATGATGCCGCAGGCGATAGACGCCAGCAGCCCGGCCAGGATGGCGTTCCTGATAAATTCGTATTGCAGCACTTCCAGCATGTCTTAATGCTTCCCCAGAACCCAGTGCGGCACCAGACCGTGGGCAATCATCTGCACCGGGCATTTATAGGTGGCCTCCAGTATTTCGGGCGTTATCTCCTTGGGGCCGTGATAGTATAGCTGCCGGTTAAGACAGGCGATTTTGTTGACGTAAACAGACACGGCACCGATGTCGTGTGAGACCATGATTATGGCCATTTCATTCTTCAACTTTTCCAACAACTCGAAGAACTCGGTCTGCATGGCGGTATCAACGCTGGCGGTAGGCTCATCAAGCAGCAACAATTTCGGGCGGCTCACCAGTGCCCGAGCAATGAACACGCGCTGCTGCTCGCCGCCGGAGAGCTTGCCGATTTGCTGATTCCGGTATGACAACATACCGACATAAGCCAGCACTTGCCGTGTCAGCTCCCGGTCTTCACGCCCGTAACGCCTGAAAAGCCCCCTGTTTCCCAGCCGGCCCATCAGTACGGCATCCTGAACACTCAGAGGAAAGTCAGGGTCAAACAGATTGTGCTGCGGAACGTAACCCAGTTTATGGCGTGCTCTTTCCGGTGTTTGCCCCATAACCAGCACGCGCCCTCGTGCTGGTTTTACCAGCCCCAGGATTACCCTGAGCAGTGTAGTCTTACCACCGCCATTAGGACCGATAATACCAACGAAGTCACCGGCACTCACAGACAGACTGACGTCTTCCAGCGCTGGCAGTCCATCATAATACACCCATATGTCTTCGATCTTGACCAGTGTCTGCTGCATGTTTACTCCATCGCTGCTATCATTTTCTCCGCCATGGCACGCATATTATAGAGGTAATCCCTGGCCAAGTCGTCGATGGCGATAACCTGCCCGCCGATTTCACTGGCAATGACCTCGGCGCTCTGAGGGTTAAACTGTGGCTCAATAAAGACCACCTTAATATTAAGCTCCTTGGCCTGTTCAATCAGACGCTGTATACCCGCTGCCGTAGGTTCCTTACCCTCAGCCTCAATCGGTAGCTGTGTCAGTCCGTATTCGGCGGCAAAGTAGCCGAAGGCCGGGTGGTAGACCATAAAGACACGGTTCTGGACGCCGGCCAGACCGCTGCGTATATCGGCATCAAGTCTGTTAATCTCCTGGAGATAGGCGTCCCGGTTTTGCTCGTAGTAGGCCTGGTTAGCCGGGTCGAGCTGAATCAGGCCGCTGGCGATGTTCTGCACCATCACCGCGGCGTTCCGGGGAGAAGTCCAGATGTGAGGGTCCATACTGCCGGCCGGTTCGCCTTCACCGGCGACCGTCATTTGCTGAAGAGTAATGCCCTGGCTGCAATCGACCACCAGCATGGCCGGATTGATGGCTATGAGTTTGTCCATCCAGGCAACCTCAAATTCAATCGCCGAACCCACTTTGGCGTAGATTTTTGCATCCGACAGGCTTACCATCTGAGACGGCGTCGGCTCATAGGTGTGAGGGTTAGCCCCCGGCGGAATCATCACGGTAACCTGAACTTTATCACCGCCGATACGCTCAACAAACTCCGCCTGGGGCAGAATGGTGACGGCTACCCCCAATTTTGTTGTTGCCTCCTTGTGAGCACAAGAAGTAGCTATGACCGCCGATGACACCAAAAACATAGCCAGCAAGGTTGATGAACCCGCCGATAGAAAACATCTCATTTCAACTCCACTATTGGCCACCCGTAAGCATTTAAATCATCGGAGTCTTTAAGCGGAGGCTGCGGTACAGCAGCTGGGGCACCTGCCATAGAGCTCCAGAAGGTGCCCCTCAATTTCAAATCCGGTTTCCTGCGAAGCTCTTTGCTCTAAATGCCCCAAATCGCAATCAGAGAAATCCGTCGCCTGACCACAATGCAGACACACCAGGTGGTGATGATGCCCGGTCGGCCTTCGCATCAGGTAGCTCCTGGAATCTCCCCGGGTGTTTACCCTGCAAATTAGGCGAAGTTTGGTGAGCAGGTTAATGACACGATAAACGGTCATCAGCCCGACTCGGTGGGCGTCAGGCTGTCCTGGCTGGCGGCGATGGCCTTCAGGACAGCATAACGCTGGGGTGTCAGACGATAACCCCTTTGGCGCAACATGCCGGCTATCTTGTTAGCGGTTAGCCTCATCTATCACATATCTCAGATGATAATTATTATCAACTATATTAATATAAGAGTTGTCAATTGTCAAGCGGTAATATTGATATTTGCCGTATCAGTTCTAATCGTGTTAAAACCAAAAAATAAAGACTATTGTTAAACAGCTAGAAATTTGCTATTCTTGAACACTAAAGAGAGGCAAGCGGCAACTTGCCCCGGGGCGATACTTTCCGGGCAAGGAACCGTGGATTATAATCCCATATGCCTCAGAAGATGTGGGCCGTTAGCTCAGTTGGCAGAGCACCTGACTTTTAATCAGGGTGTCACAGGTTCGAGACCTGTACGGCCTACCAGATTCAAAAGGCCGTCTCTGCCGGGGAATTTTTTAAATAATCAGGGTGGCTTTAGCTTTGATGGCCTTACCCTTCGGTTTTACCTCAATTCTTTCTAATGACTAAATATAGGTTCATTCTGTTAATGCACTCAAGTTCCAATTGTGCAATCATAAAACCAAAGCCCTTTTCTGTTCTCATTGCAGATTTAAGTAATTATTACCCCGCGTATTCTGGGTAAATTTACACCAGCCACTATTGCTCTGAGTCTCACCGAATGCAATCCCCGCCCATGCAATTATACAGCGTAAGGCTCGGCCGAGGGTCTTCTCTATCAATTATTAGTTTACTGCTGGACACCCCACATAACTCCGCTTTTATACACCAATATACTTGGTATACAGGCTTTTGGCTGTTTTCTCATCGGAGCATCCTTTTATAAAGGCTCTCCCATCCGGGAAAATAATCAGTTCATACTTCCCCGTGCTAAATTTCAGCAAAGAACCTAAGAAATAGGCAGTCCCCAAGTTTTCAAGCTTCTCCCTTAGATATTCCAGGGAAACCTCCATTTCCCTTTGGGGGGTAACTTGTACCATGTCCCGGCCACACAGCTTAATAGGTCCAAGAGGACCATCCTTGTTCAGGTATTCAAGGTCGCCGTTCCTGCACAGGGGGCAATCATCTCTTTCTCTAATCATGACCTTCTCGACGCTGTTACGCGATAAATCTACTACCATAAGTCCCTGATTCAAATCCCCATTCCCCACAAGAATCTTTATTGCCTCATTGGACTGAAGTGACGCTATCATGCCTGTTATCGTATTCAATACCCCCACGGTATCACAAGTATCAATGGAACCGGGAGCCGGCAAAGAAGGCACGATGCTTCTAAAACAGGGTGTTTTCCCAGGAATAACGTTCATGGTCATTCCATAACTCGATATGGCAGCACCGTATACCCACGGTATCTTATGCTTGAAACAGGCGTCGTTAATGAGAAAACGGGTCTCGAAATTATCTGTCCCGTCAAGGACGACATCTACACCCTGAATCAGCTCTTCGATATTCCCCCGATGCACATCTCTTACCTCAGCTTCTATCGTTATGGAGGAGTTGATACGGCGCAGTTTGTCGGCGGCGGCAATTGCTTTGAGGGCTCCCTTTTTTGCGTCTTCTTCGTCGAAGAGCATCTGCCTCTGGAGATTATCAAGCTCAACATAGTCCCTGTCCACGATTTTTAGATAGCCGACTCCGGCCCGTGCAAGGTTGTTGGCTATGACTGTGCCCAGTGCACCACAACCAATGACTAAAGCTCTGCTTTTGAGCAGCTTCTCTTGACCAGATTCTCCAATTTCGGTTACCAATGCCTGCTTTGAATATCTATCCATGCCTACCCACCGGCTAATATCCGTATCAATTTTATTTTATCTCCTTTTCTTAATACCCTGTCGTAATTACCATCGGGGTAGAAGGCCTCTCCGTTTACTTCAAACAGAACGGGTGCAGCCAGACTCAGTTCATTCAAGAGTTCCTTTAGAGTTTTATCTTCTTTGATCTCTATTACTTCGATGCTCATCCGCTTCCTCCATTATTCTTTTATGCTGTGGGCAAAACTCGTATTCGCTCTCCAGTTGAGCAGACATGAGCTCTTCCTGCCAGTGGGCGTTATACAGCCGGCAACCTTTGTCTTTACAAAACGGCTCGCCGGTCAGGGCATAAATGACAGCCTGTATAGCATATCCCTTTAAGACCTCGGTCAACCGCTTGTCGTCGTAATCAATGAAACGCCCTATGAATTCCGTTTTGAGTTCCAGGGGGTCCCTGCCCAGTATCCTGTATTGCTGTTTGAGAAGATAATATTCCCTTGGTTTTGCCGGTGCCTCTACAACTCCTGTCGTTGAGATAATCGAGGGAACACCATAAATGCTCACTCTGGCATGATACCTCCTGTCATTCTCCTCCCAGGTAGCAAACAGGCGATTAGTAAAGAAGATGTGAACAAACTCTAAGCTACGCTCCTCTCTTGATATGAGCTCGCAAAATATCCTTTGTAGTGCCAACCCGTCGTACAATACCCCACAAGCTCTCGTTTTTCCCAGAATCCTTCTCCTCTCGTGCTCAATCTCGCCGTATAGAGGTTCGTGTCCAGATAGCATTTTAGCTGGATCCTGGATCTTGATACATGCAACTTTTCTGGCGTAATCCAGAGCTCTATCCCCGAAAGGGAGGAAGGGATTACCCCTTACCTCGACCTCTAGCTTAGTCAACTTCCTTCTCAGATAGCCAGCGACCTCTTCTATGTCCAGTGCCTGACTAGCACCTTCGTCGTGCAGGAGAATCTTATGTAACCGTTGCACCCTCATTTAGTTTTTCCAGAGCGACCTCAGCTCCAACCTCACCGGATAAGAGCATTCCCCCAAAAGTCGGGCCCATCCTTGGCAATCCGTAGGTTGTCGAGAGTGCCATGCCCGTGGCAATGAGGCCGGGGTAGACCTCCCCCGTATGCTCAATGATCAGGTCCTCTGATCTTTCCACCCACATCGCGCCGGTCCCTTTGGTTCGAATTAGCCCCCTTTCCTCCAATTTCTTCACCACCTGAGCATCATGTCCGGTAGCATCAGCTCAAGCTCCACCATCTTGAGCTGTGAGGCAAGCCTGTCAATACGGTTTTTTACGGTAGGATAGCTGATGCCGAAGAGATGTTCCATGTCCTTTAACGAGCCATGTGCCCCGACGAAGGCCATGATGAATATCTGGTCCTCGCCCGAAAGCCGGGCAAGCGGCGACAGGGAAAACTCCCCCTCGATGGCGATGCCGCTCTTCTCCAGCCTTACCCGCTCGACAATGATATTGGCGCCTCCGGTCAGCCGGGTCAATTCAGTCCAGTCTTTTACCATATTCACTCCCAATTCAAATATTGTGAAACTATTATACATTAAAATATCAATAATGTCAATATCATTTTCAATAAATTTTATTTTTCCCGAATTCTATTAAAACAAATGCCACCAGATGAGACTGATTCTGCATCGATTCAGAGGCCTGCTACCGGGTTCATAATTACTGAAGGTGAGGTGCAACCTGCGAAGAAGTGCAGCAAGCAGATTCCGGCACAAAAATAGGGAGATGGACTTGGGAAATTTAATGGAACTTCAAGTAATTAATACCACTACGCTTGCCGAGGTATAGGTACAACACAAAATAACAAAAACTTATCCCGATATTTTTGACACTGAGATTACCGAAAATATGACCACCGACCTTCGGGCTCGGCTGCTCACAACATCTTTACTATGACACCCTGCCACACAAGGCGCAGCCACCAGAGTATTCTGAATCGACAGTAATAAACGGACCCTGGCCAGTTGCTAGCTCGGTTAACTGATTGGGTAGCGTTAGCACCTGGTTTTTTTTACTGCCATAACGATATATGGTGATTCCCTTGCATTTAAGCTCGTAGGCCATGTTGTATATCCGACGAATATCCTCCGGGGTGGCTTCAGCGGGCAAATTGACAGTCTTAGAGACCGAATTGTCTGAATACTTCTGAAACACGGCCTGCATCCTGATATGCCATACGGGGTCGATATCCCAATCGGTAACTACTACTCTGGCTACGTCTTCAGGAATTCCGGAAATACCCCGTAGCGTCCCCCTTTGCGCTATTCTTTCCATCAGTTCTTTAGAGTAGAACCCACGTTTATGAGCAATCTGCTCAAAGAGCGGGTTGACCTCGAGAAGGCTGGTTCCTTCCATCACATTGCGGACAAAGGCCAGGGCAAACAGCGGCTCAATCCCGCTCGAACAGCCGGCTATTATGCTGATGGTGCCGGTAGGGGCGATTGAGAGAACGGTGGCATTCCTCGGCTTAAAGCCATCAGGCTGGTCATAGACACTACCCTTAAAGTTAGGAAACAGGCCGCGCTTAGTGGCCAGTTCGACCGAGGCTTTCCGGGCCTCTTCCAGCATGAATTTCATTACGCCATCAGCTACGTCCAGGGCTTCATCCGAATCGTAGGCAACCCCTAGCTCAATCAGGGCATCGGCGAAGCCCATCACGCCCAGACCTATCTTCCGGTTTCCCTGGCGCGTCATACGTTCAACCTCTGGGAGAGGAAATTCGCTGGCCTCAATGACATTGTCCAGAAAGTGAATACCCGACCGAACCGTTTTCTTCAGTTTCTGCCAGTCGACCCGACCATTGGCGACCATTTTCGCCAGATTAATCGAACCAAGGTTGCAGCTTTCATAGGGTAACAGCGGCAGTTCCCCGCAGGGGTTGGTTGCCTCGAGGCGGCCAAGCTGGGGTGTCGGATTATGACGATTTATCTCGTCAAGGAAGACCAGCCCCGGGTCACCGTTTCTCCAGGCGCTATCAACTATAAGGTCAAAGAGCTGGCGGGCGCCAATGGTACGAACCTCATTTCCGGTGCGGGGATTAATCAGGGCCCAGGGTTTATCATTCTCAACCGCTTCCATGAAATCGTCGGTTACCCCTACCGAGATATTGAAATTGGCTAAGGCGGTCTCATCGTTCTTTGCCAGAACGAATTCCATGATGTCGGGATGGTCGGCGTTCAAAATCCCCATGTTAGCCCCTCGACGCTTGCCTCCCTGTTTCATCACGCCGGTGGCTACATCAAAAATTTTCATGAAAGAGACCGGGCCGGAGGCAACTCCCTGGGTGGAGCGGACGGCATCACCCTTTGGCCGCAGATGGTTAAAGGTAAAGCCTGTGCCACCACCCGACTGATGAATCAACGCCATATTCTTCAAGGTATCAAAAATACTCCCTATCGAGTCCTCCACAGGCAGGACGAAGCAGGCAGATAATTGCCCCAGCGGCGTCCCGGCATTCATTAGAGTAGGGGTATTAGGGATAAATTCGAGGCTGGTCATCACCCTGAAGAAGGCTTGCTCCGGTTCTTTGGTGTCAGCATCCGGGTCAAAGCGCTTTTCCACGGCAGCAACCGCATGCGCCACGCGTCTAAAAAGCTGCGTAGGAGTTTCTTTGACGTTCCCTTCCTCGTCCTTTAGCAGGTAGCGGCGCTCCAATACCTTGATGGCGTTGACACCGAGCTTTAAGTCATCGTGGACACCGATAATCCCTTTCAGTCTGCGCAGGTCTGTTCTCTGCTGACGATAAAGCATGTAGGCCTTGGCTATCTCGGGGTAGCCTTGGGTCATCAGTACCTCTTCAACGATGTCTTGCACACTTTCTACGGTAGGAATTTCGCTGCCGGTCCTTACTTGCAGAATTTCCATCACCTGGTTGGTCAGCTTAAGAGCCAGCGCCCTGTCACCCATACCCGTTGCCGCCGAGACGGCTTTGCTTATGGCCTGTTCAATCTTGCCAAGGTCGAAAATAACTATCGACCCGTCCCGTTTACGAATCCTAGAAATGCCTGTCGAGCTCATGTTCTACCTCCCGCTAACATTTCTACGGCATAACTAATTAGTGAAGCAATTCCTGTCTCCGGCTTCCGGCGCTATCACAGTCACAGCCGCACCTCTTTTCCCTGCCGAAATCATCAAACCGTAGCTGGTTGCCTCCATCTGGTTAAATACTCAATCACCTCATCTTCTGACAGTCATACGCAAGCTTTGTGTCGGCCTCAATTCAGTCAAGGAACACGGGTCGCATTCGGGATGACATTTTTGGCTCGCTGTTGGTCTGTTTGAATTAACCCTATGATTGCCCTCTATATTAGCGGGAGAGCATTACGAAGTCATAAAATCTAGGAGGAAAAAGTTGAAAAAGTGTGACATTCCAGAGCCAACAACCCCACAAAAGAGTCCTGCTTTGCCCGGGAAACTTCTGGGAATGTCACATATTTGTAATTTTTTCAGCCTGCTTTTTATAACTTTGTCATCATCTATAATCTACAATTCCATTTACGAAGTTAAACGATTCCGGAGCATCGAAGGTGTAACTGTGCTCCGATATAAGGAGGTTATCATGCAGTTGCCACCGGAGATTTCACTGAGAAATATCGAGATGACTCCACTGGTCGACAAACTGATAGCCAGAGGCATCGCCGGCTTGGAACAGTTATGCGACTACATTATCAGAATCAGGATAGCGCTGGAGCAAGAGCAAGGACGTCACCGAACCGGCAATGCCTACCGGATGCGTATAGATATCCGGATACCCCACCGCGCCGACATCGTTGTAAGACGTTCTTCCAAAGCCCGTAAGAAAATGCCGGTAGTCACCGAAACCCCGCTGACTCCCGACAAGACCGAGGTGGAAGGCCCACAGCCCGCCGGGGGCGGCAGACCTCCGGTGCGAAAAACACGGGAAGAGCCGCTCCTAGTGCTGATAGGCAGAACCTTCGAATCGGCCAGGCGCGAGCTGAGAAAGATAGTGGACAAGCAGGGTGGCCAGGTGAAGGCCCACTCTCAACCCCAGATACAGGCCGTGGTTGAGAAGATATTCCCCGAACAGCAATACGGTTTCCTTCGCACCTCAGATGGGCAGCAGGTATATTTCCACAAGAACAGCGTACTCCATAATCACTGGGGACACCTCACGGTGGGCACCGCCGTTCGGTATGTACCCGAGGTGGGGGAAAAGGGCCTTCAGGCGAGCACGGTTGAGCCCGTGGACAAGCCTGGGGCGGCAGAAATCCACGACCGGCTGCACGATTTGCCCAGGGTTTCGCCGTGATGAAACTTCCGGCGATACCAGATTCTGGTCTCTGTGGAAACAGTTACAGGGAGGGAAGAGATGGAACTCAAGGATTACGAAGTGCCGGTCGATAAGCTTCGCTGGGAGTGTGATGCTGAACTGTTCAAATTCGAATGTACCAAGGACCTGGCTCCGCTCCGGGAGTTTATCGGGCAGGAAAGGGCGACCCGGGCGGTGGAGTTCGGGCTGAACATGGCCAACACCGGCTACAACATCTACGTCGCCGGCCTGACCGGCACAGGAAAAACGTCTATGGTGAAGACCTACATTGAAAGGGTTATCAAGGAAAGAGAAGCCCGAGGCCAGGCCTTCGTCCCGGACGACTGGTGTTACCTCTACAACTTCAAGGAGCCCGACAGTCCTCAGATAGCCGCCCTGCCCCGCGGCAAGGGCAGAGGCCTTCGCGACGACGTCGCCGACCTGCTAAACAAAGTACGGCAGGGGCTGGGGCAGGCCTTCTCCAGCCAGGAGTACAAGGAACAGAGACAGAAGGTGGTGGACGAAGGTCAAACCGAACAGCAGAAGCTGTTTGATGAGATAGCCGGAGAAGCCCGCCGCCAGGGTTTTGCCCTCCAGATGACTCCTGTAGGGCCGGTGCTCATTCCCCTGAAAAAGGAGCGTCCGATGCAGGAAAGCGAGTATCTGGCACTGGGAGAGGAAGAAAGAAAGAACATCGAGAACAAGCAGGCCGAGCTGCGCAAGAAACTGCAGGCGACCTTTGATACCGCCGGCAACGTGCGGATGAAGACGGCGGAGCAGCTGAAAGAGGCGGACAAGGACATCGGCGAGTATGCCGTCTCCGGCGTCTTCGGCCCGCTGCTTCAGCGGTACTCTCGGTGGCCCAAGATAGCCCGGTATCTAGCCGACCTCAAGACCTATATCCTGGACAATCTGGAGCTCTTCAAGGGCACCGAAGAGCCGGTGAACCCGGTGCTGGGAGTCCCGGTCAGCCAGGTGATGGGAGAGAGAAACCCCTTCCTCCCCTTTCAGGTCAACGTCTTTGTTGACAACAGCGAGACCAAGGGGCCGCCGGTGATAGTAGAGAGCAATCCCAACTTCGGCAACATGTTCGGCAAGATTGAGAGGCGGTTCCTCTTCGGCGGCTACCTCAGCGACCACACCATGCTCAAAGCCGGGGCCCTGGCCAGGGCCAACGGAGGCTATCTGCTCATCAGCGCCAGGGATGTTCTGACGAACCCGGCCGTCTGGCCGGCGCTGAAGCGGGCGATAAGGGACAAGGAGGTGCGGATTGAAGACCCCTTTGAGCAGTTCGGGCTCATCGCCCCCCAGGGGTTGAAACCCGAGCCGATGCCAATAAAAGTCAAGGTCATCCTTACCGGTGACGGCTTGCTTTACCAGCTGCTGTCGATGTGGGCCGCAGCGGTGTCATCAATATAGAGCGGGAGTCGGAGCTCAGTGGCCCCATCCACAACAAGGGGGTCATGATTCTGAGCGGCTATCTCGGCTGGAAGTATGCCCAGGACAAACCTCTTTCCCTGTCCGCCAGCCTGTGCTTCGAGCAGTCCTATGAAGGGGTGGAGGGGGACAGCGCCTCCTCCACCGAGCTATATGCCATCCTGTCCAGTCTCTCTGACACGCCGATAAAGCAGAATATCGCCGTCACCGGCTCAGTAAACCAGAAGGGAGAGATTCAGCCGATAGGCGGGGTAAACGAGAAGATAGAAGGCTTCTTCAGGGTGTGCCAGGCCAAGGGGCTCACCGACGACCAGGGAGTGCTGATACCTCAGCGGAATCTGAGGAATCTCATGCTGCGTGAGGAAGTGGTGGACGCCGTTCGACAGGGGCAGTTCCACATCTACTCGGCCAAGACCGTTGATGAGGGCATCGAGATACTGACCGGCGTCCCCGCCGGCGAGAGACAGAAGGACGGTAGCTATCCCGAGGGCAGCGTCAACTACCTGGTGGACAGGCGCCTCAAGGAGTTTGCCCACAGGATGAAGAGCTTTTACACCGAAGAGAAAAGAGCAGGCAAGTAGCAAGGCTGCCCACATCCAGCCATGTTCCCATATCAATCGCTTCGTAAGAGACTCCGGTTGCTCGGGAGGAAAAATCACAGCGGTCTGAGCGGCCAATAACAAAGCCAGCTAACTGGGCTCATATCACTGGCATATCTCCATTTTCCTTCAAATAGCTTTAAACTGGTCTTTGCCCGCTCCACATACCGGACAGACCCAACTATCCGGGATATCCTCAAACGCTGTGCCCGGTTCAATCCCGCTGTAGGGGTCTCCCTTTTGGGGTTCGTAGATGTAGCCGCAAACCAGGCATTGATACTTGCGCAAATCAGTGTTCTCCTTTACTTTGCGGTCCCACCCGTGTTTAGTAAGGAGATTATAGTTTAGGTGATATTAAAAAATCATAAAATTGGCGGCTAAATTGTTGAAAATAGATAACATCGCACCTGAAACTGCCTGACAGTTCAGGTCTGGGGGCCTTGACGTGAAGATTCGGGCACAACATACTGTAACCTTGGAGGTCAATAGCTCTTCATCAATTAAAACCCTTATGAAAAGGGCGCATATGCTATAATGTAAACAAGTGAAAAGCCAGTGGGTCTCTGTGCCAGTTAGACAGGTTTATGCCGAGCGACAGCCTTGGTGAGCTAGCCGTAGAAGCAGATAGGGTGTCATTCAACTATGAGCACCTGAAGGCTCTTGATGAACTGTCACTCCAGGTGCCGGGAGGTATAAGCTTCGGGCTGCTCGGTCCCAATGGTGCCGGAAAAACCACCCTGATTCGCCTCTTGGTCGGCCTGCTCAGGCCTAGGAGCGGGAGCATCCGCATACTGGGACAGACACCCTCCAGAAAAATGGCCCACCTCATCGGTTATATGCCCCAGCTACACTCCCTCTATGCCGAACTTTCGGTGATACAGAATGTGGAATTCTTCGCCCGGATATACGGACTAGCAAGCAGGGACCACCGGGCCCAACGGGTTGAAGAGGTTATCAGGTTGGTCGGGGTGTGGGCACGCCGCAACGATGCCGTACAGAAGCTGAGTGGCGGGATGAAACAGAGAGTCAGCCTGGCTTGCGCCATAGTTCACAACCCGACTCTGCTCTTTCTCGACGAACCCACCGTCGGCCTTGACCCTGAGCTAAGGGTAACTTTCTGGGAATATTTCTCGGCGCTGACCAAGCAGGGCGCCACGCTTATTATATCCAGCCACACTATGGATGACGCCGCTCACTGTGACTCGCTTGCCTTTATGCGTGACGGCAAGGTCATCGCCAGGGGAACTCCCGGTGAATTGAAGCAGGCTACGGGACACCCCGAAGCCACCCTGGAGGACGCCTTTCTTTATTTCATCCGTAGTGGTGAAAAGAGGAACGATGCCTAGTCTGGCCTTCGCCGTTGCTTCCAGGGTCATACTTCAACTGATAAGAGACCGCAGAACAATGGCCCTTATCTTCATCGTGCCCCTGGTGGTCATGACTCTCATCGGCCTGAGTTTCCCGGCGACCAACGTGTTAGAGGAAATCGCCCCGGCACTGCTGGCAACACTGGCCCTGTTCTTTGGTTTCCTGCTCACCGGCATCAGCTTTCTCAGGGAGCGTTCTCAGGGCACGCTGGAGCGCCTGATGGCATCACCGATATCACGCCTGGATATAGTGGTTGGCTATCTTTGCGGTTTCTTTGTGTTTGCCTTAATCCAGACCTTAATCATACTTCTGTTTACCATCTATGCGCTGAAGGTCAGTTATCACGGTGACCTGTGGCAGATCTTTGTTTTTCAGGTCATCGTAGTAATCGGAGCCGTCAATCTGGGCATTTTCATATCAACCTTTGCCCGGAACGAATTCCAGATGGTCCAGTTCATCCCGTTAATCATACTCCCGCAGGTGTTCCTCTCCGGGGTGCTGTGGCCGGTTGAACAAATGCCGGACTATCTTCAGTGGATATCGGCGGCGCTGCCTCTCACCTATGCCATAGATGGGCTGCGGGACATAATGCTCAGCGGCCAGAGCTTGATTGACGTCGGTTTTGAACTGGCGGTGCTGGTTGGTTTCGCTGTTCTCATATCGGTCCTGGCGGCGGTTAGCCTGCGGAGAGGCGTCTAGCCTGGTTAGCGCAAAGCCGATGCGGAAACCAACCTTTTTCGGCCAGCTCTTGGCCGCCCTGGTCGTACTCCCTTCAAGCGATTGAGCTTCCCTCTCTTTTTGTATCCATCATTCCACATCGCAGCAAACGGCTGATTAATATTTTGCAGAATTTAACAGATTCGTAACACAGTTGTAACATTAGAGGTTTAAACTGCTGGTCAAATTCTGGAGTCTGTGTATGTCTGTTAATGCTGCCGATATCGCTTGGATTCTTATTTCATCGGCACTTGTTATGCTGATGACACCCGGAGTGGCTCTGTTCTACGGCGGTATGGTGAGGCGCAAAAACATCCTGTCTACACTTATGATGAGCTTCGTGTGTCTTGGGCTAGTCGGCCTGCTCTGGGTACTCTACGGATACAGTCTGAGCTTCGGTGCTGACAGGGCGGGTATAATAGGGGGGCTCAATTTTATCGGTCTCAAAAATGTAGGGCAAGAGCCTTCACCAATCTATGCCAGCACCGTGCCTCATTTAGCATTTATGCTGTTTCAGGGTATGTTCGCCATTATTACGGTGGCCTTGATCACTGGCGCGGTAGTAGAACGTATCAGGTTCGAGGCTGTTATCATTTTTTCTGCTCTGTGGCTGACCGTGATCTATGCCCCGGTAGTCCACTGGGTCTGGGGTAATGGTGGCTGGCTTGCCAACCTTGGTGTCCTTGACTTTGCCGGCGGCTCCGTTGTCCACATCAATGCCGGCATCTCGGCCCTGGCCCTTGCCATGCTGTTAGGTCGGCGCAAGGGTTTCCCTCAGGAATCGATGAAAGCTGACAATATCCCCATGGTAGTAATCGGTGCCGGACTGCTCTGGTTTGGCTGGTTTGGTTTTAACGCCGGTAGTGCCCTGGCTTCCAATAGTTTAGCCGTCAGTGCCTTTGCTACCACCAATATAGCGGCCGCGGCCGGGGCTTTTACCTGGATGACAATCAGCTGGATGTACCGCCGTCCGAGTATTCTGGGCACCGTTACCGGTGCTATTGCCGGTCTGGCCACGATAACTCCGGCCGCCGGGTTTGTGACGCCCCTGGCCGGTATCCCAATCGGCATCGTGGCCGCCGTTGTCTGTTACCATATCATGGCATTCGTTAAGACGAAACTCGGCTTTGACGACTCTCTGGATGTGTTCGCCGTGCACGGAGTTGGTGGCATCGTGGGGATGCTGGCGGTCGGTATTTTTGCCAGTCTGGCAGTAAACTCCGCTGGGGCCGATGGTTTGCTCTCAGGTAACGGCCTACAGCTCTTAAAACAGTCGATAGGCATCATCGCGGTCGGTGCTTATGCCTTTGTCGGCACCCTGATTCTGGGCAAGCTGGTTGATATTACCATCGGGCTGAGAGTAGGCCAGTCTGAGGAAACGGTCGGCCTGGACATATCACAACACGGCGAGAGGGCTTACGGCGGGTTGTCCCTATAGGCCCGACACCCGATGTCGTGAGCAATAGCTTTCCCCACATTATTCCACAGATTAAAGTGCTAGCCTGCATTACTATGATTAAGTTTGTTTTTGCTATTTAGCCTCCACTACTCAGACAATAACCTACAAGCGGTGTAATTTACCAAAAAGAGGTATGCCTTCCGCATCGGAGTAATACCACAGTTGATTCTTGTTAATTCATCATTATAATTAATAATAAAGACCCCGGTTAATAAACAGGGGGTCCAGGTGAAATGAGGTCTTTCAAAGCCGCAACATTTTTAAGTACCGTAATTGTGGTTATTTCCTCTATTATCCTTTCGGCATCATGTGTATCCGCGCCGGAAACGGTGAATACAGCACAAGCAGAAGCCCTGCTTCGACAAGGACAGGATAAAGAACATTCAGGTAACTATTCGGATGCAATCCAGCTATACGAGCAGCTAATCAGCAAGTTCCCGGGTGGCAGCTATGCCACGCAGGCATATGAATCCATACCAAGATGCCACTATCTGTGGGGATTACGGCTTGAAAAAATGGGGAAGTATGACGGAGAACAGATAGATAGTGCTATATGGCACTACAAACTGATTCTTCAAGAATACCCTGACAACCCTTACGCACTGAAGCTCAAAAGGTTGACGGCGGGTGACCCGGAAATCAAGACGATTGCTGATGCCGAATTTGATATCGATTCCCATTTCAGAGGTAGAGTGTTAAACGAGAGTTCGTATTATATTGTCCAGCTGATTATTTATGTTCAACTCTATCAGGATATTAACCAGGTTTATTACAGAAACATTGCCGTTAATGGTATTAAACCGAACGAGGCAAAAAGCTTTGAGGAGTATCCCTGGATACCTCTTTGGGGATGGGATAACTTATTATGGTCTTCCACCGAGGCATGGCTCAGGGTGGAATAACGGTGTATGCGTGCTTGACAATCGGATGGCATAAGAAAGCGATTTACACACAACTACTGGTTAAAGAAATTTTTCTGAAACTCTTCCCAATCAATGACCACGGGTGGATTATATGGTTCTAGCTCTTGCACCACTTGAGTAAAGTGCCCCTTGAAACCATTAATCAACGGCCAGGTATTCACCGAGATTCTCCCCGTGCCGCCACAAACGTAATCCGGCACATTGCCCTCGACAACTTCCGCCCGTACCGTGAGGCCTTCCTGAAAAACCAGAACGGTGCCGAAATAGACATCGTATTTATTGGTTAGCACGGCCTTGCCAGGAATGCCAAACTGCACATACTGCGTGTCTAAAACATTGCCGCCTTCTGCCGACCTGGTATTAACGAGCTTCATTTCAATCCAACCTTCTGCATTCTCTGAAGCCTCGTTTAAGAGCTTTACAGTAGCACTATATTTGTAGACTATATAGCCACCGCAGACATTTCCGGACCCCTGCAACTCTTTGCTATTTATTTCCAGGATAGATACCATTTCTGAATTAGGCAGGCTATTCACAACCCCCGTGCCGTTGCATACGGGACAAGGCACGGGGACTACTGCCGTTATTGCGAGCAGCGGTACTATGGCCAGGAAGGCACAGAACTTCTTGTTGAACCGATAACCAAATAATTTCACCCTACGTCCACCTTTGTGATTTTACAGTATAGTCATACCAAAAGCTATTACTTAAGTCACAGATTGTTGTGCTTAGCACACTGATACTAAAGCTCTTCTGCACACTTGGAGACCGTATCGACCGGCTAGCAAAGTCCAGAGGCCGGTCGATACAGTCTCCACCCGCACGCCTGTCAGCTATTCAGTGGTAAGCAAAATTACGCGCAAGCCAAAATAGCCCTCTTTACCATTATCTTCGCTATTTGCACCATCCACTTATTGCCAGGATTCCAGCCGCTAGCCGGCAGTACTGCAGCTGCGGTTACGGCGGCGCTTCCGGCTGCTTCTGCTGAAGCTGTGTCAATGGTTTTACCTTTTATTGAATTCTCGGCACCTGTTGCTCGGTAAGGCATGTTGTAAACCCCGTTTAAGCAGATGCGGGCATCTCCCCCACCGATTGCAGCGGCACAGTTTACAACGGGAAAATCAAAGGCTTTACGGATGGCAAACTTGACGAAGGCGCTCTTAACGCCGGCAGCCGGTGTCGGTACCTGAATCTCGGTCACTATTTCGTCGTCGTCCAGTACCGTCGTCTTCTCACCATTGACGGCGAAGAAGCTCTCGGCGTCCACACCCGCCGCCTGCTTGGTAGTGATTATCTTGGCATTCAGGGTGACCAGGGCTGGCGCCGTGTCGCTGGGGTTGACCGCAACGCAGCCGTCAACAGCACCGAAGATGGAGTTGAAGCGATTGTCTCCAATCAGCGCGTAGCACAGTGGTCCGCCTTTGCGGATACAGTTCCAGGTATTGTGCTCACCTTGGTAGTACCAGCAGCGCAGACTCTGGCAGATGTTGCCTCCTATGGTGCCCATATTCCTGAGTTCAGGAGACGCGGCTAGGCCGGCAGCAGTAGCCAGAGCAGTGTACTTGGTCTGCACCACCGAGGACTCAGCAATCTCGGTGAGTGTGGTGAGGGGGCCTATCTTAAGCATGCCGCCTTCTTCCACCAGTTTTTTAAGAGTTGTAATCGGCTTGATGTTGACCAGTGTGTCTGGGGCATTGGGCGTAATCATGGCTTTTAGCCCCTGCACAACATCGGTGCCACCGGCAATGACCGCCGCTTTGCCTTTTTGAAGCTCGGCAACGGCTGCATCAATTGTTGTTACGTTTACGTGATTAATCTCTTTCATCTTTCAGCCTCCTATATCTTCCCCATTGCGGACAGAGCTTTCCATGGAGAAATGGGAGATCCCGAGACCCATTTGCCAGTGGCGTTATAGAAAGCAGCCAGAATGCAGGCATACGCATTAACGCAGGGCTCGCCTATGCCGTGAGCGCCATAAGGACCGCTGGCGTCGTCGGACTCAACAATGACCGCCTTGTATCTGTCGTGGTGCATGTCCAAGGCGGTGGGCTGTTTGTGGTCAAGGAAATTAGGGTTCATGGTGGCGCCCGTCTGCTTCTCGATTACCTGCTGATAATACAGCGCCTGCCCGATTTGAATTTCACATCCGCCCATTATCTCTTTCTCGCAGCCTTTGTGATAGACCGCCCGGCCACAGTCTATGGCATTGACTATGTTTAAAATCTCGATTTCGCCGGTCTCCGGGTCTACGGCTATCTCAGCAGCTGTTGCCTCGCAGCCTTGAACGAAACAAGGCGTCCCTACCGGCCAATCATGTACCTGCCGCCGGAGTGCCGATGGCCAGGTGTAGCCACGACCGATAATTGTGTTAGGAACCGCAGTCATGGCTTCGGCCCAGGTCATGGAATTCGATGGGTTTGCGGTCTCAAAAATCTTGCCGTCTTTGGCCGACAGCTTGTCAGCCGTGGTCCCCAGATTGGTAGCAACCACTTCAAATACCTGACTGAGGGCATCTTCCGCCGCCCTCTGGTATGCCGGACCTTCAGTGGAAACACGAGTGGAACCGCCTTCAAAACCACCATCGGCAGCAGTATCCGTGTCTCCCCAGTCACCTAACTGAACACTCTCGTAATTCATGCCCAGTGTCTCTGCCACAATGTGCAGCATAGATACTATTGAACCGGCACAGTGGCTCTGCCCGGGATTAATGAGAGCCGTGCCGTCTTTGGTGACCAGGAGAATGGCACCGTTTGACATCCCCCAGAATATCGCATTTACACCGTGGCTGTCGATACCACCGGCTATACCAATGCCGTGCAGCCTGCCGTCAGACATGGTGTTATTAACCGCCGGGGCATGCCATTTGGTGCTCCAGTTGATGCCACTGGCCGCGGCCTGCAGACAATCGGCAATTGCCACGGAAGAAAACGGCATGGGTGCATCCTGACTTAACATATCCGAGGTAACGGTATTCTTTAATTTAAGTGCCAGCGGGTCCATGTTGAGCTGGGTGGCCAGATGGTCAAACATCACGGTCTGTATGACATCACCGGGGGGGTCGGCAACACAGCGGAAGGCACCGGTCGGCGAGGTATTGGTGGCGACATCAACGGCTTTAAAGCGGCCGTTCGGGCACTTCCAAGAATTTCGCATCAGATAAGACAGGCCGCCAGCCCAGGAACTGCCGTTGCCACCAGCACCGCCATAGTTGGTAACGTCTATGGCTACAAGTGTACCGTCGTTCTTGGCGCCGATTTTGTATTCCGCCTTATAGGCATGCTGCCGCGCCGAGGTCAGTATATGTTCCCTGCGGCTCTTCTGATACAGCACCGGCATTCCCGACTTTTTGGCAAGCACGGCAGCGATAACACCATACTCATTGCTGTGCTTGTTACCATGGCCCGCACCGGAGCCGTGAGAGACAAGATGGACCTTGTTTAGCGGCATGGCCAGAGGACTGGCCGCACCTGCCCTCTGGCCATAGGGGTTCTGGCTGGAAGTCCAGAAGTACAAGTGGTCACCAATCCAATGTGCCATAGCAGTCTGCGGCTCAATTTCTAGATGCTGCCATCTTTCGCCCCAGTCCACGGTGCCCTGCACGGTTACATCCGCCTGTGCAAATCCAGCCTCAACATCTCCGCGAGTTACATCTGTCTGTCGTACATTGGTGTCTGCCCACACACCAGCCAGTGCCGCACCCGGCGCCATCGCATCTTCCTCATCAATAACAGCCGTTTCCGTGGTATACTGCACATTGATGAGCTCAAGCGCTCTATTGGCGGTTTCCTCATCCTCAGCGGCCACTGCGGCCACTTCTTGACCCCAAAAGGTGATTTTGTCCCTGAGTACCGGGCAATCCTGGAAGGTGGTGACCGCATGGACACCAGGTAAGGCCTCAGCGGCACTGGTATCGATGCTTGCTATCTGGCCGTGGGCGATCGTTGATAGCAGAGTCCGGGCAATGAGCTTTGTACCCGGGAATCGGTCGCCAGCATAGTCCAAAGCTCCGGTCATTTTTGCAGTGGTGGTTGGGTCCTTCAGACCCGGTTTGCCTATTACTGATAACTCAGCCATGTCTACGCACCTCCTGATGCTGCAAGCACTGCTTCTATATATTGATTTTGGTTGCCACAGGTGCACATATGCCCAGACAGTGCTCTTCTGACTTCATCCCTGGTCGGATTGGGATTCTTGTCCAACAAAGCTTTAGATGACATGATAAAACCCGGAGCGCAGAATCCGCACTGCAGGGCATCGGTGTCCAAGATGGCCTTCTGTATTCCGGCGAAGTTGATACCATCTGAAAGACCTTCCACAGTTGTAATCTCGGCACCATCGGCTTCAACGGCAAGTATCAGGCAGGAGTAGACTGACCTGCCATCCATTATCACGGTACACGTACCGCACTCACCTCTGTTACATCCCGTCTTGGTGCCGAAGAGCCCCAATCGTTCACGGATGACCCAGGCCAGCGACCAGGTATTGCTGACCTGGATTGTGTATGGCCGTCCGTTGACATTGAGAGTTATTAAACCCTCGACTGCGGCTCCCGGCACTTCTGTCGTTGTCGTGGTGGTTACCGTCTGCGTCTGCCCGGGCAAGGTAGTGGTGACTGTCGCCGTTCCCACCTGCTGCGTGGTGGTGATGGTTTGCGTCGTACCCGGTGCCG
>DAOUMC010000012.1:0-5011 GCA_034413595.1 Dehalococcoidales bacterium | reverse complement strand
GTCCAACCAAATGGCGGCAGGTCGAGCTTCCA
The DNA here is from genome assembly GCA_034413595.1 of Dehalococcoidales bacterium. Classification (GTDB taxonomy): domain Bacteria; phylum Chloroflexota; class Dehalococcoidia; order Dehalococcoidales; family JAUWZL01; genus JAUWZL01. The sequence continues at coordinate 4,979 of DAOUMC010000012.1, read as the reverse complement.
GAATGTCTCGGGGTCCCTCTTTATTCCGTAGCCTAAGAAGTCGTCCATCTTCCTGAAGAACCGGTTGAACACCGGGATAGTGCCCACGGTCGCCTTCATGATGTCGTTGTAAGCTGCCCGGCTATTCCCTTTAGAAAGAGGGCAGACAGCAAAACAGACATCGCAGCCTTCGCTGTACCCTGCCTCCCTCTTGTACGTAATGCAATTCGGTTCGTTTCTCCGCCAGATGCGGACACCGGAGACTTGAAAGTCTCCTCTTATTTCCCAGGAGGGGTCGGTGTCGTGGGGGAGCGCCTGTGCCGGGCAGAAATCGGCACACTTCTTGCAGGTGCGGCAGAACTGCATAGCCCCGAAATCTACCGGCTTGCCCGGTGCCAGTGGCAGGTCGGTGATTACCATATAGACTCTCTGCCTCAGCCCGTATTCGGGAGTCATCAAATGCATTACTCTGGATGTTTCACCCAGACCGGCCATAACTCCAAACCCGACGTGGGTGCCCAGAGCGTTATAGTACGGCACTTCACCCAGGCACATGTAGCCCAAGCTGCGCAAGAAGTTCTGGAGCTGACCCTGAATCAGGTGTTTCAGCTCATAGGCGACCATGGTCGGTGTTACACTGATGGTGGTGGGTGCATATCTCATGAGCACGTCGGACATCCGTATGGTATAGACAATGACCCAGCGGGCTTTCTTGGGGATGATCCGTTCCTCTTCTGTTTCCGCAGGCACCTCCGCGTCGCTGAATACGAGCTTTTTCCCCCGGTTGTACGCCGGGGAACCGTCAGGAGCGTCGTAGGCATAGACCAATTTCTCGGTGGTGTTGGTATCCAGCTCAACAAAGCCTACCTGGGCAGCACCGTGGAGCCTCATAAAGGCCCTTACCATGCGGGCGTTGTCCTCGGGTGTTCCCTCCCAGACGGGCACACCGAGGTCCTCAGGCGTCTGGGAAGTCTGCGGCCCCACAAAACTGGTCGGCGCCCAAAAAGCAGCATTGTGGAGGGCGTCGTCCCTCAGGGTGTAGCCCGGTTTGTTTTCTTTGATCCAGTTGATGCGGTTGGCCTGCTGGAGTTTTAGTATCCAGTTCTCTTTATCTGGACCCACGGCGTTTCTCAGCCCGGCATACCACATCACAAGGTGTTCATCAAAGCGCTTATACATGTTCCAGTCGATTTCTACCGTGGGTTTGTCCACTTCTTTGACATACCACGGGCGCTTGAATTCGGCCTGAGGTGAGGCCAAAACTTCGTCAAGGTCATGGAACACCGGGGCCGATACGGCGGCAGCTCCGAGTCCAACGCCGCCCAAGCCCAATATCTTCAGGAAATCACGGCGGCTTACTGTGGAATGTTGCTTGGCCATTTTGCCCCTCCTTTCCTATAGTCAGCTCTGGCTGGTTGATGCTTCTCCAGCAGTCTCAAGACCTCGCTTTGGCTCAGCCCGCTAATAGCGACAACCTTTTTCTTGCTAGTGGCACCCTTTTCAATGACGAGGTTATCCCTGCCTGTCCCAAGGATATGGCTCAGAAACCTGAGCAATTCTTGATTGGCCTTACCCCTTGTTGGAGGTGCGGCGATGGTCAACTTTAGGACATCATCCTGCAAAGCCACCACCTTATTCTGCCGGGCGTTGGGGCTAACGTGGACGCTGATTCTGAGTTTTTCCCTTGGTACCATGGAATACTCAATTCTACCATTTTCCCGCTGTGATATAAAATCTTGTGAAAATATTATACCACTACCGTGATAATACCCGCAAAATGATTTTATATAGTTTTACAAGCCCACACTTGATTTTACAGCCGGGTAGTGCAAGAATATGTCGGTTTCGATAAAAGATGGCTAAGAACAAATTTGATATCACAGACCTTGAACGGTGGCAGAAGCAGGGTATCATAACCGAGGAGCAGTTGAGGTCCATTCTGGCCGAAGAAGGCCTTGGAGCCAGGCCGGCAACCGAAGAAAGAAAGCCGGGTCTCAATCTAATCACGGTTATCTATTATTTCGGCGGCATCCTGGCCCTCCTCTCATTCACGTTCTTTATCAGCATGAGCTGGGCTGACCTGTCAGACTGGGCACGTTTTGGTGTGGCCCTCGGCGTCATGCTAATCGTTGGAGCTATCGGTGCATGGCTGCGGTTCATACAGAGATACCGGGTAGCCGGTGGCCTTCTCCTGTTCGTGGCCACGGCCATACTGCCTCTTTTTATCTATACTATAGCCAGGCTGCTGGGTGCCTGGCCGGACAGCGCTACCTTTTATGAACTCCGCTTTGCTGTTCTCTGCCTTGGACTGGGCAGCCTTGCCGGAGCTATGGCGGCGCTGGTCGCCACACGTTTTTCCTTAATAGCCCTTCTGGTGGCCACTTCGCTCCACATCACCCTTCTCGATATCGCCCAGATGATAGGCGGTGCCTCGTTCCCGGCCGGAGAATCCACGGCGGCCATCAGCGGAGGGCTTATTCTCTCGGGTATCTTGCTCACGGTGCGGGAAAAGAGGCCCTATGCCTTCTGGCTTAAGCTCTACGGATTAATAGCCCTCCAGATATCATTTACCGGCCTTTTCGTACAGAGTGAGAGCGTGCTCTTTGGACTTTTGTTCCTCCTGGTGTACATCATCATGGTCGGTCTGAGTCTGCGCTTTCGCGAAGTCATTTTCCTTGTATTCGGCGCCATCGGTTTCTATACCTACATCACCAGACTTGTCTTCGACGTTTTTGAGGGGAAGGCATACTTCCCGCTGGTACTGGGAATCATCGGCCTCAGCATCGTTATCCTGGCTGTTCTATACCAGAAATATGGTTATCGCCTGTTCCACGTCCGCACCTGAATACCCTAACCCAATCGCTACCAGAAATGCTAAGTACCCTGCTCGGTTGTCCTTTTATTTTGTTATTGGTTATGCCATATAATCTATCTGTGATGGCAGATAAACATCCTCGCATCAAACGGGAAAGCAGAACGGTGGCAGTGATGATAGCAGTGTACTGTCGCAAACATCATCACTGCAGAAGACTATGCCCCGAGTGCGCATCCCTCCTGGGCTACGCCCACGAACGCCTTGGTAGGTGCCCCTTCCAGGGAGGCAAGACGACCTGCGTCAGATGTCCGGTGCACTGTTTTAATCCGGCTATGAGAGCAAGAATCAGAGCTGTGATGAGGTACTCCGGTCCTCGTATGATTTACAGGCACCCGATTCTGGCGGTATTGCACTTAATCGACGGGCGAAGGAAAGAGCCGATTCCCCGCCCTGCCACCCGCTGAAAAAAATGTGGCCCTATCACCAAAACCCGGCTCGGGTTGACTGGCAGTGACGTCTCCTTTATACTAATATTGAGATATTTATCATGGACAGTTGCACGCCACAATTACGCCCTTCAAAGCCCAGCCGGCAAGTAAGACCCGGTCTTTATCAACGGCACAGAGATTTTTAAATGAGGAGTAAGCTATGCCAAAGTATCAGGTGACATGGGTGGACTACAACCTGCCGACCGGCCAGGAGTTCTCGGTGGCGGTGTGCGGGCGAACGGGAAGAATCCGGCACATGTATATTGGCAAGGATGACGTTCGTCGCCTATTGATCAATCAGGTTGAAGTTGAAGGGGAGAACTGCGACGCCGCCGAGCACTGCCTGGACATGGAGTGCCCCCTGAACAAGACAGAGGGAATCCATCTAGCTCATATGCTGGACATGCCCAAGGACGAAGAGCTGGATGAAGAGACGGCCGGAATCTGGGGAACCGCCAGCACAGTTGAGGGGCTGGTGGAATTCGCCAGGAGGATGAATGACAGTCTGCCGGAGGAGTTGCGCCGCGTTGAAACCCCCGGAAATGAGCCGGATGAAACACCGGAAGGTTGACCATAGACTTGGATTGTCCATTTCCGGCCGTAGAAAACCTCTGTGTAACACGGGTCGCTGCTAAAATAACGGGGGATTCATGGACCGGGCAATAAAACTGGGAATCGCCGCATTCGTAGTAGCCGCTTTAGCCGTCCTTTCTTACGCCGCTGTTTCTGATGATATGTTTTTTATCGTACAGCAGCTAAAGCCGGAGGACTATGTACACGATGAAGTCAATGGGTACTCCCTCCCTTTTTACAAGGACGGGGGTAAGGTTGAAGCGGCCAGAATGTCTTACAACACCGATAAGAGCGGCGATAATCAGGCCGTCATAACATTTCAACTATCGCACAGATTTCACTTTATTGTTGACTCAATGCAGATAGAATTCAAGATGCTGCCGCAACCATCGGCGCTAAAGCTTGAAAATCCGGCCGGTCTTCCACCACTGCCCGCCTACACCACCACTGTTGATGATTCATCCGTTACCTTCCACTTCCCCAACCTTGGTTCCCAGGGTTCAAGAACCCTAAACCTGTATTTCTGGCTTGACTTATCGCAGATAACTTCTGATGCGGCACCTGTGACTCTTGAACTGGCTTTTTCCATGCACGAGGAAAGTGTATTCAAAATCGTGAAACAAGAGGCCAGGGTAGCGGTAAACTTAGATATTCAGTCTGTCACGTCTTGAGCTTCGGGAGCTTCAGCTATCATTTCAGAAAAGAGAGATTGCTTTGCAGAGCTTGCATTGGCACTGTGAGATTCTTCGTCCGTCTCAGAATGACATTCAGAGAATAAAATAAAAACCGGGTCATTTATGTCTCTGCCCTTATGTCAAGACGGATTGTGGGCTTAATTTTCTGCCAGTGTGCTCCTGAGAAGGACCCCGTTGGCCCAGTAGAGACCCGTTGTCCCGGCGGGCAGAATGTCGTAGGTGGCGCCGCCTTCGTAAGTTATATATTCCACGGCCACCACCAGCGCCCCATCCAGAGTGTCGCCCACTTGGTAATCTCCCAGCGCCCGCCCATCGGCCGAGGGGTGCCCGGGTGATGCCGCTACGGCGCGGCCATCACTCAGTCTCAGGCCGACCACCTGGAAAGGCGATGGCGCCGGCGCCGCCCCCGTGGGGGGAACCCGGGCGGCG
>DAOUMC010000011.1:0-1590 GCA_034413595.1 Dehalococcoidales bacterium | reverse complement strand
TGGCGGACCAAGTAGAAAGTCGGCGACAGCTACGCCCTTTCCTCTATCACTAATCCACAAGCCTTTCTCATCGTAGCCCCAGCGGTAGACTTCAGCCTCGTCAAGGGCATTTTGAACGATGTCCCTGATGGCTTCCCACTCTCCCCAGTCCTGCCTCCAGGTGGACGTTGGGCCAATAATGATGAGCTGCCAGCCCTCCGGTTGCCACCGGCTATGGTATTCGTCCATTGAGAGGACTCTGGTAGGGGCAATACTTACTACCATCGTCCAAATTCCCTCAGCCCTTCGTAGATATCTGAAAGTCCCTTTGCTCTGGCTATAGCTCTCTGAAAAGCACCATCCAGCCTGTCCCGGTAGCCGATGGCGTCAATGGTCTGGGTGAGAAACTCGGGGCTATCGGCAAGGTATTCAAGCTCACCTTTGAGCTGCGACTGCTGAGGATATTCGGGAATTATGGCCAGAGATTTCTCTTTCAAATATTGACGCCTTTCTTCTTCAGCCCATGGACCAAGATTTTTGGTGTGTGCCGCCATTATGGCGGCTTCTTCGGCGGTGTACCTGCTCTCTACAACCGGAGCGAAAGCGTCTTTGAAGCCTAAGAGTGTGAAATACCTGCCGGTCTCCGGCTCCCACACATAGCCAGTGGGAGTCTCTACCCAGGCGTGTCCCATTCTGTGGCCGCCACTGAATACAGTACCGTGTATTAGTTCGCCTTCCTCTTCCTTGATTAAAAATCTCCAGGCGTCTGCATAACAGGTGCCAGTCGGCTTACCTTTGGGGGAACCCCTTATTATTCCTTCCAGTTTCTCAGGCTTAACCCAAACCTCCTCCTGGCGTGAAGGAATCCAGATAGATACTCTGTCGCCAACATGTTCCAGGACCCTAACCCTTTCTCCTTTGTACTCAACTATTTCTCCCGGCTTAAACCTGGCCTCTGGTTTTGTTTGAGGCAGGAGTGCGGGACTCTTTTCTGGCTGCCCAAACATCCCTTTTATCAGGTCTTGTACAACACTGACTGTGAGCATGCCCATCACTACGAAACCCATGAGCGAAATCATGGTGGACACCCAGTCTGGCATTATCACTGCCGTTTCCTCGAGAGGCAGCAGCTCAACCGAAGCCTGGTCGCCGCTGTCGATGCCCTCAAGGTTGCCAGCGTTGACCTCAAGGAAATAGCGGGCGGGCAAAGTGGAAGTCACTATGTAGCCCGGCTCAATATTGCGGTAGACCTCAGTAACTACCAGCGTCTCAGAGAAAAAGGCGATATCCAGCGGGAAAAGCATGGGCACAGTGGTCACCTGCACGGTCTGCTCCCAGCCCAGGTCAAAGAGCATGCCTGTCTCCGCCGGCAGTTCAGAGATACCACCCAGCCCTTGCGTCAGCTCCCAGGGTGTGTCGGCTACGCTCACCTGCCACTGCTTATCCCTGATAGTTAATGTCGCTTGTTCCATCTTATGCCCTCCCCGGGCGGCGCTTTACGTGGTCAATCAGTCCCTCAAGTTGTATCTGCTTTGCCTCATAATCCGTGTCGGCTATATCCGAGCCGCCGAACATGGCAATATCAAAATTACGGTGCCATTTTGCTGAAGC
>DAOUMC010000010.1:0-82226 GCA_034413595.1 Dehalococcoidales bacterium | reverse complement strand
ACCATGGTAGCCGCCGGAGTCTTTCTGGTAGCCCGCATGTTCCCTCTAATTGAACACTCCGCCGAAGCCCTGACCACCGTGGCTATCATCGGCGGCGTCACCGCTATCTTTGCCGCCACCATGGGCCTAGTGATGTACGATATCAAGCGGGTGCTGGCTTACTCCACCATCAGCCAGCTAGGCTATATGATGCTAGGGTTGGGGACGGGAGGTGTGGCTGTCGGCATATTCCACCTCTTCAACCATGCCACCGGCACCTTTGATATGCGGCTTATGGGCGGGCTGCGCCGGGCAATGCCCTGGACATTTGCTACCTTCGTTATCGGCTCTCTGAGTCTGGCGGGTATCTGGCCTCTGGCCGGCTTCTGGAGTAAGGACGCGATACTGGTAAAATCACTGGAGTTTAACATTGTCCTGTTCCTGCTGGCGATGGTGACCGTGTTCCTGACCGCCTTCTATATGTTCCGGGCAGTCTTCATGACCTTCGGCGGTGACAACCGTGGTAACAGTGACCACCTTCATGAGTCGCCGCGAGTAATGCTGACCCCGATGATAGTGCTGGCGGTGCTGGCGGTAGTCGCCGGCCTGTGGAATGTTGCCGGGCACTTCAGCGCCTTTCTGGCGGAGGGTGAGACCATCGGCTTCACCGAGGGCTTCTTTGATGTTCTGGCACACGCCCAGCTCTGGATATCGCTGGCACTGGCCGGGTCCGGCATTCTCCTGGCTTATGCCATCTACAGCGCTAGATGGCTTTCCGCCGAGCGCTTCAGGAGTTTCTTTTTCCTGTTCCATACCCTGTTCTCCAGGAAATACTGGTTTGATGAGCTTTATGAGAATCTGGTCGTCAGGACGGCTCTTCTGGGCGGTCTTTTCGCTGGTCTCAAGTTCTTTGATAGCCGGGGGGTTGACGGGGTGGTGAACAGGGTAGCCGGTGTGACGGCGGCTACCGGCAGAGTCATCAGGAAAACGCAGAGCGGGCAGCTCCAGCTGTATGGCATTTTTATTATCCTGGGCATATTAGCCATAGTCTTCGCCCTGCTCTTTGGCTAGAAAAATAAGCGTTTGTTAGGGGAGAGGTTGATAGACTTTACAGGAGGCAGGCTAGTTGGACTTTAGTCTTTCACTCATAGTCTTCTTGCCACTGGCCGGGGCGGTTGTTATCGCCCTGGTGCCACGGCTTCCTTCGGTATTGATAAGGTATATCGCTGCCATCTTTACCCTGGTTCCTTTAGCTGTTGCCCTGATTCTGTTTGCCTCTTTTGACCGGTCATCGGCTATGGCCGGAGTGGTACAGTTTGAAGAAAGTATACCCTGGATTCCGGCCATCTCCGCCAGCTACCATCTGGGCGTTGACGGCCTGAGCCTGCCCCTGGTGCTCCTGGCTACCTTCATCGGTTTCCTGGCAGTCCTCATATCCTGGAAGGTAGACTTGAGGGTGAGGGAGTACTTCGCCTGGCTCCTGCTCCTTGAGACCAGTATCTTGGGCGTCTTCTGCTCTCTTGACCTGCTGCTTTTCTTCGTCTTCTGGGAGATAGAGGTCATCCCGATGTATTTCCTCATCTCCATCTGGGGCAGCGGCCGGAAGGAGTATTCGGCCATAAAGTATGTGATTTTTACTCTGGCTGGCAGTGCCTTTATGCTGGCGGGCATCATCAGCCTCTACTTCGCCACCGGCAGCCTTGATATGGTGGAGCTTTCTCAAAGGGGGCTGGCGATGGTCCAGTCGGTGATGCCGGCGGCGCCGATCTTCTTCCTGCTCCTGGCTGGTTTCGCCGTCAAGCTGCCTGTTTTTCCTCTGCACACCTGGCTACCCGATGCCCATACCGATGCCCCCACTGCCGCCAGCGTGGTGCTGGCTGGAACCCTCATCAAGATGGGTGGCTACGGCATGATTCGTGTCTGCCTGAGCATCTTCCCCGGGTTGGCTAAGGACTTCGCCCCGCTGATGCTGGCGCTGGCGACGGTCAGTGTGGTCTACGGGGCGGCGGTCACCCTGAAGCAGACCGATATTAAGAGGCTGATTGCTTATAGCAGCATCAGCCACATGGGCTTTGTCTTGCTGGGTATCTTCGCCCTGGGGAACTTGAGTCTAACGGGTGCCAGTCTCCAGATGTTCAGCCATGGTATGATTACCGGCCTGTTGTTCGCCGTCGCCGGAATCGTGATGCACAACACCCACGAGCGCGAGATAGGCAAGCTCGGCGGTCTGGCCAATCAGATGCCAGTGGTGGCCGCCATTTTCGTCATCGGCGGCCTGGGGGCGATGGCCGTGCCTTCCACCAGCGGCTTTGCCGCCGAGGTCACCGTCTTCCTGGGCGCTTTCTCAAGTGGTGTCGTTGGCGGAGCCCACATCTACACCCTTATCTGTCTTTCCGGTGTTGTTCTGTCGGCAGCTTATATACTGTGGCTGCTACAGAGGGTCTTCTTCGGCCCGGCACTTACCAAGTTTGACGGCGTCAAAGATGCCGACAGGCTGGAGAGAGTCTACTGCGCCATCTTTATTACCGTTATCTTTCTGGTTGGTATCTACCCGATGGTGCTCACCGATGTCATTAAGACCGGCATTACGCCGATAGCTAGCATGTTTGGAGGATAGGGCTGGTTTTGAATCTTGGACTTTTGTCGCCCGAGCTGAGCCTGGCTGGCACGGCGGTGGCCGTCATCCTGCTTGACCTCATCTTCGGGCGCCGGGCACTGCTCACCGTGGTCAGCCTCGTCGGTCTGGCTACCGCCTTTGGTTTTACGGTAGCCCTGTGGGGAGGCAGCCCCCAGGCCGTGTTCAACGATATGCTGGCGGTGGACAACTTCGCCCTGTTCTTCAAGCTGCTGCTTCTGGGAATCGCCGCTCTGGTTGTCCTGGCCTCGGTGGACTATGTTTCCCGGTTTTCCCGCTTTCACGGTGAGTACCACGCCCTGCTCCTCTTGTCCACGCTGGGCATGACGCTTATGGCTTCGGCTACTGACCTAATCTCCGTCTTTGTCGCCCTGGAGCTGACGGCCATACCGCTCTACGTACTGGTCGGCTTCCTCAAAGACCAGAAGTCCACCGAAGCCTCACTGAAGTATGTTCTGCTCGGTGGAATTGCCTCGGCGGTGCTGCTCTACGGCATGGCGCTCACCTTTGGCTTCAGCGGTAAGATTCAGCTTTCGGAGATTGCCCGGGTAGTCGGCGGGATGTCTGCGGCAGGCCTCATGGCCAGCCCGGGCCTTGTTCTGGGCGTCGTGCTTATGGTCGCCGGCTTCGGCTTCAAGATTGCCGCCGTCCCCTTCCAGATGTGGGCACCGGATGTGTATGAGGGAGCGCCGACGCCGGTCACCCTGTTTCTCTCGGTGGGCAGTAAGGCCGCCGGCTTTGCCGTCATTCTGCGGGTCTTCTACTCCGCTTTCGGGCTGCCCCAGTCGCTGGCCCTGGACTGGGGCCTGGTATTCGCCGTACTTGCCGCCATCACTATGACTCTGGGTAACGTCATCGCCATTGTCCAGTCCAACATCAAGCGTCTGCTGGCTTACTCCAGCATTGCCCACTCCGGTTACATGATGATAGGTCTGGCCGCCGTCGGTCTTTCACAGGAAGCAGGTATAGCGGGGCAGAGCAACCTTCTTTTCTACGTCATCGCCTTTACCCTGGCCGACCTGGCGGCCTTCACCGCCGTCATAGCTATCTCCGGCAAGCTCCAGAGCGACCTTATTAAAGACTACGCCGGGATGGGGAAACAGTCCCCGGTGCTGGCTTCGGCCCTGACGTTTGGCCTTATCTCACTCATCGGTCTGCCGCCGACCGCCGGCTTTATGGCCAAGTTCTATATCTTCACCGGTGCGGTAAACAGCGGCTTGCTGTGGCTGGTGGTGGTGGCCGTGATAAACAGCGTCATCTCGGCCTACTACTATCTCAGGGTGGTCAAGGTGATGTGGCTGGGCGAGCCATCTGGCGAGGGAAAAACGCCTTCGTCTTTCCCTCTGAGGCTGGTGCTGGCCGTCTCCTGCCTGGGTATCCTGTTTGCCGGTGTTGCCCCGGCCTTAATCATCAACCTAGCCCGGACGGCAGCCAGTATGTTCGGCTTCTAGCTAGTTTTTGTCAACCCCCATCCAGAACTTCCCCCTTTCGTACGGGACCTGCCCTGAGCCTGCCGAAGGGAGATTAAGAGACTTTTCAAGTCCTCCCTTATTCCTTTTAAAGGGAGGAAATTTAAATTCTAAAGAGGGGGCTTTGCCCCCTCTTTATTCTACACCCCTTCCCTTGTAAGGGAAGGGGTAGGGGATAGGTTGGTCTGAATAAAGAAGACAATAGTCCTAGGAGTTACACCTTGAAAGCCGAGGGGCAGATATCGTTGAGCAGACAGGCGCCGCACTTGGGTTTCCTGGCGGTGCAGACGGCGCGCCCGTGGTCGATAAGAAGATAGGGGAAGGAGCCCCACCTGGCTTTGGGCACCTGCTTCATGAGGTCTTTCTCAATCTTCTCCGGGTCGTTTTCCCGGGTAAGCCCCAGACGTCCCGAGACCCGCCTGACGTGGGTGTCCACGGCTATGCCTTCTATGACGCCGTAGCCGTTGTAGAGCACGATGTTGGCCGTCTTTCTGGCGACGCCGGGCAGGGTGACAAGCTCAGCCATTGTCCTGGGAACTTCACCGCCAAAATCGGCCACGATTGATTTTGCCGCGGCGATGACATTTCTGGCTTTGTTGTGGTAGAAGCCGGTGGGTTTTATCTCCTGTTCGAATTCTTCCAGGCTGGCGCTGGCGTAGTCCCGGGCGGTACGGTATCTGGCGAAGAGGCCGGAGGTCACCTTGTTGACCATCTCGTCGGTGCACTGAGCAGAGAGCATGGTGGCCACCAGGAGCTCAAGAGAATTGGAGTATCTCAAGGCTATCCTGGCGCCAGGATATTCCGCCTCAAGCCTGCTGATAACCTCGGTAGCTTCTGCTGGCTTAGTATTAGCCATCCCAGAACCTTAACGCAGTGAATACAACAATAGCCGCCAGCCGGGAATTGAATAGATAAAGAAGTCCTCTGGCTACCGGCATGAAATTCTCAGCGTGGGTACGCTGGAGGAACAACGCGTTTTGGATTATTGCTAACTTGACTACCGGCCCTGGCTCTTGCCGATACGGAACATCTTGGTGCCACAGACGGGGCAAACTCCCTGGGTTGCCGGCCGCCCGTTCTTCATGGTTATGGCTCTGGGGTTCTGCATTTCTCTCTTAGTGCGACATTTAACACAATAACCTTGCATCAGGTTGCCTCCTTTTTCTAGGAAGAATAGTCCATTCCACGAGTAATGTCAATAGGAATAAGAGATATTTTACTCTCAGATATCGCCCCGGCTGTCAACCACGTCCCAGTTGATGTTCTTGAAGAAGGCTTCGATGTAGGCAGCCCTTTTGAGGCCATAGTCGGAGATGTAGGCGTGCTCAAAAACGTCCATTATCAAGATGGGGGTGCAGCCGGCGGGATGCCCGACCTCGTGTTCGTTAATCCACTGGTTAAAAAGCCTTCCGGTTACATTGTCCTGGTACAGAATGGCCCAGCCGATGCCCCGCATCATCCCGGTGGCTTTGAAGTCCCTTTCCCAGGCCTGGTAGCTGCCGAAGTCACTGGCCATCTTTTTGGCCAGCTTGCTTGACCCGTCAAGAGGTTTTTCGCCTCCGAGGTTGCCAAAGTAGAGCTCATGCAGCCGCATGCCGTCGAATTCAAAGCCCAGGCGCCGCTTGAGCTCGGCGTATTCCGGCGTTCCTTCCTTGCCCTCTCTCAGCAGAGAAGACAGTATGTCCATAACCTTGTTGGTATTGTTAACGTAGCCCTGATAGAGGGTGAAGTGGTTAGCCAGCAGGGTTTCGCTGAGGCCTTCCATACCTATTAGACTGCTAAAGTCCCTGGCGGTGTAAGCCATTGTTCTTCTCCTTTACATAACATTTGAATTAAGGGAAAAACTAGTAAGACCGGGAAGTGGGCAGATGATTATTTACTAGCCTTCTCCTTCTTTTTGGCTGATACTGTTATTTTCTTGGGTTTGACCTCGGGCACTTTGGGCAGGTCAATCTCCAGCACTCCGTCATCAAAGCTGGCTTCAATCTTCTCGGCGTCCACATTGGAAGGCAGGGCGATAGAGCGCAGGAAGCTACCAAACGAGCGTTCGCTGAAGTAGTAGTCTTCCTCCTTGACCTCTTTCTCCGACCTCTTATCCCCTTTTATGGTCAGTGTGTCATCAGTAACCGAGATATCTACATCCTCGTGTTTCATCCCCGGGAGCTCGGCCTTGACGACAAACTTGTCTTCCTTTTCGAACATCTCTACAGCCGGCAGCCACTCCTTTTCGGCGACGGGAAATCGTCGCCACACCCCGGGTAGGAACGGCCGGCCGAAAGCTTCATCGAGCCACCTGTCCATGTCCTCCAGCTCTTGAAACGGCCTCCAGCGCATCATTCCCCGCCTCGGCCGCCACCTCTCAACTGCCATAGTTCACCTCCTTAATTAGTTGCCCCACTTCCCATACCAGTATTGTATGTAAATTGACCTTAAAAATTCATAAAATTAGGGCCAAAAATGTTAAAAAGTTATCACATTTTTGGTATGGTGGGTGATTTGCGGCAGATAAGCAATCGTACCGAGGTACAGCCTTGACAGACTTTCAGCGGTGATAGCCTGGGCCCGAGACTGCTAGCTGTATCTCTCTTCCAGCCACGGGTCGCCGTGGTTGTGGTAGCCACGGGACTCCCAGAAGCCCGGCGCGCCCTGAGCCGCAAACTCTATGCCGGTGACCCACTTGGCGCTCTTCCAGAAATACAGCCTGGGCACAATCAGCCTGACCGGGGCGCCGTGTTCCGGAGTAAGTTTTTCGTTGCCGTGCTTTAAGGCAAAGAGGACATCAGATTCAAGGAAGTCGTCGAGAGTGAGATTGGTGGTAAAACCGCCGGCGGCGTGAACAATGACAAATCTGGCTTCCGGCGGCACCTGGACCAGTTCGTACACTGTCCTGGAGCTTGGCCCCTGCCAGAGGTTGTCCAGCTTTGACCAGCCGGTGACGCAGTGAACATCGGAGAGCACCTTTACCTGCTCCAGCGGAGCAAATTCCCGGAAATTTAGCCTTCTCTCTTCTGTCACCAGGCCAGAAATGGTAAAAGTCCACCCGGAGGGGTCAATGCCGGGGACGGTGCCGTGGTGGAGAACCGGCCACTTGTCGGTCACCCGCTGTCCCGGCGGGACTCTGTTTTCTCTTTTGGTGTCCGGGCTTATGATTAGCCTGTCTTCCATTACTTCTTTGTCAGGTATTTCTCCGGGTTCTGGTCAAAAGCCCGCTTGCAGCCCAGAGCACAGAAGTAGTATTTCTTCCCCTTGTACTCTGATGTTGCCACGGCCTTGGTTTCCTCCACCTCCATCTTACACACCGGGTCAATGGCCATACCGACACCTCCTGTCATTTTTTGTCCTTATCGGGTTTCCTGGTTTCTGTTACAGCCCGGCGAATCAACCTCTTGCTGGGCCACCCGCTTATTCTATCACCCTCAAGATACAAGCGGCAACGCATTGAGAAGTCCTTTGTTTTTCCGGCTTCGGGCTCGATGTCGACACCATTTATCCTTATGGTGGGTGAACCCGGGAACCGGCTCCGCCGGGCCTGTTCGTCGCTCTCTATCTTTATCATCTCCACCCGAGCGTCCGGCTTTTCTTCTCTGATGACCTCTTCGAGGTGTTCCAGGGCGGTCTGATAGGCGGGACAGCCGTCAAAATACAATAGCTCAACTTTCACTTTTATGGTTCCTCGGTTTAGGAATCCAGGCTGGCTGGCTTGAACCTTCTCAGTCGCAGGGAATTCAGAACCACGGTCAGGGAGCTTGCCGCCATAGCCGCCGCCGCCAGAATGGGATTGAGGAAGCCGAAGTCACCAAGAAAGAAATGGAGCCCGGAGGGGACGCCGCTTTGCCCGAAGGCGAGATAGAGAATGCCGGCGGCCACCGGGATGAGGGCGGTGTTGTAGGCGAAAGACCAGAAGAGGTTCTGTTTGATGGTTCTCATGGTACTTTGGCTCAGGTGTATGGCGGTGGCTATCCCCGTTAAATCACCGCTGATGAGGGTGACGTCCCCGGCTTCTACGGCGACGTCGGTGCCGGTGCCGATGGCGATGCCGACATCGGCCTGGGCCAGGGCCGGAGCGTCGTTTATGCCGTCACCGACCATGGCCACCACCTTTCCCTCCTGCTGCAGTTTCCTCACCTCCTGGGTTTTGTTTTCCGGCAGCACCTCGGCCAGCACCCGGTCGATGCCTGCCTGGTGGGCGATTGCCTCGGCAGTCCGCTGGTTATCGCCGGTGAGCATCACCAGCTCCAGGCCGGTGTCGTGTAGCTGTTTCAGGGCTTCCTTCGCCATCGGTTTCAGGGTGTCGGCCAGGGCGATGACGCCGGCTACCCGGCCGTCCTGCCCGAGAAACATCACCGTTTTACCCCGCGCCCATAAACGGCTAGTTTCCTTCTCCAGGCCGTTTAAGGGAAGTCCTCTCTCCGTCATCAGCCTCAGGTTGCCCAGCAGGAGCTTCCTGCCAGCCACCCGGGCCTCAACACCCAGCCCGGGAATAGTATTGAATTCCTCGGTTTGAGAAAGTCCTATTTTCCTCTCTGAGGCGGCTCTGACTATGGCCATACCTAGCGGGTGCTCCGAGCCTTTCTCGGCCGAGGCCGCCAGCTGGAGAATCTCCTCTTGTGACCAGGGGGCAACGGCGATGACATCGGTAACCCTGGGTTCGCCCTGGGTCAGAGTGCCCGTCTTGTCCAGGAGTACGGTATCTATCCGGTGGGCCTTCTCCAGGGCCTCGGCGCTGCGGAAGAGAATGCCGTGCTCGGCCCCCTTGCCGGTGCCGACTATAATAGCCGTCGGTGTTGCCAGGCCCAGGGCACAGGGGCAGGCGATAATGAGCACGGCGACGAAGTTGAGGATGGCGAAGGTAAGGGCCGGTGGTGGCCCGATGAAGTACCAGATGATAAAGGTGGTGATGGCGATGCCAATCACCGCCGGCACGAAGTAGCTGGCGACAACATCGGCCAGGCGCTGGATGGGTGCCTTGCTTGCCTGGGCCTCCTCTACCAGCCGGATAATCTGGGCCAGGGTGGTGTCTTTGCCCACCTTGGTGGCTTCGAACTGGAAACTGCCCGTCTTGTTGATTGAGGCACCGATGACCTCATCGCCCACGTTCTTGTCCACCGGAATGCTCTCTCCGGTAATCACGGACTCGTCGATGGCGGAGTAACCCTGGCGGACTATGCCGTCCACCGGCACCCGCTCACCGGGGCGGACCAGGATGAGGTCACCCACCAGGACATCGTCCACCGGAATCTGCCTCTCCTGGCCGTCGCGGATGACCGTCGCCGTCTTGGGCCTGAGGCCGATGAGCTTCTTTATCGCCTCCGAGGTCTGGCCTCTGGCCCTGGCCTCGAGATAGCGGCCGAAGAGGATAAGGGCGATGATGGCCGCTGAGGTATCAAAGTAGAGGTGGGGCTCAATGACCCCGCTGATGAACACCCCGGGGAACAGGACGGCCACCAGACTGTAGAAGTAGGCGGCCGAGGTGCCCACGGCAATCAGGGTGTTCATATCGGCCGTCCGGTGCTTTAGGGCGGCCCAGGTGCCCCGGTAGAAGCGCCACCCGGCCCAGAACTGGACCGGAGTCGCCAGCACCCAGAGCAGATAGGGCTTGCCGGCAAAGGAGGGGGCGAAGCTCAGCGCCATAATTGTAGCGCCGAGGACAATGGCGGCAATGACCCTTCTTCTCAGGGCGCGGGTCTCACGGCCGGCCATGGTGGTAACATCTTCCAGAGCCCCTATCTCAGGGCCGAGCTCATAGCCGGCGTCACTGGCCGCTTTTTTCAGGTCGGCTATCTCGGTGCCAGGGGCGTACTCCACCGTGGCCTTCTCCGAGGCCAGATTAACGCTGACCGAAATCACCCCGGGGACACTCTTCAGTGCCTGCTCAACGCGGGCAACACAGGAGGCGCAGGTCATGCCCGCCACCGGGAAGATGGACTTCCTGTGCTCCGTATCTCCGACCAAAGATATCTACCTCAACACTAGACTAGGTTAAATCTTTCTTTATCTGCTCAAACTCTTCTTTAGTTATCTCACCCCTGGCGTAGCGCTCCCTGGCTATATCAAGCGGGGTGTTTCCTGTAGTCGTGCCGCCACCGCTGGTCAGGGCTTTAATCCCCCAGACAATGAGGGCGATAAGCCCAGCCCAGAACAGGAGCATAAGTATCCAGGCGAGAATCCACCACCCGCCGCCTAGACCAAAATCCCAGCACATAGAAATACCTCCTTAGAGAATAATGACGACTTTAAGTTCAAAGGATTTATAGCTCCCAGAAGCTTTTCAGTTCACTGAATTCAACCAGGGTGCTCATCGCCCGGTTGGTGGCGTCTATTCCGGCCTCTACGGCGGCCGCCACCGGGTTCAGTCCGCCGATGAGGACTACCCCGACCTTGTTCAGCCCGACGGAAATCTCACACACCGGCTTACCCGGCTCCCCTATTGTTAGCGGGCCGTTGATGCCGGCCTCTTTGAGACTGCCAATCACCCCTTGTGCCAGTGGCAGGGACATCGCTGGAATCTCGCGGAAGTTGGCCAGTATCTTGCCGTTAGCCCCCCGGGCGGCCTCGGTTATGCTGGTCATACGGCTGGCGATAAACATCTCTGAGGGGTCCAGAGAAGAGCCAGCATAGTCTATAAGCTCGGTGAAGCGCCATGGTTTATGCTCCCTTAACTGGAGGACGCCGCCGAACCTTGAGTTCATAGGGATGCCTGCCCGGAGCAGGGTACCGTTGATAATGATGCTACACACAGTGGCCAGCCCGGTACTGCCTTTAGGCACCAGCACGCCGCCCAACCTCTGCCCTTCGGCAGCTATCGCCACCAGGTCGCTGACGCAGAACCCGGCTTTAAAGGCACCGGTCATCGCCTTCAGAGCCGCCTTGAATCTTTCCCGGGCAAAGAAGGAGATGTTGATGGGAACCTGGCCGGTTTGCCTTACGGGGTCAAACGAGGTCCGATAAGCAAGCAGTTCGATCTTATCGATGACAAAGCCTACCTTATCAGCCACCATGGCATTCTCCAGCTCCTCAAGGCCAAGCCTGGTGATGGCCCGGCCATTTCGCCGGCTCACTTTGTGAGTGAGTTTCTGCTCGTCCAGCAGCCCCAGATGATACCTTACCGCCCTCTCCGAGAGTTCAATGCCATACTCATCCTTCAGCTGCCGGGCGATGATTTTACTGCCCACGGCGCCGTCGGAGCTACTCAGAATCTTCAGGATGGCTATCTTTTCCCTTTCTACCTCGCGGCTGTCTTGCATCCTTCTCCTGCCTGGATATGGATATTGTTATCGTAATGGCAACTGATTACCGTATTATGAAGGTTTCTGGCCTCTCTGTCAACTTTGATTTGACCTATTGCTGATGATAGATTGTTGCCCCGCTCCAGACTATAGTGTTAAAATCTGCCGGGGTAGCCGGGTGAACAACACTGATAGCCGCCGCCAGCCTTTAGCCAGAGAGATAAACCTGCGCCGGTTGACCGTAGAAGAAGCTCTCTGGAGACTTGATAAGTACTTGAATGGTGCTTTCATGGCTGGCCTCCGTCAGGTCAGGGTTATCCACGGTAAGGGCACGGGCACGCTGCGTCAGGCCGTCCGGAAACAGCTGGAGAATCATCCGCTGGCCAAATCGTACCGCCCGGGTGATTACGGGGAGGGAGGGTCTGGAGTTACCATAGTAGACCTAATGCCCCGGTAGTCCGAGTTTATTGAAGGGGCAAGCGGTTTTAGACTATAATGGTCTGTGTTACGGTGAGTGTAGCCCAGAGGTCTAAGGCGCCAGGTTGTGGCCCTGGAGATCGAGGGTTCAAATCCCTCCACTCACCCCATTATTTCGGTCAAGCGCCTGTAGCTCAGCGGACAGAGCATCGGTCTTCGGAACCGAGGGTCGTGGGTTCGAATCCCACTAGGCGCGCCAGACTTGCGGCTTAGGGCAGAGGGTTTGAACTTGAGTTGTGGCGAGCCGGGGCCGGACAGGTCTAAGCCTTACTGAAGACCTGCCGTATCGCCGGGTGGAGACCGGCATTAATCCTTTCCACCGCTCCGTACCTGATTCTGTTGAGCTCTCCCTGCTTCTCTTTAAATTCAGCCAGTGTATAGAGTTTCTCGGGGTGAAGGTAAATATCGTCGACGACCCTGATTGCCCTTGGCACCTTAAAGCCGGTAGGTGAGTCTATCCAGTCTTCAAGCCCTCCCCTCAGCAAGGAGTCCAGTATCCCTATGGTAGCTTCCAGCCTTATGTCTCTGTAGTGCTCGCCTTCACCGATACCCCCGGTGTTTATCAGATAGTAGTTCAGGTGGGGCAGGCCCTTTATTATTTCATAGAATCTGTTGGCATGCTCGGCCAGATTGCCGGCGACGAAGGGGTCATAGAAAAACTCGCTTCTGATGGTTCCTGCCTGAGTCGGGTCACCAGCCGAGGACTCCATCGCCTGTCCCAGAACCATCAGCGCCGTTGCCTGCTCCCGGGTCAGTTTTGATATTGCCGGAATTAGCGGCCCCCTGGTGATAAGAACCAGGTTGTCGACCCTGTCCACATCAATATAGGAACTGGCGTGCATGAAGTCCCTTCTCAGCACCACGGCTCTGCCATTGGATGTCCTCTGGAAGTTATAAAGGTCAAAATCGCCGTCTTCGGTTACATACACGTTCTCACACACGGTCTCTGGCTTCAGTAGTCCATAGAATATTTCTATTTGGTCGCCGGGGTTGATGCCCTCGGTCTTGACGAATATTCCTCCGGCCTCAAAGCCGTGGAAGGAGCCATCGGGCATGAGCGAGCCGCCGTCATCCTGAATGAGCCAGGACTTCTCGTTCCCTTTTCTGGCCAGGATTTTGCAGGTGGTGGTCGTCTTGCCGTTGGCGCTGAGGGCGACGAGCAGCGTCCGCTTCAACTGATAGTCCCCATGGACTGATTGGAGATAGTCCTCTCTGCAGCCGGTGTGCAGGAAGATGCCACCCTTTCTGGTCTTGGTCACCCAGTCCTCGGCAGCAAAGACCCCCTTCTTGTATTCGCCGATGTAGTTGCCATTCCGGACTATCTTGACAAACCGGCCATCGTCCAGCATGGCCAGCCTTATGGTGATGTCCTTCTCGGACAGCGGTTTTGTCTTGTCGGTCTCAAAGGCTTCATCGGCGAAGAACACAATCTGGTAGGTCGGCTCTTTGACCTCCCCTTTTACCGGCAGGAAGAGGTTCCTCCCGCCCAGGGCGACGTGGGCAAAGTACTCCGGGACAATCAGCCTGACCGTGGTGCCGCTATCGGCGTTGCCCACGATTCTATCCACCGAAATCAGCCTCTCCCTGGCTAAAGCCCTTTCGCACTGGGCCAGCAGCCTTCGCTCTTCCTCGCCGAAGGGGTGGTCAACGCTGTTCTTGGTGAACATGGCCGACCTTGAGGTGGGCTCGCTTTCAGCCACAAAGTTGCCGTAGACCGTTTTCCTGACTCCGGGCTCCTTCTCAACAATAGTCCTTAATACTTCGTCCGGCGGGTTATCGGATAGCCTGTTTTCGGCTATCGCCCTTTCCCTGATTCTGTCAGCCGTCCGCATGAACTCTTTAAGGTCAAACTTTGCCATCTGGTATCCTCCCTTTTTGCACTCTATATGATACCTTATTCGAGGGCTGGATGCCAAGTTGAAGGGGGACCACTTTGGGGGGTGTTTTAGAGGGGCGAAGCCCCTCTTTTCTTTCCTTCACTCTTGTGCAGATTGGGCTCCGGCGGGGTGCCTAAGAGGGATGCAGACCCCTCTTCCTTCTCCTTCCCCCTCTCCTTGTAAGGAGAGGGGATTAAGGGGTGAGGTTAATAGTGATGTGCTACAATACCTCTATGATTCGCCGCTGCCTGCCGGATGATACGGACAGGCTCTATTTCATCATCAACCAGGCCGCCACGGCCTACGAAGGCAAAATCCCGGCCGACTGCTACCACCAGCCCTATATGCCAGTGGATGAGCTTCGCCGGGAGATGAAGCGCATCACCTTCTACGGCTGGGAGGAGGACGGGGAGCTAATGGCGGTGATGGGTGTTGAGCCGGTCAGGGACGTTACCCTAATCCGCCACGCCTATGTCTTGCCGGAGTGGCAGAGGCAGGGCATAGCCAGCAGACTCCTGGATTATCTAAGAGGAATGGTCACCACGCCCCGCCTGCTGGTGGGCACCTGGGCTGACGCCGATTGGGCTATTTCTTTCTACGAGAAGCACGGCTTCAATCTGATGCCAGATAAAGACGAGCTTCTAAAGACCTACTGGGACATCCCCGAGCGCCAGATAGAGACCTCGGTGGTGCTGGGGGTGGAGATATAGAGTGGTTTATTACCTATATTTGTGGAGGGTTTAACCTCTTATACTAGGGATAGTAGCTATTAAGCAATGAGCCATCATCTTCATAAAAATACAACCTTTTGCCGGAAGTCGTATCCGGAAGGAAATAATGGAAGGGCAAACTTATGTCTACTTGCCAGGCTCCTCTAGAACCACCTATGTACTTGACAGAAATAATAGTAGGTGTGCTCGCTGGTAGATTATATGCCCCCCCTCAGATAGCCAACAGGGTATCTTGCTTGAGCTATTACTACAACTTGGTCAGCAGTATAACGGGGGATATCTGGTGCTGAAAGTTCTTCCGAAGGCCCACAGGCAACTGCAGAAGAGATTGCAGCAATTAAAAGGAATGCTATTTTTATCCTCACTAATTACCTCCCCCAAGCTCCTAACAATGAATTATAATACATGAAAACAAGACCAATCTTGACCCCTTTGCTTGCTAGAACGTGTTCGGGGGTGGAACTGGAAGTCTGAATAACCAGCTTAGGCTTTCCGGTCTCAATTGTGCTGGAGCTATGTCCCAGTGACGGTCTTAACTAGAGCTTTGTATGCTTCGTCAAATATTTCTAAATTGGTTTTGTCTGCATAAGGCCCTTGTTGTTTATGGGAGTTTTCCGCATACTTCCAAGCGAGTTCTATAATCTTAATCTGAACTTGAGAGTCTAAATCTGCCATAACAGACCTCCTTAACACTGTGGATTATACTACTAAAGTGCGGAGTGTCAAGAAGGTAAAAAGAAAAGCAGGCTGAGATTCTGCCCAACATCTCTAGCCTGCCCCAAGTTGGAGTTACGGGAGTAGGTTGTCACCCTTTGACTATATCTTACATCACCACCAGCAATTTGTCAAGCCCCCTAGACTAGTAGTTTATATTCAGCGGTGGAGCTGAGGAGACTCGAACTCCCAACTTGTAGGGTGACAACCTACTGCTCTCCCGATTGAGCTACAGCCCCACCGGCATAATTCTATAACATTGCTACAACAAATCCAAACGAAATATGGTTCTGTGAAAATAACGCTTCGTTCCTATAGTTTCCGCCTATTTAGTTTCCTCCCACCCCATCCCTATACAACCTCTCCAGCTTCACCGGAACTATCTGGTTGCTCAAGTCATCGTCACTTCTAGTATAAACCCTGATGTAGTTGCCGGTAAGGCCAGACCAGATGCCGTTAGTCTTTTGTTCCCATAATACCGGCATTGTCCTGCCCAGAAATCTCTGCCTGAAGTTCGTGGCGCTTTCTTCAGCCAGGGCCAGCATCTTCTGGCTTCGCTCTCTCTTAACCCAGGCGCTTACCTGCCCCTTCATCTTGGCAGCCTCGGTGCCGGGGCGGGGGGAGTAGGGGAAGACGTGGATGCGGGCAAAGTCCATCTTCCGGCAGAAGCTGTAGCTTTCTTCAAACTCCCTGTCGGTCTCGCCGGGGAAGCCGGCGATGACGTCGGTGGTGATGGCGGCGTCTGGTGCTACCTGGCGGATTAGCTCTACTGCTTTTTGATATTCGTCGGTTGAGTAGCGGCGCTTCATACGCAAAAGAACGCTATCACTGCCGCTCTGGAGGGAGAGGTGGAAGTGGGGGCACAGCCGGGGGTCTCGCCACAGACTGATAAACCCGGCGGTTATTTCCTGCGGCTGCAACGAGGACAGCCTCAGCCGCTCAACGCCCGTCTGGGATAGCATGCCTCTAGTCAGTCCGGTCAGGTCAAGCCCATTGTGGCGGTATGAGCCAATCTCGGTGCCGGTGAGCACCACCTCTCTATAGCCCTGGGCCACTCTTGAACCGACCTTGGAAATGAGCTGGTCACTGGGCAGGCTCTTCTCCCGCCCCCGCACCAGGGGCACGATGCAGTAGGCGCAGGAGTTGTTGCAGCCGTCCTGGACCTTGATGAAGGCGCGGCTTCTCAAACCATCGCCACTCTGGAGGGAGGCCGGGTGACTCAGGCAGCCCAGCTCCTCAAGCCGGGGCAGCAGGTTCATCTTGTTCCCGTTGCCCAGGACAAGTCTGACGCCGGGAATCCGGGCCAGCTCCTGTGGCGACCTCTGGGCGTAGCAGCCAACAGCCACAATCAGGGCATCAGGATTCCGGCGGTGGGCCAGCCTCAGCCGTTGGCGCGCTTTTCTGTCGGCGATGTGGGTCACGGTGCAGGTGTTCAGGATGTAGATATCGGCTTCACTGTCCGCAGGCACCAGCCGGTAACCCGCCCGGGCAAGCTGTCGCAGAATAAGCTCCGTCTCTGCCTGGTTGAGCTTGCAGCCCAGGGTGTCCAGGGCAACCCTGATGTTATTCTGCCGGTTAGCCATCAAGACCTCTGCCACGATTATAGCAAACGGGTTTCTTCAATGTCATTGCGAGGAGTGCAACGACGAACAATCTTTTTATCAAATCCCCCTTAATTCCCCTTTTATAAAGGGGGAAACTAAACATCCCCCTTGGATAAAGGGAGGATGAAAGGGATTTTAAGGCAGATAAGAAAGCAGGAGTTGCTAATCATAAAGTGAGCCGCATCCTTGCAGGGCAATACGAAATTATGGTATAAATAAGCAGCAAATTCTTCTTCATTGGTGGCTATGTCAGACTTGAATGGCAGGGTAGTGGTTACCGGGATGGGCATCGTAAGCCCGCTGGGACTTGATGTTGCCGCTACCTGGGAGGGGCTGATAGCCGGAAGGTCGGGCATAGACTACATCACCCTGTTTGATGCCCAGCCTCTTAACACCAGATTTGGCGGCGAGGTCAAGGGCTTTGAGCCTACGGACTATGTCAATCGCAAGGACGCCCGCCGTATGGACCGATTCGCCCAGCTGGCCGTGGCCGCCAGCCGGCAGGCGGCGGAACAGTCCAGGATTGAAATCAACTCAGATAGCCAGAACCACATCGGCATAGTTATCGGCAGTGGTATCGGTGGTCTTATCACTCTGTTTGACCAGATAAAGGTGCTGATAGAGCAGGGGCCGGACAGGGTGAGCCCCTTCCTGGCACCGATGATGATCGCCGATATGGCGGCGGCTCAGGTTTCCATCGCCCTGGGGCTTAAGGGGCCGAATCTGTGCACCACCACCGCCTGCTCCAGCGGCTCGGACGCCATAGGTGTTGCCTATGAGCTTATCCGGCGCGGCGATGCCGTGGCCATGCTGGCCGGGGGCAGCGAGTCGATAATGAGCGTGATAGGTTTTGCCGCCTTCGGCGCTTTGAAAGCCATCTCAACCAGGAATGATGAGCCCCAGCTGGCCTCCCGCCCCTTTGACGCTGAGCGTGACGGTTTTGTCATCAGCGAGGGGGCCGGCATCCTGGTCCTGGAAAGCCTGGCTCACGCCCGGGAGCGGGGAGCCGATATACTGGCGGAAGTTGTATCCTACGGTGCCAGCGCCGACGCCTTCCATGTCACCCAGCCCCTTGAGTCCGGGGAGGGCGCCGCCCGGGCCATGCAGGTGGCGCTGAACAAGGCCGGGCTAGAGCCTTCAGAGATTGACTATATCAACGCCCACGGCACATCAACGCCGCTGAACGACAGGACGGAGACTAGGGCGATAAAGACCGTCTTCGGCCAGAAGGCCTGTTCCATCCCCATAAGCTCGACCAAGTCCATGCTGGGCCATTTGATAGGTGGCGCCGGTGCCGTTGAAGCTGCCATCTGCATAATGACCATTCGGAGTGGAGTAATACCGCCAACGATAAATCTGACCAGCCCGGACCCGGAGTGTGACCTGGACTATGTGCCCAATGTCGCCCGCCGGGCCAAGG
The DNA here is from genome assembly GCA_034413595.1 of Dehalococcoidales bacterium. Taxonomy (GTDB): domain Bacteria; phylum Chloroflexota; class Dehalococcoidia; order Dehalococcoidales; family JAUWZL01; genus JAUWZL01. The sequence goes on along the minus strand of DAOUMC010000010.1, from coordinate 64,094 downwards.
TGACCACGGCGCTGTCCAACTCCTTTGGTTTTGGCGGCCACAACTCCACCCTGATATTCCGACAGTATGGCGAGGTCTAACTCTTGCATCACTATCGTTGGAACCTGCTGCCACCAGTTCCGGCGAAACATTCTGTCACCGCTCTTGGTGTGTCGCCCCTGTTAGCCCAGCTTCTGTACAACCGCGGCATCAGCGAGCCATCACAGGCCGAGCTGTTTATGGCCGCCGATGAGAACCTGCTGGGCGACCCCTGGCTGCTGCCCGATATGCAGCAGGCGGTGGCCAGAATCTACCAGGCGCTGCTCTCCGGGGAGAGCATGGCCGTCTACGGCGATTTTGATGCGGATGGCATCACCGGGACTGTCCTGATGACCCGGGGCCTATCGGAGCTCGGAGCTGAGGTTACTCCCTACATACCCCACCGCCTGAAGGAGGGGCACGGGCTTAACACCTCGGCCCTGAAGCAGCTGAAACAGGCCGGCGTCAGCCTGGTTATTACTGTTGACTGCGGTGTTACCGGCGTAAATCAGGTCAGGCAGGCAGCCGGGAATGGGCTTGACATAGTCATCACCGACCACCACACCCCTCTGGATGAACTACCACCGGCTCTGGCCGTTGTTGACCCAAAGAGAGCCGATTCAGATTATCCCTTCCCGGAGCTGGCCGGGGTCGGTGTTGCATTTAAGCTCCTTCAGGCACTCTACCAGGGTATGCCCAAGGAGAGGCGGCTGGACGAGATGCTGGACCTGGTGGCGCTGGGCACGGTGGCCGACATGATGCCTCTTCTGGGGGAAAACCGCTATCTGGTCAAGCAGGGACTGGGTCTGATGAACTCAAGCCCGAGACCGGGAGTCAGGGAGACGGCTGTCCTGGCTGGGCTCAGTATCGGCGGCCTTGATGCCGATGACATCTCCTGGGTGCTGGCACCGCGTCTCAATGCCGCCGGCCGGCTGGAGCACGCCATGGCCGGCTATCGGCTTCTGGCGACTGATAGCTCCGAAGAGGCCCGTGAGCTGGCTACATCGCTGGGGGAACAGAACGCCGAGCGCCAGAGACTGACAACTAAAGCCCTGGCCAAAGCCAGAGAACAGGTGCTGGCCAGGGGGATTTCACCCATCCTGATAGCCGGTGACAGGGACTACCCCGGAGGCATCATCGGGCCGATAGCCGGCAAGCTGGTTGACGAGTTCTACCGCCCGTCAGTGGTCATCCACATCGGCGATGAGTTTTGTGTCGGCAGCTGCCGCAGCATCCCGGAATTTGACATAATGCTGGCAATAAGCCAGTGTCGTGGTTTTTTGACCCGCTTTGGTGGTCACTCGCAGGCGGCTGGTTTTACCCTGCCCACCGGGAACCTGCCCCGCCTTGAGCAGCAGCTCTCCCAGCTGGCGGCCAGCCAGCTGGCCGGCCTTGACCTTCATCCCCGGCTGGACATTGATGCCGAAGTCGGGCTGAGTGAGCTTGCCGGTGATACCTTTCAGGCGATTCAGCTGTTGGCCCCCTTCGGTCGGGGCAACCCTTTGCCTGCTTTCCTTACCCGTGAGGCCGAGGTGGCCGACTGCCGCACCATGGGCAGTAAGGGGGAGCACCTGAGGCTGAAACTGAGGCAGGACGGCATAACCTGGGATGCCGTTGCCTTCGGCATGGGTGATTGCCTGACCGGGGTGCATTCCGCCATTGATATAGTCTATAATCTTGAGATGGACAGGTGGTGTGGGGAGGAGAGGCTGAGGTTGAATATCCTGGACTTGGTCCCCAAAAGCCAGGTCTAGTAGTTGTTGAAGGTGTTGGATATGTCGAACGAACCGCTGGCCATCGCTATCGCCCTGATAGCCGCCTATTTTCTGGGCTCCATTCCTTCGGCCTATGTTGTCGGCCGCCTCAGAAAGGGGATAGACATCCGCACCGTGGGCAGTCGCAACATGGGCGCCATGAACGTTTTCTACCGGCTGGGTTTCGGCTGGGGGCTGCTGGTCCTGCTGGTGGACATGGGCAAGGGGGCCGCCGCCGTGGCCCTGGCCCGCTGGCTGGGAGTGCCGGTGTGGTCTGAGCTCCTCGCCGGAGCCATCTCGGTAGTGGGCCACAGCTTCCCCGTCTGGCTCGGTTTTCGCGGCGGTAAGGGAGGGGCCACCCTCATAGGTGTTCTCCTTTTTCTGATGCCCTGGGGCATTCCCATCGGTGTGGCGATATTCCTGGTCATCCTACTGCTGACGCGCTTTCCCACCTTGAGCTATGGAATCGCCCTGCTCTGTTTTCCCTTTATCGCCTGGCTTATATACCACCGCGGCGACTATGTGGCTTTTTCGTCAGTAATGCTGCTTGTCCCGTTTGTCAGGTACATACCCAGGATAAAAGAGATGCGGGCCAGGGGCGGTAGCTGGAAACATGTCGCCCTGCGCCGTAACCTGAAGGACAGGTTCTAGATTTTTTCGGGGCTTGACCCTTTATCTACGGCCAGACTCTGGTATCGTTTCCTTGATTCCTCAATCACGCTGAGGGCTTGCTCCAGCCCCTGCCAGCCTTCCACTGCCGTCTTTTTCGCCTCCAGGTCTTTGTAGACCTTGAAGAAGTGCTCTATCTCCTTGAGTAGGTGGGGCGGGACATCTTCCAGGGACTGTATGTAATTCCAGAGCGGGTCGGCGATGGGTACGCACAGAATCTTTTCGTCCGGGCCCTTTTCGTCCCACATCTTGAACAGGCCGACGGGCTTGGTCTCGATGACGCAGCCGGGAAAGGTCGGCTCCCAGACCAGGACCAGGGCGTCAAGCGGGTCTCCGTCCTGGGCCAGGGTTTCGGGAATGAAGCCGTAGTCACTGGGGTAGTGGACGGCGGAGAAGAGCATGCGGTCAAACCTGAACGCCTTCCTTTTCTGGTCGTACTCGTACTTGTTGCGGCTGCCCTTGGGTATTTCAACAACAACGGTGACGCTCGGCCGGCTATCTTTGTTCATCTTGACCCCCTAGCTCTGGCAGTGCATCACTGAAAGCACCTTTCTTCACCCAGTGGACTTTGCGGTAGACCAGCAGGCCAGCGGCGACTACGGCCACAATTATGCCTATCACCTGAGCCTGATGTAAGCCGAGGAGGAAAGGTGAGCCCTCTCTTATAAAATCAATGCCCAGGCGCCAGACGGAATAGCCGCCGAGGTAGACAAGGAACAGGGAGCCATCCGGCTTCAGCCTGCCCCTGAGCAGCATGACAACACCGAACAGCGCCATCAGGAAGATGATTTCGTAGACCTGGGTCGGGTGAACATTGCTGACACCGGCAGCAATGCTGTTGGGGTTGGTATAGCTTATGCTCCAGGGTAGAGAAGTGGTGGTGCCGTAGCAGCAGCCGTTTACGGTGCAGCCCACCCGGCCGATAGCCTGGGCCAGTATGATGCCTGGAGCCACCAGGTCGGCGGCATAGCCATAGTTAAAGGGGCGGAACCGGCTGTAGACCCAGGTGCCCAGCACGGCTCCCAGCACGGCTCCCCAGATGGTCAGCCCCTCTCCGCTGATTATCGGTCCCGGATAATAACCTTTTTGGACGACTATATCGGTAACGTGCAGCAGCCTTGAGAAAATGATACCCGAGGGAATGCCCACCAGGGCCAGGGTTATAATGGTATCAGAGGAAAGGAGCCCGCCCTTCCTGACCTGCCACAGTGCCCACACCATTAGCACCAGGATTCCCAGGGCAATCATGATGCCGTACCACCTGATTTCCAGTGAGCCTATTGAAAAGGCGACCGGGTTTATGTTTATCGCAATCATTTCTTCTCCAGTCTGTCTGAAATCAGAAGCCCCTCAAGAATCATCCGGGCGGCATTTTTGTCCAGAGGTTCGTTGTTGTTGCCACACTTGGGTGACTGGATGCAGCTGGGGCATCCTTCTTGACAGGGGCACTCAATTATCGCTCTAAGTGTATTTTGCCACAAATCTCGAATAAGTTCAAATCCCTTTTCGGCGATGCCGATGCCGCCGGGATAGGCGTCGTAGATGAATATCTGGGCCCTTCCGGTATCGGGATGGAAAGGGGTGGAGACACCACCGATGTCACTCCGGTCGCACATGGCAAACAGTGGCAGCATGGCAATGGCGGCGTGTTCGGCGGCGTGTAGACCACCGGCAAGGTCTAGCCGGGCCGTGGCCACGGCGTCAATAACCTCGGTTGGCAGGTCAAACCACAGGGCAACGGTGGGAAAGCGCTGCGGCGGCAGCTTTAACGGCTCTTCGCCGATGACCTCCTCGGTGAACTGCATCTTCTTCTTGAAGCCGACCACGGTGGTGGTGACCTCAACCTGCCCCAGGCACACTTTTGCCTGTCCGATGCTTTTTTCACGGGAAGTTTTCAGGATACGCAGGTCGTTGATTTCTTTGGTCACGGTGTAGTAGCTGACCGAGGTCGGTCTGGCGTGGGCGGTGTGACCGGCCAGGCTAAGCTCGGTCACTAGGTAGGACTCCCCCTGGTGGAGGTAGACAGCCCCGGGGTGTACCTGGAAGAGGGCGACGCTGGCGTCTATGGTCTCCAGCAGGGAGTTGGTCGAGCTATCAATCAAGGCGAAGCTCTCGCCTGAGGTGGCCCGTATACTGACCTCCTGTGCCGGGTAGGCTATGGCGGGCGACAGGTACCAGCCGCCCTGCCTGTGTCTTAGCGCCCCCTGCTTTTCCAGCCCTGACAATTCCTGCCCCAGGCCGGGGCCAAAGAATGTTGCGTCATCGCCGGTTATGGGTGACTCCCAGGCGGCACACAGCAGATGGGCCCTCAGAATGTAGGGGTTTTCCGGGTTAACCAGGGCGTTGTCAAAGCTCTGGCCGAAGAAAGAGTCGGGGTGGCGCATAAAATACTGGTCCAGAGGGTTGTCCAGGGCCACCAGAAAACTTATTGACCTGTCCCGGCGCCGGCCGCTTCTTCCCGCCTGCTGCCAGGTGCTGGAGACAGTTCCCGGGTAGCCAGTGAGCACCGTGGCTTCAAGGTCGCCGATATCAACGCCCAGCTCCAGGGCGTTGGTGGCTACCACCCCGGTAAGCTGGCCGCTGAAAAGCTCCTTCTCTATCTGCCGTCTGTGCTCTGGCAGGTAGCCGGCCCGGTAGGACTTTATCCTCCTGACGTGGGACGGGCTCAGTTCGGCCAGTTTGTGCCTTGAGTAGTTGGCTACCAGTTCCGCCAGCCGCCGGGTGCGGGTAAAGGCGATGGTCCTGACGTCGTTGCTTATCAGCTCGGTGAACAGGCCGGCGGCCTCGCTGTTGGCGCTGCGCCGGACACTCTTGGCTTCGTCTATTAACGGCGGGTTCCAGAAGATGAAGTCCTTGCCCCCCTTGGGCGAGCCGTCGTTACTGACTACGGCAAAGGGCAGACCGACCAGTTTCCTGGCGTGCTCACCGGGGTTGTCTATGGTCGCCGAGCAGCAGATGAACCGGGGGTGGCTGTCATATCGCTGGCACAGCCGTCTCAGGCGGCCCAGGAGCAGGGCGACGTGTGAGCCGAAGACACCGCGGTAGCTGTGGGCTTCGTCTACTACTACATACCTCAGATGGCGCAGCAGCCTTGACCACGCCAGGTGGTTGGGCAGTATGCCGACGTGGAGCATATCGGGGTTGGTCACTATCAGCCTGGCCCGTTTTCTTATTCCGGAGCGTTCTGCCAGAGGGGAGTCGCCGTCAAAGGTGGATAGCTCCTGGTGGTCTAACAGCCCGTTGCTGAGCTTCAGCAGAGTACGCAACTGGTCTTGAGCCAGGGCCTTGGTCGGGAAGAGGTAAAGAGCGCAGCTATCTCGCCGGGCAAGGAGCGCCTCAAGCACCGGGATGTTGTAGCACAGGCTCTTACCGCTGGCGCTTGAGGTCGACACCATGATGTTCTCACCCCTTCGGGCAAGGTTTATCGCCTCCGCCTGGTGGCTGTAGAGGGGAAGAAGCCCCAGGTCTCCGAGGCGCCCTTCAAGCTCAGCCGAAAGAGGTTCGTCCGGCCGGGAAGAGCTTGACTGGCGGGGGGCGATGTGCTCAACATGGGCGACCTGGTTTTTATAGGCTGGCCCGGAAATCAGATGATGAAGAAAGGCGGCAGTGTCCAATTGACTTCCTTTTTAGCTAAAGGGTATAATTTCAATCTCGTAGTCGAGTATCTCGATCTCAAACCGACCGTTGGTCACAAAATTGACCACTTTGGACAGGACTTCGTTGGTGTATCTACTGTCGTTGCTGAGGAGCGAGACCCCCAGCACCGCCTTTTGCCACAGGTCGTTGTCGTCAACTTCGGCCACGGAAACATTGAACCTGTTTCTCAGCTGGCTGGTGATGGACTTGATTACCTGCCTCTTCCCCTTGAGGGACATGTTCTCAGGCAGGCGAAGCTCAATCTTGCAGACGCCGACATTCATGGTGTGCGGTGGTGGAAGTAATACAGGCTTTTGAAAATAACGCTTAACAACTCTGTAGCCTTGGCGGGCGTGGTGGTATCAGGGCGTGCTAATGCTTCTATTTTATTATCGCCTTTTGCTCCCGTTAAGTCAAATTGTTGTGCTCATCCCGGGATTGTGATATTCAACCTGTGCAGGCATCCGGAAATCCCTCTGTTCTCCTCTTTTCGAAGGGAGAAGACTTTTTGCCACCGCATAGGAGTGATTAGCTTTCCCCTTTTGTAAGGGGAATTTAAAATCTTGGCCCCTTGTTTTACACCAAAAACCAACTTGTGTTATAATCTCTTAATTCAGACAGGAGCTATGATTTGGAAAAACAAGAAAAGGCGGGCGTCATTGACCGGTTCAAACGGCACGATGGGGACTCCGGCTCAGCCGAAGTCCAGATAGCTGTCCTTACCGAAAGAATAAACCAGCTAACCAAGCACATGGCGACCAACAGCCACGATTTTCACACCAAGCGCAGCCTGCTGAAACTCGTCGGCAGAAGAAGACGGCTTCTGGCTTACTTGAATAGACAAGACGTCAGCCGCTACAAAACGCTGATAAAAAGCCTTGGCCTGCGCAAGTAAGGTCTTGGCGGCGGTGGTAGACGGGCAAGGAGAGATTATTGATGACTTCCCATACCTTTGAATGCGCCCTCGCCGGCAGAAGCCTGGTGGTTGAGACCGGCGAGCTGGCTGGGCAGGCGGATGCGGCGGTGACCGTTCGCTACGGGGATACCGTGATTCTGGTTACCGCCTGCGTTGCCAAGCAACCGCGGGAAGGGGTAGACTTCCTGCCCCTGACGGTTGACTACGAAGAGCGGCTTTACGCCGCCGGCAAGATTCCCGGAGGTTTTATCAGGAGGGAGGGGCGGCCCAGCGAGGAAGCCACGCTGACCAGCCGCCTCACCGACCGACCGCTGCGGCCGCTGCTGCCAAAGTGGTGGCGCCGGGACATCCAGCTGATAGTGACCGTCCTCTCCGCCGACCGGGAGAACGACCCCGACGTCTTATCCGTTATCGGTGGTTCGGCGGTGTTGTCAATCTCAGAGGTGCCCTTTGACGGTCCGGTGGCCGCCGTCCATGTCGGTTATATCAATAATGAGCTGGTGTTAAACCCGACGCTGGCCCAGCTTGAGAGCAGTTCGCTCGACCTGGTGGTGGCCAGCACCAGAGAAGCGGTGGTGATGCTGGAAGCCGGAGCCCATGAAGTACCGCAGGAGATTGTTGTAAAGGCCATAGAGTTTGGCCACGAGGCAAACCAGCAGATTATCTCCCTCCAGGAACAGCTCAGGCAGGCGTGCGGTAAGTCTAAAGAAGAAACTCCGCCGGCTGGCGTTACTCCTGAGTTAGCCTCAGCCGTTTCGGCATTTACTGATAAGAAGCTTTCTCCGGCCCTGTATCAGCCGGTAAAACAAGACCGGGAACAGGCGCTGGCCAGCCTGAAGGCAGAGCTTTTAGCCAGCCTGAAGGAGTCTTTCCCAGAGGCGGATATTCTGGATGCCTTCGATGCGCTGGTTAAGGCCGAGATGAGGAAAAATATCCTCACCAAGGGGCAGAGGATCAGCGGCCGCTCTCTTACCGAGGTCCGCCCCATCAGCTGCGAAGTGGGGCTGCTGCCCCGGGTTCATGGTTCGGCACTGTTCACTAGGGGGGAAACCCAGGTGCTGGCTATAACCACTCTGGGCTCCATCAGACAGGAGCAGCAGCTTGATGGTCTGGGTATAGAGGAGACCAAGCGCTTCATGCACCACTACAACTTCCCTCCCTTCTCTACCGGTGAGGTAAAGCGTGTCGGCACGCCCAGCCGCCGTGAGATAGGGCACGGTGCCCTGGCGGAACGGGCCCTGTTGCCCACGGTGCCTCTGGATGACAGTTTCCCCTATACCATCCGCCTGGTCTCAGAGGTCTTGAGCTCCAGCGGCAGCACCTCCATGGCCAGTGTCTGTGCTTCAAGCCTGTCCTTGATGGACGCCGGTATCCCGGTAAAAATACCGGTGGCCGGAATATCGGTGGGCCTGGTTACCGGTGAAAAGGGTGAATATGTCATTCTGACCGATATTGAGGGGATGGAAGACAACTACGGTGACATGGACTTTAAGGTAGCGTCCACCACCCGGGGTATCACGGCCCTCCAACTTGACATAAAGCTCAAAGGTTTGAGTATAGAAATCCTGGAGAAGGCACTGGGCCAGGGCAGGCAGGCCGTCGGGTTTATTCTGGGTGAGATGGAGAAGACGATTAGCCGGAGCCGGCCGGAACTCAGCCGCTACGCCCCCCGCATGCACCGGATGGTGATTCCTCAGGACAAGATTGGTGCTGTCATCGGGCCCGGTGGCAAAACAATCAGGTCAATCATTGACGAGACCAAGACGACCATAGACATAGACAACGACGGTGTGGTATATGTCGGCGCCACCGACGGAGATTCGGCTAATAAGGCGATAAAGATGATTGAAGACCTGACCCGCGAGGTAGAGGTCGGCGCCATCTATACCGGCAAGGTGACCCGCATAATGAGCTTCGGTGCTTTTGTTGAAATCCTGCCGGGTAAGGAAGGTATGGTTCACATCAGTGAGCTGGCCGACTACCGGGTGGACAAGGTTGAGGATATCGCCAGGGTGGGTGACGAACTTACGGTCAAGGTAACCGATATTGACAGCCAGGGCAGGATAAACCTGTCCCGGCGGGCGGTATTTGAGGGCCTGGCCCAGATACCGGGTGCCCGGGTTAGGGATTCACATCGGTCCGAGCGCCCCTTTCACAGGCAGCGGGAGTCCCACGCGGTGCCGCGTCCCCGTCCCAGGATGAACAAGCGGCGTTACTGATGTAAGAGGCTAGGGCTATGAAGCCAATAAGGGCAGTAGTGCACGGTGCATCGGGCAGGATGGGCAGGGAGGTGGTGGACGCTCTGTGCCGTGAACCCGGTATAGAGCTGGTTGGTGCCGTAGAGCTCAGTGTGCCCCAAGACTTCCTGGAACTGCCTGATGGCTCCACCATTCCCTTCTCACAGGACCTGGAGCACGTCCTGGCCGCCTGTCAGCCGGATGTGGTGGTTGATTTCAGCGTCGCCCGGGCCACTGTGTCGGCCGTGCCCATCGCCTTAGAGCGGGGGGTCAGTCTGGTAATAGGCACCACCGGTCTGACCGGTGAAGACCTGGCTCAGATCGACCATCTGGCCCAGACTCACCGGGTCGGGGTGGTGGTCGCCCCCAACTTTGCCCTGGGGGCGGTGCTGATGGTGCATCTGGCCAAGATTGCCGCCAGGTACTTTGACTATGCCGAGATTATAGAGCAGCATCATCACCTGAAGCTTGATGCCCCCTCAGGCACTGCCTTGGCGACCGCCATGGCTATGGCCAAGGCCAGGGGAAAGCCGTTTAGTCGGCCACAGGGGCAGAAGCCCCAGGAGAGCCGGGGGCAGCCGGTTGAGGGCGTCGCTGTCCACAGCGTGCGTCTGCCCGGAATCGTTGCCCGCCAGGAGGTGCTCCTGGGTGGGCCGGGGCAGACTCTGAGCCTGAAGCACGACGCCATCAGCAGAGAGTGCTATATGCCGGGTGTTGTACTGGCGGTCAAAGAGGTGGTCAAGCGTCAGGGGCTTATTTACGGTCTGGACACCTTGCTTGGCCTATAGGAGTATAGGAGACGACTATGAACGGATACAGGGTGGCCATCGTCGGTGCCACCGGAATGGTGGGGCAGGAGTTTATCAGGGTTCTGGAGCAGAGAGACTTCCCCGTAACATCAATTCATCTACTGGCTTCGGACCGCTCCGCCGGCAGGAAGCTTTACTTCTCGCACCGGGAGATTGAAGTCCAGGAGACGGCCCCCGAGTCCTTCAAAGATGTAGACGTCGCCCTCTTCTCGGCCGGCGCCGACATCAGCCGCCACTTCTCGCCCATAGCCGCCCAGCAAGGGGCGGTGGTCATTGACAACAGTTCGGCGTTCCGGATGGAGCCCGGGGTTCCCCTGGTGGTGCCGGAGATCAACCCGGAAGACATCAGGCGGCACAAGGGGATAATAGCCAATCCGAATTGCTCCACCATCCAGATGGTAGTCGCCCTCTACCCTCTGCACAAGGTCAATCCCATAAAGCGCATCATAGCCACCACTTTCCAGTCGGTTTCCGGCACCGGGGCCGCCGCCGTAGAAGAACTGACCCTGCAAGCCCGACAGGTGCTTGATGGTCAGGCGGCCGCGCCCCATGTCTATCCTCACCAGATAGCCTTTAACGTGCTGCCTGAGATAGACGTCTTTCTGGACAACGCGTATACCAAGGAAGAGTGGAAGATGGTGGAGGAGACCAGAAAGATAATGCACGCCGATAGCATAGCCATTTCGGCCAGCTGCGTCCGGGTGCCGGTGTTTATCGGCCACAGCGAGGCCGTTACCATTGAGCTCTCTCAGGCTATGTCGCCCGACGAGGCACGGGGTATCCTGGCTCAGGCCCCCGGGGTCAGGGTGCTGGACGACCCGACTATCAGCCTCTACCCTCAGCCGTGGTCGGCGGCCGGCACCGATGATGTCTTTGTCGGGCGCATCCGCCGCGATGTTTCTCACGAGAACGGTCTGGTGATGTGGATTGTGGCCGACAACGTCAGAAAAGGAGCTGCCTTAAACGCCGTCCAGATCGCCGAGGAAATGGTCGACCGGGGCTGGCTCAAGGCTGGAGGCCAGAGATGAAAGACCTGGGACGGTTAATAACCGCTATGGTAACCCCGTTTGAAGAGGACGGTGGTGTTGATTATGAACAGGCCAGGCGGCTGGCCCTGGCCCTGCTCAGCTCGGGCAGCGACGGCCTGGTGGTGGTGGGCACCACCGGTGAGTCGCCGACGCTGATGCGCCAGGAGGAACTCAGGCTGTTCGCCGAGATAAAGTCGGCAGTGGGTGGAAAAGGCTCGGTCATCGCCGGTACCGGCTCCAACAGCACCGCCGAGGCCGTTGAAGCCACCAGAGCCGCCGAAGAAATAGGAGTTGACGCCTGCCTGCTGGTAGTCCCTTACTACAATAAGCCGACCCAGGAGGGCTTATACCAGCACTTCAAGACCATCGCCCAGAGCACGGCGCTACCCTGTATTCTGTACAACGTGCCCTCGCGCACCGTGGTCAGCCTTTCGGCCGACACCGTGATCAGGTTGAGCCATATAGACAATATCATCGGAGTCAAGGAGGCCAGCGGCAATCTGGGTGAAATCGCCAAAATCGTTGACAACACCAGAGAGGATTTTGTTGTCTGGAGCGGCAACGACGGAGACACCCTGCCCGTAATGGCCATCGGCGGCTACGGTGTCATCAGCGTTGCCTCTCATCTGGTGGGTAACCAGATAAAAGAGATGGTTGACAGCTTTGTCGCCGGCGAGGTGGGCAAAGCGGCCGGGATACACCGTCACCTTTTGCCTCTGTTCAACGCCCTCTTTGTCATCTCCAATCCGATTCCGCTAAAGTACGCCTTAAACCACATCGGCTTCAGGGTGGGCAAACCCCGCCCGCCTCTTTACGAGCCGGACGAGAAGGCCGTTTCCCTTATTCGGGAGACGCTGAAAAACTATCATATTGACCTGCCGTTGTAAGTTATGAATGACCTGAAGTCTCTCCCCGAGCTTCTCTCTATGAAAGGGAAAACCACACTGATTACCGGTGCCGCCGGCGGCATCGGCCGGGCGATGGCCCTCCGGTTTGCCGAAGCCGATGCCGGTCTGGAGCTTGTTGACATAAACGAAGAGGCCCTAAAACTTTTGAGAGAGGAACTCCTATCGCTTACCCCGCAGGTAAACGTCCATCGGGTGGACCTGGCCCACAAGGAAGAGATAGATGTCCTGTGGGGGAAGCTGAGAGGGAAAGAGCCGGACATACTGGTAAATAATGCCGGAGTATATCCCTTCAAGAATTTTCTGGAAGTGGACGGCGTTTTCCTGGATAAGGTGGTCGCGGTCAATCTGAGGTCGGCTTTCTGGATGTGCCAGCACATGATAAAGGGCCGCTCAAAGAGGGGCGGGGTTATCATAAACATCGGTTCCATCGAAGCCATTATGCCTTTCTGCAACGATTTGGCCCACTACAGTATCAGCAAGGCTGGGGTTATCGCCCTGACCCGGGCTCTGGCCAGAGAATACGGTAAAAGTGGCTTCAGGATAAATGCCATTGTGCCCGGAGGTATTATGACCCCGGGGACGAAGGAAGTGGCCAAAGAGATAACCAAACTCAAGTTCGGTGTCCTTAGAACCGGACTGGACTACTGGAGGAGGCTGCCCCTGGGCCGGGGTGGGCAGCCGGACGAAGTCGCCCGGGTGGCTCTTTTCCTGGCCGGCGGGCTGGCCAGCTATGTCCATGGGGTGCTGATACCCGTTGACGGCGGATTTTTGTCTGCTTAGGTCCGCAACATAATGGTAATATTATTACCTTGGGCTGGCTACTGGCCCACTCTGATACGATGGTTTTTACCAGAAGGCGACTACAACTGCCATTGCCATGAGAAGTCCGGCACCAATCTTCGGGATGTATTTTTCATAACGTGTCAGTTTAGGCTGAAATTGTTTATATACTTTGACACCAACGATAGTTGCCGTGACGAGCCCCAATAAAACCGAAACACCGTACGCCACCATAAGTACCCACGCATCGAGGCCACCGGCTGCTAAAGCTAGCAATGCGATTTCCTCCTCATGGGCAAAACCGAGTATGAAAGCAAATGAAGCCAGACCTAGAAGGCTCAGCGCAACTGGTGCCTTGTGCTTGTGTTTATGAGTATGTTGGCCCTGTCCCGGGTGTTCATGTTTATGCTCGTGCTCAATTTCTGGATTGCCTGGATGATTGTGACCATGTTGCCTCTCAAGGTCATCCACCCTTTCCCTGAACAGCTTGAAAGCCAAAAATAGAAGTAAAGCCGCCGCCAGGTACTTTATCCACGGAGCTCCAAAATTCAGCCATCTTTGCAGTAGAACGTAAGCAACGACGACGGCTATGGATGATGCGAGATGCCCAGCGCCGATAATGGCTGAACTAAGGGTTGCACTGGCAATGGCGTTCCTTTTCTTCACGGAATAAAGCACGGCCACCGGCCAACCGTGTCCAGGTTCAAAACCATGCAAAAGCCCTAGTGCTACCACGCCAACATAAGCCGGGTCAAACACTTCTTACCTCAGCATTATACCGCTATTCATCTGATGTTGAGAACAGAAAACAAGTAACATCCGCGCCGTCCCAATCAGCCCTTCTTCTTAAAAGGAAGCCGAGAATTGTCCCCGCAAGTGCCCCTTTACAGGACCGGTCTGACCCAGATTGCCTGCTCCCGTGACGGGCCGACGCAGATAAGGTTTGCCGGGCAAGATGTCAGCTCTTCCAGCCTGGTGATGTATCTCCGGGCCTGGGGCGGCAGCTGGCTGGACTCTGTGACGTGGCTGGTATTACTCTGCCAGCCGTCAAGCTCTTCATAGATGGGCTGGCACTTTTCCAGGTCGGCCACGCTGGCCGGGAAATGGTCAATGGTCTTTCCCTTCAGCCTGTAGCCGACACATATCTTGAGTTGGGGCAGAGCATCCAGGACGTCGAGGCGGGTGATAGCTATGCCGGTGAAGCCGTTTATCTGGCTGGAGAAGCGGGCGGCAACGGCGTCAAACCAGCCACAGCGGCGGGGACGGCCGGTGGTGGTGCCGTATTCGTGGGCCTGTTCCCGGATGAGGTTGCCGGTATCATCGTTAAGCTCGGTGGGCATGGGGCCACTGCCAACGCGGGTGCAATAGGCTTTGAACACACCCAAGATACGGTCAATCCTGGTCGGGCTGATGCCCGTTCCCAGGCAGCCTCCCCCGGCCAGGGGTGATGATGAGGTGGCATAGGGATAAGTGCCGAAGTCAGGGTCGAGGAGAGTGCCCTGGGCACCCTCAAGGAGAATGCGCTCCCCTCGGGCTGTGGCCTGGCCTATCAGGGTGGTTGTTTCCTTGATAAAGGGCGCCATGATTTTCCCGTATCGGCAGTACTGCTGGTAGACCTCATCCACGGATAGCGGGCTTGAACCATAAATCTTGGTCAGTATTCTGTTTTTGTATTCCATCACCTGCCTGAGCCGCTTGAGGAAGGCGTCTTCATCCAGAAGCTCGCCGGCTCTGATACCCAGCCTGGCTGCCTTGTCAGCGAAGGCAGGGCCGATGCCTCGTTTCGTTGTTCCCAGAGCCTTGCCTGCCCGTGCCTGTTCCTCAAGCTCATCCAGAAGGATGTGGTAGGGCATGACCAGGTGGGCCCGATCGCTGATAACCAGGCGGCTGGTGTCCACTCCGCACCGGTTAAGCTGTTCCATTTCCTCAACGAGGCGGGCCGGGTTGACCACCACACCGTTGCCGATAACGCAGGTTGCCCGGGAAAAGATGCCTGACGGGATAAGGTGCAGCTTGAACTGACCATAGGGGTTGATTACGGTGTGGCCGGCGTTGTCACCCCCGGAGAAGCGTACGACCATCTGGGCTTCCTCGGCCAGCAGGTCGACCACCTTGCCCTTGCCTTCGTCTCCCCACTGAGCTCCGATAATTGCGATAACCGGCATCTTATCCCCCAGGCTCTAAATATTTTTTGCCCGTCGCCAGACGTGAACCAGCCTCTGCCCGATGGTGAGCAGGCTGAGGGCGGCTATAACCGCCAGGGCAATCATTAACCCGCCGAGCAGAAGTCCCAGCGCCAGCACGATAACCCTCTCGGGGCGGGTGAACAGCCCGACAGTACAATCAATGCCCAGCGCCTCGGCCCGGGCCCTGATATAGCTCACCAGAAAGGACAGAACCAGGACGCCACTGGCGAGCAGCACCCCGATGGTTGACTCCTCCCTGGCAAACAAAAACAGAATGCCAACCAGCAGCGCTCCCTCGGCCAGACGGTCAAGGGTGGAATCAAGGATGCCGCCAAAGCGTGTGACCTGATTGGTACCCCGTGCCAGGGCCCCGTCCAGCATGTCAAGGAATCCGGCCAAAAGCACGATAATGCCGGCAGCGATAAGATACCTCGTGGATATGAGCACCGCCGCCGTGGCCGACAGGACAAAACCAGACCAGGTCAGGGCACTGGGGGTTATTGGTGTCCGGGCCAGGACTGACACCACTGGTCTGGTAAGATAGCAGGCTAACGCCTTACGAAATCGTGATAACTTGTCATTTGTCATACTTATCTGGGCAAGGCTGTCCAAACTATCCCACCAGTCCTATCCTAAATTGAGGCTGGCACGGTTTTACGTTCTGGGAAGCGCTTTTGCCAAGGAGGCTCACCGAGTATTCTGGTGTAGTAATCAAGAACCCGGCGGGCAATCTTCTCCCAGCTGTACTCCTGGGCGGTAGCTATTCCTCTATTTGCCATCTGCTTCCGGAGCGGCTCATCAGCCATAAGGGACATCAGGGCCTGGGCTAACGCCTTATCGTCCTTGGGCGGTACCAGTAGCCCCTCTTGGCCCTGGTTCATGACACCGGCATAGCCCTCTATATCGGTGGCTACGATGGGCTTACCAACAGCCATCGCCTCAAGCAGGACGATGCCGAAACTCTCCCGGCCGGTGGCCGGCGAGCAGAATATATCGGCCGTCTTATAGTAACGGGGTAGCTCATCGTAGGGGACACGGCCGGCAAAAACAACATCGCTGATGTGGCTCTGTCTTATCAACCTCTCATACTTCTTGCGCAGTCTGGTGCCGGGACCGACGATGATAAGCCTTGAGTCGGGGAACTGGCCTTTGACCTGCTGGTAGGCTTTGATAAGATAGACCAGTCCCTTGCGCTTTTCCAGGCGGCCGACAAAGAGTATGTTTATTTTGCCGTCACAGAACCGGTCAATGGGGGAGACATCTGGTGAAAAGTGCCCCAAGTCAATGCCATTAGGGATGATGTTATAGTACCCGGGGACATACTTGTTGACAAACTCCATGGCTGTTTTGGACACGGCTATCTTGCCCACCAGCTTGCGGCGTCTCCGGCGCAGCAACAACTTGGAAAAAGGCCAGCCGAACCGGTAACCCGGGCTACCGTGACAGGCGTGGAAGGTGCCTATATTAGCGGTATCGGAAAAGCGCAGGACGGCGCTGCACAGCATAGGCATGAAAGGCTCGTGCAGGTGAATAATGTCAAACTTCTCCCGGGCGAGGACCTCTTTTATCTTTGACGCCAGCCTGAGTGACAGGCTGATGCGAATGGTGGTTCCCCTGACCGGAATAGCGCGGGGTCTGCCGATGGGTACCAGCTGTTCATCTCCAGAGGCTAACACTCTGGACGGTGCAATGATTCTGACCTCGTGTCCCATCCTGATAAACTGTTTGTTCAAGGCCAGGATGTGGTTAATCACGCCCCCCGGGTGGTCAAAATCGTAGGGCGAAACCAGCGCAATCTTCATGGTAGCCGCCTAATCACAACCGTAAGTTCCAGATGCTTTAAGTCTGGTGATTTTACCCTTTTTCCTGCCCCGGCTCCTTGGCCTTCTCGGCCCGGGAAGACTCGGCGATGAACTGTTCCACCAGGTTGCGGGCTTCGTCATCGGTGTATTGAACCGGTGGTGACTTCATGAAGTAGGACGATGGAGCTACCAGTGCCCCCTTCAGTTTTCTGTCCAGGGCCAGCTTGCAGCACCTTATGGCGTCAATAACCACCCCGGCCGAGTTAGGGCTGTCCCAGACCTCAAGCTTCAGTTCCAGGTTCAGCGGGACATCGCCGAAGGTGCGTCCCTCCATCCTGATGTGGCAGAACTTACGGTCGCTGAGCCAGGGGACATAATCACTGGGACCGATGTGAATATCGTTCGGGTCGAGCTTGTAGTCAAGCTGAGAGGTGACCGAGTTGGTCTTGGATATCTTCTTGGATTCCAGGCGCTCCCGTTCCAGCATGTTGAGAAAGTCGGTGTTGCCACCGAAGTTTAGCTGATAGGTCCGCTCCAGTCTGACGCCGCGGTCGCGGAACAGTCTGGTCAGCACCCGATGGACTATTGTCGCCCCGACCTGAGACTTTATATCATCTCCGATAACCGGCAGCCCCTTGTTTTCAAAGCGCTTTTGCCAGTACTTCTCCCGGGCGATGAAGACCGGAATGCAGTTGATAAGGCCGCAGCCGGCTTCCAGTACCTGCTCGACATACCACTTGGTTGCCTCTTCGCTGCCTACGGGGAGGAAGTTGACGACCACATCAGCCTTGGTGTCCTTGAGAATCTTGACTATGTCGGCCGTCGGCCCCGGCGCCTTCTCTATTATCTGCGAGAGATACTTGCCCAGACCGTCGTGGGTCATGCCCCTCTCGACCTTGGTTCCGGTTGCCGGTACGTCGCAGAACTTAAAGGTGTTGTTGGGCGGCGTGAAGATTGCCTTGGCCAGGTCTTTGCCTACCTTGTTTTTGTCGATGTCAAAAGCGGCCACAAAATTGATGTCGCTGACATGATAGCCCCCCAGATTAACGTGCATCAGCCCGGGGACAAATTCAACTTCCTTGGCTTTCTTATAGAAACTGACACCCTGTACCAGTGACGAGCAACAGTTACCTATGCCTATTAAGGCGACATTTATACTGCCCAACTTTTTACCCCTTTCTGGTGTAGAGCCCAAAACCATTGAACTATAGCTACTTTGCCAGCCGGTGTCAAGCGCCGGAATCACCGGCGGGCTTAACGAAGACTTTTGCCGGCTGCCACTGGCCCCTCCCGGGGTCAAAGCAGAGAACCGCCAGAAAGCGGCCGTCCTGGCTGTAAGCCCGGCACCGCTCCTCAGGTTCAACTACGACGGGACAATCCCCCAGGAACACGGCGCCACCGTTCCTGACGGCTTTTTCCCGGTCACCGTTCAGAATCACCGCCGGCCAGTGGGACAGGACAAAGTCTACCGGATAGACCAGCTGTTGCCAGTCAGAGGAAGCATCCAGCTGTTCGGCTGAAACGGCCTCCGTTATATCAAAAGGGCCGTATCTGGTGCGGGTAAGCTCCTTTAGATGGGCGCCGCAACCGAGCATGCTGCCCAGGTCATGAGCCAGCGAGCGGATATAGGTGCCCTTGCTGCACTCTATCTCCAGGGTGACCAGTGGCGGCTCGAAGTCTATCAGGTCAAGGCGATATATCATGGCCGGTCGGCTTTTGCGGCTGACGGTGATGCCGGCCCGGGCCAGCCGGTAAAGAGGCTGACCCTGGTGTTTGACGGCGCTGTACATCGGCGGTGTCTGTGCTATTTCCCCGCGGAAGAGGTCGAGGGCCTGCTCTATTTGAGCCTGGCTGACCCGGTCAGGGTCGGCGCGCCGGATAACCCTACCGGTGGCGTCGTAGGTATCGGTGGTCACCCCCAGCTCAATGCATGCCCGGTAGACTTTAGTAGCGTCCATCAGGAACTCAACAACCCTGGTGCCCTGGCCCAGACAGACCGGCAGAACACCACTGGCCATAGGGTCCAGGGTACCGGCGTGGCCCACCCGCCTTTCTTGGGTGAGCCTCTTGACCATGGATACCAGGGTGAAAGAGGTCTGGTTCCGGGGTTTGAAGACATTCAGTGTGCCGTTCATGGCTGGCTCCGGTCTCTGGACTGTGCAACCCGGTCTATAAGCTCCAGGATGTAGGCCCCGTGCTCAATGGAGTTGTCCCAGTGGAAACTGAGCTCGGGGATGTGACGCAGCGTCAGGCGTTTGGTCAGTTCACCGTGCAGGAAGCCTGAAGCCGCCGCCAGGGCGCTCAGTATCTCCTTTTTCTCTTCTTCACTGCAGATGCAACTGACAAAGACCCGGGCGTATTTCAGGTCATTAGAGGTGTCAACCTCGGTAATAGACACCATACGGCTGAGCCTGGGGTCTTTGACCTCGTTCTGTAGTAGCTGACTAATCTCTTGGCGGATGAGATGGTTTACCCGCTCAATCCTGTGAGACATAGCCGTATCTAACTCGCCTTCTTCAGTCTGAAGAACTCCAGGGTATCGCCGACCTCAAAATCATTGAAATCTTTGAGACCGATTCCGCACTCATAGCCGGTAGCCACCTCTTTGACATCCTCCTTGAAACGCCTTAGGCTGCTGACCGTGGATTCCGCTATCACCTTGTTGTTGCGTCTCACCCTGGTTGATGCGTCCCGGGTCACCTTGCCCTCGGTAACGTAGCAGCCGGCCACCTTGGCCCGTTTGGCCGCCGAGAAGACAGCCCTCACCTCTGCCCGGCCCTCAACAACCTCGACGAACTTGGGCTCGAGCATTCCCTTGAGGGCCTTTTCCACATCACCTATCAGGTCATAAATCACCTGATAGTGGCGGATATCAACACTCTCGGCCTCGGCCGCCCGCTGGACGCCTGTCTCGGCGCCGGTGTTGAAGGCAATAATCAGCCCCCTGGAGGCACTGGCCAGCATGACGTCGCTCTCGGTGACGTTGCCGCTGCCACTGTGGATAATGTTGACCTGGACTTCATCGGTGGCCAGCTTTTCCAGGGAGACCTTTATCGGCTCGATACTGCCCTGGACATCGGCTTTTAGGACGATATTGAGTTCCTTGACATGGCCGGTGCTTATCTGGTCAAAAAGGTTGACCAGGCTCAATGGTTTGGCTGCCAGCCCGGCCTCCTTCTGATGTTCCTCGGCCAGGGCCCGTGCCTGATGTTCGTTGCTTACCGTGGTCAGGGTGTCTCCTACCTGGGGTACGCTGTGCAGGCCAAGTATGACCACCGGAGTTGACGGCTTGGCTTTCCTTGCCTGCTTGCCGCTCTCATTAAACATCGCCTTGACCCGGCCCCAGGTGGTGCCGACGGCCACGGTGTCGCCGGTTTTCAGAGTGCCGTCGTGGACTAACACCGTGGCCAGAGGGCCCTTTGTCTTATCTAACCTGGCTTCGACAACCACACCTTTTGCCGGCTGGGACGGGTCTGCCCTCAGGTTCTCCATCTCGGCTACCAGCAGAAGGTTCTCCAGCAGCTCGGGGATGCCCTGCCTGGTCTTGGCTGAAGTCAGGACGCAGATGGTATCGCCTCCCCACTCCTCAATGACCAGTCCGGCGTCGGCCAGCTGCTGCTTTACCACATCAGGGTTGGCGCCCGGCTTATCTATCTTGTTGATGGCCACCACGATGGGCACCCCGGCCGCCCGGGCGTGGTCTATGGCCTCCAGGGTCTGTGGCTTGACCCCGTCATCGGCGGCGACGACCAGCACGGTGATGTCGGTCACCTGGGCGCCCCGTGCCCGCATGGCGGTGAAGGCTTCATGCCCCGGTGTGTCCAGAAAAGTGATGCGTTGTCCTTCCACCTCCACCTGATAGGCGCCGATGTGCTGGGTGATGCCGCCGGCCTCGGTGTCCATGACATTGGCCTGTCTTACGGCGTCAAGGAGTCTGGTCTTGCCGTGGTCAACATGCCCCATAATGGTGATTACCGGCGGCCTGGGTTTTAGATTGCCCGGCTCCTGGGCCAGGAGTTGCTGTTTCTTGATTTCACTGATGACGCTGGCCGCCTTTCGGGATGCCTGGGGCTGGGGATGGGCTTCATGGCCAAAGCCGGCCGCCGCCGCCGCCGCCATATCGTAATCAATGACCTGGTTGATGTTGGCCATAACACCGTTTCTCATCAGTTGCTTGATGACATCAACGGCGCTGACATTGAGAAGCTCGGCCAGCTGCCTGACGCTTATGTTGTGGGGAATTTCCACCGGAATAACGGCCGCTTCCTTCTGGCCCTCCTGGTTTACCGGCCCGGTAACCTTACCCTGTTTGCTTGCCTCGGCCACTAGTTAACCCCTCTAAAATTATTCTTGCCATACTCCATAAGCTGTTCCCTGTTTTCCCGTGATATGCTGGTCCGCAGGGTGTATTCCAGGCGCCCGGCCACCAGCCCGGTCTGCCAGCACTCGGGGGTCGGGCACAGATAGGCACCTCGCCCGGCCTCTTTGCCTCCGGTGTCGACCTCAACCGTGCCGCTGCTGCTGCGTACCAGGCGGATTAGCTCCCGCTTGGTTCTCACCTCACGGCAGGCAACGCAGGTTCGTAGCGGTTGATGCTTAGAAATAATCCTCTTCCTCTTTTTCATAGATTTTCGCCCGGCGTCCCTTTTTCTTCAACTTGATGCCGTCTTCGGCCGTTTCCTTGGCCCGGGCGGTCTTCTTTTTCTTGCCCTTGGTTTGGGGCTTGGCTGGCGCCGGTGCCGGCGGTGTTGCCAGTATCTCCTCGGCAAAGCGGAGCCGACCCGCGGCTACCTTTTCCCGGGCCGCCTTACCGCCTGCTGGGGCTTCAGCCACTTTCCCGGAGGCCTCTGCCGAAAGCGGTGCTGGCTCCAGGGCTTCAACTTCTTCGGGTATCTCCTCACCAACGGCGCCTGCCTCTTCCTCGGCCGCCTCGGCCCTTTCCCTTTCATACTCGGAGGCGCTCTTTATGTCTATTTTCCAGCCGGTGAGCTTTACCGCCAGCCTGACATTCTGCCCCTCTTTGCCGATGGCCAGAGAAAGCTGCTTATCAGGGATGACCGCAGTAGCCGACCTTTTCTCCTCATTCAGGTCAACCCTGGCCACTTGCGCCGGACTGAGGGCGTTGGTAATAAAGGCTGCCACGTCCGGATTCCAGCCAACGACGTCAATCTTTTCGCCATTTAACTCATTAACGATGTTCTGTATCCTGATGCCCCGCAGCCCGACACAGCAGCCGACCGGGTCAATCCCCTCCTGGCGCGCCGCCACGGCTACTTTGCTGCGGAAGCCAGCCTCGCGGGCAATCGCCTTTATCTCCACGGTGCCATTATAAATCTCCGGTACCTCTAGTTCCAGTAGGCGGCGCAGCAGATTCGGGTGTGAGCGTGACACCACCAGAAGGGGACCCCTGGCCGTCTGGGCTATCTCCAGGAGATAAACCTTGAGTCTTTGCCCGGCACGGTACCTTTCATTGGCTGCCTGCTCGGCCTGAGGCATTACCGCCTCGGCTCTGCCCAGGTCAATAAAAACCTGATGGGGCTCAACGCGCCGCACGGCCCCGATGATGATGTCGCCCTGTTTATCTTCATACTCCTTTAGAATGGCGCTGTGCTCCGCCTCGTGGAGGCGTTGCAGGATAACCTGTTTGGCTGTCTGGGCGGCGATGCGTCCCGCATTAAGCGGAGTATCTTCAACGTAAATAGCGTCTCCCAACTGAACATCCGGCTTTATCCGCTGGGCCTCAGCCAGTGTTATCTCATACCGGTGGTCTTCTACCCGCTCAACCACTGTCTTTTCCGCCCAGACCTCAACCTTGCCACTGGAAGGGTTGATTTTGACCGAGATGTTCTGATTTGGGGCAAAGCTGTTCTTCCGGTAAGCCGATGCCAGCGCTGCCTCCACCGCTCCAAGCACCACCTCTCTGGGCAGGTTCTTCTCCGCCGAGAGCTGGGTTATGGCCAGCAAAAAATCGCTCTTCATCCGGGACTGGACCTCCAGTATTTCACCGTTTTTCCCATACAACAAAAAAGTGGGCTTGAACCCACTCCAATACACCGTCTTCGTCTATGGTCAGTATAACACAACCAATCATTAATTGCAATACTCTGAGTAACAAGGTGCTTTTGGTTTGTTTTGGTGTGTCATTCTGAGCGGAGCCAGGAACCTGTCTTCGTTAAATCCTCTTTAATCTCCCTCTATGAAAGGAGGAAGTTGTCGTCTCCCTTTGATAAAGGGAGACTGATTTCTCCCCCGCTCCTACTTGCGGGGTGTCAAAGAGGGGTCTGCACCCCTCTTTCTTCTTCTACCCCTCTCCAAGAGTGGAGAGGGGGTCAGGGGGTGAGGTTGAGTATTCTGGCACAGACAAAAGAGCCACCTCAATTGACACCTGCCGGGCTTAAGGCTAACATAATACAGAAATGCTGGCTAAGGTAATAAGCTGTGCCCTTATTGGTTTGGAGGGGGCCCTGGTTGAGGTTGAAGTAGATATTTCCCCGGGCTTGCCCGCGTTTACCATTGTCGGCCTGCCTGACACCGCCGTTCAGGAGGCCAGGGAGCGGGTCAGGGCGGCTATCAGGAACTCGGGCTATAACTTCCCCATGAGGCGCATCACTGTTAATCTGGCGCCGGCAGACCTGAAGAAGGCCGGTCCGGCTTATGATTTGCCTATCGCCGTGGGCATCCTCCTGAGCTCCGGGCAAGTGTCGGCTGATGTCTCCGGAACTCTTTTCCTGGGTGAGCTGTCCCTGGACGGTGGTCTGCGCCACACCAACGGTATCCTGCCTATGGTCGCCCTGGCCTGCCAGAAGGGACTGGCCGGTGTTATCGTGCCGGCCAATGATGCCGGGGAGGCCGCTCTGGTTGACGGAGCCAGAATCATCCCCTTCGCCTCGCTGTCTCAGCTGGTCAGCTATCTAAGTGGCGAAACTGCGGCCCCTGAATATAAGTCTGATAAAGCTCAGGTTGATACCCCTCCTTTAGCCGAACCGGCCGTTGACCTGGCTTACATCAAGGGACAGGAGCACGTCAAGCGGGCTTTGGAAGTGGCCGCCGCCGGCGGGCACAACTTGATAATGTTCGGCCCCCCGGGAAGTGGCAAGACACTGCTGGCGCGCTCGCTGCCGGGGATACTGCCGCCGATGACTAATGAGGAAGCCCTTGAGGTTACCAAGATATACAGCGTCAGCGGGCTGCTGCCTCAGGGCACCCCTCTCATCAGGAGGCGGGCTTTCCGTTCTCCCCACTACACCATCTCCAATGCCGGGCTGGTCGGTGGCGGGCACTGGCCGAGACCGGGTGAAATAAGTCTCAGCCATCGCGGGGTGCTCTTCCTGGATGAGCTGCCGGAGTTCGGCCATTCCCTGCTTGAGGTGCTG
Source organism: Dehalococcoidales bacterium (assembly GCA_034413595.1). Taxonomy (GTDB): domain Bacteria; phylum Chloroflexota; class Dehalococcoidia; order Dehalococcoidales; family JAUWZL01; genus JAUWZL01. Next base: position 39,978 of record DAOUMC010000010.1, on the reverse strand, counting down.
CGCCAGCCCCTGGAGGATAAGGTGGTCACCATCAGCCGGGCCAGAGGGACGCTGACCTTCCCGGCCAACTTTATGCTGGTGGGGGCAATGAACCCCTGTCCCTGCGGCTTCTACGGCGACCCCTTCCGCCAGTGCACCTGCCCGTCGGGTCTGGTTTCACGATACCAGCAGAGGATAAGCGGCCCCTTCCTTGACCGGGTTGACATCTTTATTGAAGTGCCCCATATTGATTATGAGAAGCTATCCGATGACCGGCTGGGCGAAAAGTCGGGGAAGGTTCGGGCCAGGGTCACCGCCGCCCGTGCCCGGCAGCAGAAACGCTTCGCCGGCGCCCGGCTTGCCTGCAACGCCGAGATGATGCCGGCTGAGGTCAGGGAGTTCTGCCGGATGGAAGAGGCCTCACAGAGCCTGCTCAAGGCGGCCATGACCCAGCTCCACCTCTCGGCCAGGGCTTTTCACCGCATACAGAAGCTGGCTCTCACCATCGCCGACCTGGAGAATAGTGATATAATTAAGGCCAACCATATCGCCGAAGCCATCCAGTACCGGCCGAGGCGGATAGTGTAGTGTAGTTCTCTATGACAGATTGGGATACGGAGATAAATAATGACCGTTAAGACGGTTAGTGCTTTCCCTGTTAGACCGGAAAGTGAGGCATTATGAAAAAGGGTGAGACAAGAAGCCAATGGCTTATCAAGAGGCTGAGGAAGAATTTCCTGGCAGGCATTTTGATTATTGTCCCCTTGGCCGTTGCCGTATGGATTTTGTACTGGATTTTCTCAAGCGTGGACAACCTGCTACAGCCGATAATTGAAGCCATCTTCGGGCACAAGATACAGGGTCTTGGCTTTGCCATCTTTCTCGTCGTGATATATATCACCGGAGTCGTCGCCAGTAATTATGTGGGCAGGAGGGTGATCCATTTTGGTGAGTCGTTGCTGACCAGGGTGCCTATATTCCGGCAGCTCTATACCGGTGCCAAGCAGGTTGTGGAGGGGCTCTCTGGGGCCGGGGTGAACAAGGCTGCCTTCAGGGAGGTGGTCTTCGTTGAATTCCCCAGGGAGGGTATGACGACACTGGCTTTTATCACCAACGAAGTGATTGATAAATCGGGCAAGAAGCTGTACGCTGTGTACATCCCGACAGCCCCGGTGCCGTCATCAGGCTATTTTGAGATGGCCACCGAAGACAAGATTACCCACACCGATATCACTGTTGACGAGGGGATAAAGATGGTCATATCCAGCGGGATGATACTGCCGGACAAAGTGTCCAATATCCAGTTTCCGGTTGAAGATGCTCAATCAACGGGTGACATCCCGGCATCAACCCAGGAGCCAGACCAGGCCCATGACCAGCAAAACCAGACCAATAGCAACAGTGATAAATCCGCCGACCTTTAATGCCCCGGCCTCGGGCCGCAGCGGAGTGTGCTCCACGTACTCGCGGACATCGGCACGGGTTGAGATGGCCTGGTAGTAGCTTTTCTCCTCACTCCTTCCCCAGAGAAACGCCCCCAGCCCGAGGAGGATAAACAGCCCGCCCAGGCCCACCAAAATCCAAAAGTCCGTCTGCATCGCCAGCAACCGCCGTTTGGAGTTATCTGGTTGATACTATAAAGGTTCTCAGCCCCATTTTCAAGCATTCAGCCAGAGATTCATTACGTAATTTCGGCGGTAGCTCCGGCGGCTTCCAGTCTGGTTTTGGCAGCGGCGGCCTCATCCTTGCCGACCCCTTCCTTTACCGCCTTGGGGGCAGATTCCACCAGGTCCTTGGACTCCTTCAGGCCCAGGGTTGTCAGCTCGCGCACGGCACGGATGACGTTAATCTTGTTATCACCAACCGTCTTTAGAATTACGTTGAACTCCGTCTTCTCTTCTTCGGCTGGTGCCGCCGCTTCGGTCGGTGCCGCTGCTGCAGTCGTGGCTACCGGAGCCATCGCCGTGACACCGAACTCGGACTCCAGGGCTTTTACCAGCTGGGACAGCTCAAGCACGGTCATATTCTTGACAGCTTCAATGATATCCTGGGTGGTGCCGGCCTTCTTGGTCTCCCTGCCGGTGGTTTCTTGGGCCTTGGCTGCCTTGGCCGCCTGTTTTTCAGGTGCTGGCCCTTCCTTTTTGGCTGTCTCCTGGCCGGTCTTTTGGCCGGCTTCTGCTTCTTTTTCTGACATTTATTCTCCCTCCAGTTGTTTGATTCTTGCTTGAAGTGTTCCGGTTATTTCCCTTAGCGGGTAGGCCAGGCAGTTTACCAGTGCCGTAATGGGGCTCTGCATGCCGGCCAGAATCTGGGATATCAGCACTCCCCTCGGCGGTAATTCAGCTAAAGTGTTCACGTCCTCCTGGGTCAAAAGCCGGTCGGCCAGGAAGCCGCCCTTTATGGTCAGGACGGAATCTGAGCTTCGTATGTGATTTGCCAGGGCCTTGGCCAGCTCGACCTCATCACCGTAGCTGAAGGCGATGGCCGTCGTCCCCTCAAACGAAGCGGCAAGAAAATCCCGTCCCGCCTTTTCCGCCGCAAAACGGGCCAGGGTGTTCTTGACCACCCGGTACTCAATACCCAGTTCCCTGAGTTTACGGCGCAGGGTGGTCAGCTCGGCTGCTGACAGCCCCTGGTAGTTGGTCAGAACGCCGGCATTACACCTGGCCATGACCTCGGCCAGTTCGCTGATTACCTTTACTTTCTGTTCTCTGTTCATCCTTCTCCCACCTCCTGGTGTGACATTAACAAAAGTCCCTGTGCCTCAAGCACAAGGACTAAAACCAAACACTTCTGGCTCTTTCCTCGGCAGGCACTATTAAGCCTTGTCGGCACCCGCTGTCTCCGGACTGAGAGACTTTTCAGTTTTTAATTTTCTATCGTCAGGCGGTGCTCAGGGGCAGGGTTGTCTTGAGGTCAAGCTTGATGCCCGGCCCCATGGTGGTGGTGAGATAGGCGCTCTTGACGTACTGCCCTTTGGCACCGCTGGGTTTAGCCTTCATCACGGTCTCAACTATTGCCGCCAGGTTGGCCAGTAGCTTATCATTCTCAAAACTGGACTTGCCTATGGGTAGATGGATGATGCCTGTCTTGTCCAGCTTGAACTCTACTCGGCCTTTACGGGCATCGTCAATTACCCGGGGCAGGTCATCGGCGGCGACAACAGTCCCCGATTTCGGGTTGGGCATGAGCCCCCGGCGACCCAGAATCTTGCCCAGTTTACCCACTTTACTCATCATGTCCGGGGTGGCTATGGCGGTGTCAAATTCCAGCCAGCCATCCTCTATCCTTTTTATCAGCTCATCGGCACCGACGACATCGGCCCCGGCACTCTGGGCGATCTTCTCGGCTTCACCCTGGGCGAAGACCAGCACCCGGACTTTTTTCCCCAGGCCGTGGGGCAGCAAGGCCACCCCGCGTACCTGCTGGCTGGCGTTTCGTGGGTCAACACCCATCCGCATGTGAAGTTCAACCGTCTCATCGAATTGAACATGGGTCATCTTCTTGGTCAGCTCAATAGCTTCCTGGGGGGAATACTCCTTTACCCGTTCGAGCAGTTTAACCGCCTGCTGATAGCCTTTACCTCTTTTTGCCATCTTCTATTCTACCTCAATGCCCATGCTTCGGGCGGTGCCGGCGATTATTCGCTCGGCCGCATCGATATCGTTGGCGTTTAAATCCTTGGCCTTAAGCTCGGCTATTTCCCGGAGCTTCTGGCGGGGTAGTATCACAGGTGCCTCGCGGCCGGGAGTGCCGGTGGCCTTTTCCACGCCCAGTGCTTTTTTCAGCAGGTCGGTGGTAGGCGGTGTTTTGGTGATAAAGGTAAAAGAGCGGTCGGCATAGACGGTTATTTCCACCGGAACAATAGACCCGGCCTGCTTGGCGGTACGCTCGTTGTACTCCTTGCAGAAGGCCATGATGTTAACCCCGTGAGGGCCTAGGGCCGTGCCTACGGGGGGCGCCGGATTGGCCTGACCGGCCGGTATCTGTAGTTTTATTATTGCCTTTACCTTCTTAGCCATTCTTAAAGTTTCTCCACCTGAAGGAAGTCAAGTTCAACCGGTGTCTCCCGGCCAAAGAGTGACAGGAGGACCTTGACCTTGCTCTTGCCGCTATCTATCTCATCCACCGTGCCGATGAAGTCAATAAAGGGGCCATCAATGACCCGCACGCTCTGCCCCTGCCGGAAGCCGACCTTGACCCGCGGTGCTTCGGCCGCCATGTGCTTCATAATCTGGTCGACCTCGTCTTTTCTCAGGGGCACCGGCTTGTTGCCGCTGGTGACAAATCCGGTAACACCGGGGGTGTTACGCACAATAGCCCAGCTCAGGTCGTTCATCCTCATCTGGACCAGGATGTAACCGGGCAGTATCTTCTTGGTTACCGTACGCCGCTGCCCGTTCTTGACTTCTATCTCTTCTTCCGTAGGTATGATTACCTGGGAGATGTCTCCGTCGGCATCCATGGACTTGACGCGCTGCTCCAGATTTTTCCTGACCCTTTCTTCATACCCGGAGTAGGTATGGACTACAAACCAGTCCTTTTCGTTCTTGGCAACGGCGGTCTCGTTCATCAGAAAGCCTCTATTTCCCGACAAATATTTTGTTCAGCAGCTGGGAAAAGCCATAATCAATGGCACCCAGAATAGCGCCGACGGTAACTGCGATTATGAGCACCAGGGCGGTCAGATAAGCCCACTCTCTGGGCTTGAGCCAGACCACCTTCTTGAGCTCGGCGACGGTATCTCCGATAAAACCAAATCTGGGGCTACTCTTTTTGATACTAGGATTGGCCATAGAAGGCTCTCTCCGACCCCCGGCCTACTTCACCTCTCGGTGGAGTCTATAAGCACGACACCGGGGGCAGTACTTCTTAAGTTCTAGCCGCTGTGGGTCATTCTTTTTGTTTTTGGTTGTGGTGTAGGTTCTTTCCTTGCACTCGGTGCAGGCAAGATGGATTATAACCCTGGTTTCGCTTTTCTTGGCCATGTCATTCTAGAATCTTGGTGAAGGCTCCGGCGCCGACAGTCTTGCCCCCTTCCCTGATGGCGAAGCGTAAGCCCTTCTCCAGGGCTACCGGATAAAGAAGCCTTATTTTCATTCTGGTATTGTCGCCGGGCATAACCATCTCAACGCCTTCCTGCAGCTCGATGGTTCCGGTGACATCTGTAGTCCTGATATAGAACTGGGGCTTATAGCCGTTAAAGAACGGAGTATGCCTGCCTCCTTCCTCCTTGGTCAGGACATAGACCTCGGCTTCGGCATAGGTGTGTGGCTTAATGGAACCCGGTGCCGCCAGCACCTGGCCCCGCTCTATATCTTCTCTCTCAACGCCCCTTAGGAGTATACCGACGGCGTCCCCTGGTTCGGCAAAATCCAGGGTCTTGTGGAACATCTCAAGGCTGGTGGCCACCACTTTCTTGGGCTTGTGGTGCAGGCCGACGATCTCAACCTCGTCACCGGGCTTGATAACCCCCCTCTCAACCCTCCCCGTGGGCACGGTACCCCGGCCCTTGATGCTGAAGACATCCTCTACTGACATCAGGAAGGGCTGGTCTTTGGGTCTTACCGGTATCGGGACGAATTCATCCACGGCGTCCATCAGCTTGAGGATGGGGCCGCACCACTGGCATTCCGGCTTGCCGCAGCCGCACTCCAGTGCCTTTAGCGCGCTTACCCTGACCACCGGGGTCCTGTCGCCCGGGAAATGATATTTGCTGAGCAGTTCTCTTACCTCTACCTCCACCAGCTCCAGCAGTTCTTCGTCCTCCATCAGGTCCACTTTGTTCAAGGCGACCACTATTGATGGCACCTCCACCTGGTAAGCCAGCAGGACGTGTTCTCTGGTCTGGGGCATGGGGCCATCTGGGGCGCTTACCACCAGTATGGCTCCGTCCATCTGAGCGGCTCCGGTTATCATGTTCTTGATATAGTCGGCATGCCCCGGACAGTCAATATGAGCATAGTGGCGTTTCGCTGTTTCATATTCAATATGGGAGATGGCGATGGTCAGCCCCCGGGCCTTCTCTTCGGGGGCATTATCAATGCTATCAAAGGGGCGGAATGAGGTGCCCCAAGGTTGTTTGGAAAGCACCAGAGTAATCGCTGACACCAGTGTCGTTTTACCGTGGTCAACATGACCGATGGTGCCCACATTGCAATGGGGCTTGGTCCGCTCAAACTTCTTTTTGGCCATTTTTACCTCCCTTTATTCTGAGCCCACAATCAGATTCGAACTGATGACCTTGCCCTTACCAAGGGCACGCTCTTCCAACTGAGCTATGCGGGCAACTTCCTAATTATACAGATTTTGATAATCTTATTCCAGTCTAATTTTATGGTGCTTGCGGTGGTGGAGGGGGCAGGATTCGAACCTGCGTAGCCCTTCCAGGCGGCAGATTTACAGTCTGCTCCGATTAACCACTCCGGCACCCCTCCCGGACTGACAAAGCATCAAAAAATTAGCAGGCTCAGCCCGAGAGGGGACTCGAACCCACTAACCTACCGATTACAAGTCGGTTGCGCTACCATTGCGCTACTCGGGCACTGTCCCCGAGTAGTATAGCAAGCTGGTAGACAGCCGTCAACCTTCTGGCTAGTATAGCAGACGGGAGGATGGCTGTCAACCATTGAACGAGAAAACATCAGGCTTTCTTCTTTTATCATCAGGGTCTGGCCTTACAGGAAGGGTGAACCTCTCCTTAACCTATTGTATAATTGAATCAGACGGTTGAGAGAATAACCGGGAGCTGGCAATTGAAGCCTCTCATTGAAGCGTATCTTGACATTGAGACGACGGGGCTTTCACCCTGGGATAGCCAGATTACCGTGATTGGTATTCACCTTTGTAACGGGACTGATACCAGGTTTGTCCAGCTATTGGCTGAAAACATAACCGCGGACAATCTGCTACAAGCGCTTGAGGGCGTGGATGTCATTTACACCTATAACGGCAGCAGATTTGACCTGCCGTTTATACACTGTCACCTGGGTGTTGACCTGGCGGGATTGCTAAGGCACTGTGACCTGATGTATGACTGCTGGAGAAATAATCTGTACGGTGGATTCAAGGCAGTGGAAAGACAGCTGGGAATACCCCGGAGACTGAAGGAGATAAACGGATATGAAGCCGTCAGACTGTGGTGGAGATACGTGAACGACTATGACGAAGATGCCCTGGCCACTCTGCTTGAGTATAACAAAGAAGACGCGGTAAACCTGGCTGTATTAAAGGAAAGGCTGCGGCCAGACTAGCCTCGGATGGCAGTCCTGCCATCCGAGGCTAGTACCACAATCCCTCTTTTGGCTAACCTGGCGGCACCTCCAGACAGAAGCCGACATTATCACCATTCTCCCAGCCGATAAAGCCGCCATTAACGATGGTGCGGTCTTCGGTCCACAGGTGAATGACATAGCCGCACGGGGCCATTCCGCTGGTGTCCAGCGTCCATGTACCGGACTCACCCGTCGTCGGCACCGCCGGGAAGGAGCGGCTGGAGGGGCTGGGGGTTGCGCCGTAGGACGGCCATCCGGCGCCGCCCGGCAGGACACCCAGGGTCAACACCCTGAAGTGCCCGTCCTCATCATTGACACTGTACTTACCGTAGATAGTATCACCTACCTGGAACTTGCCGCAGGGTTTCGCCTCCTGGACCGGGCCGCCACCGTGCGAGAAGCCGGTGATGGTCACCTCGGCCTTGGGGGCCTTCTGGTCAAGGCAGACCTTGATGGTCTGACTCCCGGGCCAGCCGATGCCGGTGTTGGGGTCATAGGCATCGATGCGTATCTCCCACAGCCCGGTCATGTCTCCTCCGGTCTTCCACACTGCCAGAATCGGTATGGGCAGGAAGCGCTTGTCCGGCCCGCTGTAGTCTTCCAGGTACTTGTACCAGACGCCGTCAACGACCTCCTGTAGATGGTTGAAGGGCCCGGTGTAAATAGCGCCCACCAGCGTGGCAAGCTTGAGGTTGAAGCTGTTGGTGAGGGGCTGCCAGGTCTCTCCTGAGCGGCGGACGGACACCTTGTACCTCAGCTCTTGTGCGCCACCGATGAAGGAATCCGGCGGGTGGAGCAGGCGCCCCGTAATCCTTATCTCGCCACCGAAGGGGCTCTGGTATGCGGTGAATGCCGCCGTGCCGGCCGAGGCACCGTCGGCAAAACCGGTTACACTGTCTATATCGTCCACTCCCATGCTGGCCACGGTCTCAATAAACGGCGAGTGATTTGTCTCCGGCACCACCACAGCCGGCTTGACGTGGACAAGTGTCTCTTCCCGGTTGCCCCAGGTCGGCACCCAGTCGGGGTTTGTGGGCGGTGGTGGTGTCTCCCACGAGAGTATGGCGCGAATCTTGACCAGGCTGGCCCCTTTGGTGCACGGTCGGTGATGGTGGCTCATGTCAACCGGAAGGAAGACGGCGTATCTCAGGCCCTCTGGCGGGATGCCGCTGATGTCGTGGACGTTGACGGAGGCCGTGCCCAGATAGTGCCACATCTGCTCTATCTGGTCCCACTCCCAGAAGGCCACATACTCCAAGCTGCCTTTCTTGCACAGGTTGCCTGAATACCCGGAGGTCAATTTCACGTTAAGAACGCCCACCAGTGTGCTCGAGCTGTTGTCCAGGCCGACGCATTTCAGTTCCTCGTAGCGGGTGTCACCGTCCGTGGCCATCAGCGCTTCGATGAGAGCCGGGATGTTTACCGCAATCTCGGCCAGCGGCCCGGCGTATTCAGTTTTCATCAGGTCGGAGGTTATCGCCGGTTTGGCCAGCATTTTCTGCACTTCCGTGAAGCCGAAGCGGTGTTCAGGCACGCCCTTGTCCTTGTACAGCTCCGCCAGTTCGGCGATGCTCAGCGCCTTTGGCTCAATCAGCGCCACCTCCTGCGTCACATCAACCACGTTCTTCAGCGCCGGTGAAAGCTTGGCCTCTGCCGTTGCCATCAGTTCCGCGATAGGAATCAGCTTGAGCGGTTCAATCTGGATACGCACGTTCAACACGTTACCCCAGACGGGCGGGAAGTCGGGGCTGTCTGCCGGAGGCAGGTTGTTCCAGGACAGGATGCCACGTATCCTGGGCAGGTTCTCCTGAATGCACCATTTCTTCTTCGGGTCGATGTTGAGTCTGACGCTGTACTCCAGGGGCTTGTCGCCGGGGATGTCATAGGCGTGGAAATACACCAGCCCCAGGTCTGTCCAGTTGCCGTCGTTGTTCCAATCGGCGTAGAACCGGACATACTCCGGGGTGCCCTTGGAGCACACATTGCCACCGTAGCCGGCGTCCTTCTTGATGAGAATCACGGCTTCCAGGCGGTCGAACTGAGGGTTGAATCCGATGCACGTCATCTCCTCGTATGCCGTGTTGCCCGTCATCGACTTTACCGACTTGAACGGGCTTACCTTCACATTGCCGAAGTAGTTAGGATTCTTCAGGACTAGCGACCTGAACTGGGCCCGCTCCATCTCGATTACGGGCCTGGCCGGGATTTCCCGGCTGCCGATGGCCTGTACGATTTCGGTGAATCTCTCGGGGCCTATCTGCGGTATGACGGACACCTCTTTTAAGGTTTTGAAGGCGCCCAGCTCTTTCCTCCTGGCCAGAATGTTCCGGGCGAGCTTGATGCCCACGTCCCGTTCGGCCGGGAACTCGACGGCTTCTGCTATCTCCTCCGGGCTCTTGACCGCATTGAGAAAGGTGAGTATCTTCTCCGCCTGGGGGGCGCTGACATCTCTGGCTTTGATGTAGACCTTCTCTGCTTTGCCCTCGACCTCTTCTCTACCGGCGGTGGCTTCCGTTCTGGCCTCGGGCTGTTCCTTCTCTTCGTTATCCATGTCTGGGTAGCCTCCTTCGTGTTTTTCCTTACTGCTCATTCATCCGCCGGTGCTTCGGCTTCGCTGCTCCCACCCGGGCAGCAACGATACTCCTGAGATTTCTCCAGTAGCTCAATCTGCCGTTCCAGCATCTTGTTCTCCAGCCGTTTGTGCTCCAGGTCCAGCTCGATTGCCTTCTGCAGTGCCGGCTCACAGGTCTCACACTTGTCAAGGCATCCCTTTATCAGCACGCCGGGGGTTGGCAGAACCTCTTCCCTTTCCCAGGACAGCTCGGCGATGATTCTCTCGGTGGGTTTTCCGGTCTTGGGGTCGAGTATGCCGGCCGAGGCCAGGTCCTTGTCCACGGCGGCGATAGCGGCATGGCGCAGGGGAATGCCGATTGGCTCACGGGCGACGGCGATGGTAGCCAGACCGATGGCGGTAGTGTATGTAGTAGCACTGGGGGCGGCCAGACCCACCGCAGACATCGCTGCCTGTCGGCGCTCGGCGGCACTGGTGCGGGCCATCTGCTCTATGTTCAGGCGGTTTTTGTCGGTGGCGGTGATGTATTGCGGCAATACCGTGACCCGGCCGCCGGTGTCAACGGGGACCCGCTGATAGGCGCCGGTTGGAGCCGCCGGGTCCTCAACCCGCCGCTCGATAGCTACCAGCTTGAAACGCACCGTCTGCAGCTTGTTTATCTGGTAGAACAGATAGGTCACGGCCCGGCACTTGTTGGGATTGCTGAACACTCGCGATGCCGACTCGTAGTGTGCCTCAGACTCACCCTCGGCATGGGCCCGCCGTTCCACTTCGCCGATTGAAGTGGCGCTCTTGGCGCGTATACTGGCGGCGACATATCTGGACGCAGATTCGGCGTGCCGGGACAGGCTGTGGCTGAAGGAAGACGCCGACTGCGAATCGTAGCTGCCGCCCCCGCCCCCGCCGCCTATCTCGACGATGCCGAACAGGGAGACGCTGGCACCCCCGCCGCCTTCGGCCCAGGACTCTTCATAGGACGAAACAGCGGAGCCGCTTTCGTTGATGGTCAGGTCACTCATCGCCTGGGCCATGCCGGCGGCGAAGAATGATTCCACCGAGGTGGTTGTATTACGGTATGCCAGGCTTGACTCGCTGTCGTAAGACCAGCGGGTGTGGCGGTCGCTGGTAAACAGCCGCACCTGCTCACCCGGCAGGAGTGTCGTGGAATACAGCGGGTCACCTATCACCAGAGGCCCGGAGCACCGTTCAAGGAGAAAATGGAGTACCACTTCCACCGGAACGATGCGCTGGCTGTCTTCCCCGACCCGGGGTCGGAATGGCAGGCGGTAGCGGAGATTCAGAGTGTCGCACACCGGTTGCTGCCTGAGTTCAGGACAGCACTCTAACTCCGCAGCCTTTATTGCCTCATCTCTTCTAGCCATTTGTAATACCCTCCTCCTTCTTTAGTATTATTACCTTCGCCTTGTCTGAAAGCTTAACATCCGATAACATCTGCCCAATTATCACCCCCTTCGCTTCGCAGACTTGGTGCGTTCGGCACGCTCTGATGGGTTTGAGGATGTTTCCGGGGCTTGCAGGACATCATCCCGCTACGCTTATAATATGTATCTGCTCCCGGCCGTATTCAATAGCGATAATGTAATGTCTTGGCTAGTATTTAGTTCAGATGAGGATTAGCCCGGGTCATCGTATAAAGAACGATGGTATGCTGTTACTTTGGTTCGTTCCCCTGATTTAGCTAAAGCCTGAACTCTGGTATACTCTCTTGGGATGATTAGGTCTCTTAATACACCAGTAAGCTCCAAGCCCGACTAACCGCAGCAGGAGGTGGTAATGGCTAAAAGAATGATAATACCCCAGAACTCCGCCCAGAAGCTTACCAGATGGTATGATGAACACCTCTTAAGCAACACACGTATTCTACGGAATTCTATATTTGGCTGGCTTTTCGGCCGGCTTGGTCAGGTCGCGGTCACCGTTAACAAGACCATCCACCTGACCAGCAAGGCGCCGGACCTGGCTTCTCAGTCCGGGATAGAGCTGCTCGGCCACGAGCTTTACCACGTGGTTCAACAGCAGGAGATGGGCTGGTGGGGCTTTTTGCTACGCTACCTCTGGCACTGGCGGCCGAAGCACATAACCAGGGGCCGGGAACACCCGCTTGAGGAACCTGCCTACGCCCGGGAAGAGGAAATCAGGAGCACCCTTTCTGGCTGACAGAGGTCGCCGCCTGCTTTAAGGGAGACTCTCGGAGTCCTGGCCGGCCGGGAAGTCCGGGCTAATGGCTACCAGTCTATAACCACGCGGTGAAAGGCTTCAGCCAGCTCAAACTCTTCTCCCCGGGCGGCATCCCGTGACCACTTTCTCAGCTGCTCCTCCAGGGCCGGGGCGAAACCGGCTACCTGGCTCTGGTGACAGAGCAGGGCGGCCAGTTTCAGGTCAAAGGTCTCGGTTACGTTGACCCGGTAGTTGGGCTCATCGGTGTTAAAAAGCAGAAGCTTCTTCACCTTGTGTGGTTCCAGCCCTTCGGCCAGCAGGTCGGGATAAGCCAAGTGGTCTCGGGCATAGGGGAATATGGCGTCCATAACCACCCGCCCGCAGATGCGGTGGTCCCGATGCCACCAGAAGTAGCGGCGGTAGGGGTCAACCGTTATCACCGTCTCCGGCCGGTAGGTTCTGATAAGGCGCACCAGCTGCTTTCTGAGCTGGGGTGTATACTCCAGGCCCTGGTCGGAATAGCCGAGGAATATGACCTCGCGGACACCCAGGACTGTGGCCGCCGCTTTTTGCTCCTCCTGTCTTATCCGGGCGAGCTCCTCCGGCGGCATGTTTCGGTCGCTGGTCCCCTTGTCCCCGTTGGTGCACACCACGTAGACCACTTCCCTCCCCTCTCTTATCTTAGCGGCCACGGTTCCGGCAGCACCGAATTCGGCGTCGTCGGGGTGTGGCATCACCACCATAACCTGAGCTGTTTTTACTGACATCATCTTCCTCCGGATTTTGCTGATGGCAGAGTTGCTCTGGGGCACGGCGATGGGATAGCCGCGAGCACTGAGTAATACTCTTCGGTCAACGCCCGGGCGATGTTTGACCAGTCAAAGTCGAGAATCGTCTCCCGGGCGGAGTCGGCGCCGTTTCTGTCCAGAGAGAGCGACCGCTCTATTGCCCGTGCCAGTTTGGGTGGCGAGTTGTCTGCCACCAGATATCCCGTCTTCCCCGGCCGTATGACACCGGCCGCAATCCCGACATCGGTGGCCACCACTGGCGTTCCGCAGGCGAGTGACTCCAGGACCACCAGGGAGAAGGTCTCGTAGTAGGAGGGAACGACCAGGACGTCGGCGGCACTGTAGAAGAGGGACAGTCTTTCCTGGGGCACGGAGCCGGGAAAAGAAACCGAGCCTTCGATACCCAGGTCACGGGACAGAGCCTCCAGCCGGGCCACTTCGGACTGACTGAAATCGTCACCGCCTATTACAATCAGCCTGAGCCCGGGTTGTCCCTTCAGGTAGCCGACCGCCCGGAGCAGCCGGTCTATGCCCTTCAGCGGCTCGATTCGGCCGACGAACAGGATTAGATTATCGCCGTTCAGGCCCAGCGTCTGCCGGGAGGTTTCTCTGTCTATGGGCTTGAACAGTTCCAGGTTGACGCCGCAGGGAATAATTCTTATCTTTTGGGGTGACGCCTGATAGTGGCTGACCAGGTCGCCCTTTTCCCTTTCCGTGGCCGTTATGATGCGGTGGCAGTCCCTGACCAGCCCTCTTTCCGTCTCCAGTCGCAGCTCGGTCTCGTTGTGACCGATGCCGAGCCTGGTCTTCACCACACCCAGGGTATGAAACATCACTATGTTGGGCACACGCCACATGCCGCTCAGCCACTGTCCGACCTGGCCCGAAAGCCAGTAGTGGCTGTGGACCAAGTCGTATTCCAGCCCCTGTCTTGTCCTGAAGCCCTCAAGGCCAGAGGTGAATTCGGGCAGGTGGCGGTACTGGGCCGTTTTCCCCATATCTTCGAGACCGCCGGCCCTGATGTGGATGAGCCGCACGTTCCGGCCGGGAAAATAGACCTGCTTGTCCCTGACATCGTGAGCCCGGGTGTATATATCAACCCGGTGCCCCTGCTCGCCGAGGGCCCTGGCCAGCTCCCGGACATAGACATTCATGCCTCCGGTGTCCCTGCCCCCCAGCTGCCCCAGCGGACAGCTGTGGACGCTCAGCATGGCTATCTTCAGCCTTTTGTTCGGCGGTCTTTTATTCATAGCATCCAGCCAGAGAGCAGGAGAAGACCATCTGCCTTACCCGAGGGTTATATGGCACCAGTACAGTGGGACTTCCGTTCCCCCCAGGCGGTACTTATAGACTTCGGCGCCCCGGAGAAAGTCAAACTTGCTTTTCTTCCTTTCAATGCTGTCCTTTATGCACAGCACCTTGGACAACAGACCTACGCTCAGCCAGCGGTAAGATGGGTCATAACCGCTGTTGTAAAGGTATGTGGTATTATTATAATCAAAATAGGCAACGGCGGCTACCGGCAGCGAGTCTATCTCAAGGAAACCAAGCCTCAGCAGCCCCTCGCGGGACATGTTCCGGGCCAGCAGCTTAAAAAAGGTCTCCATCTGATGGGTCATGAACTGTGCCTTGTCCCGGCGGCTTTGCCGGAACAGGGTGATAAAAGTGTCCATTCTGGCCATAATATCCTGACTGTTATGGAAAACGCGGAAGTTGGCTACTCCGCTCTCCTGGAGCCGTCTCGTCTTCCGCTCCACCTCATGGCGCTGTTTGGCGGATAGAGCGGCCAGGTAGGCATCCCAAGTCTCGGGAAGAATGAGTTCCAGGGAAACGTCGTACTTCTGACAGGCCACCCGGTCTTGACGCTGCCGGGCGACGCCGGTAAGACTGGTCAAGACCGTGGAATCAGGCCTCAGCGCCTTTAGCTCCAGGTGTCTGACACCCCGTTTTTTGAGTTCGTCAAGCAGGACGTTGAAGAAATCGTCTTCACGGCCCGGGCTAACAATAAAGTCCATATAGTCGCAGAGCCTGTCCTCGCAGATAAAGGAAGCCGTGTCTTCTTCTAGCTTGAGTGGGGCAATACCAATGACAGCATTATCCTCCTCTACCAGGCCCAAGAGCGGGCTGGTTTTGACGCCAAAAGCCTGATACCAGGCGCTGTACCAGCCGGGCAGGGTAAAGATACCACCCGTTTTCAGGCTGTCAGGTAACCCGGCCCAGGAGGAGATGAGGCCGTCAGGGCTGCCAAGAGAGAAGGAGTAAGCCATAGACACCCCAGCATAACATTTTGCTCCTTGGTATTCAACAGCCACGGCTATCCTTTTCTCAGGCTGGGGTCTTTCGGTTGCGGGCTGATATTGACAAGCAGTGGCATTAAGGTTAAACTCAAACCACAGGCCATAGGCTTGCAAGGAGGCGCCAGTGTTAAAAAGCAGCATCCCTATTGGCAGACTGTTTGGCGTTTCAATAAGGCTGCACTTTTCCTGGTTTATCATTTTTGCCCTGGTTACCTGGGCGCTGGCGGCTGGCTACTTCCCCTCTATCTATCCAAACTGGAGCGTAGCCACCTCGGTAATCGCCGGCATAATAACCAGCCTGCTTTTTTTCGCTTCGGTGCTGGCCCACGAGCTGATGCACAGTGTGGTTGCTCAGGCATCGGGCATTCCGGTTAAGTCCATAACCCTCTTTATTTTTGGCGGTGTTTCTCAGATAACCTCCGAACCCCAGCAGCCCAAGGTCGAGTTTCGTGTTGCCGTTGCCGGACCGTTGACCAGCATCCTTTTGGGCGGTGTTTTCTGGGTAATCTGGTTTGCCCTGCCGGCCAGATATGAAGAGGTGACGGCGGTGGCTTTCTGGCTGGGCTGGATAAACCTTCTGCTGGCCGGTTTCAACCTTCTGCCGGGCTTCCCGCTGGACGGAGGCAGGGTCTTTCGTTCCATACTCTGGTGGCGGAGCCGGAACCTGCGCTGGGCGACCAAGTGGGCGTCTAACACTGGCCGGGGGCTGGGCTTTCTTTTTATCTTTGCCGGCGTCGCCCTCATCTTCTTGGGCCCCGGCTACTGGTTTAACGGCCTGTGGCTGGCTTTTATCGGCTGGTTTCTGGGCAATGCCGCCGTGGGTAGCTATCGCCAGCTGGTGGTTCAGCAAATGCTACAGGGGCACGCCGCCAGTGAGATAATGACCAGGGACTGCGTCTCGGTTGGCCCGGATACCACGGTTGCCAAGCTGGTCAGCGAACACATCCTGCCCTCGGGCAATCGTTGTCTGGTGGTGACCGAAGACAGTCAACTGGAGGGGCTAATCGCCCTGCCCGACGTGAAGAAGTTGCCCCAGGAACAGTGGTCGGACAGGAAGGTGTCTGAGATAATGGTACCCTATGACAAGCTGGAGAGGGTGAGTCCTGACGAAGACCTGGCGACGGTAATGAACACTCTGACCCAGTATGATATCAACCAGGTACCTGTGGTTGAGGGCAACAAAATCGTGGGCATGATAGACCGGGACAACCTGCTTTCCTTTATCAACGTCCGCGACAAGCTGGGGATGTAGTCTATTGTTCGCTCGTGGTGAGCTTGTCGAACCACAAGCGGTGTCGAATCGCCTACCCCTTTGCCAGTTCCCCCTTTAAGAAGTCTATAACCTGTACCGGCGTCGGGTCTGTCCGGTTTAGAATCGCCAGGTAATAGCTGACGTAGTCACCAATAAGCACCAGGCTCATCATGTGGGCCAGCGGGCTTATGCCGTAGCCATCAACAAAGCGGTATTCAATCTTTGCCTGCTCGAGGAGCTGGCTGGTTATCTGGTAGCGGCGGAGAATACGTTGAGAGATATGGCTAGACCGGAGCATTACCACCATTGCCTTGGAGGTTAGCTCCTTGGGGAACTGGTAGCCGACCACGGCGTTGTGATTGAGCTCGGGGAAGACCTCATAGAAAGCCCAGGACTTGCCGTTCTCGTTGAGCTGCGTCTTCCAGCGGTGGGCTACCTCGGCGGTTATGCCGGCGCCGTAGACCACCGCCAGCTTGCCGTAAAGCTCCTTTGCCAGTTGCTTTGCCTGGTTGTCTTTCAGGGGTATGGCCTCCTCCATTTCGCTGTCTACCTGCTCCAGCGTCTCGACCGTTTCGGTGACATCGGCTGACTTGTCGCTGATAAAGCCGAGTCTTTGAACAAAGTTGAGGATGGGAAAGAAGCTAAAAGCCAGGGCGGCCCGGGGCTGGGCCTTGTAGTCAAAGCTGAAGACGGGGATATTCCTGTCTCGGGCTATGTCTTTCAGCTCACCACCGGTGGTGATGGCCAGGCTCTTTAAGCCGGCAGCCAGAGCCTTGTCGAATGCGGTCAGGGTCTCCTCGGTCATCCCCGAGTAGCTGGAGGCGATGACCAGCGTCTGGCTACTAACAGAGGCGGGCAGGTCGTAGCCACGCTGGACAAGGACGGGTATTCCGGCTTCGGCCGAGACCAGGCTGGCCACCAGGTCGCCGCCGATGGCCGAGCCGCCCATGCCCAGGACTACTATCTTGTCAATCTGGGAATAGTCCTGGGGCAGGTCAAAAGCCTGCGCCATCTGCCACGCCGTCTGGCACAGCTGGGGCACTTCATGGATGTGGCCCAGCATATCCTCCGGGTCATACTGCTTATAGACTTTGGGGTCGTCAAGGTTAATCATTGGCTCACACTCCAGCTAAATTTTTGCCAAGCTCCAGCAGGCGGTCGGCTCTGGCCAGGCTGTTGCTTTCGGCGTAGATTCGCAGCAGAGGCTCGGTGCCAGAGAAGCGGATGAGGAGCCAGCTGTTATCGGTCAGGGTAAAGCGGAAGCCGTCCAGGGTGTCCTTTGTGGCGACCTTCACCCCGTCAAATGCCTCGGGAGAGCTGTCTCTGAGGCGGCCGGTTATCCGCTCCCGCTGCTCCCTGTCGAACTCTATGTCCAGGCGGTTGTAGTAGTGCGGCCCCACCTTGCTGAAGAGGTAATCTAATAATTGCGACGGCGTCTTGCCGGTCCTGGCCATCAGGTCAAGGAAGTAGAGCCCGGCCAGCAGGGAGTCGCGCTCGGGAATGTGCCCCCGGAAGCCGTAGCCGCCGCTCTCCTCCCCGCCGATGAGGGCGTTCTCCTTGAGCATCACCGGGGCGACATACTTGAAGCCGACCGGCGTCTCGAACACCGGCACACTGAACATCTCGCCCAGGCGGTAGAGCATGCTGGTGGTGGTGATTGTCTTGACAATGGCGCCCCGCTGGCCCCTGACCTCAAGGAAGTAGAGGGCGAGCAGGGCGAAGACCTCAAGCTGGGTCAGGAAGTTGCCCTTCTCGTCTATGACGCCGATGCGGTCGGCGTCGCCGTCGCTGGCCAGCCCGACGTCGGCCCTTTCTTCCCTGACCTTGGCCGATAGCCTGTCCAGATTTATGGCTATCGGCTCCGGCTGTTTCATGCCCGGGAAGTCGGGGTTGGGCTGCTCGTCTATCTCCACCAGCCGGCAGTTGGTCTCCTCCAGCAGCATCTTAAAATAGCCGTCGCCGGCGCCGTGCATGGGGTCGACCACTATCCTGTACCCGGCCCCGCCCAGCTCCTCCAGGTCAACGAGATTTTTAATCTGCTTCAGGTAAGGGGGTGCCAGGTTGGTGTCTTCCACCAGCCCCTGTTTCCGGGCCTCTTCCAGCGGTAGCCGGTCTATCTTGCCCGTTCTGATAATGCCGGCGATGTTCTTCTCCAGCCGGGCGACGACCTCAGTCGGGGCGCTGGCACCGTCCTCGGACTTGTACTTGAAGCCGTTCCACTGTGCCGGGTTGTGGCTGGCGGTGATGACAATCGCCCCTCCCGCTTTCATCACCGTGACGCCGTAGCTCACCACCGGCGTCGGTGTCGCTCTGGGGCAGAGGTAGACCTTTATCCCATTGCCGGCCACCACCTCGGCCGCCGCCCGGGCGAAGTCCCCGGAGGCGAAGCGGGTGTCGTAGCCGATGACCAGCCCTTTCCCGGCCAGCCCGGCCTTCTTGAGGTAGCCGGCCACCGCCTGGGCGCAGATGCGGACGTTGTCAAAGGTGAAGTCCTCGGCGATGATGCCCCGCCAGCCATCGGTGCCGAACTTAATTGGATTTTTAATCTCCATCACCCCCTTGATTTATACTCGGTAATAGGTCGCAAAAACAAAATGAATCCCTTAAGACAGTTCCTCCCGAAGTGAAAGTGATTTTTCCCTTGAAAATCGGCCCGTCAAAGACAAAGGAGTGAAACTCTCCATTCTCACCGGCAGGGTCAACGTTGGTTGGAAGCTCGGCTAGAAAATGTTTATCCAGTGTCCTGCCGACAAATCCCTTATCCATGAGCTTTGAATCAACGCAGGTAATGACGGCCTGGAAGCCCAGAGCTATAAATGATTCAGCAAGCTCGGTGGTATCCCTTCCCCATATTGGGAATATTCCCCTCATTCCCACCTTCGACAGATTGTCCTCCCGATACTTCCTGACTTCTTCCAGGAAGATGTCACCAAAAGCAACCGTGCCGACGCCTTTTTCCTTGAACCTGACGAGGGCCTGTCTCATTTTAGAGTCATATTCCTCATTAGAACAGTTTTTAGAAATCAGGACTGCTTCAAGAGGCAGACCCAGTGAGTGTGCCTGCTGCTCCACCAGAGTCCTGGGCACGCCGTGCATGCTGATGCGGTCGTAAGCTTGGGTGATGGTGGTAAGCAGAGCGACTACTTCATAATTATGGCTCTGCTGAAGTTGATGAAGGGCCAGGGAGCTATCTTTGCCCCCGCTCCAGCAGAAAAGAACCTTCTCCTTCTCTGGATTTATCAATCTCACCCCCTTTAGCAAAAATTTCGTCATTGCGAGGAGTATAGCGACGAAGCAATCTCAAAACAAGACCCCTTATAGAACATTCTCCCCTGTTTAAATCCCTCTAAATCTCCCTTTCGTAAAGGGAGAAGGTCAATTTCCCCCTTTGGTAAAGAGCCTGTCCCGTGCTTGACACGGGAGGGACTGAGGGGGATTTCCCCGGTGACTTCGCTCCTCTTAGACGCCTGTTTATATGAGCTACAATTCCTCAAGTCGTTTGTTAATTAGTTCCTGAACTCTGGGAATCAGTTTTTTTATTTTCTGTGAAATTTTCATAAGTTCTTGGAGCCCCTCGCTTTTCAAACTCTTGACGCCCAGAGTAAATACAAAAAGTGCCATATAGTTATCTTCAATCTCGTCCACAAGTTTTACGAGTTCCGTATCGTACTGTAGATATCTAATCAGTAAGAAGTCTTCGCTTGTCATATAGTCTCGTAAATCTTTCAGAGCCTGTGCATTCATATTCTCTGCATCTTCCGTGATTGTTGATAAAATGAATGGAAACTTGGAATTAATGACCAACTTGTCTAACCTAGCTGCCATTCGAGCTAATACGTCCCTCAGTCTGAGCAATGGTTGACTTCTGACTTCACGTCGCCAGTGGCTAGAATCTATTTCTCTCTGTCGTTCTTGTTCTTCTCTTACCTTCTCAAGTTCCCTTTCAAATCGCTTATCGGAATGCCTTAACTGGTATCTAGTGGTAAAGAAGGTGGAAAGCGCGACAATAATATTTGAGCCGAGTACAAGCGCTACAGTTGCCCATATTTCCATTCTTAGCTACTCCTCCCCTTACTTCCCCATTCCCTCTTTCCTCAAAATCTCGGCCTTGTCCGTCTTCTCCCGGGGCAGGTCAAGGTCGTCCCTGCGGGACAGGCAGTCCGGGCAGTATTATACCATTTCTGGCCGGGCTTGAAACCCGTCCCGCATAGAGCCAACCCTTTTTGGTGGCCGGGCGCTGGATTGACTGGTTAGTCCAGGCCCCCCGGAGTTTTCCGGGCATTCTCGGTGAGCGACTTGTTGCCGCGTATGTTATAATAAGCGTTATTTATTTTGGGTTGGTGACACCATTTCTAAGGCACCGCTTGAAATCGAGGTCATACCGCTGGGGAATCCCCGTATCAGGGTCTTTGCCGACCTCCCCTGGCGTCTTTATCGGGGTGACCCTCACTGGACGCCGCCCCTGAGGGGTGACCTGCTGGGCAATCGCCTTCTTGGTCTGGTCGGCCTGCTCACCCCGGACCACCCCTATCACCGGGACGCCGAGGTCAGCCACTTCCTGGCCTGGCGCGGTGGGCAGCCGGTAGGTCGGGTCTCAGCGGCCATAAACCGCCGCTTCAACAGCTACTATGGAGTTCGCTTCGGCTTCTTTGGCTTCTTCGAGACCGTTGAGGACTACGAGGTCGCCGAGGCATTGCTTGACCGGGCGCGAAAGTGGGTCGAGGAGCGTGGAATGACGACCCTGCGCGGCCCGGGGGAATACTCCAACGCCACCTACGAACGCCAGGGTGTTCTTGTAGACGGCTTCCAGTACCCCCCGACGATGGAGCTGACGCACAATCCTCCGTACTACGGCCAGTTCCTGGAACGGTACGGTTTTCGCAAGGCCAAAGACTACCACGCCTACACGGTGGACGGACAATTCCCCACTTCTCCGCGGTTGAAGAGGCTGGCAGCGCAGGTACGGGGGCGGCGGGAAATTCAGACACGGCCACTGATATTCGAGGAACTACCCGCCGAGGTGCGTCTGATAGTCAAGATTTACAACGACGCCTGGAGTCACAACTGGGGGTTCTTACCCATCACCGATGAGGAGGCTGACTCCCTGGCCGATTCCCTGCGCCTGGTGGTGGACCCGGGTCTGATTCGCTTTGCCTTCATCCGGGATGAGCCGGCGGCTGTCCTGGGGGCCTTCCCCGACCCCTACTACGCCCTGAAACCGCGCTGGCGCTGGTATGGTGACTCCGACCTGGTGCGCGTCGGCCGGCTGCTCCGTATGCGCCGCCGCATCCCCCGTCTTCGTCTGATGTTCTTTGGTATTCGTCCCGGCTTTCGTCACCTGGGCATTGACGCTCTTCTGTTCGATGAGTTCAGGGACTACGCCATCAATCGGGGCTACCAGACCTGTGAGGCATCCATGCTCCTTGAAGACAACCACCTGATATTGAGCCCTTCGGAGTTCATGGGGGCAAAGCGCTACAAGACCTGGCGCATCTACGACCTGCCACTAGGATGAAAAGGCCCGGCTAGCCAACCTCGTCACTTCCCCAGTCCCTCTTTCCTCAAAATCTCGGCCTTGTCCGTCTTTTCCCAGGGCAGGTCGAGGTCATCCCGGCCGAAATGTCCGTAGCAGGCCGTCTGGCGGTATATGGGGCGGCGGAGGTCGAGTGTCTTGATGATGGCTGCCGGTCTCAGGTCAAAGTGCCGGCTGACCAGCTCCTCAAGGACGCTCTGGCTTACCCTGGCGGTGCCGAAGGCTTCAACCGAGACCGAGAGCGGGTGGGCGACGCCAATGACGTAGGCCACCTGGATTTCCAGCCTGTCGGCCAGTCCGGCGGCGACCAGGTTCTTGGCGACATAGCGCGCCATATAGGCGGCGGAGCGGTCGACCTTGGTCGGGTCTTTGCCCGAGAAGCAGCCGCCTCCGTGGCGGGCGACGCTGCCATAGGTGTCAACCATAATCTTTCTGCCGGTGCAGCCGGTGTCGGAGACCGGGCCGCCGATAACAAAGCGCCCGGTGGCATTGACATAGTATCTGGTCTTATCGTCCAGCAGCGAAGCAGGGACGGTCTTGCGAATCACCTCTTCTTTGATGTCGTGCTCTATCTTGTCGTGGCTGATGTCGGGGTTGTGCTGGGCGCCAATGACGATGCTGTCCACCCGCCTGGGTGTACCATTGCTGTATTCCATCGTTATCTGTGACTTACCGTCAGGTCTTAAGTAAGGCAGGGTCTTGTCCTTTCTGACCTCAGCCAGCCGCCGGCACAGCTTGTGGGCCAGGACAATGGACATTGGCATGAGTTCCGGTGTCTCGTTACAGGCAAAGCCGACCATCATCCCCTGGTCGCCGGCGCCCAGCCGGTCGAGGGCGTTGCCGGCCACTTTTACCTTGGCCTCCAGTGGCTTATCAACCCCCAGGGCGATGTCGGTGGACTGCTCTTTGATGGATACCATAACGCCGCAGGACTGGTACTCAAAGCCGTACTCGGGACGGTTATACCCGACATCATGGACGACCTCCCGTACCACGTGAGGGATTTCGGTATAGCAGTCGGTGGTTATCTCACCCATGACAATGACCAGCCCATTGGTAACCGCCGTCTCGCAGGCCACCCGGGCGTCGGGGTCTCGGCCCAGTATAGAGTCCAGGACGGCGTCCGATATCTGGTCGCACAGCTTGTCCGGGTGCCCCTCGGTGACCGATTCCGAGGTAGAGAGGTATCTGGCTGAGGTTCTAAAACTCTGGGTCATCTGTCCTCCTTCTAGGTTCCTTCTTCCCAGCTCTCCAGGTATTTTTTCTGGGCCGGGGTCAGACTGTCTATATTAATGCCCATAGAGCTGAGCTTTAGCCGGGCGACCTGCTGGTCAATCTCTTCGGGCACCGGATAGACTCTGGTCTGGAGCTCCTGTTTGTTTTTAGCTATATACTCCAGGCACAGTGCCTGGTTGGCAAAGCTCATATCCATGACGCCGGCCGGGTGACCCTCGGCCGCCGCCAGGTTGATGAGCCTGCCCTGGCCCAGAAGATAGAGGCGGCGCCCGTCTTTCAGGGCGTACTCGTCAACGAAGGGCCTCAGGCGCTGCTTGCTTACCGCCAGGCTCTCCAGGGCGGGGATGTCTATCTCCACGTTGAAGTGCCCGCTGTTGGCCAGGATGGCCCCGTCCTTCATCGCCTGGAAGTGCTGCCGGCTGATGACGTTCTTGTCGCCGGTAACGGTGATGAAGACGTCTCCGGTTCTGGCTGCCTCAAGCATGGGCATGACCTGGAAGCCGTCCATTACCGCCTCCAGTGCCCTGAGTGGCTCGACCTCGGTGACAATTACCTGTGAGCCCAGCCCTCTTGCTCTTGAGGCGATGCCCCGCCCGCACCAGCCATAGCCCGAGACGACCACCTTCTTGCCCGCCCACAGGATGTTGGTCGCTCGGGTGATGCCATCAATGGTGCTCTGCCCGGTGCCGTAGCGGTTGTCAAAGAGGTATTTGGTGTGGGCATCGTTGACGGCGATTACGGGATACCTGAGTTTGCCAGCCTTTTCCAGGCTGCGCAGGCGGACAACTCCGGTAGTTGTCTCCTCGGTGCCCCCGATGACGTTCTTGATTAGTTCGCTTCTTCTGGTGTGCAGGGTGGTCACCAGGTCGGCGCCGTCATCCACCGTCAGCTGGGGCCGGTGCTCTAAGGCGGTGCTGATGTGCTTGTAATAGGTCGCCTCGTCCTCCCCCTTGATGGCGCTGGTGGGAACGCCGTATTCCACTAGGGCGGCGGCGACATCGTCCTGGGTTGACAGGGGGTTGGAAGCGCACAGGACGACATCGGCCCCGCCTTCCTTCAGGGCGAGGGCCAGGTTGGCCGTCTCGGTGGTTATGTGGAGGCAGCCCGAGATTCGGATGTCTTTAAGCGGCTTCTCTCTGGCAAATCTCTCCTTGATTAGCCCCAGCACCGGCATCTGGCGATTGGCCCACTCAATCCTCTTTCTGCCATCGGCGGCCAGAGATGGGTCTTTGATATCGTAGTTTTTCAACATCGCCCCCCTTTATCTCGGTGTCATTGCGAGGAGTCCCGACACATCGGGACGACGAAGCAATCTCAAAAGATGACAACTTCTTACAGAACTTATAGAACCTATCCTCATCTCCCCCTTTGAAAAAGGGGGACTAAGGGGGATATCTCCTGGGGTTCTACCCCTCTTAGACCCCCCTAATTAATCCTCTCCAACACCTGTTTCACACCCTCTTCAACTGGTCTTGAATTATCAATTATAACACGTTTATGGGGTGGCACTTCCACCACCGGCTCAAACTGCCTTTTCTGGGGCTGGTATATCTCCCAGCGGCCGTCGGAGGCCGAGCCCTGCTCAAGCCTCCGGGCGAGACGCTTCCGGGTGAGCTCTTCACTCAAGGTGCACTCCAGGACAAAGAAACCGGCCTTTGTTTCCTGGGCCAACCCTTTTGCCTTAAGTCTGTCCCCGGATTTTGTAAAAGAGGCGTCTATAACCACCGAGCCGCCTTCAGCCAGAATACTCCTTGCCTCGGCCAGCATGGCGTCATAGGTCCTTCGTGAGAAATCGGGGGAGTAGATTCCGGTGCCAAATTCTTCAAAGCGGCGCTCGGTCTCGGGGATGCCCGCCAGACGCTTCCGGGTAACATCCGAGGAGATGACCACCAGCCCCAGCCTCCTGGCCAGAGCCCGGGCCAGGGCGGTCTTGCCGCTGCCGACAAGCCCGGTGGTAATGAACAGGATGGGTGTCAGTTTTACATAAGAATAGGCCAGGTCGAAGTAGCCGGTGGCGGCCTCAAGCGTCTGCCTTCTTTCCTCTTGGCTGATGTAAGGGTCGTCCAGCTTGAAGCTCTCCACCTTGCCCCGGACATAGGCTCGGTAGCACTTGTAGAAACCGAGGAGCTTTCTTAGCTCCTCATCGCGGCTGAAAGCCATATAGTCTTTAACCAGACGCCAGCCCAGGTCTGCCCGCCCGTGATGGTCAATGTCCATCACCAGGAAGGAGACCTCGGAGGCGACGTCGCCGTAGCGGAAGCGGTCATTGAACTCGATACAGTCATAGACGCAGATGCCATCGGCGAAGCAGACATGGGCGGTGTGCAGGTCGCCGTGGCAGTCCCGTATCCGGCCGCCTCCTATCCGCTTCTGAAACAGGGTGGTGTTTTCCTTGATAAAGCGCCGGGTGTAGTCGGTGATTTGCTTGTATTTAGCTCTGGAAATGGTCTTGTCCAGGTATTTTTCGGTCTGGCCGAAGTTCTCCTCGGTGTTCTGCCTTACGGTATCGACCTTGCCAAAGACGCTTATCGCTGGACTTGTCTCCGCCTTTTGGTGGAACTTGGCCAGCTTCTCCGCCAGGCGGCTGAGCATTTCCGGTGACACCCGGTTCTCTCTGAGCAGGACATCCATCATCAGTTCGCCGGGCAGGCGGCGCATCTTAACGGCATACTCCGAAGCCCTGCCTTTACCGCCTATAGAAAAACCTCCCTTGCGGCGGACTATCGGTACTACACCCAGATAAACTTCAGGACACAGCCTCCGGTTAAGCTCAACCTCTTTGTGGCAGAAGAACCTGCGCTTTTCCAGCGTGGTGTAGTCCAGGTAGCCCAGGTCTACCGGTTTTTTCACCTTGTAGGCGTAGTTGTCGGTCAGGAAGACAAAGGACATCTGGGTCTGTGCCAGCTCCACCCGTTTGGTTGGTTCAGGGTATATTCCGGGCTCAAGCAGGGCTTGCACCATTTCCGGCAGCCGGCTCATTGAGCTAAAGCTTGCTCTTCATAGTATCTGGTCATCGCCTGGACACCCAGGGCGTGGCAGTTCCACAGCGTCTTGATATCGTCGACGCTGTTTATCACTGCCGAGTCGATGATTGCCCTGGAGCGGGCCAGGGGCTCCATTGATTTGACGGGAAAAGACACCTTGCTCCAGTCAAGACAGTTGTAGCCGCAGACTTCACAGGCTTTGGCCAAGAGAACAATGCCCAGGTGGACCATATGGCTCCTGTATTTCAGGTCATACCTGAACTGGGTGTCGATAGCCAGAAAGTCTTTTATCGCTTCCTCGGAGTCGTCACCAAAGAGCTGTGAGATGTTTGACACCGCAGACAGGGAAGGCCCTGTCGGCTCTTGCTGTTCTGCTCTCCTGGCATCCAGCCACTGGTAACACTGGGACAGCATGAGCAGGGTGAACAGTCTGGTCAGAGCCAGCGCCTTGGCTTCGTCACCGCCGGCCCAGGCCTTCTTGACCCCTTCACACTCCTTGACCACGCATTTGGCCATGGTGCTGCCTCCGATGAGCAGCGCCGTATAGAAGATACGGTTATTCTTGTCTTCGGTGAGCCGGTTAACCCGCTCGCCGATTTGGTCAGAAACGGTGTCAAAAAACCCGTTTACCTCGGGCTCTTCCGCAGTTGGCATACCTGTCCATCTCCTTCTCGGTCTTTATTTATCTCTTTAAGCCACTGTCCAATCCCGGACAAGACCCGGTTATAGTTTCCCTGGCTAACAGTCACCAGCTCAACCTGGGGCCGGCGCTTGGTGGCATCCGCCCAGGGGTTGGGGCCGAGCATAATGGTGCCCAGGAGCCTGTGTCCGCCATCAATTATCTCGGTAACGGCTTTTCTAAAGCCGGGTGAAAAAAGCTCCATCTTGCCGATTTCATCAACCACAACCAGCTTATGCTCCTCAGCTGCCCGTTTGAGCGCCAGAACCCCGACCCTGTCCAGGGCGCCGATATCAACCCCGTATTTGCCCACCCGGTGGGGGCTTTTGATGTCAACGTGTGCCAGTGTGGCGCTCTGACCGTCCAGAGCAACCAGCCTGAAGCCCAGCCTTACTCCCTGATTTCTTATCTCCTCGGTGTAGAAGCCGCCGGCGCTAACCGCCGTTTCCGATAGTGCCTGCTTGATAAGGCTGGTCTTGCCCGTCCCCGGTCTGCCGGTCATGAGATATACCTGCTTCATCACTTCCTCGGCTTTTTGGCCGGGCCTCTCTCCGCCTTTCTTTTTGCCTCCAGCTTCTTTTTCTTGAGACGGTGCTTGAGCAGGGCGGCCCTTCCTTTCTTGTTCATGGCTATCAGTTTAACTCAAAACGGCTCGTTTGGCCAATTGTTCATTGGCTTTGGGAGACAAGTCGGGCAAAACGGGCAAAGGAGCGGTCAAAGGTCTTTTCTACCTCTCTGGGGAAGCAGCAGGCGGGCAGCTCATCAAACTTCAGGTGGTAGGCGATGCACTGGCAGCACTTGCCCTTCCTGGAGCAGGGCTCATAGGTGCAGTTGCAGTTGGCCGTGTTGGCTTCAATCTGGCATTCCATAAAAGCTTACCCATTCACTATAAATGGCGCTTTCTTATCATCTGGGAAAGCCCGTCCAGCATCTCCAGCGCTTTCTCTGCGGCCTCTTCGCTCACGCCTGCCAGCGAGCAGCTCGGCGTCAGCAGTCCCTGCTCAATCAGCTGTTTGAAAGGGACTCCCTTCCGGGTGAAGGGCGCCATGGCCTCCTCCAGGCGGTCTTTCAGGCTTGAGACCATCTCCCCGGCCAGCCCGTCCTCCACGTTGGGCACGATTCCCCAGGCGATGGCCCCGCCCCGGTCCAGGAATCTTTTCACCTCTTCCGGGTAGAGGCTCAGGCTCTGGGCGTAGCTGTAGGCGTCAAAGCTCAGGATGTCCAGGCCGGTGCCAAGCAGCACCGGCCAGTCGGTGTTGCCGCAGCAGTGGACTCCCTTGAGCCCGCCGATGCCGCCCAGGACTTCCTCCAGAAGACTGATTACCTTATCTTTCGCCGCTGAGAAAAAGGCCGAGCCGTAGGAAGTCATGGCCGGCTCGTCAACAAAGATGATGGTGTTCTTTGAGATTTTAGCCAGCTTCTTTTCCTGCCAGCCGGCCTTGAGCCTCAGCAGTTTGGCGGCGGCGTCAGACAGCATATCGTCGTAGAGTATGGCCCTACCCCCGTCATCGGTGACCGATAGCCCGAAGCTGACCGGCCCGGTCACCTGCCCCTTGACGGCCACGGGTTTTAGATTGGTTAGAGACAGGAAGTGGTGCAGTCCGGCGGCGTATTCGGCACTGATGGCGTATTTGGCGGTGTTGTTCTCCAGGTAGGCGTTGTAGAGCTCCTCCAGTGGCTCGTCCCAGTCCTTGGAGCGGTCAACGAAGAACTTGCTGTCTTTTATGGCAATCCCGGGGAACCCCTGGCTGAACTGGACGGACATGCCCTCCTTGAAGGAGCGCCTGGGTAGCTGGGGCCAGGCGGGGATGTCCTTTAGGTATTTGGTGACCACCGAGCACGCCCTTACCGGGTCGGTGTGGGGCATGCTGCCAATCATAGTCGCCAGGCAGCCAAATGCGGTATCGGGCATCTTTTTTCCTAACTTATGTACTTGCCTATCAAAAGGGCTAACTTCTCTTTTTGCTCCGCCGTTATGAAATCAGGCTCGGTGACGATGGCCCCCTCGAGCGCCCGGGTGCACTGGCATTCCCGCGTCTCCGGTATCCTGCCCACCGCCAGCCTGATGATTCTCTTTGACAGGTCGATGTTCTGGCGCATGGTATCAAGTATAACCTCAACCGACACCGGCTTCTCTTCCCGGTGCCAGGCGTCGTAGTCGGTGGAGCAGGCGATAATAGCGTAGCAGATTTCGGCCTCCCGCGCCAGCTTGGCTTCGGGCAGCGCCGTCATGCCGACGACATCCGCCCCCCACGAGCGGTGGAGGTTGGACTCCGCCCTGGTGGAGAAGGCCGGCCCCTCCATGACGACATAGGTGCCTCCGGGGTGGACTCTGGCTCTGGCTTCCCTGGCTGAGGCAAACAGGACCTGCCTCAGCACCGGGCAGAAGGGGTCGGCGAACTGGATGTGGGCGACGATGCCTTCGCCGAAGAAGGTGCTTATCCTGCCCCGGGTCTGGTCAATGAGCTGGTCGGGGATAACCAGGTCGCCGGGCTTAATCTCTTTCTTGAAGCTGCCAACAGAGTTTATGGCGATGATGTGCTCCACCCCGAGCATCTTCAGGGCGTAGATGTTTGCCCTTGACGGCAGTTTGGTGGGTATGATTCTGTGTCCCCGCCCGTGCCTGGGGAGAAAGGCAACCCCTATACCCTCCAGCTTGCCGACGACGATGGTATCGCTGGGCTTGCCGAATGGGGTGTCGAGATTGACCTCCTCAACATCCGCTAGCCCTTCAATATCATAAAGCCCGGTGCCGCCGATAACCCCGATTTTAGCCTGAGGCATGGATAACCTCCTTAAAATTTCTACCTTTCGAGCGATTGGCAATGCCCCTCGTATTCTTTGAATGTTTCCCATAATGGGTCATTACAGCGAAACAGGTCTCTAAATCCGTCTCTGAGTGTTTTTAGAACCTCGTGAGCTATTTGGCGGACGCTTGGCGACGCGGGACTATTCCGAAAGTCATCTTCAATATCTTTCTTGAATAATTTCCAGCCTATTGAGTTAAATCGTGTAAGACTAGCGTAAGCTTCATCAAGAGCAGGGTCAATATGAGCTCCACCGTCCGTATCTGCGGTATTAAGGACCAATTCTTTTCTAGTGAATATATTGCCCTTCATATCTCTTATTACAAACATATTTTCCCACCATATATTAAAAGTTCTCTTTCTGTTCCTGTCTCTGGTAGGCGCACCTCCATCTAGAGGAGCGATATGTCGAGCTTCTCCTGACGACACTCGTATCATAGTCAAACCAGTGTATGGTAGAGGACTTTGGTGTCTATACGAGAGAGCAG
Source organism: Dehalococcoidales bacterium (assembly GCA_034413595.1). Lineage (GTDB taxonomy): Bacteria > Chloroflexota > Dehalococcoidia > Dehalococcoidales > JAUWZL01 > JAUWZL01. Next base: position 9,911 of record DAOUMC010000010.1, on the reverse strand, counting down.
AGTCATAAAAGTATATATTCTTTCTATCTAATAGGGCCAATAGAGAGGTAGATTTGCCGGTATCATGCACGAGAACACGGATAACGACTGCTAGTCTTTTGGCTTCATCTTCGAAGCCTTTATCGTAAGAAATGGCGGATAGTTTCAAGAAAGTAATTTGGTTTTTGAGGTGAACTAATAGCTCGTCTCTACTTTGAACGTACTTATTCATGGTGTCTTCCCTCCCGTCCCAATCCCCTCCCCCAAAAAGCTCTCCTATTATACCACCCTTTCACTCCGCCCCGAGCCCAGGGACGGGTTTTGTCCTAGCTGTCATTCTGGAGGAGCGAAGCGACGAAGAATCTCGGGTGGGGTGCATACTCTGGGCAACTGCCCTTGCCCCTAGGCACTGTCTGACTAAAATACTGCCCAAAGGCGTATTTGGTTAACATAACTGCCAAAACAATTCCAGGCTAGCCAAAGCTGATTTGTTCTTAATATAAAAAGTTTGGGTTTGCCAGTTGTCCTTCACCCGGTCTTATTATACCCTTCTCGGTGATGATAGCCGTAATATACTGGTGGGGGGTGATGTCAAAGGCGGGGTTAATGGCCTCGACGCCTTCGGGGGCAATCCTTACTCCGCCGATGTGGGTGACCTCCTCCGGGCTGCGCTCCTCGATGGGTATCTCGTCGCCGCTGGCGATGTCGGGGTCAATGGTGGAGGTGGGAGCGGCGACATAGAAGGGGATGCCGTTCTCCTTAGCCAGCACTGCCAGGGTGTAGGTGCCGATTTTGTTGGCGGTGTCGCCGTTTCTGGCAATCCGGTCGGCGCCGACGATGACCAGATCAACCTTCTTCTGCTGCATAAGGTAGCCGGCCGTGGAGTCGGTGATGAGGGTGAAGGGTATCTTGGCTTGCTTCAGCTCCCAGGCGGTGAGCCTTGCCCCCTGGCAGCGGGGGCGGGTCTCGGTGGCAAAGACCTTGAGCCTCTTGCCCTGCCGGTGGGCATAGATAATAACCCCCAGGGCGGTGCCGTAGCCGGCGGTGGCCAGGGGCCCGGTGTTGCAGTGGGTCAGGATGCCGGAGCCGTCCTTGATTAGCTCAGCGCCGAGCTGGCTCAGCTTTCTGGTGGCTTCCTCTTCCTCGGCATGTATCTTGATGGCCTCATCCACCAGCGCCTTCTTGATTTGGGCGACGTCCTTACTGGCACTGGCTATCTGGCTCATACGCTGGGCAACGGCAAACAGGTTTCTGGCGGTGGGGCGGGTCTGGCTGATGGTCTGGATGACTTGATTAAGCTCCTTCAAGAGCTGGCTTTTGTTGTTGGCCTTGCTCTTGATGGCGCCGAGAGCGATGCCGTAGGCGGCGGCCACCCCGATGGCCGGCGCTCCCCGGACGAGCATGTCCTTTATCGCCTGGGTTACCTCTTGATAACTGCTAAGCTCCGGGTAGCTCTCTCCTCCGGGCAGCTTGGTCTGGTCAATAATTCTGACTCTGTTGCCCAGCCACTCTACGGCTTTCATCAGCTTCGCATGGTCCGGCTGAAGAGAATGGTGCCCAGGACAAAGACGCCCACCGCCCAGCCAATCAGGAAGTAAAAGTCGCCGCTTATCGCCTCCAGCCCGACGCCCCGGGTGATGACCGCTCTTGCCGCGTCAACGGCATGGGCGTAGGGGAAGGCAAAAGCCAGGGCCCGGATGTAAGGGGGCATGAACTCTATGGAGAACCAGACTCCGGAGACCACGGCCAGAGGCATGGAGAAGAGCCAGCTCAGGGCTTCACCCTGGTTTTCCGACTTGGAAAGAGAGGCCACCACCATGCCCACGCCGATGCTGCAGATGGCGGTCAGCAGGAAGACGGCCAGGGCAAGCCCGAGGTTGCCCACGATATCCATCCCGAACAGCCAGCCGAGAAGGACAAAGAAGGCTATCTGGATGACGGCGATGGCTACCATGGCCAGGGAGTAGCCGGAGATGAACTCCCAGGGGCGGGTTGGGGTGGTCAGCAGGCGATGGAGGAACCGGGTCTCCTTGTCCCGCAGCATGATACGCCCTGAGGTGGGTATCATGATTAAAAGGCCGAAGATGATTATCCCCGGAGCGATGAAGTCCATCTGGGTCAGCTTGGTCTTTATGTTTATGGGGTTGGCGTTGATGGTTACCGGTATCTCTACCCGGGCAAAGGTGCGGGTGGTGGTGTTGATGGTGGAGACAATCTGCTGCGATACCAGCAGGTCGCTTTCATCGTAGGTTATATCCAGGACTATGTCACCGGCTTGGCCCTGCCATACCTGCGACACCTGTTCCCCGAAACCGGCGGGGATTTCAATATAGGCTCTGATATCGCCCAGCCGAAGCTCTTCACGGGCGGTAGCCGGGTCGGCAAAGCTCTTAATCGTGATGGTAGGCACCTCTGCCAGTGCCTGACTGATGAAGCTCTGTGAAACCTGGGTCTGGTCGTCATCAACCACGCCGATGGTGTAGCTTGGGGTGTTGTTGCCGCCGAAGGCGGCGCCAAAAAGGAGCATAAACATTAGCGGGAAAGCCAGCAAAAAGCCCAGCGCCAGCAGGTCTCTGTAGGTCTCCTTCAGGTTTCTCAGGAACAGATGCCAGAATCTCATTCTCTTAGCGCCTTTCCGGTTATCTTGAGGAAAACGTCCTCCAGTGTTGGCTCCTTGATATAGGCTGAACGGATAACGGCCCCCGACCGCTGGAGCTGGTCAACAACCTCCTTGAAGTCCAGCTTGTCGTCGGTGATGGTCAGGGTGCTGTCGCCTATTTTTACCTCGGCATACTGGTAGCGCATTTCAATTATCGCCTGCTGGGTCAGATTCCAGGCCTGGATGACCATGGTATGCGGTTCAAGCATGCCTGTTTTCAGTTCGGTGCTGGTGCCAAGGGCGACAATCTTGCCTTCATCTATGATAGCGATGCGGTCGGCCAAAAAGTCGGCCTCTTCCATATAGTGTGTCGTCAGCAGGATGGTCTTTTCACCTTTGAGCTGGGCGGTGTATTCCCACACCGCCCGCCTTGCCTGGGGGTCAAGCCCTAAGGTGGGCTCGTCAAGGACGATGATGGGCGGGTTGTGAATCAGCGCCATGGCTATATTCAACCTGCGCTTCATGCCCCCGGAGAACTTTCTCACCTGGTCTTTTGCCCGGCTGGCCAGCCCCATGGTCTCCAGCATGAGCCGGGACCAGGTTTCTAGCTTCTTAGGCTCGATACCGTGGAGGTAACCGACCAGTTTCAGGTTTTCCAGCGAGTCCAGGTGCTCGGAGAGGGTTGTCTCCTGGGGCGAGATGCCGATAGCCTGCTTAACCCTATACGGCTCCCGGTTAATGTCATAACCCATAACACTGGCGGTGCCGTTGGTGGGCTTTAGCAGACAGCATAGCATGTTAATGGTGGTTGTCTTGCCAGCTCCGTTTGGCCCGAGCAAGGCGAAAAGCTCGCCCTTTTTGATATCAAGGTTAATGCCGTCCACTGCTACCAGACGGCTAAACATCCTAGTCAGGTTAAAAGTCTGGATAGCAAAGGCATCACTCTGTTCCCTGACCGGCCCAGGAACCTCAGAAGCCATTTTCAACCTCTTCGTATACCTGGCTGCATTATAGCACACTTTTCAACTGGGCAATGGCAGGCTGTGTTATTCCTGAGCTAGTTGCGGATAGATTATGACGCTATTAGGATTTCGTTGAGAAAGGCCAGAAAGCAAGATGGCTTAAGGTAATTTGAATTGTGTTACTAATCAAGAATGCGGGTTCTGTTTGTGGTACCAGGCACGGCTGGGGGCTATCTGCCCGCCAGGGCTGATGTTTGAAAATTCTGCCACTGGTCGCGGTGTAGTTCCATAAGGATGAATCTACTGCCGTCTTGAACCAGATGCCCGTATGGGGTAAAGCCGCACTTACCGAAGCACTTTTGTGCCCTCTCGTTAGAAGACAGGGTCTTGAGGTGGACTCGCTTTAGGTTCATCTTGCCAAAGGCATAACTAAGCACGGCATTCACCGCATCAGCGCCGTAGCCTCTATTCCAGTAGCCGCGGTCACCAATCATAATGCCTATCTCGGCTTCGTCCTTGGTGTTGTTAATGTCAAAACAGACGCAGTTGCCGATGTGCTTTCCGTCCAGCGTCTCTATAGCAAACTCGTGCCTGGTTAAGCCGGAGGAGCGAAGCTGGCTGGCATAGCTTAACAGATAGTCCAGGAAAGCGTTGGTCGCCAGTGGCGTGTCCACAAGGCGAGCCAGTTCCGGGTCTTTTTTCCAGGCATAATCATTAAGGGCGTGGGCCAGCTTCTTGGGGCACAGCCTGACCTTGCTACCGGTAATCATCTGGTGCTCCGAAATACAAATCATGGGGCAAGAGTGGTTCTGTCATCACCTCAAGCTCATAAAGGGCCTGTTCCGCTGCCTGACGGACGGCTTCACTGGGATGTTTCAGGCACTTTTTCAGGTGTCCTCTGGCCCGGCTGCCGCCTATTTTGCCCAAAGCCTGGATTGCCGCCATCTGGACATCGCTGTCGGGGTCATTAGTGAGCTCGATGAGCCGGGTGACAACTTTGTCCTCACCCAGTTCGCCGCAGGCGGTGGCGGCTTCATAGCGTAGCTCGGCATCGGCGCTGGTCAGCTCTTTTTCCAGAATCGGCAGCCAGGAAAGGTGGCAATTCCGGCCCATGGCATAAATGGCACTGGCTTTGAGCCTGGGATGGCCGCTGTGATAAGCTACCAGTATGGAGTGCCTCACCTGTGGCAGGCTCAGGGGGGCAACCGCCTCCAGTGCTCGGCGCCTGGTTTCGATAGGCTTGTTGGTATCATCAAATACGGCTAGTAACGCCTGGCTCAGCCGGGATGCGCCGTCAGGAGGCAGCTTCTGGTGCTCAGCCAGCAGGGCAAAACGGCCCAGCGCCGAGGCTGCTGCCTGCTGGACTTTTTCTGAGATGTCCTGCTCCATTAAGTCAATCAGGGGCTTAATCAGGGAGACCTCCTCGTTCTCCCAGAGACCTTCAATGGCTAGGGTGCGGACATAGGCGTCCTGGTCTTTCAAACGGCGTTTGAATATGGCATCAAAGCTGAGGTTAACATTGTCCTCGGCCAGCTCAGCCAGACGGTGCATAATTTGTCGCCGCCGCCTGGGTTCGATGCCTTTCCAGGTCTCATCCAGCAGCCTCAGCTCTTTCTGGTTCAGGTCTGACAGGTCGGTTAAACTTGAGCTTAGCAGCGGTTGCTGGCTGTCGGTCAGGCGGGAAATGGTCTCCTCAACGGGCGGGTTATTGGCTTCTATAGCCCTATTCTTCTGTTTCTTCATCCTCCCCCCGCTCCCAGATAGGCTCGGTGAAGTAGTCGATGTACTCTTCCATAGCCTCGGCCGCCACCTGCTTCATCCCCTCTCTCGCCTCGCTGGCCAGCTGAGCCAGTTCATCTGTGTCAATTTTGATACCCAGCATCCTGGTCAGTACATTCAATATGGCCAGGGCGGCTATCGGGTTCTGCACCCTGGTGGCGTATGCCGGCACCTCACCAAGGAGGCAGATGCCGTCTATATTTCTTTCTTTGGCTACCCCGAGGAGCAGCCCGTTTAGCCCCGAAATCTGTAAGTGGCCGCTCTGCGTCAGGTCGTATTTGGCCAACTCCTGGGCGACCGCCGGGCTGGTGCCCACTCCCCAGACTTTTGGCTCCTCGGTGTGGTGGATTCGGGTCAGAGCGGCGGCACAGGTGTAGACTTTCTTGGCACGGAACCTCAGGCCGACATCCAGGACGCAGTTGGCCATTTCATACGCCTTGGCCGTTGGTTGTGCCTCGCCGATGAACAGGATGAGGTCTCCGGTACCGCTGCGGTTCTTCCAGTAGTAGAACCGGCTCTGCGGGAACTGCGGTTCTTCAACCACGCTGCCCCTGACCAGCACGCCGATGGGGTCAAAGAAGTACGATGCCTGAACCTCGGCCAGCGGTTTGAACTCCAGTTTCCGGGCAAGGTACGTGGCCACAATCATGGCCACGTTGCTGATGCCGGTCCAGGCGGCCAGCATGCAGGGTGCATTTAGCCTGGGGCGGGCGTAGATTTTAACTAAATCTTTGGTGTTAATTTTTTATTCTGCTCCTATGATTGGATAATCGGACTTACTTTTGGTGACCAACTACTTGCTGGCTACCGACAGACTTGGGCAGTAGAGGGAAGGAGTGTTCAGAAAGCCACCCACCCACCTTGAGTCACTGCCAATGGCTACAATCTCTTTAAGTAACTTGAAGACGTTTCCCGATACCATGGTATCCTTGACCCTACCTACTATTTTACCATTTTCTACCCTGTAGCCCAAAAGGACATTACCGGAGAAATCTCCCCCCAGGACATTGCCCTGCCCCGCCCCCATCAGGTGCTCAATGACCAACCCCTCCTTGATGTCAGCCAGCATATCATCAAAGGAGACGCCCCCCGGCTTTATGACGAAGGCAGTCGGGGCCGGGGCTGGCAGCCCTCCGCCAGGTCGGCTGCCGTTACCGGTGCTCTGTTTATCTGCCAGAGCGGCTGTCTGCAGGTCATAAAGAAAGGCGGCGGGAGCCCCGCCTTCAATTAACGGAGTGCGCCGGCTGGAGACTCCTTCGTCGTCAAAGGGGCGGCTTCCTGGCCGGTAGGCTAAAGTGGCGTCATCCCAGAGCCACAGCTTGTTATCAAGAACGGTCTTGCCCAGCTTATCTCCGATTGGCGACGCCCCTTCAAGAACCGTCTTGCCGTTAAAGGCGGTTGTCAGGGGTAAGACCAGGGCGCTCATGACGCCGTTGGGAGTAAAGACTACCGGCAGAGAACGGCTAGGTATCGGTGCCCGGTTCTTAGCCCGTTCCAGTTGACCAATAATCAGATCGGTAACAGCACTGGTGTCAGTTATGGGGCGGCAGGAGCTTTCACCTTCACCGACGAAGAGCATATCGGTGCCCTGGATAAGATTACCGCTAACACCCAGGCCGAAGGTGCTCTTCTTATAGCTTGCCTTGCCTCCACCGGAGTTGGCGATGATGACTGATGTGGTATTTCGGGTTACGCCGGCTTCACACAAGATGTCCCGGCTGTGCTCTCTGACCTTGGCTATTATTTCCTCGCCAAGGTCAATCATCTGCTCGGGTGAAACCAGTTCAACATCGGGGTCAAAAACGGCAACTTCCGGGTGAGGAGTCAGGGGTGGAAACTCAAATCTGGCCGGCATACCGAACCGGGCCGTCTCCACCGCTGCCTTGATTAGTCCCGGGACGTCGTCCAGACCGGTGGTGAGGCTGTAACCCACCTTCCCCTTTATGACAAGGCGCAGAGCCAAAACCTGGTTCTGCCTGCTCTGGATATTCTTCAGGCGGTTGGCCTCAAACTGGACCGAGGTCTCTTCGGAAGAGGTCAGGAATACCTCGGCGGCCTCGGCCACCTTCCGGGCTTGCTCCAGGATTTTTTCCACTATCTGCCTCCCACCAGACACGAGCGGATGCGGATGTGCGGGCTGCCATTTGAGACCGGCAGGGGCACCTGCTCCCCCTTGCCGCAGCCGCCGCCCTGGTTCATTTCCAGGTCGTTGCCGATGGCGTCGATATTTCCCAGGGTGGTGAAGACATTGCCGGTGAGCATCACCGGCCGCACCAGCTCGGCCAGCTTCCCCTGGCGTATCATATAGGCTTCTCCGGCGGAGAAGGTGAACATCTCCATACTGGTGGTGCCGCCGTACCAGTTTCTGGCGTAGACGCCTTCCTTGATGTTCGATAGTATGTCATCAAGAGTGACCGAGCCGGATTCAATGTAGGTGTTGCTCATGCGGACGATGGGCGGGTAGCGGAAGCTGACCGCCCGGGCATTGCCGGTGGGCTTTTCCTTCATCCTGGCGGCCGTCTCCCGTGAGTGGAGCCGCCCCACCAGCCTGCCCTCCCGGATAAGGTAGGTTTTTCCTGTCGGCACACCTTCGTCATCATACTTATAGCTGCCCCTGAGTCCGGGCATAGCGGCGCTGTCGACGATGTTAAGTTCGGCTATACCGAACTGCCTGCCCAGGGTCATAATCTCCCGCAATTTCTCGTTTTCATAAACAAAGTCAGATTCGGATAGGTGGCCGAAAGCCTCGTGAGCAAAGACTCCGGCCAGCACCGGGTCTAAGACCACGGTGTATTCCCCTCCCTTTACCTGCGGCGCCGATAGCAGCTCTACGGCACGTTTGGCCATGTCCGCCACCTTGCTCTGAAGACCGGCAATCTGGCCGAAGTCCCCGCGGCTGCCCAGACTCAGGCCTGCCTGCTGGACGTCGCTACCGTTGGTGGCAATGGCCGAAAGGCGCAGGGTGACGTCCGCTCTCTCCTGCTGAATGAAGCTGCCAGTAGAGCTGATAAATATGGACTTTTTGTGACCGTCGCCGTAGCCGATAACCGAGGTCTTTAGCCCCGGCGTTTGCCAGATGATGTCGTTATATTCGTCAAGCAGTCTCTTCTTTCTGGCCAGGGGTATTTCGACCGGGTTCTGGCTGATGCCACTGGCCACCCTGTCCACCACCGGTGACACCGGCGCCAGCTGGCTTTCGCTCTTGGCGGCAAGCCTGGCCTGTTCGGTGGCCAGCTCTATCCTCTTCGGCAGCTCATCAAGATTGTTAAAGCTGGTAAATCCCCAGCCGCCCCTTGATAGGGCGCGAACATTCCCCCCGATGGCTGTGCTTCTGCCTATGGATTCTAGCTTTCTGCCCCGGTAGGTGATGTGGCTGGCGCTGGTCTGTTCAAGGTGAGCCTCTAGATAGTCGGCGTTCTGCCCTTTGAGCAGTCGGGCTAGCTCGTGGCCAAGTGTTTCAATATCCGGCAAGAAATTTCTCCAATATATTGTAACTTAATTAGTTTAATGAAGAAGAGGGAGAGGTGTCAATTGACATTCACCCATACGATTTTGTCCATTTTGGTTGACTACGCAACACCACCACTTTCTCTTACAAGGGAAGTGGATGGTTTGTTCCCCTAATCCTGTTCCACAACAGTGTCAGCTCTAATCCCAGTTGACAAAGTACCCGCCTTATGATAGTATTTTTAATGCTTATATTTGCACCTTAACAACTGGATAGCGGAAGGAAGGTTAAAAAGCGTAAGTTATTTTTGTTTGAGAGTTTGATCCTGGCTCAGGATAAACGCTGGCGGTGTGCTTTATGCATGCAAGTCGTACGATTCTGATTTTATCAGGATAGTGGCAAACGGGTGAGTAACACGTAAGTAACCTGCCCTTAAGTGGGGAATAACCCCGGGAAACCGGGGCTAATACCGCATATGGTGGTGGAGGTAAGGCTTCATCATTAAAACCTTTCGCAAGAAAGGCGCTTGAGGAGGGGCTTGTGTCCGATTAGCTAGTTGGTAGGGTAATGGCCTACCAAGGCTGTGATCGGTAGCTGGTCTGAGAGGATGGTCAGCCACACTGGGACTGAGACACGGCCCAGACTCCTACGGGAGGCAGCAGCAAGGAATTTTGTGCAATGGGCGAAAGCCTGACACAGCAACACCGCGTGGGGGATGAAGGCCTTCGGGTTGTAAACCCCTTTTCTTGGGGACGAATAATGACGGTACCCGAGGAATAAGCCTCGGCTAACTACGTGCCAGCAGCCGCGGTAATACGTAGGAGGCGAGCGTTATCCGGATTTACTGGGCGTAAAGCGGGCGTAGGCGGTCTTTCAAGTCGGATGTGAAATCTCCCGGCTTAACTGGGATGGGCCATCTGATACTGTTGGACTAGAGGGCAGCAAGAGGAGGTGGAATTCCCGGTGTAGTGGTGATATGCGTAGATATCGGGAGGAACACCAGTGGCGAAGGCGGCCTCCTGGGCTGTTTCTGACGCTGAGGCCCGAAAGTGTGGGGAGCGAACAGGATTAGATACCCTGGTAGTCCACACCATAAACGATGGACACTAGGTATAGGGAGTATCGACCCTCTCTGTGCCGAAGC
>DAOUMC010000009.1:0-1673 GCA_034413595.1 Dehalococcoidales bacterium | reverse complement strand
GTATTAGCCAGGTGGTGCATCTGCCCGGCGCCGTATCCCTCGGCAATCTGGGCGCCCATCGCGTAATCGTCAACAGCAACCGGCGTGTCGTCAGTCCCTATCACAATGCCGAGCGACGCATCTCCTTCCCCACCGGTCATCAGGAAGTTGTTGTCATGCGAGTCCAGCTTGGTTGATGAGCCATTCGTAATTTTCGGGTAGATATTCCCTCCAAAGTGGAAAAACCAGATAAACTCGTTCCACTGCTTGAGAAAGCTGTGTGCTCTCCTCCGCTCACGGGAAATTACCTTCCCGTCCCGGTCTCTGACGACCACCGAATACCGGAGCTCTGGTCTTTTCATCAGGCTACCTCTTCGCATCGAAAAACTCACAAAGAATATATTTCAGTGTCCCTGCCGTTTGTCTCATAGAGACTTCCAGTCCGTAGTTATCGGGCATGGCACTCAGCTTTATCACCTTTCTATCATCCGGCTGAACGCCGCTGTAGGATTTCTCCCACATCGTTTTATAATCACCACCGCCCTCCAGCTTCGTCCTGACTCTCACGTCTACAACATCGCCGGCCTCCATAGGAGACAGGTCAACCTTGCCCCCGGCAAAGATGTAGGCGACACTGTTTGATTCCTCGTAGACAGGCGCATAAGAGCCTGTCATCAATTTCCACCCCGACTGAGGCGACCGCTCCAGCTTGAGGAGCAGGTCGAGCAGCGCCTGCACGTTGAGCTTTTCCAGCTTGCCTTCTACGTAGAACTCGCCGGGCATTATTCTTCCCTCCCTGGCGGTAGTAGTTTCCTTTCTTCTCTAACCGCAGGTATCACCTCTTCTTTTTCCTTGCCGGGCTTCATGGTTGAAGCCACAATTCCGAGCATCATAATTGGGAGCATCATCGCCATCAGCGAACTCCAGTCGAAGCCTGTCGTCCCGGTCGTCGTCCCCGGCCAGGTCGGTGGCAACGTTGAAACAGCCGGCGCTACCAGGTTAGTTGATACCGAGTCTGCTATCTCCTGCGTCTCCCGCTCAACCAGGAGGACGGAGAGGACGACATCGCTCTCATCAGAGCGCAGCGCCCCGCGTAGCCGTATAAAGTCCTTCGGGTCAACCTTGAACCAGGCATAGCCGAACACCTTTACCGCCTCTTCGCTTATCACCGTCTCATTAGATAAGAGGCGGGACATCAGGGCGTACTCCTTCTCGGTATCGGTGGGGTTAGCTACGTAGATAGTGCAGCCCAGGTCGTAGCCGGCAGCATAGACAATCCAGGGCGGTAAGTCCCAGAATATGTTGCCCAGCTCTCCACCCATAACCGTAATTTGTGGTGTCATAGCGGAAACTCCACCTCCTCTCCCTTAAGAGCTTTTCTGACCAGCGAAAGCGCCCACGCCCCCATGGCTACCAGAATGGCGATGCCAACAAGCCCCGTAAATGCCGCCTGCCAGAACATGGGCTGGTATTCAGACGGATAGTAGCCGTAATATTCCTGGGGATACCCGTTCATACAGTAGCCTCCTTGAGCTTCTTTGGCTTCTCTTTTTGTGGCGCTGTCAGTGGCTTCATGAACTGCATCATGACAAACATGACCAGCAGCATTATGCCCATGTTTATCAGGCCGGAAATAAGGCTTTTTACCTCCTCGGGCAAAATCCACCACACCAGGGACATCAAGAGAGGCGGCA
>DAOUMC010000008.1:0-1771 GCA_034413595.1 Dehalococcoidales bacterium | reverse complement strand
CTGGAATGAAATCGGCTCCCTTGTTGCCCAGGATGACGGCACGGCTGTCCTCGCCAATGCCCTGGTTGCTGCCTTGAGTGGTATTCGTATCGAGATGAAGGGAGGGTAAGGAGGAAAAATGCAGGAGATAACTATTTCAGGAGAAACAACCGTAGGCGGCGCCGCCACTGAGATCACTTTAGCCAATTATCCACCGATTGGTGCTATCATGGCTGCTAGAGCGCTCATCACCAACTCAGATGGCGTGGCCACCCAGACGGATCAGGCCCTGTCGGTGGTCACCGATACACCCGATGCTGATGGTGAAATCCAGCTCACTGCGGTAAACAAGTTTAAGCTCTTCCTGACCACTGCCCTCAAAGAAGCGGATCTCGTGTTTTTGAGGATCGCAGAGAATGGCGCACTGGTAAAGCCGTGATGTCGGCATAAACAGCGTGTATTTTTCACCGGAGCCTTGCCGGTGTGAAGCGAAATAATATTGCCCCCGCCGGTAAGGCGGATGGGCAATATTATTTTTGGAGGTTAAGCTATGGCAATCAATGAAGCGACCTTAGCCAAAGTCCATTATCCCCCAGAGCAGCTCCCAGACGGGGTGGTAACCACCATTGCTACCCAGTCTGAAGCGTCTCCTACCCTTCTCGACCTGAGGCAGTTCCCACCTAACCTGGTTCGGCTATCTGAGATAGCTGTGGACCGGGATGATGACGTAGAGCTACGTTTCCGTGTGGATACTCTTGTCTTTAGCCCCCTGGCCGGTTCCATGTTTGACCTGCTGGCAAACAACTTCTCCCTTCTCGCCAAGAGCAGGATTTACTACAACCTCTTTAACAGTAATGCCGGGGTGGCTAAAAATAATTTCAAGAGCTTCTTCTCCCTCTGGCTAATCAAGCCGACCGTAGCCCATAAGCTCCGCTACGGCATACCCCTGAGCGGAGACGAGGTAAGGCTTAACCGCGACCTGGGTATCGCTGACACCGTGGAGAAGGGATTACTACCTCTACCACTGGAGCAACAAATAGCCAGAGAATATCAGGTCATCCAGGAAGAAACTCACGCCTTCAACGTCACGGTCCCAACCGCCGGCATTGATGTCGAGACGCTTCACCCCTCAAACGGTCAATTCTTGCTGCTCACGAAGCTCGCCGCCGACCCGGGAGACGCCGCTGCCGATAACATCAGGATTGCCATTGACCGCGACCATGATGTCGACTTCCTGGAGTTTCCGACCTGGGCGCTGGGGGCAACATCGGCGGTAGCACTGGGGAAGGAAATAAGCTGTTTCATACCTTCTCTCAGTGAGCTTCGGATTAGGCTCAAGGCAACGGTAAGCAAGACCATCAACATCAGGTTTACCGTCCAGAAATGCGCTTTAACCAATATTTTCCGAGCCAGGTGGGGACTCGCCACCAAAGCTGAGCTGCCTGGCGATGTCTACGACAAAGTTATAGCGGGGGTGCTGTGATGGCAGAAAAACGGGAAGAGGGTAGAGTTGCCGGATTGGTCGTTGGCGGCTTGGGTGGCGCTACTTTTGCTACGATTATCGCTACCTTAGTCGGCGCCAGACCAGCGCGAGCAGCGCCTACAGATGAGAAGCTAGATTACCTCATCGAAGTGCTGACTACCTTAGTGCCTGTGCTTGCCGAGGTGTCCCAGAGACAGGCAGCCCTTATTGACCTGCTTGAGCAGTGGCTGGGGAGACCGGAAGGGGAGACATTGCTGGTAACCACACGCACTCCCTGGATAGCTAGACCCGCAGAGCAGATATATGAGG
>DAOUMC010000007.1:0-5362 GCA_034413595.1 Dehalococcoidales bacterium | reverse complement strand
GGGGATACGCTTTGCGACCGGGACAGCCCGTTAAAGATTGCCTCCATCATATTCCCGGCACCGATATTTGATGGTGCCGTGTATCCCGAGACAAAGACTGACGTTGATAAGATGGGGGCTGCCCTGGCGCGGCTGGTTGAGGAGGACCCGACACTGCTTATGCACCGGGACACCGATACCGGTGAGACCATCCTGTCCGGTATCGGGGCGACTCATCTTGAGGTAGCGGTGGACAAGCTGGAGCGTAAGTTTGGGGTCAAACTGCGTCTGACAACACCCAAAGTGTCCTATAAGGAGACTATCAAGGTATCAGCCAAGGCCGAATACAAACACAAGAAACAGACCGGGGGGCATGGCCAGTACGGGCACGTTTGTCTTGAGATAGAACCTCTGGAGAGGGGCCAGGGGTTCGAGTTTGCCGATAAGATAGTCGGTGGTGCCATACCCCGGAACTTTATCCCGGCGGTGGAAAAGGGCGTCAATGAGGGCATACTTGAGGGAGTGCTGGCGGGATATCCGGTGGTGGACATCAGGGCGACAGTCTATGATGGCAGCTTCCACCCGGTCGATTCTTCGGAGATATGCTTCAAGATAGCCGGGGCGCAGGCTCTGAAGAAGGGGATGAGCGAGGCCAGGCCGGTTATCCTGGAGCCGATTATGGATATCACGGTAACTGTTCCCGACGAGTATACCGGTGATATTATCGGGGACCTCAATACCAACCGGGCCCGGGTGCAGGGTATGAATCCCGGTGGTGGCGTTAACATAATTGAGGCTGAGGTGCCTCTGGCCGAGATACTGCGCTACTCAATTGATTTGAAGTCGATAACCCAGGGACGAGGGAGCTATACGGTAAAATTCAGTCACTATGAGGAAGTCCCGGCCAATATAACCCAGAAGATAATTGCCGAGAAGCAGGCACAGAAGTCTGCTTGATTTCTACCGGGGTGCAAAAAGCCGCCGCTATTACCTCAAGAAGTGTCTTTAAGAGGGATTGGAGACCACTCGCAGGAAGCCAGGCAGCAGGTCTTACGCCGGACGCCCATTTTCTCGGCCTTGGATGACAATGAAATCGGCGAACTGGCCAAGATTGCTGTCGAGCGTAGATTTCTCTCCGGGGAGATGATTTTCCTTGAAGGCGATAGCCCCGGATGGTTTTACGTAGTGTCCCGGGGTCAGGTAAAAGCCCTCAAACATTCTTCTTCGGGCAAAGAGTTTATCATTGCTTTTTTCGGCCCTGGTGAGATGTTCGGTGAGGTGGCTGTCTTCGAAAACAAGCCCTACCCGGCCACTGCTCGTGCCCAGGCCGTAATCGAGACCAGAGTGCTGGGAGTCAGGCGAGAGGACTTTTCCAGGTTTCTGGTGGCTCACCCCCAGCTTGCCCTGAGGATTGTTGGTGTTCTGGGGGAGAGACTGCGGATTGCTCAGGGCCGTCTCGGTGTCATGGCCGGGGAAAGGGTTGAGCAGCGTCTGGCCGGCATCCTCCTTATGCTTTCGACAAGACTCGGTAAAGAACTTCCCTTTACCCGGCAGGAGATTGCTGATATGGTGGGCACGACGATTGAGACATCCATCCGCATTACCAGCCACCTGAAGAAAAAGGGAATCATCAGTTCCAGCCGCGGTCGCATCGTTATCCTTGATGCGGCGAGGTTAAGGCTTCTGAGTGAGGGACTGACGCTGAGCTAGAAATAGGCTGCGTTTTCACAGTGATAAGGGGAGACAGGGTATCAGGCTTGCCCCCCTTTTTTATGATTTGAATCATAGTCGTACCTAGGCTGGAGCCGCTATTATTACTTTGTAAAAAGAACAGCGTATCCGGGTAGATGTGGTGGTGGCGTCCGAGATTATCCTTTTTCGGCGCAGGTACCCGGGGTATTCCGGAGCTGGTTTGGGGGTAAGAAATGGCGGTAAAAACATTGCGCAAGATAGTTAGAATCGATGAATCCAGATGTAACGGCTGTGGCGCCTGTATTCCTGCCTGTGCTGAAGGGGCCCTCAAGATAGTAGACGGTAAGGCCAAACTGACGAGCGAGGTGCACTGCGATGGCCTGGGTGCCTGTTTGGGGAAGTGCCCTCAGGGGGCTATCTCCATTGAAGAGAGGGAGGCCTCTCCGTTCAGCCAGGCGGCAGTAGAGGAATACCATAGGGAGGTATTGACCTCACAGGATCCTGTCTATAGCTGCCCATCGTTAGCCCTTGGCCGGTTTGAGCCGCCAGATACGGATGATATGACGCCGGAAGAGTCGGGTGTGATGCCGTCAATGCTAGGCAACTGGCCGGTCCAGTTGGCCCTGGTACCGCCGCGGGCACCTTTCCTCAGCGGGGCAGATTTGATACTGGTGGCAGACTGTGTCCCCTTTGCCTGCGCCGGTTTTCACCGTGATTACCTCAGAAATCGTACCCTGCTTGTCGCCTGCCCCAAGTTGGACAATTTCCCGGCCCACCTGGAGAAGCTGACGGCGATTTTACAGTAGTCAAAACCGAAGAGTCTCTCGGTCATACATATGGAGGTGCCCTGCTGTTCGGGACTGACCCTCATGGCAAAGCGGGCGCTCGAGTCTAGCGGCTATGATATTCCATTTAGCGATGTCACCATTGGCATTCACGGTGATGTCAAGCGATGAAGGCTTTTTCCCGTAAAGTGTGTCAATAAATAATTGGTTTGACAGAACAGACGGCGGCTTATCGACTGTCGGATATGCCGGAAGGAATTAACAATCTGGGGGGCTGAATGAGCATAACGGCGATATTCATTAACCTGCTGGCTCTGGTCTTTCTCATCTTTGCTTTTGTCAGGGATAGAGACAGAACCGGACAGGCTCTGGCAGTTGCGGTAAATGTCTTCTTCCGTATCCTGCCGATGGTTCTGGGGATTATTTTTCTCATTGGCTTACTGCGGGTCTTCCTGCCGCCGGAGGTGATTTCCCGGTTTATCGGTGAGCGCTCTGGCTTTGGCGGCATGCTTGCCGTGGCGGTGCTGGGGGCGGTGCTCTTCATTCCGGCGTTGATTGCTTTCCCACTGGCAGCTTCGCTTCTCGAGAACGGTGCTTCAGTCTCAGCCGTCGCTGCCTTCATAACCACGTTGACCATGATCGGCGTGGTAACCCTGCCTCTGGAACTGAAGGAACTGGGCAGAAAAATAGCCCTTCTCCGCAACGGACTCAGCTTTGTCCTGGCGGTTATTATTGCTCTTCTCATGGGGGCGATTTTGTCTTAATAAAACAGGTTACAGGACACTGAAGAAGGGGGAGTCAAGTGGTAATTGATGGCGTCTACAATATCCAGATTAGCACCCCGATGGGGAAGCAGAACGGTCAGATTACACTCAGAGCCAACGGCAACTCGCTGAGTGGTAGCGTGGCTTTAAGACTGGGGGAACAGTCGTTTGATGGCGGTACTGTTTCCGGCAATGAGTGTACCTGGATGGTGTCGATGAATACACCCATGGGCCGGACGGATGCCGAATTCAAGAGTACCATCAACGGCGATACAATCTCGGGTCAGGCTAAACTCCCCTTTGGCTGGGCAGATTTCAGTGGCACCAGAGTCAGGGCAATCACTCCTGAGAAAGAGGTGGTAAAGAAATCACCTGCCTTCAGAAGGTTTATCTTGCCGGCAGTCATCCTGATAGCGGCTACAGTCGTCTTATGGACCTTCTCTAATAAGGCAAGAATGGATGACGCCACTGCCTGGAAGTTCTTTCTGGAGGCAATCACGATACTGCCAGCAGTAATGGTCATTATGGGGCTTTTCACTGTTTTTATCTCAAGAGAGCAGGTGGTCAGATACCTGGGCAAGGCATCAGGGATTAAAGGGATTCTGCTGGCTATTTTCTTTGGTTCCCTGCCAACCGGGCCTCTCTACGTGGCCTTTCCTCTGGCGGTCGCCCTGAAGGAAAAAGGGGCCAGAGTCTCGAACATAGTTATTTTCCTCTCTGCCTGGGCCTGCATCAAGATACCTCAGGAGCTGGTCGAGCTACAGTTCCTGGGCTTCAGGTTTATGCTGACCAGGCTGGCACTGACCATTGTCTCTGTTGCTCTTATGGGGCTGACGGTGGAGTGGCTCGTTGAAGTGAGTGAAAGGAGACAGCCAGCGGCAGCATCATAGAGGGATCTCAGTACGGAGTAATAGGGGCTGGTAACCATCCAGAGATTATGCGGTGGTGACGAAAAGACCTTTTATCGGGCCGGTAAAGCGAGGCTCACCACGCGGTCGATTCCGGCCAGGTCGGGGATGATTTCTATTTTTGCCGAAGGGTAAAGCATCTCCAGATGCTTTTTCACTTCTGCCCCCTGTCCCCTGCCGATTTCCAGAAGCAGGTGTCCCTGATTTTTAAGTCTGCTATGGGCAGTGAGGCACAGTCTCTTGATTAACTTAAGGCCGTCCCGGCCGCCGTCAAGGGCCAGTCTGGGTTCGGCTTCAATCGAGCCGGTTATTTCTGTCTCCTTGACATAAGGGAGATTGGCGGCAATCAAATCGCACGCCTCCGGCAGGGCTGCCAGCAAATCGCCGTTAAGAAATTGGGTTTTATGTAATACGCCGTGTCTTCTGGCGTTGGCGACGGCCACTTCTAGAGCCCTGACTGATATATCAGTAGCATAAACCCTGACCCTGTCCAGTTTAAGGGCCAGGGTAATGGCTATTTCCCCGCAGCCGGTGCCGATATCGGCGATGGTTTCTATTTTGCTGTTCTCGGCTAAAGCCAGAGCCCTGGCCACCATTATTTCCGTTTCCGGTCTCGGTATGAGGACGTTATGGTTGACATAATAATCAAGTCCGAAGAACTCGCGCTCACCGGTTATGTAGGCCAGCGGCTCGCCATTGAGACGGCGTTCGACCAGACGCTGAAAAATGGTCTCTTCCCTGGCTGTCAGTTCTTGCCGCATCTCCAGATACAGCGCTACCCGGTCTATTTTCAGGGCGTGTCTGAGTAACACCTCGCTCTCAAGGGCAGCATCGCTGATAGACTGGTTCTTTAATCTATCTCTGGCTTGGCTTAAGACCTGGACTATGGTCAAGGGCTACACCTCTAACTGTTTTATCTGTTCACTGGTAGCCAGGGTGTCAATAAGTTCATCCAGTTCCCCGGCCATGATTCTGGGCAGGTTGTGCAGTGTCAGACCGATGCGGTGGTCAGAGAGGCGGTCCTGAGGGAAATTATAGGTGCGGATTTTTTCGGCACGGTCGCCGGTACCGACCTGGGAGCGGCGCTGACTGGTTACCATAGCCTCCTGTTTGCGCTGTTCCATGTCCAGAAGACGCGAGCGCAGTACTGACATTGCCTTGTTCTTATTCCTTAACTGTGAGCGTTCGTCCTGGCACGTGGCCACGATGCCGGTGGGCAGGTGAGTGATGCGGA
>DAOUMC010000006.1:0-41593 GCA_034413595.1 Dehalococcoidales bacterium | reverse complement strand
GAAGAACCCTCAGAAGATTACCATGAAGAACGGCAGACCGGCCACGAAAGGCACCTGTCCCGTCTGCGGTACCAAGATGTTCAAGATCGGTTAGAGCCAGCGCTATACTGATAGACTCAAGGGCCGGATATTCCCAGAATGGGTTTCCCGGCCCTTTTGTTTCGCCAAGCCGCACAATTCAAGTATCCGCTACTCACTCAGAATCAGAAAAGACCAGGCTCACCCTGATATCACCCCGCGGAACTTGGAAAGAACAGGCTCGTAGCCCTTGAATTTTAGCGACACGGCGACCCAATTACCAGAATCCGAGACTGAAAGATAATCGAAGGATAGAAAGAAAGAGCAGCTTGAAAATGCCACTTTGCTAGCACGAAAGAAGGATACGTGCAAGAAATAACACGTCATACGGAATGATTGGACTTATTTGACAAAGCGGCTGACTTCAATATATATTACAAAGTGATTGGTTCCGGTTTAGGTTATTACAAGTTTTATTAACCACTCTGAATCACCCTAGTATTGGATGGCCGGACTCTAACTAAAGTTTAAAGAGGGAGTCATCCAATGAGTTTTCAGGGCAAATCACTCCGGTGTTGCGATTGTGGCATTACCTTCACACAGCGCATTTTCCGGCCCAAGGGTACACGAGCCCGAGTGCCATCCAGAATACCATCGGGCAAGGAAGCCAGGGCACTGCGGCAGAATTAGCTGAGGCAGGCGCAGTAGACTAGACCGAGAGCCAGACCGAGGGGGTTTTGATTAGGAGCGTAGTGTGAAAATACTTCTTGTATATCCGCAGTATCCGGACACATTCTGGAGTTTCAAGCACGCTCTAAAATTTGTCTCCAAGAAGGCAGCTTTCCCGCCACTGGGGCTGTTAACCGTGGCGGCAATGCTCCCGGTTGACTGGGAGAAAAAGCTGGTAGATACAAATGCAACCAGACTGACCGATGGCGACATCAGATGGGCTGACTACGTGTTTATCAGCGCCATGGTCGTGCAACAGAATTCGGTAAGAGAAGTCATTGCCCGATGCAAGAAACTAGACGCCAAAGTCGTCGCCGGCGGCCCCCTCTTCACCACGGGATACGAAGATTTTGACGGGATAGACCACTTTGTCCTCGGCGAGGCCGAACTGACACTGCCTCAATTTGTAAATGACTTAGAGGCAGGGCACGCCCGTCATCTTTACACCTCCAGTGAGCGGCCGGATATAACAAGAACTCCTATCCCGCTATGGTCTCTCATTAACATGAAGAACTACTCATCTATGAATATCCAATACTCCAGGGGGTGCCCTTTCGATTGTGAGTTCTGCGATATTGTTATATTAAATGGGCATAAACCGCGAACCAAGGACAAAGGACAATTACTGGCAGAGCTGGAGGCACTATACCAACATGGCTGGCGTGGTGGCGTGTTTGTTGTTGACGACAACTTCATCGGCAACAAGAAAAAACTCAAGGCAGAAGTATTGCCGGCGCTAATCGAATGGAGGAAGGGGAAAAAGCACCCCTTTACCCTGTCCACAGAAGTGTCAATAAACCTAGCCGATGATGAAGAACTAATAAAACTGATGGTTAAGGCCGGGTTTAACACCGTGTTCATCGGTATTGAAACTCCCAATGAGGAAAGCCTGGTTGAATGTGCCAAGTCGCAAAATCAAAATCGCGATTTGGTGGCTTCGGTCAAGAAGATACAAAACAACGGACTGGAGGTACAGGGAGGGTTTATCGTCGGCTTTGACAGTGACCCGCTTTCCATCTTTAAGAACCAAATCAGCTTCATTCAAAAGAGTGGCATTGTTACCGCAATGGTCGGTTTGCTGAATGCCCCTCCTGGCACCAGACTATACCAGCGTCTAAAACAGGAGAACCGTTTGACCAAAGCCTTTACCGGCAACAATACCGACTGCTCAATCAATTTTATTCCCAGGATAAAATACGAAGTGCTTATTAATGGCTATAAGCACATTCTCGACACAATCTACTCCCCAAGGCCTTACTATGACCGAATCAAAACATTCCTAAGAGAATACAAACCTCAGGGTAAAATAGCAGGCAGGTTTCAACTTCAACACATCAAGGCGCTCATTAAATCTGTATGGTTCCTGGGCATCAGGGAGAAGGGAAGAAGATACTACTGGAAGTTATTCCTTTCGACCCTGCTAAAACAGCCACGAAAATTTCCCCTTTCGATAAGCCTCAGTGTCTACGGGTATCACTTCCGCAAGGTTGCCGAGAAGTACATTGGTCTACCGGTTGAAGACCCTCAGCCCTCTGCCAGCTGGAGAATCAGGGGAAGGACTGATAACGGCGGTGCATAAACCGCCAGCCTTCCCAATCGGCCGTTGTAGAGCACAACACAGTCACGAGTCCTTCACCGAAGCAGCAATGTATCGGGTAACCGCTTAATATCATCTTCTCAGAACATTTTGCCCCAGAGCGAGGGATGACAAATCTTTACCCGGCAGATGGTCTGACCACTTCTTTGGGCCTGAGAACATTTTCGCTTCTGATGCCGGATTCGAAGTCGGTGATATTCCTGATGGTTGTATCGGCAATGACGGCCAGCGCTTCCCGGGTAAAAAAGGCCTGGTGCCCGGTTATAATCACATTGGGGAAAGTGGTGAGGCGGGCAATGACATCATCGGTTATAATCTCGTCTGACAGGTCCTGGAAGTACAGGTGGGATTCTTCCTCATAGACATCCAGACCGGCAGCCCCCAGCCGTCGTTTCTTCAGGGCGCTGATTAGGGCGCGACTGTCCACCAGGGCACCGCGGCTGGTGTTGATAAGCATGGCCCCCGGCTTCATAAGTGACAGGCTCTCGGCGTTAATCATATGGCGCGTCTCGGGGGTCAGTGGTGCGTGCAGACTAACGATGTCGGACTGGCCCAGCAGCGTCTTCAGGTCAAGGTATCGCATTCCCAGGGACAGACAATCGGGATTTTCTCTGAGGTCATGCCCCAGAAGCCGGCAACCGAAGCCGTGCAGTATTCGGGCCAGCGCGCTCCCGATGTTGCCTGTGCCGACAATACCAACCACCTTACCATTTAAATCAAAGCCGAGAAGGCCATCCAGAAGGAAGTTGCCCTCCCGGACCCGCTCATAGGCGCGGTGAATCTTGCGATTGAGTGCCAGCATCATACACACCGCAAACTCGGCTACGGCGTAGGGAGAATAGCGGCTCACCCGCATGACGGTCATGCCGTGCTTCTCTGCGGCCAGGAGGTCTACATTGTTGAAGCCCGTCGACCTCAAAGCGACCAGCTCTGTGCCGCCGTCCCTAAGCTGAGCGAGCACGGCGGAGTTGAGGCTGTCATCGACGAAGCAGCACACCGCCGGATAGTCCCTGGCCAAGCCAGCGGTGTGCTCATCAAGGCGCACTTCGGTGAAGCGCAGTTCGTGCTTACCCCCGTTGGCCGAACTTAACGACTCCCGGTCATAAGGTCGCGTGCTGTAGACTATGACTCTCAAAGTTCCTCCTCTTGACGGGTATTCTCATCCGCTACTTTATCTACTTCCTGTTTGCGGGCGTCCTCGGCTTTCGCCCCAGCCGCTTCTCAACCTCCAGAACGTGCAGCGTTGTCTTGAGAACGGCGTCGGGGTTTATGCTGATGGAGTCTATGCCTATCTCCACCAGGTATTCGGCCATCTCCGGATAGTCAGAGGGGGCCTGCCCGCACAGCCCCGAGTGCTGCTTGTTGCGCTTGCAGCCTTCCACCGCCTGGCGAATCATCTCCTTTACACCAGGGTCACGCTCGTCGTAATCAAAGGCCACGATTTCCGAGTCCCGGTCTACGCCCAGAACAAGCTGGGCCAGGTCATTAGAGCCGATGGAGAAGCCGTCAAAGTATCTGGCAAAGGCGTCAATCTGTAGGACATTGTTCGGAATCTCGCACATCACATAGATTTCAAGGTCGTTTGTGCCTCGCTTAAGGCCAAGCTCGGCCATCTTGTCTGTCACCTTTCTGGCCTCCTCGACTCTCCGGCAGAAGGGCACCATGAGCTTGACATTAGTCAGGCCCATTTCATCCCGAACCCGCTTCATGGCGGCGCACTCCAGTTCGAAGCCCTCCAGATAGTCGGGGTGGGTATACCGGGAGGCACCCCGGAAGCCAATCATCGGGTTGTCCTCCTCGGGTTCAAATGAGCTGCCACCTACCAGGGAGGCGTACTCGTTGCTCTTGAAATCGGAGAGACGCACCACCACCGGCTTGGGGTAAAAGGCGGCGGCGATGGTAGCCACGCCCTCCGAGAGGCGCTGGATAAAGAAATCGGCCGGCCGGTCATAGCCACGGGTCAGGTCTTCAATCTCCGCCTTTTCCTCTGCGTCCTTGATGCGCTCGGGATGAACCAGGGCCATCGGATGTACCTTGATGTACTCGTTGATGATGAACTCCATCCGAGCCAGACCGATGCCGTCGTTGGGCAGGAAACTCGTCTTAAAGGCGACATCGGGGTTGCCCAAGTTAATCATGACCTCGGTAGTCGGTCGCTGAATGATACTCAGGTCTGTTTTTCTGACCTCAAAAGGCACCTCCCCGAGGTAAATTCTGCCCACATCTCCTTCGGCGCAGGATACGGTCACTTCCTTGCCATCCGGCACCAGCCTGGTGGCGTTTTCGGCACCGACCACAGCAGGAATGCCCAGCTCCCGGCTGACGATGGCGGCGTGGCAGGTGCGGCCTCCGCGATTGGTTACGATGGCAGCCGCACTCTTCATCACCGGCTCCCAATCTGGAGTGGTGGTATCGGCTACCAGCACCTCTCCCTTCTTGAACCCAGCAAGATGAGCAGCATCGGAGATGATGTGGGCCTTGCCGCTGGCTATCTTCTCGCCGACGGCACGACCGGTGGCCAGCACCTTCCCGGTTCCCTTCAGGATATACTCTTCCAGGACATTCTTCTGCCTCTGGGAGACCACCGTTTCCGGTCGTGCCTGAACCATGTAGAGCTGCCCATCCTGGCCATCCTTAGCCCACTCCATATCCATTGGCATAGGGTGGCCGGCCTTCTGGCTGTAGTGATTCTCCACCTTGATGGCGTAATCAGCCAGCACCAGCACCTCTTCATCAGAGACGCAGAACTGCTGGCGGTCGGCCTCGGGCGTGGGCACGTTGCGGGTGGTCTGCTTGGCTCCTCCCTCCGAATACACCATCTTGATTTCCTTGCTGCCCAGGTTTCTCTTTAATACCGTGCGATGGCCCTGGTTGAAAGTGGGCTTGAAGACATAAAACTCGTCCGGGTCCACCGCGCCCTGGACGATATTCTCGCCCAGCCCGTAAGACCCGGTAATGAAGACCACGTCGCCAAACCCAGACTCGGTATCGAGTGAAAACATGACGCCGCTGGCGGCCAGGTCTGAGCGCACCATCTTCATTACCGCTATAGAAAGGTACACCTTGAAGTGGTCAAAGCCCTGGTCAATCCGGTAATGAATGGCGCGGTCGGTGAACAGGCTGGCAAAACACCGCTTGCACGAATCAAGCAGCATCTCATCGCCGTGGACATTGAGAAAACTCTCGTGCTGCCCGGCAAAACTGGCGGTGGGCATGTCCTCGGCCGTTGCCGAGCTGCGTACCGCCAGACTGAGGTCAGGCCCATACTCTGACTGGAGAGCGTGGTAGGCATCAAGGATTTCGTGCCTCAGGTCTTCCGGCAGAGGAGCGCTGTAGACGATGTACCGCGCCTGCTTACCACGCCGGGCAAGGTCGGCAACGTTGCCGGGGTCAACTCCGTCCAGGGCAAGATGCAGCTCCTTCCAGGCATCCACCTTATCCAGTATGTAGCGGTAAGCCTCAGCCGTTATGCCAAATCCGTGGGGCACCTTGACGCCTTGTCCGGTGAGTTCGCAGTACATCTCCCCCAGCGAGGCTGTTTTGCCACCGACCAGGGAGACATCACCGACCCCCAGCTCTTCAAAGAAGCGGATATACCTGTATTTGTCCATCTTGATAACCTCCTTTTGACAATAATCAGTTTTGCCCCTCGCCCTGACGCCGCGGGCTAAGCCTCGCTCCTGACATGCCTCCCAAAGTAGCCAGAGTGCTCCTTGCCGAAGATTCTGCGGGCGATGAGTTTTACCTGGTCCTGTAGCAGGAACATCACCAGACAGTAACCCCAAGTGATTCCGGCGTAAGTCCAACCCAGAGGCGTCATCAGAAATCCATAGACAGCGATGAATGTGGCGATTATCTGGGTGCCGATAACCGCGACCAGCAGGATGCGGGCCGGGCTAATTGACCAGAAAGGGCCCCGGGTACGGGCCACAAAAAGAGACAGATGCCCGCCGATAGAAAGGTTCAGATATACCAGCGTGCGTAGAGCATTGGTATCAAGATGAAGAAGGCTGTCACCAATATAGAAGATACCAAAGGACCGCACCATGGCGAATGCTCCGATTATAGTAGCTATTCCCAATACCGGTCGCATTTCCCACTTCTGCGGCCGGTTGGAAAATCGGACATTGTCATAAGCGATGGACAGGATGGCGCCATCATTTAATATGGCCAGTAAAACTATCATAATAGCTGTTACCGGATATGTCTTAAATGCCAGAATAGCTATAGCTAGGAAGCCAAGTAGAGCTACAGTCTCGGCTATCCTGTACGTAGCGTAACTTATCATCCGGTGAAATATCTTGCGGCTTTCCCTGATGGCGTCAATAATCGCCGAAAGGCCGGGGAGCAACAACACGATGCTGGCGGCGGCCCGGGCGGCGTCGGTGGCACCCGATACAGCGATGCCGGCGTCGGCCTTTTTCAGGGCCGGGGCGTCATTTACACCATCGCCGGTCATACCCACGATGTGCCCCCGTTGCTGCAATACATCAACGATGTAATACTTGTGCTCGGGAAATACCTGGGCGAAACCGTCAGCCTGCTCAATGGCATCAGCCAGCTGGCCCACTTCGTGTTGCTTGGTCTGGTCAAAAAGGCCGGCGTCCATAATATTGGTGCCCAAGCCCAGCTCCTGGCTGATTTCCCGGGCAATGGCTATCTGGTCCCCGGTGAGCATTTTCATCTTCAGGCCCATGCCGCGAGTAGTGTCTACGGTCGCCTTGGAATCCTGGCGCAGCGGGTCAAAGAGGGGAATTATACCGAGGAACCGCCACTTTTTACCGGCATCCGCACGGGCCACCCCCAGGGAACGGAAGCCCCGGGAGGCAAACTCATCGACCGCCTTATCAACCTGGGCCTGTATCTTGTCCGGGCTGGCATCCAGTGCCAGAATGACCTGGGGTGCCCCCTTGGTAGTCTTGAAAGTCTGCCCGGTGGGCCCCTCTAGCTCCGCCTCGGTGCGTTTGTGAACCGGGTCAAAGGGCTGGAAATGAACCACCTGGTACGATTTCAGTGATTGGGCGTCCTTGACTCCGCTCAGCACGGCAAGGTCAATCGGGTCCTGGTCTTCAAAGCGTGAGGCCAGGGCAGCGGTCAGAATTACCTCCTCCGGACTGGTATCCCCTAGAGTGAAAGGCTTTCCCGGGGTCAGTTTGGCCTGGGTCAGGGTACCCGTCTTGTCCGAGCACAGAACATCAACACCGGCCACTTCCTCAACCGCCGTTAGCTTGGTGACAATCGCCTGCTTGGCCGCCAGCATCTTGGCTCCCAGGGCCATGGTTACCGATAGCACCGCCGGCATGGCCACCGGCACCGCCGCTATGGTCAGCACCAGCACGAACTGCAATACCTCCAGTATCGGGTCATGGCGGTAAACGGCCACAACTATTATCACCACCGCCAGGACGGCGGCGATGAGGAGCAGGTAATCGGCAATTTTGACCACGGCCCGCTGGAGATGGCTGCGTGTCTCCGCCGACTTGACCAGTTCGGCGGTCTTTCCGTAATAGGTGTCTTTGCCCGTGGCGTAGACAATAGCCTCAATCTCACCCTGCTTGAGAATAGAGCCCGAAAAAACGGCGTCCCCTGACCTGTGTTCAACCGGCAGAGACTCGCCCGTCAGGGTCGACTGGTCAACCTGCACCGGGTCTCCCTCAAGCAGTCTGGCATCGGCAGGTATGATATCACCTATGCGCAGACGCACGATGTCACCCGGCACCAGCTCACGGGCCGCGATGCTCATCCACTGCCCGTCCCGCTTAACCCTCGCCCTGAGGGCCAGCTTTTTCTTGAGCGCAGCGATGGCGTTACCCGCCTGGTACTCCTCGCGAAAGCCTACCACGGCGTTGACTACCAGCAGTATCAGAATAACGCCGACATCGGGCCAGTGGCGCAGCACGGCCGAAAGTATAGCGGCTATCATGATGATGACCGGAATCGGCCCCCAGAAGTACGATAGAAACTTGCGGATGGGGCTGACCCTCTTTTCCTCGATTTCGTTGTAGCCGTACCTGGCCGTACGATTCCGTGCTTCTGCCGTGGTGAGGCCGCCAGCCGATGCACCAAGTTGCTTCATCAGCTCGGCAACGGGCAGCTCTTTGAGCGATGCCCCGGTTACTTCGGGCACGCTGCCTCTGGACTTTATATCTTTCTTATCCGCAGACTCCGCCATCCTATATCCCAGGTCCTATTAAGCATCTGGTACTGTTTCTGATTTACTTCAACTCTTCGTCGGAAACTGCCGGCCTCTTCTCACAAAGGCTTCTACCCGGTGTAAGGCTGAATCTGGGTAAGAATTTCGCTTATAGGCAGGCAATACGCCATGTTCATGACGGGGTCTCCGTTGTTGTCATAGACATCCGCGGCATCGTTGACGCCGATTACCTGCCCCGCCATGTTGAGCAGCGGCCCGCCGCTGTCCCCAGCATTTATAGCCGCATCTACCTGAATATAATCATAGTTATCGCTGAGGGTGCGAAACGCCGAGATTATGCCAAAGGTGAAAGAGGGGTTCGGAGTATAGGCCAGAGCAAAGCCAGCCGAAACCACGGCGTCACCCACTGTCGCTGAAGATGAGGAGCCCAGCTCGGCGACCTGAAGGCCGGCAGGAACGTTGTCCATCTTGATTACGGCAAAATCACGTCCCTGGGCTCCGGTGACGAAGGTGGCCGATACGGTAAGGCCGCTGCTCAGCGTCACATTGATGGTGCTAGCTCCGGAGATTACGTGAAAAGCGGTAAGGATATAGCCCTGACTACCGATTATGATGCCGGTTCCGGCATCCCCGCCGGTTGGGGTCATAACATCTATGTACACCAGCGATGGAGAAATCTTGCTGACTATACCGCTAACCGAGACAGCCCCCGCAGACCCGGCGGGACCCTGGGGCCCAGTGGGGCCCTGGGGGCCGGTAAGGCCAGTGAGTCCGGTAGCACCCGTGGCTCCGGCAGGCCCTACGACATAACCCGCGTCTAAAGAGGTGCCGTCTGATAGCGAGAGAATAAGGTGGCCTGAATCATTTACTGCTGCCGTAGTGACGCTCACCTGGCTGGCGCATCCGGCCATCAATACGAGAATTACCGCTAAGACAAGAAACGGAAGAACTGATTTACGCAGTATTTTCATAGTGCGACCTCCTTACAATAACCGATGCTATTATTACTCTGGTTGCTTTCTCTCCTTCTGGTTTAGATTAATGTCATAAGCACGGCATCTCCAACACCTGCAATATTTATTATCAGTCCCTTCACATTGAATAATCATAAAATCTGACACAAAAAAGTTGCAAATTTGTGACATTTGGAAACAGGGCTTCACCGTGAAGTGAGAACTGCCATTGACTTAGGCATATAGCCGGTATAGACTTGACACCGTGAAATATCGCTGGCTGCAAGTCCTGATTGTGGGCGTAGTCCTTTTCATAGCCTCCGACTTAATCTTGCGCACCACGGGCAACCCTAGCTTTTCCCCTATTATAATACTACTGGGTGCCTTTATCATACCGGTAACCCTCACCGTCTATTTCTACGGGCACATCCGTGACCGCGACATTTCGCCGCCGCTGCTGGCTAACAGCTTTATCTTCGGCGGTGCCATAGGCCTGGCGGCGGCCGCCTTCCTGGAATTCAGCACCCTCGAAAGCCTGAATATCGGCTCTCTCGTGGCCGTGGGTTTCATAGAGGAAAGCGCCAAGCTCATATTCCCGCTGGTTATGTACGCTATGTGGCGCTACCGACACGAAGCCGATGGTCTTCTTTTCGGCGTAGCCGTGGGCATGGGGTTCGCCGCACTGGAGACCACAGGCTATGGCCTGACCGCTCTGGCACAGAGCCAGGGTGACATAGGCTCAGTAGAACAGGTTCTGCTGATGAGGGGCCTTCTGTCTCCGGCCGGACACACGGCCTGGACGGGGCTCGTTTGTTCCGTGATTTGGCGTGAGCGTGAACGCACCGGACACGTCGCTTTTAATCTGAAGGTAATCGGTTTCTTCCTGCTGGCGGTGCTGCTGCACTTCGGCTGGGATTTGACGAATACCCTCAACATTCCCGCCCCTGCCGCTTGGGCCGGTCTCTTCGCAGTCGCCGCCGCCAGTCTGCTGCTGCTGATAAGCCGCTATCAGGAAGCCAGGCGTTTCCTGCCGCAAGAGGGTCACCCAACAAGATAGAGGGCCACATCTCTCCGCTTAGCGCTAGCTGGGCACCCTCGTTTAAAACCCTCATCCCCCAGAGAAAGAATGCATAAAAGCCACCGGCGCCGGGTAGACTATGTACAATTGCATGTGTGACGCCGTGGTCAGAGCGGCGCGAAACCCCTGGCGACATCAGTGGGTTGACCCAAACCAGCGCATGTAACAAGGATGAACCTCCGTTTTGAGCCGGTCATATGCTGCTCTGATACAGAATAAATAGCAGGCTTTATGGCTAGCGTTTTTGTTATTTCCGATGCTGTCCGACATTTTTTATCGGAGCCTGCCACGCTTCTATCTCATCAAGAGCTTTCTCGCTCACCAAGGGTATTACCGACGAAGGCTCGAAATCTTCAAGAGCTGCCATTACCGGTTTCAGAATCACGTCCCAGTCAGCCCGGTACATATCATGCAGGATATGGTGGGCTCCCTCACGCAACCACGTAGACCTCGGGTTATCAATTAAAGCCCGCAATAGCGGCACTACCGCTGGCTTGCCGATGGCAATCAGACCTTCAGCGGCAAGCCAGCGGACATCAAACTCCTTATCTCCAAGGGCCTTCACCAGAGGGCCGGTGGCTGCGGGGTCACCTATCTGAGAAAGTGCCTTGGCGGCTTCCCAGCGTACCCACTCTTTTTTACTATCCAGGGCTTTGATAAGAGAAGGCACGGCTTTATAGCCCAGAGTTACCAGGGAACGCCTCGCTTTCTGGCATCTGATGATATTGTCACAGGTAAGTTCATTGATTAACGATTCAATCTCCTGCTCGCTCACAAGCACCTCCATCATCAAACATTCTGTGGGTCGGATAGCCTATCATTTCTTTATGGCCTTCTTGACCTTCTCCATCATGTCCGGCGGAATGGTCTTCATATCATGCACCTCTTTGGCGTGCTCGGCTATCTTGGCCATTAGCTCAGCTTCGGTGTCAGCGCTTGTTTCAAACGAGCAGACCATACCTATGTCGCTGCATTTGAATGTGGGCATCTTCTAATCACCTCCTCTCGACCTGTTTTCAGTGGTATCACCTGTTACCCAACCTCTATCCCCTTAGTTCTCATCCTTTCCAGGCTATAAACAAGCCATTCTTATCTCTCCTCACCTATTCTAGGGACAGACCAGTGAAAAAATCATAAAGTTCTGGTTGAAAATATTACAAATTCGTGACATTTCAGGAACCGGTCTGCGGGGCAATCAAATAAACAAGCCCAGTGCCATTGCGAAGAAAAGCCCCACTAGATAGCAGATGGAAAACAGAAAGAGTAGCCTGGCTACCTGCCGACTGGACTGAATCTGTAAACGCACCGCCAAGTAGATTAGACCCAAGCCTAGCAGTGATGCCAGGACCATATAAAACAGACCCAGGCGGGCCACCGGTATAAGCAGGAATGAGACGCACACTAGCAGTATAGAGAAGACGGTTATCCAGCCTGATGCATGTCTCTCAGGCGAAGCCATAACTCCCGCGGTATCATAGTCCCGGTGATAGGTGACGGCCAGGGACCAGAAGTGCACCGGAGTCCATAACACGATTATAGCCGCTAAAACGAAGGGAACCAGGGTCAGCTCTTGGCTGATGGCTATCCAGCCGATAAGGGGTGGAAAAGCGCCGGCGGCACTGCCGATGATGGCGCTCCAGTAGGTTCGCCTTTTCAACCATACCGTGTAGACCAGAACATAGAACAGGCACGCCAGAAGTGCCAAGGCGGCCACTTGCAGATTGACAAAACGCATCAACAAATAGCCGCCGGCAATACCCAGAGCGGTACCGAATAATAGTGCCCTGCCGGGTGCCAGCCTCCCCGAGGGCAGAGGCCGCTGCCTGGTACGGGACATCAACCCGTCCAGGTCACGGTCAAAATAACAGTTAAGAGCATTGGAGGCGGCGGCGACCAGCGAGCCACCGATAATGGTGAAGGCAAATCTGGCGGCTGGCGGATGGCCGCCAGCCGCCAGAAACATAGCCGAGCCGGCTGTTATAAGGTGAAGCAGGATGGTGCGTGGTTTGGTCAGGGTGAGATAGTCAGAAAACACAGCCAGCTTCTTGTTTCTTGTCTGGATATTGATTGTCGGTGCTGCGTCCATCATCTAACAACAAACAATGAAACAAAGACCAGTATCCATATAAAGTCCACGTAATGCCAGTAGATTGAACCCAGTTCTACTACCTGATAGTTTCCCACATTGAAGCGGTTATGACGGAGCCGATTAAGCAGAGCGGCCAGCAGCAGGACACCGCCGAAAACGTGCAGGGCATGGAATCCGGTCAGGGTATAAAAGATAGAGCCGTAGGCGTTGCTCCAGGGACGGAACGTTTCCTGGAGCCACTCCCAGACGGTGATACCCAGAAACATCAATCCCAGCGACATGGTAATGCCTAAGAGCCAGGACGCCTGCCGCCGGTCTCCCCGGCGAACGGCCCCGACCCCCAGAAATATGACGGCGCTGCTGGTGAGCAGGATGACCGTATTGGCCACCGGCCTACCCATGGCCAGATGTACATCAGCCGGCGGCCAGGCTGGCGACATGGCCCTGAGATAGTAGTAAGTAAAAAACAGCGCACCAAACAGAAAGAACTCCGATATCAGGAACAGAACCACACCGGTGAACATGGGTGTCCACCGTGATTTTGCCGGCAGGGTTGACGTTAATTCTGCGTCCACTGTGCTACTCCTTTCCCGTGTCAAGGGTGTGATGAGCTGTCCCAAGAGTGCCGTAGCCATAAGGGTAGCCTATGACCTCCGGCAGGCGGTCGAAATTGTGCTCCGGAGGCGGCGATGGTATATGCCACTCCAGCGTGCGGCCCTGCCACGGATTGGGGCCCGACTCGGCGCCCCGGCGGTAACTGCGAACCACATTGACGACCAGTATGACCAGCCCGATAAACAAAAGGCTTCCGCCAACGACCGTCAGGATGTGGAGGGGCTGAAAACCCTGCGCTATCTCATAGTCAGCCACCCGGCGGCGCATCCCCTCCAGTCCGAGCGCGAACATCGGTATCACCAGCAGAAAGGCGCCGAGCGTCATCAACCACCACTGGACTTTCCCCAGCTTCTCGCCCATGAGCCTGTCGGTCAGCTTGGGAAACCAGTAGTAGAAAGCGGCCATCAGCGGAAACAAAAAGCCGCCGAAAAAGAGGCAGTGAAAATGGGCCGGTATCCAGTAGGTGGCGTGTATGTAGAGGTTGGCCGGTACGGTCGCCTGGATTATGCCGGTCAGCCCGCCTATCAGAAACAGGATGATGGCCGAAAAAACGAAGAGGAACGCCGTTGAAAGCCTGATTTTGCCGCCCCACATGGTGGCTGTCCAGCCGAATATTTTTACCCCGGTGGGCACGGCCACCAGCATGGTCGTGACCATAAAAGGGACGCGTAAGGCGATGGGCATGCCGGCGGCAAACATGTGGTGGCCGAAAACAATGGTGCCACCCAGTGAGATGCCCAGGCTGGAAAGGGCCACCCACTTGTAGGCAAAAAGAGGCCGCCTGGAGAAAACGGGAATAATCTCGCTGATTATGCCCAGCCCGGGGAGGACGAAGATATAGGTAGCCGGATGCGAATATGTCCAGAACATATACTGGTAGAGCATGACATTGCCGCCGAGCACAGGCTCAAAGAAACCCATACCCATCAGTCTTTCCAGGAGCACCATTAGCAGTGAAATCGATATAAACTGCGTGAAGGGCACTGTCAGAATGGCCGTGGCTATGGCCGTCCACACGAACAGCGGCATCTTGAAGAAGGTCATTCCGGGAGCTCTTTTCCTGAGAATGGTGACCAGGAAATTGATGCCGCTCAGTATCGACGAAAGGCCGGCCATTATCATACCCAGAATCACCAAGTCCATACCCAGTGGCTGATAGTCCGCGCTTAGGGGAGGGTAAAGAGTCCAGCCGGTAGAGAAACCACCGGCAAAAAGGCCGGAGAGAATCAGCAGGCCAGCCGGCGGTACCAGCCAGAATGATAGGGCGTTCAGGCGCGGAAAGGCCATATCACGGGTGCCGATAAGAATGGGGATAAAATAGTTCATCAACCCGGAAAAGGCGGGTATGGCCACGATGAAGAGCATCATCACGCCGTGGTCGGCGATAATTGACTCGTAACCCTGCGCACTCACAAGGTGGCTACCGAATATCTTGCTTAAGTCCAGCCTGCCTACTATCTGCAGGATAACGGCAAAAGGCAAGAAAACCATAGCGGTAGCGAGGTATTGCAGTCCGATTGCCTTGTGATTGGTGTCGTAACTAAAGTAGCGCTTCCAAGAGTGCGGCTTGGGGGTCGCTTCTTCTTCCTTCTCGATTCCCCGCCACCAGCGCCACCAGTAACCAAAGACGCCGATGGTGGTCAGAAAGACCGGGATACCGACCAGCAGACCACCAACAACCACCGGCCCGTCACACCAGGCCGGCAGTCCCATCAAAACACGAACGAGGACAACCACCGCCATGCCAGCGGCGGTGCCGGCCGTCCCGGCAAGCAGAGCCTTTATTATTCCCAGAGAAAACAATTTAGTCATAGCAAGTGCTCTAATTTGCTGTAAGACCTGCTGCTGTAGTAGTCGCCGGGGGACTCTGTTGTTTCTTGACCCAGGCTTCAAAATCCGACTGGCTCATGACTATAACCGGAGCTGTCATATAGGTGTGCCCCGG
Source organism: Dehalococcoidales bacterium (assembly GCA_034413595.1). Lineage (GTDB taxonomy): Bacteria > Chloroflexota > Dehalococcoidia > Dehalococcoidales > JAUWZL01 > JAUWZL01. The sequence continues at coordinate 26,415 of DAOUMC010000006.1, read as the reverse complement.
ACCGCAGAGCTGCGAGCAAAGAACGCTAAAAGTACCCAGCTCGGTTGGAGTCAGGCGCAGTTCCGTGGTCATCCCCGGGATGCAGTCCTCCTTGGGTCCGAACTTCGGCACCCAGAAGTCGTGCACGACATCCAGCGAGGTCAGTGTCAGATGCACTTTTTGATTGACCGGCAGGCCCAGCTCCAACGTATTGATATTGTAATCGGGGTACTCAAATTGAAAGAGATAGCGTTTGGCTATTACCCTGATTTCCAGCTCGTTCTCGGACGGCCGTATCATCCTGTCCAATACCAGGGCGCCGTATACGGATACGGCGATAACGATGAGCAGGGGCAGAAATGTCCAGGCTGCCTCCAGCGGCGGCAGAGTTCTTACGCTGTGCCCCTCGCCGGTGTCGGTTCTTCGCCGGCGGAAGAACCAGATGGCGTAGACCATACCGACCACCACCAGCACAAATATGGGAACTGCGATGAGTAGCAACACCCGGAAGATGCTGTTGATTTCAACACTTTCGACACTGGCCGCATGGCCGATGGAAGAGAAGCGGATAAGCGCCATGTCGGCGGCAACGGCAAGAATAATGGCGGTTAAAACGAACGCCACTACTCTCTTTCGCACGATACTTTTACCTTCCGCTGGATTAACTGGTTGCACATACCCCTGCTAACCTAAGTTCACTATGTGCACACGGGTTTATCGGCACCTGGGTCAAGTTCCCGGTACTAAAAACGGCTTAAGAGCCATAAATATATGATTTCAAAGCTTACGTCGGTCTTACTACAAAGCCCCCTGCTAGTCTGACCTTTTGTCTGCCTTCACAACTTGGGCCGTTTTCGCTACTTCAACACGACGCTGCTCAGCTGGCTTTCGACGAATGTGCTCGTTGGGGACACTATATTTTGCTGTATCAGGAGATAACACAACACATCCACCGCCTGCTGGTGGGACAGGCTTCCCGGTGCGGAGAACGGCATAGTGGTAGCTATAAAGGTCAGCATATCCTGGGCATTGTTGTTAAAGAGGGTTTTGCCGTTGTACACACCGACAACGTAATTCGGGCCCCACAGAGCCGGCCCGATGCCCCCCTGTCCATCAGCCCCATGACAGGGAGTACACGTGTTGGAATAAACCGTCTGTCCGTCGGCAGCCAGCATCTGGTAGGTAGTTGCGCCGGTCGTAGTAGTCGTTGTTGTAGTGGTAGTGGTCGTGGTCGAGGTGGTCGGCGGAGTGGACGGTGATGTGGTTGTGGAGGTGCAACCGCCCCACGCCACCAACGCCGCCAGGACCAAGCCCACCAGGAAAATCTTTTTCATATCCAGCCCTCCATTTATATCTATTCGCTACATATACTTGGCCAGGCTGCCTCCAGTCTTAGCCTCGTTATTGATGTAGTCTGCCGACCAGAAGGACAACGCTTCAATGGTGTGGGTGGGATTATAGCCGAAAAATGTCGGGAAGACAGCGCCGCCCACCACGAACATGTTAGGCAACTCCCACGACTGGAGGTGCTCGCTAACGACCGATTTTGTCGGGTCGCTTCCCATGCGGACGCCACCGACCTCGTGGGTGGTGGCGGGCGGGATAAGCAAACCCCCGTCCACTATCTTGGTAGCCCCCATTCCCTGTACAATATCATGTATCTTACCCTGAAGATAGGTGCCGCACTTTGTCTCGTTGTCATAGCCGTTGTAGGTGACTCGCACTACCGGCATGCCTATCTGGTCTTTTACCACCGGGTCAAGCTCGACGTAGTTGGCTTCGTATGGCAGGGTCGGTATCTGTGGATAGACCATGGCCCTCCTGATAGAGTACTGCTTCAGGGCGGCCTTGTAGCCGTCACCCCAGGGTGGGGTGCCGGTGGGCACAGGCATGCCGTTGAACCCGAGACCTGTGGCGGATATAGCCTGTATGTTCCCGCCGAATGGTTCAATGGCCCCGCCTTCGATGAAACCCAGGCCGGTGTGGTCAAAGTTGTCGCCGTTAAACTCGTCTATGGCGACATTACCTGCCCACGGGCCGACGCTGGGATTGGTCACGGTGGTATCGAAGAAGCCGAAGACGAAGGGGTACTGGTGCGCCATAAAGTACTTGCCCACCATGCCGTTCTGGTTGATGCCGCTGTAAAGAAGCAGGCGGATATTTTCGAATGTATAGCTGGAGACGACGACAAGGCTGGCGGGCTGTTCCTGCTCGACGCCGGCGGCATCCAGATAGGTAACGCCGGTGGCCATCTGGCCGGTGCTGTCTTTGTTAATCCTTGTCACGCGGCAGTTGGGCCGGATCTCAAGGTTGCCCGAAGCCAGCCCCACCGGTATCACCGTGATATTGGTGCTCCCCTTGGAGCCGATGAAGCAGTAATAGCTGGAACAGAAACCGCAGTAGACGCACGCCGGCCGCCCGTTGTACTGCGTGGTGGCGATGGATGAGGGTATCGGGAACGGCTTGTAGCCCAGGTTCTGCAGCACGGGCAAGGCCATCCTGGTAACGGTGCTCTCCAGGAGGGGTGGCATGGGGTAGTCCTGGCTGCGCGGCGCCTCGAACGGATTGCCGCCGGATTGGATGGTGCCGTTAATATTGCCGGCCTTGCCGGAAATCCCTATTTCAGTGTCCACCTTATCATAATAGGGCGCCAGGTCGTCATAGGTGATCGGCCAGTCGACGACGCTCGTGCCGGACGGAATGACGCTGGCCCCGTAGCGGGCCACGTTCTCGCTGTACTGCTTGAAGTGGTGCGGCAGCATCCTCCAGTGCTGGGTCGTGTAGTGCCGCGTGGAGCCGCCTATGCCCGAAGCCATCACCCAAGGAAGATTGGACTGGCTGGCCTGGGCATCTGTGCGCCACTGGATAGGAGTGTCGTCCAGGATGGGCTTAAGCAGCTCGCCGCGGATGAGCCACCTGAGCTCATCCAGGAACCTGCAGTCCTCGGTGCGGAGAAAGTCACCGCGGTCCAGCGCCACCACTTTCATACCGTTGGTGGCCAGCTCCTTGGCCACCACTCCCCCGGCCGCCCCGCAACCCACGATTACCACATCAACTTTAGGTAGTGCCATTTCATTCCTCCTTTAATACCCGTTCTGCGGGCTGGGCAGGGAAACACTCTGCATATCGGCCAGAGTCAGTATGGGGGTTATCTTGGACTGGTCGGCGCCAATCTTTAACTGTGGTTCTCCGGCGGCAAGCTGGGCGCCGGGGAATCCTATCATCTTCCAGCCGGCCAGGTTCTGATTGCCTCCATATACCGGGTCGCAGAAGGTCCCTTCCTTGACGTGCTGAAGAAGAGTCGCCAGAAACGCATCGGCTGTGGGGGCATAGAAACCGGTGGCCGTTCCATTCTGCATGTCTGTGAGGATGCCGTCCTGCTGAGAGTACGTCAGCGCCGAGAAGTCCTTCTGATACTTGCTCTGGCTGTAGGCGTTGACCGCTGCCAGTCCCCTCCGATAGCTCGTCTGCTGGCTTGAATACGGGCCGGTCAGCGCCATATCAAGGTAAATGTGCGCCCCGGCCTCCACCGCCCCCGGGTCCTGACTGTCTCCGGGTATCAGTCTGCCGAAGATGGCCTTGACGGTGTCTGATTCCCGGAGGCTGAGAAAGGTATTGGCCTCTGCTGATGGTGGCTGCGCGGTGGTGGTAGTGGTAACGGTCGAGGTTTTGGTCGTGGTCACGGTCTCGGTCGTGCTGGAGGCACAGGCATCCAGCAGGACCACAGAACCCATAGCGATACCGCCGGCGACCAGTGAAGCCTCTTTTATAAATTCCCTTCTGGATATGCCCGAGTTCTTCTCTTGTTTGCTAACCGAATTCTTTAACATCTCATTTAGTTACCCCCTTATGTTAGTGTTTGCTTTAATGTTATCTTGGAATTTGTTACAAAGTAATAAAATTTAGGTGGACAAAGTTGCAAAATAATTACATTTCTTGGGATACGCCACTGGTGCCGGGCTTCAGCTGGTAGATGCCAGCGCCTGTCGTTTGGGGAGCACCGGCCGGTACTTCAATGCCGCGGGTGCTATCCGCAAAGAACAGGGTTTTGGCAGACTTTAAGGAATATAAGTCAATGGTCCTCTTCTGCATCACCACCAAGTAGTGGTCGCCGATGACCCTGAAAAACCAAGACCTGCCCCCTAACACATCAATCTTTCTCAGCCAGTGCCCCAGCCAGGGCATATTCTTGTAGATGAATCCCTGCGACGGCGGAGGGGCCACGGCGCAGAGTCCGGTGAGCTGTTTTAACTCGAAAAGGTCAGCCAACCGGTGGCGAAACTGCGCCGGCGAATAGCAGACGACATTCAGAGGATGGCCGCCGACAGAAGCGGCTCTACCTCTCCACCTCCTGAAGGCAAAAGACGGCTTCAGACAGAGAACACCGGCCACCAGTTCCCACAAGCACCAGCGGTTCATTACCGTGGCTACCAGCAGGCCGCCCGGTTTGAGCAGCCTGGCGATTAATGGCCCCCACTGTTCGGGGTAGCCACAGATGTTCAGCACTCCGAAATTGGCCAGTACCAGGTCGTATTTTTTGCTGTGCTCAGGCAGTAAAGATTCCAGGTCTTCTACGGCCAGTCTCCGAACCTGGACGTCATCCTCCAGTGATGAGTTCTTGATATTCTCGGCTGCCTCTTGCAGCATGCCCCGGGCGACATCAGTAGCCAGCACCCTGGCACCGTGACGGGCCAGCCAGATGGCGTCTTTGCCGGTACCGGCCCCTATATCCAGAACACGGAATCCGGGTGTTATCAGCTTTTCAAGTGTTTTGTACACGATGCTGCGCATGTGTCGGTTGGCATCACTCTGGAGCACATTTTTTTCATAGCCGGCGGCTACAGATGAGAAGACCCCGTCCACTCTCCGGCTGTCTTCGATATTGCCGTTGTTCCAGTCCCGGTGAAGATGACTGCGAATCACCCTGTGATTGGAATAGATTATTCCCTGGGGGAAGAAATAGCGGCGGCGGCGCTCCGTCAGTTTAGTCACAATTATGAAAGGCGCCCGCAGGAAAGCATAAAATACTTTCCGGAGAAACGGTATTTTGTGCTCCGGATTGAGATTTTGGTTGGTGGGAAGGGAAAGCTCGAAGCGGTTTTTCCTCAGTCTTCGCTCATATAGCTCGGGCTCAGCAGCACTCAGGCGGCTGTCGAACTGTTCAAGCAGCCTGAGGTAATGGTCGTTACCCAGTATCACCTCCAAGTTGAGAAAGTTTCTTACGTGCCTGGGGCTGGCCAAATCAATCTCCTGGGGATAGCTCTCATCAATCATGTAATTGAAACAGAGGAAAGTCCGGGGCAGACCAAGGCTGCGTGTAAACCGCCACCCGTACCAGAGACAGCCCAGAAACGCTTCCCACACCTTACCCTGCCTGGTGATGATAAAGAAATCTATATCATTGTGGGGCAATTCACTCTCCTGGTGGCTCAGAGAGCCGGACACGGCCATCAGGCGCAGGTAAGGGTTATGCGGCCGCACATATCGGGCGAAAGCTCTGGCGATGGCCAGCATGGAGTTCCGGTCATTTAGATTTAGATGGTTGTGGTCCATGGCGTCGCTTTTCATTGTGGTACTGCCTCTAAATCCCAGATGGTTACGCCGTCCCTGGAGTAGACACTGGTGCCCAGTTCATCCAGTTCCGCCGGCAGGGAGGGGGGAGGTTTCAACATAGCACTGTACCAGTTGACCTCGGCTCCCTGAGTGAACATATAGTCGGCCAGCAGGACATACTCTATCGGTCGTTCCTGGAACGGCGGCTGTCCGTTGAGCTCCGTGATGGATGTCTCAACAGGTGAGTTGTCAAACAGCCACTTGGTGCCTTCAAAGGTGGCGTTGCGGTTGCCCCGGCCGAGAATCATCAGTGACATCTTGGTGTCGGTGGCGATAGACGCATTCTGGGGTGTGTTTGTCCTGACCCAATCAGCGGCCTGAATCATACCGCTGGAATAGGTGTAAAAGCGCTGATAGCTTGACGCCAGTCTCAGGCCAAAAGAGCCGACGACCAGCAGGGCAACTGCCGCCAGGACGTAGCGGTTGAGCCAGCGGGCCTCCAGGCCTTTGGCGAAGAGCAGCACCAGAAGTGAGGGAATGATGTAGTCAACCAGCCGCAGACCATCAAAGACATAGCGGTAACCCAGTATTAAGACCATAGCACCTAATGCCGTTATCACCAGAACAAACAGAGTAAGACCGGCGTTGCCGCGGGCCAGCATTCCGGCGCCGCCGGTCACCATCAGAACCAGACCGAAGGCAATAAGCAGGCTGCTGTCTATCGGTCTCAGGGATAATCCGGGAGAATTAATCAGAATCAGCATGAAAGGCAGGCCGGCGGCTATGGCTACAGCCACCGCTACAGCTATTTCCCGCAGCGAGACCCGTGTCAAGCTGGCTCCTGCTCTCGCCAGTAGCGGTTGTAGGCGCGGGAATGCCCAGTACAGGGCAAGGGCACCGGGCAGACCGACGGCCAAAACCAGGACCAGCAAGACGACAGCCACGCTGGCTTGCCCCCCGGCGATAAAAGCGTATGCCCAGTAGAACGGCCAGAGGGCGAAAAATACGAGGTAGGGGAGCTCTTTCTTGAGAAAGCCAGCCTGGCGTATCCGGGGCAGCACCCAGGCGCTATAGTACAGGGCTAAGACCACCATACCGGTCAGGTGGTGCGTAAAAAGGATGGCCGCCGCTGTTATCACAAACAGAGTGTGCCTTTGTCTCATTGTATAGTACAGGGCCAGCAGGAACAGGGGCAGGGCAACCGTCTGGGGGATTCCGGTCAGAGTTTTGATACCCATGTCAGGTGCGAACACGATGGCCAGCGTACCCGCCAGCGCCAGTGGTCCTTTCCGAAGCATCAGGTAGGCCGGCACCGCCGCCAGGGAGGCGGCGGCAGGGTATACGAACTTGACCGTGGCGTAGGCCCCCAGCAGCTTGGCGGGCAGTAAAAAGGGTAAGTAAGAAAGGGGATAGTGCAGCGTCAGTGCGGCACGCGGCAGGATGTCGGCCTGCCCGTTGATACCCTCAAGCACATTCACCATCACCCAGGAATCAAGGAACAGGTCATCCGGTCGGAGCAGATTCCAGACTATCCGGGCGGCTGCCACCAGTCCGAAGATAGTGAAGGCCGTTATCAACGGATTCCGAAAAACATGGCTTAATTTATTGGTAAACCGAGACAGTATCACGACAGGTGCGCTCCCAGGTATATTTGGCGGCCTCTTTTTTAGCCAGCAGGCCAAGCTCCGGCCTCCGTTCTATGGTCTCCCTGATAGCCGTGGCCAGCTTCCCGGCATCGCCTGGCGGGGCGGTCAGGGCAAAGCCAGCCCAGGCCAGTCCGGGAAGCTCACTACGCACACAGGCTGTGCCGCAAGCGGCTGCTTCCAGTAGAACCATATTCCATGAATCCAGCCCAGTTGAAGGCACCACCACGCAGGCAGCCCGGTTGTAGGCTTTCAGCAGGCTCTCGTGGTCAGGATTAATAAAGAAGCTCACCCGCGAACCCAACCTCCCGACGGCAAAATCACGCACGCGCCGGTAATACGAGCTCTCATAGCTGACAGAGGCCAGCACATCCAGGTGCAAGTCCGCCATCTCGGCCATCGCTTCCACCAGCACATCCAGTCCCTTCTCTTCCCTGAGATGAGCAACAAAGAGCACTCTTTTTTCATCGCGGGGGGTCTCCAGTGGGGAAAAACGGGAGTGGTCGACACCGGGCGGTATAAGATGTAAATGCGGCCGGCAGCCTTCAACTACAGAGGGTGAGAGCAACTGCGGCAAAAAACCGGCGTGGGGGGCGATTACACTGCGTGCCGAATCCATGGCTTTATAGAGCAGTCGGCGGGCCGCCGATGAAAAGAAACGTTGTCCGAGCCTGGCCTCCGGGAACCCGTTGTGCAGTGTGATGACCAGGTTGCCGTCATTCTGGTTGGCAAGGAGCAGGGCCAGCTCAAACCACGGACTGGGGCTGTGCAGATGAACCACGTCCACCTTCAGGCGCTTCAGGCCGGGAATCAAAGACGGGCAGAGCGGCGTCCTTTGCCACACCAGCCAGGACTTCAGGCGAATGACTTTCAGGGAAGCATTGTCTTTGTTCCATCGCCTGACATTCTGGATATTCTGGGTCGGGCGATTACGCTCTGGCAGCACCGCGGTTATAATAGAGACATCGAGCCCCATTCTCTGCTGTTGTCTGGCCAGTTCGGCCACGTAGTTCTGTATACCACCTGTATAGTGTGGTTCAAAGTACGGCACGAGATGTGCGACTTTCATAGACGCCGATACCTGGAATAGACTATTGTCCTTAAAATGTCCATTCCATCCCTGGCGGCGTGGAGCTTGGACTCGCCCAGCCTCGGATAGTAATTCACGTCCACCCACAGGACCCGAAGCCCGCGGCGAAGGAATTCGATAGTCAGTTCCGACTCCAGCCCGAAACCATCGGACTTGATGCTAATCTCGCCCAGGCAGCTGGTGCGCACTATGCGGAAGCCCGACAGCAAGTCCTGGCAACGCCGTGAAGTCAAAAAGGTAACCAGACGTGAAAAGGAAGACGCCCCTATCTTTCTCAAGATGGATGATGAGCTCCGGGTGGGGACTCTTCTGCCGATGACCATATCGCCGTCGGCGGCTAAAAGAACCGGGAGCTCGTTCAAATCATAAGTGGCATCACTGTCTATCATGGCGATATAGTCCCAGTCCGAGTAGCTGATTCGGCTACAGAACTCGCGCCACTGCCTGCCCTTTCCTCTTTCGGTCTGGATAAAAGGCACATCAAATGCCCTGGCGACGCTATGCGTCCTATCGGTCGAACCGCCGTCTACCACCAGGGTGGGAACACCGAGGCACCTCGCCTGGTGTAATACCCGGCCCAGGCCGCGCTCTTCATTGAGAGTCGGCACAAAGAGCAATACCCTTGATAGGTCGCTGACTGTGCTATCGGCCAGTCCCCTGTCACACAGTGCCAGGGGTTGTTCCCACCTCGATTCAACTTTATAAGGGGGGCTATATATTTCGGCCATTTGAAGACCTCGGGTTGCTCAGACTGAGAGTTTCCTTGCCCAGCCAGTAGGCCCACTTCAACATCGTGTGCTTCAGGCGGCTTAAGGGCCCCAAGTTGTTGGCCGCCAGTTTCACCTCCTCGTAAAGCCAGCGCCGGGCAAATACGTAGAAAAGACGAGGGTAGCGCCTTTTGTGCTGTGGTTGATGGTAAATTCTGTAATACTCGGTTTCCGGTAAGGCCACCGCTATGGAAATACTGGTCACCGTTGGCTTTATATCAACCAGCATGTCCCTTGTGAGTGATATGTCCCCTTTTTCCTCCCCGTCATAGCCCAGCATTATCCAGGACAGGAATTCCATGCCATGCTCTCTGGCTATCTCAGCCGCTCGATAAGACTGCTCCACCTTCAGATTTTTGTTCATTTTCTGGAGCACCCTGTCAGAACCCGACTCCATGCCGAAGTACAAACGGCGGACCCCCATTCCACACAGGTCTTCAGCCAGGCAATCGGTCAGCAACTCAGGGCGGGCCAGGACGTCAAAGGACAGTTCGAGGTCACGCTCTCTTACCAGGGTAGATATCCGTTTGACCCAGTTGGAGTCGACCACAAACGTATCGTCTACAAAGCGGAAATGGGTGACGTTAAATCGCCGGACACACTCTTCAATCTCGGCGACGACATTGCCCGGCGAGCGCTGGCGGTATCTTCTGCCAAAAACGGGGCGGTAACAGAAGGCGCAGCCGAAGGGGCAGCCCCTGGCTCCCAGAATCGGCAGCGAGGTAAAACCGTGCCTTTCCTGCCAGGAAAGAAGGTAGGGACGGTGGATATACTCATCGCGTCTGGGGAAGGGCAACAGGTCCAGGTTTTCAATGTAGGGACGGTCTGGGTTAAGGACAATCTTGCCCTCATCGGCACGGTAGGCTATTCCCGGAATCTTGCCCAGCCTGGAGGTGTCGGCTCCGCCTCTTGCCCATTCCATCACTTCACGGATAGTCTCCTCACCCTCTCTGAGGACAACGATGTCAAAGCCGTTTTTGAGGTAATCGGGGTAGTATCCGGTGGCGTCTGGCCCACCGGCGATGGTTAACACACCCCGCCTGGAGGCTATTCTGGCGAATCTGTAAGCCGCCGAACGGGAGACCATATGCCCGTATATACCGATGGCTCTGGGGCGGCGGTTGGCCAGCATCTCCCGATAAGAGTTCTGGTCAGGCGCAAAGGTGTTATCAAAAATCTCTACTGAACAACCACTGGCACCAAGATAGCTTGCCAGATAGCCCTGTCCCAGCAGCGGATAAATCTCCATGTTTTTCAGCTGAGTTCTATCGCTTCCGAGGGAATAGGGATTGCACAGCAGCAGGTCTATCATACTGTTTTCCCCATTTTTATTTGTCACAAACTACCCTGGCCGATAACAGGCCGAGATACTACCACCGGATACCAGAGTCCTGCCGGCGAAGGCGGGATGCTCCGCTCCGTAACGATGGGCCCTGAAGATGGCATTCACCCCCGGGCTGCCATCCGGCACATAGCTTAATATGCCGTGGTCATCGGCGACGGGGTTGATGTAGTCCCACACCAGCTCACCGGCGGCGGTGACTTCAAAAATATGACCTTCAACACCGACACATATCAGGGTATTGCCGTTGGGCAGTCTCTGGCAACTGGAAACAATCTGGCTAAAGAAGGCGGTGCTGCTTTTGGCGGTGTATATCCACACAATCTGGTTGGACATCTGCTTCGGCTGCTTTGGTTTGGGCAGCTCCTGATGCCAAGTGTAATAACCGGCATCCGGCGGGTTGACATAATCTCCGGTGTCATTCCCCTGGGCACCCAGATATCCGTTGATTTCGAACACGTATGATTGGGGGATTATCTCAAACAGCAAACACCCATTGTTAAAAGCCAGGAAATGTCCCTCCCCGGGTAAGCCCGGCCTTATCCATTCGACATCGTGGCTGGCGCCGAGCTGCTTGTTTCCCGCGGCGGCAGAGGTCCAGTCTTCCGATATCGCCGGCGGCTCACCCTGCTGGTATCTTGCCGGGTCACCGAAACGGTAAAGAAAATCACCGGCGCTACCGGCCGCCAGCTTGACGCTGGTTTCGGCGTCACCGGGGATGAAAGTGTTCCCGTGGTCAATCACATAAAACTCACCCTGGAAGACGTTGATGACAACCTGGTCCAGCTCCTGATTGTAGTCAAGAGAATTAGAGTGCAGCCAGTCGGCCTTGAGCGGGCTGCCTGGAAGGTTGATATTCAGCCGGCCGGGATAATCGGCGATTGTCTCGCCTTCTCCGATATAGTTTGCCCTGGCCGGGTCAATATCCTGGACGAGGTGTTCCCAGAAAGACCACTCCCAGACGATATTGCCTGCCATATCAACCTCAACAACGACGTCAATGCTGGAGTTATCATAAGGCCCGTTGGCCGGGTCGCTGCCGGCGGCAATGGCCTGCTCATTGGTGATTAGTTTGCGGGCGATATACAACGTGGTATAAGCAGCCAGTTTCTTGTTGTAGATCCTGACGAAATCATGGTGGGGAGTATAGCCTGGGCGGCTTTCGTAGTACTCCCAGACGATGTTGCCATCCCAGTCCAACTCCCGAAAGCCATAAAGCCCGCTGGCTTCGTCCTGTCTGGTATCAAGCAGATTGCCGTTGTCCAGCAATTTCGGGTTGGTGCCGATGGGCCAGGTGTGTATCAAACCGCCATCCATATCTATCAGAAAAGATACGCTTTTGATGCCGAAGAGGGTATAGCCTTCGTAGGCCTTTCCCTTATCCCAGTAGAGCAACTCCAGAGCCCCCGACCCGGGCTTCCTCATACCATATGCAGTGCTTGAAGATGACGTGTTTTCCATGGTGGAGGGGGGCGGCGTGGTGGACTGGGTTGACCCGGGGGCAGCCGTGGATGTTAAAGCTCTGGGGGCACAGGCGGTCAGTACAGCCGCCGCGCCGCTGCCGGCAAGGATGGTGAGGAACCGGCGGCGCGATACGCTGGTTGATTGCAATCTCTGCCGCGGCTCTTTAGATTTCCTGACAACGACAGAGTTCATAAAGACCTCTCCGGTAATAATGTTTTTTCCTGTCTTGTCATCCAGAGCAGCCGGCTTTAGTCCGGCCGACTTGGCACTTGGCTCATTCAGTATAGGCAACGAACATTACAAAATCATAAAATTAGAAGCGGAAAGCTAACAAAAGTGTGACAATTTCGGAAAAGGGCCCTTGAGCCACTGTTTCTGCCACCGTGCGTATTCCTGGCAGAGGAAAAAAGTAAAGCCGTTTTGCCGGTTACCCATAACCCGGCTATTGGCGTTACCGCAGCGCTCTCGCGATAACCCAACAACCAAGTCATTCCATCCGTATTTATCTGATAGACTTGTGGAAACCTAGACTAACTCTTGAGGAAGACGTAGAATGTACAGTATAAGATTTGCAAATTATCTACAACTCCACATACAGGTTCGGAGGTGAGCCATGGTAAAAAACACGAGAGCGCGCAAACAGGCTAACCGGTCAAAGGCCCCTCAAGGTCCGGCAGCCGAGGCTTCCCAGCCAAAAGACGGGGCTTTCCGCATCGTCGGTATCGGTGCTTCGGCCGCCGGCACCGGAAGCTATTATGGCCGGAGAAACTACTTAACAACTGGTACCACTTTTGGGGGCAGGACACTCCAAAATGGACCTGATTTGCTGTCGCAATCTCCTCATCTACCTGGAGAGCGACGTGCAGAAACGGCTTTTCCCCCTTCTTCATTACGCCCTCAAGCCCTCCGGAATCCTCTTCCTGGGACCATCAGAGACGGCCGGTGAGTTCGCAGACCTCTTCAATCTGGTTGACCGGAAATGGAAGATATACCAGCGCCGTGAAGCTGTGGTTTCGGCTGAGAGGCTGAAGTTCCCGGCGGCGTTTGTGCCCATAGAAATCGGGGCGACCAGTGAACCGGCGCCAGCGGTGGAAGAAGTCAGGATTCCAGAGCTAACCGAAAAGATATTCCTCGATAGCTACGCCCCAACTTTTGCCGTCATCGATGAGAAATTCCGGCTGGTATACGTCCGCGGCAGGACGGGGAGGTACCTGGAGATTGCCTCGGGGCAGCCAGCCTGGAATATTCTGGAAATGGCCCGCGAAGGGCTCAGAACCGAGCTTACTTCGGCGATATACCGGGCTATTTCGGAGAAAAGGAAGATTGTCCATAACGGAGTACGGGTCAAGACCAACGGCGACTTCCAGACAGTGAACATCACGGTAGCTCCTCTTACCGAACCGGGGATACCACCGGGGTTGTTAATGATTGTCTTCCAGGAAGTGGGCCCCACCGTCGAGGGGCAAAGGTCAGGCCATCCGCCAGGAGCCGCAGACGTGTTGTGGAAATGGAAGACGAACTCAGGCTCACCAAGGAGAACCTCCAGACCACAATTGAAGAACTGGAAGCGACCAACGAAGAGCTTAAGTCGGCCAATGAAGAGCTCCAATCCAACAACGAGGAACTGCAAAGCACCAACGAGGAGCTGGACACGTCGCGTGAGGAACTTCAATCCCTCAACGAAGAGCTTACCACGCTGAATGCCGAACTCCAGGACAAGAATGAGCTCTTGTCCAAAGCTAACGACGACCTGAAAAACTTTCTTAACCAGACCGATATCGCCATTGTCTTTCTTGATGAGGAACTCAAAATCAGAAGCTATACGCCGGCAACCTCCGATGTCTTCAACGTCAGGGACATTGATGTTGGTCGTCCCCTTGGCGAGATAACTTCCCGGCTGGCGTATGACGGTGTGGTCAATGACGCCCAGGAGGTGCTGCGTAGCCTGCGCTCCAAAGAAATGGAGGTGCAGCGTAAGGATGGCTGCTGGTACAAGATGCGCATCCTGCCGTACCTCACCGCCCAGAATGTCGTCAGCGGTCTGGTGATGAGTTTCCTAGACATAGATGAACAGAAGAAGGCAGCCGAGTCTCTGCGCCAGACACGAGACTATCTGGACAACCTGTTTAACTACGCTAATGCTCCCATCATAGTCTGGAACCCCGGTCTCGAGATAACCCGCTTTAACCACGCCTTTGAGCGCCTCACCGGACGCTCTGAAAAGGAGGTGCTGGGGAAGAAGTTAGGCATACTCTTCCCCGAAGACAGCCGAGACGCGACCATGAAACTCATTCACAAGACCGCACCCGGCAAACACTGGGAGGTGGTGGAGATTCCCATTCAGCACATCGATGGCTCGGTGCGAACCATCCTCTGGAACTCGGCGACACTCTTCGCCCCTGATGACAAGACCCCAATAGCCACCATCGCTCAGGGGCAGGACATCACCGAGCGCAAGCAGGCAGAAGAGGCTTTGAGAGAAAGCCAGAACGACCTGAACCGTGCTCAGGCAGTAGCTCAAATAGGTAGAGCTGGCGTCTGGATGTTCACCGCGATGAACTGCTGTGGTCCGATGAGACTCAACGCATGTTCGGCGTCCCGAAGGGAACACCTATGACCTATGAGGCATTTCTGTCAATGGTGCACCCAGAAGATAGAGAATACGTAGACCGGAAGTGGCGGGCGGCTCTTCAGGGTGAGGAATACGATATCGAGCACCGAATCATCGTGGGAGACGAGGAAAAGTGGGTCCGTGAAAAAGCCGAGCTGGAATTTGACGAACAAGGTACGCTCAAAGGCGGATTCGGTACGGTGCAGGACATCACCGAGCATAAAAGGGCCGAAGAACAGATGTCTTTTCAGTCTGAACTGCTGGATGCCATTGAGGACAGCATATTGGCTACCGATGTTGGGGGGTGGATTACCTACTGGGGAAAAGGAGCCGCGAGTCTACTTGGCTGGCAGCCGGAGGAGGTTATGGGACTCAGAGCGACGGATGTTTTGTTCTCCGAGGAATCCGGAGAGGTGCTCAGGCGGATGCTGAGAAGCGGGCAGAGCTGGTCAGGCACAGTAACCGTCAGACGCCGGGACAGTACGCTGGTGCCACTTCTCATCCGAAGCTCACCCATCAACAAAGATGATAGAGCGATTGGCGTAATCGCAGTCGGCAAGGACATCACCGAGCAGATGAAGGAGATAGACATCAAGGACGAGTTCATCGGCATGGTCTCCCACGAGTTGCGGACGCCTCTCACGGTTATTATTGGCGCCTTGAGCACCGCAAGGGATGAGCGGGCCTCTAAAGACGAGAGAGAAGAGCTAATGGAAGAGGCCAGCTCAAGCGCCGAGTCACTGGCCAGCATACTGGACAACATGCTGGAATTATCGAGATACCAGGCCGGCCGCCTGAAGCTGGAAAAGAAACCGGTCAGCATTTCCAGCATTGCCAAAAGGGCCGTGCAAAGAGTCCGCCGGAAATACGATGCCCCCAACATCATACTTGACATCTCAGACAAAATCCCTGACGTGGAAGTTGATGCCGTCAGAATAGAACAGGTTCTATACAATCTTCTAGAGAATGCGTTAAAGTATTCGCCCGCTGGTAGCGAGGTCCGCGTTTTTGGGAGGCAGGAAAAAGCAAGTTTGGTGCTGGGTGTCAGCGACCAGGGAGTTGGTATTGCTCCTGGGAACCAGCAGAAGCTCTTTGAACCCTTTGCAAGGTTGGAGGAAAGCGTGACTGCCGGGGTCGGATTAGGTCTGGTGGTGTGCAAACGTCTGGTCGAAGCCCACGGCGGCCGAATCTGGGTTGAATCAAAGCCGGGCGAGGGTTCGACCTTCCTGTTCAGTATCCCGGCAAAGGAAAGGCGGGGGTCTAAAAAAGCAAAGACGAGTTGATTGACTAACTAGCTTCTGTGATTCAGCAACTCCCTGATTTTCTTTACCATGTCATCGACATCAAAGGGCTTGTCCAGGAAATCGTTAGCGCCGAGGCTCATAGCCTTCTGGGCGTTTTCCGGTCGGGCGCTGAAGACAATAACCGGCAGTTCTGAAGTAGTGCGCAGTTTCTGCAATACTTCGAACCCATCCATACCGGGCATTATGACATCCAGCAGCATGATGTCCGGGGGCGTCGAGCCAACCAGGTCAAGGGCTTCTTCCCCGCTGGATGCGGCAATAACATTATAGCCTGAAATCCTCAGCTTTACAGTGAGAACCCTGAGGATTGCCCGTTCATCGTCAACGAGAAGGACTCTCTTTTTTGCCCTTGCCTTCTCTGTGTTCACTGTTCTCCGATTCAGTTTAATTCTGTAATTATATCTCAACTAAGGAGAAGTTTAAAAATCAAATATATGTCGAGGCAAGATAGCAAAAGTTTGCAGCTTGACAGCGTTTCCGAAGAAACCACAAAGGGGAGTTAAGTAACCATTTCCATAGACGGAGATGCCCGCTTTCTCGCGATGAAGCAGGTTTTTATTGTGAAAAAGTTCGTCAAGTGCAAACTGGAGCCGGGGGGATTCGAACCCCCTACCTTTTGACTGCCAGTCAAACGTTCTCCCAACTGAACTACGGCCCCAAGAATAACAGTCTAACTGTATCAAAAATGGCGATTAGTTACAAGGCCGAGGTCATCTGCTAAGGTCGGCTATCTCTTGCGCTTCCAGACAGTACCCTGAGAGGTATCTTCCAAAGCTATGCCGAGTTCTTTCATAAGAAGGTCAAGGGCTTCTTTGGATGGAACATGTTTATACGTTATGGCTGTTCCTGTCTTGGTATCTTCCAAAGTAACCCCGAGTTCAGTTAGCTTCCTTCGTATTTCATCAGCCCGCTGCCAGTCCTTCCCTACACGACATTTCTCGCGCTCTTCAACAAGGCGACTAACATGAGCGTTAACCGTACCAGGTATGACTGTAGCGTCCACAGTAGCTTTCAACCTAATGCCGTCTGTGACTGCCACATTGATTATCAGTGGAAGCTCTAACCCCAGCACTTCTCGTGCAAGAGATACAAGAGTGCCTTGAGCCCTGGTAAAACTAACACCCACATCACCAGCTTGGTTTATTTCCCGCGCCAAGTCAAACAAAATAGCCAACGCTTGTGGTGTGTTGAAATCATCGTCCATCGCCTCAATAAACTGCTTGCGGTAAGGCTCGGCGTCAAGAATCTCTCCTTTACTGCCCGCTGTATCTTCTCTAGAAACTGCCTCCCCCAGCCTCAATGCTCCCTTCTTCGCCGCCTCCAGTGCCTCCTCAGAGTAGGTAATCGGACTTCTGTAATGTGAGCTTAAGACAAAGAGGCGGATAGCGTAGGGTCTGTATTTTGCCAGAGCTTCCTTTATGGTTATCAGGTTACCCAGGGACTTGCTCATCTTCTCTTGACCAAACTGGAGCAGCCCGTTGTGCAGCCAGTATCTGACAAAGGGCTTCTTGCCGGTAAAGCTCTCCGACTGGGCTATCTCGTTCTCGTGGTGGGGGAAGACGAGGTCCTGTCCGCCACCGTGGATATCAATGGTGTCACCCAGGTATTTTAAGGACATGGCACTGCACTCAATGTGCCAGCCCGGTCTTCCCGGGCCCCACGGGCCTGGCCACGATGGCTCACCCGGCTTCGATGCCTTCCACAGGACGAAGTCCATGGGGTGCTCCTTCTCCTGTCCAGGGTCAATGCGGGCACCGGCCATCATAGACTCAAGGCTGCGACGGGATAGCTTGCCATAGTCATCTGCTTTTCTCACCCGGAAATAGACGCTGCCGTTAGACGGATAGGCATAGCCCTTGGTCACCAGTCCCTGTATTACCTCCAGAATCTTGTCTATCTCGCCGGTAGCCCTGGGATATATATCAGCCCGGCGGATGTTCAAGGCACCCATGTCCTCAAAGAAGCTCTGGGTGTATTTCTCTGCCAGCTCAGTTGTGGAAATGCCCAGCCTGTTCGCCCGGTCTATAATCTTGTCATCAATATCGGTGATATTCTGAGCATACTTAACCCTGTAGCCGCGAAACTCAAGATAGCGCCGGATAACGTCAAAGATGATGTAGCTCATGGCGTGGCCGATATGGGCCTCGGCGTAGGGGGTAATGCCACAGACGTACATCCTGACCTCATCACCCTGGGGCAAGAAGTCCTCTTTCTGCCCGGAAAGGGTGTTAAAGACTTTCATCCGGCTCCTCTGAAATCAGAGCCACCGCCCAGGCGACCATCCCTTCCTCGCGGCCGGCAAAGCCAAGCTGCTCCGAGGTGCTGGCTTTGACACTGACACCACTCTGGGCGATGCCCAGAGTCCGGCTGAGGTTCTTGCGCATGCCGTCGGCATACTCCTCCAGCTTGGGCTGCTCGGCGACAATGGTGACATCGACATTGCCCACCTTAAAGCCGTCCTTCTTGAGCATGTCGCTGACTCTTTTCAGCAGAACCAGGCTGGAAATATCCTTGTATTTGGGGTCGCCGGGCGGAAAGTGACTGCCGATGTCCCCCATCGCCGCCGCCCCGAGCAGGGCGTCAATCACCGCGTGGGTCAGCACATCGGCGTCGCTCCAGCCGATAAGACCCTTGTCCGATGGTATCTCAACACCACCAAGAACCAGCTTGTGCCCCGGGGCCAAGCGGTGGACATCATAACCTATACCAACACGCATTCTATTTTCTCCTTTCTAACAAAACTTCAGCCAGAGCCAGGTCACTGGGCGTGGTAATCTTGATGTTGTCATACGAGCCCATATATATCTTTACCTTGTAGCCCAATCTCTCCGCCAGCGAGGCGTCATCGGTTGCCATACCCTTCGCCCGGCGGTGGGCCTCTGTTATTATATCAAATCTGAAGACCTGCGGCGTCTGCACCGCCCAGAGACTTTCCCGTGGCGGTGTTCCCAGGATAAAGCCGTCTTTAGCCAGCTTGATGGTATCGGTGACCGGCACCGCCGCCACGGCCGCCCCGGTCTCTTTGGCGGCCTCAAGACCAGCCTCAATCAATTCTTCGGTCACCAGCGGGCGGGCGCCGTCGTGGATGACTACCCACTGGCAGTCCTTGAGCAGAGCCAGGCCGGCCGCCACCGACTGCTGGCGCTCCTGCCCGCCAGCACAGACATCGGTCACCTTTGAAAAGCCGTATTCCGCCGCCAGCTTCTTTCCCAACTCAAGGTTGTGCTCAGCCAGGACAACGACAATCTGGTCAATGGAGGGAGATTGCTGGAAGACGTCAACCGCCCGGGCGAGCACCAGCTTGCCCGCCAGCAGAGCCGACATCTTGTCAACACCACCCATCCTCTCCCCCCTGCCGGCGGCAACGATAACAGCGGCGACTTTCTGGTTGGTAGTCATCTTGAACGCCAATAGTCAAAGAGAATTCCAAAACCTGAGCCATCGGCTCTATAGGTAGCTGCATCCCCCAACCAATCAGCCTGATTAGAATAGTAATAATCCAAGGGCTCTTCTATGGCTTTTAATAGCACTAATAATTGTTCTCCTGCTATCAGGGTTGGTTTATCCAAGTCAACACCTGTCTCGCAGGATTTCAGGAACTCCTTGGCTCCCAGATAAAAAGCATAGATAATGGCTGCAAACCCTATCTGTCTCTCAGGAGCAAAGACCACGGGAACGTCGAGGTGAGAGCCTGCTTCAAGCCGTTGCGCAAGTCTGACCGCAAGTCTCTTCATAGCTACAGAATTCCACCGGCGTGCGTCTATATTTATGCGGTTAGCGACACGGGCAATACATTGTATATCTACCTCTGATTTTTCCCACTTATCTAACAGCTCATCTCTAATAAGAATAAGACCAACTATTGTCATCTGGCGCTGCTTCTCACTATCCGGCAGGTATCTCGACTCACCAAGTGCAAAGTTGTATTCCCCCATCGCTTCCCAAATGTCGAGCCTTCCTTTTTTCTCCAAGCATCGTTTCACAAAAACGCTCAGTTGTATAGCGGCCTCTTCATTGAGAGGTTCCGTCTTTTTTCGGCGGAACAGCTTGCCATCGGTAGCTACCTTCGGGTTTGTTTCAACGGATAAATCGATAGTTTCCTTCCCAAACTTCTGGTCACAAGCAAGGGAGAACAACTCAAGGCGTATAGCGGTCATTTCATTGCAGAATATGTTACGGTCGATGGAATGTATCCCAGAACAGAAGTTGTCGCTCCAGTCTAGAACATAGTCCCAAAATACGGATAAAGATTCTTCCAAAGCGAGCTCAGGCTTAGGCAGGGGGAATACTATCCAGTCAAAGAACTGCCGAGCTAGTTGCTCAATATCAGCTTTAGGTCTGGAATTTGAATCAGCCATTATCGATGCCCTTGTCCAATTCTTGGTATCATCTAATTACCTTAATTTAATCATTATCTTTCATATTTTACGATTCCTAGTCTGCATTATTCTTCAGTATCCCCACCAATCCCACCTTTATCGCCTCCCTCAAATTGCTCACTGGAACAAGCTCAATATCTTTGGGAGTACTAATTCTTGCCCCGCTCCGGGGCACCAGGCAGCGTTTGAAGCCCAGCCGGGCGGCTTCAGCTACCCGCCTGTCCAGCTGCGGCACGGCCCTTAGCTCTCCGCTCAAGCCCACCTCGCCCACGGCTACCATCTCCGGGTCAACACCGATGTCACGGAAGCTGGAAGAAATAGCCAGGGCGATGGCAAGGTCAGCCGCCGGCTCGCTCACCTTCATACCTCCGGTGGCGTTAACGATGATGTCCTGATTGCCCAGCCTCAGACCGACCCGCCGGCTGAGCACGGCGGTAATCATCAAAAGACGGCCAAAATCAACTCCGTTGGCGGTGCGCCGGGGCAGGCCAAAGCTGGTGGCGTTGGTCAAAGCCTGGATTTCCACCAGAAGGGGGCGGCTGCCCTCAAGGGTGGGCACCACCGCCGAGCCGACAGCCTCACCCGGTCGCTGGGAAAGGAATACCTGCGACGGGTTTTCCACCTCAACCAGTCCCTGCTCTTTCATCTCAAAGATGCCAACCTCATTGGTCGAGCCGAAGCGGTTCTTGGCCGAGCGCAGCAGGCGGTAGGCGCTGAAGGGCTCGCCCTCAAGGTAGAGGACACAGTCAACGATGTGCTCCAGAACTTTGGGGCCGGCGATAGCCCCGTCCTTGGTGACATGGCCGGTGATGAAGACCGGCACCTGGGCGAGCTTCGCCCAGTGCATCAGCCTGAGGGTGCACTCCCTCACCTGGGTGATGCTGCCCGGCGCCATCTCTAGCTCAGGAAGGGATATTGACTGGATGGAGTCAACCACCACCAGGCAGGGTTCAAGCCTCTCAACCTGGCCCAGGATGGCATCAAGGCTGGCCTCGGATAAGATGTAAAGCCCGTCCCCCTTCACCCCCAGTCGCTCCGCCCTGAGCTTGGTCTGGTGCACCGTCTCCTCGCCGGAAACATAGACCACGTTGCCTTTTACCAGAGCTAACCGGGCCGAGACCTGGAGCAGCAGGGTTGACTTGCCGATGCCGGGGTCGCCGCCGATGAGCACCAGTGAGCCGGGCACCAGGCCTCCACCCAGCACCCGGTCAAATTCGGCCAGATTCAGAGGCAGGCGGTCCTGAGGCAGGGCAGCAACCTGAGATAGCTCCTGGGGCTGGCTGGAGGAAGACGTGGGCCGTGCGGCAGCAGCAACCACCCTTTCCACGAAACTGTTCCACTCCTGACAACCGGGGCAGCGCCCGAGCCACTTGGGGCTTTCCTTGCCGCACTGCTGGCAGACAAAGACCACGCGGGGCTTGTCCATGAGATGACTTTAGCCGATTTGATGAGATAAGGCAAGTGGTTTTCATTTTTGATATTGTTTCGGCTAAACAATCTATCCCTCTCTAGGAGAGGAGCCCGGGCGAGTTGGACAGGAGACCAGCAACAAACTTAAGCATCCAATAAAAAAGGGCGGATAGATTAACTCTATCCGCCCCAGGTTAACTCAGGTCAGCCTTTCATCCGTAATGGCTCAGGCTTTGCTCATCCCCCAGCAAGGCACCCACGGCCGTTGAGCGGATTACAATCTCTTCTCCCTCCAGGTCAACAACCACCGTATCACCGGGCTGGAACTTGCTCCGCAGCAGGTCCTCCGAGAGCTTGTTTTCCACCATGTCCTGGATGACCCGGCGCAGCGGCCGGGCGCCAAAGACCTCATCATAGCCTTTCTTGCCCAGGAAATCCTTGGCCGCTTCAGTCACCTCCAGCTTTATCTCCTTCTCGGCCAGCTGCGTGGTCACCGAAACCAGCATCAGGTCAACTATCTGCCGGATCTGTTCCCTGGTCAAGGGATGGAAGACGATGACACCGTCAATGCGGTTGAGAAACTCGGGCCGGAAGGTCTTCTTCATCTCGGAAAGCAGCTTCTCCTTCATCCTCTCATAAGAATCCTGCCGTGTCTTGGCTTCATTGCCACGGGCGGCAAAACCAATGGCCGTGCCTTTCCTGATAAGCTCAGCCCCGATATTGCTGGTCATGATTATAATGCTGTTACGAAAATCGACCCGACGCCCCTTGGCATCGGTGAGGTGGCCATCATCGAATATCTGGAGCAGTATGTTGAAGACATCCGGGTGAGCCTTTTCAATCTCATCCAGCAGTATCAGGCAATATGACTTGCGCCTCACGGCCTCGGTCAGCTGCCCGCCCTCTTCAAAGCCGACATACCCCGGTGGTGCCCCGACCAGCCTGGAAACGGCAAACTTCTCCATAAACTCAGACATGTCCAGCCTGATGAGGGTGTTCTCATCGCCAAACATGAACTCGGCCAGAGCCCGGGCCAGTTCCGTTTTACCAACACCGGTAGGCCCGAGAAAGATGAAATTGCCGATGGGGTGTCTCGGGTCCTTGAGCCCGGCACGCGCCCGCCTTACCGCCCGAGCGATGGTATTGATGGCCTCATCCTGACCGATGATACGCTTGTGCAGTTCTTCCTCCATGTTGAGCAGCCGGCTGGTTTCATCGCTGGCAATCTGCACCACGGGAATACCGGTCCACATGCTGACCACCTGAGCGATATCCTCGGCGGTCACCGTCACCTCTTCCTGCTTCAGCTCGGCCTGCCATGCTTCCTCAAGCTTCTTTATCTTCTCCTCAACCTGAAGCTCCTGCTGCCTGAGCTCGGCGGCATAGTCATACTGCTGGGTCGCCAGGGCGGCTTCCTTGTCCTGACGATACCGCTCCTCAACCTCCTTCAGCTTCTTCAAAGAAACGGGCTTGGTGTGATGCTTTATCCTTACCCTTGACGCCGCCTCATCAATAAGGTCAATAGCCTTATCGGGCAGGTAGCGGTCTGGTATATATCTGGTGGCCAGGGTCGCCGCCGACTTCAATGCCTCATCACTTATGACCAGCTGGTGGTGCTCCTCATAGCGTCCTTTGATGCCGCGCAGAATCTCAAGGGTATCTTCAACTGAGGGTTCCTCCACCAGAACCGGCTGGAAGCGCCGTTCCAGTGCTGCGTCCCGCTCAACATACTTACGGTAGTCATCCAGGGTTGTAGCACCGATGCACTGAAGCTCGCCCCGGGCCAGGGACGGCTTGAGGATGTTAGCCGCGTCAACAGCTCCCTCGGCGGCACCAGCACCCACCATGGTATGGAACTCATCAATAAAGAGGACACAGTTACCAGCGGCTTTTATCTCATCAATAACCTTCTTGAGCCGCTCCTCAAACTCACCGCGGTACTTTGTTCCCGCGACCACGGCCGCCATATCAAGGGCTACTATCCGCTTCCCTTCCAGGGTCTCGGGGACATCGCCCTCAATGATGCGGTGGGCCAGACCTTCAACAATGGCCGTCTTGCCCACCCCCGGTTCGCCGATAAGCGCCGGGTTGTTTTTGGTGCGGCGGGAAAGTATCTGGACTACCCGCTCAATCTCCTTCAGGCGTCCGATGACCGGGTCCAGTTTACCCGCCCGGGCGGCGGCCGTCAGGTCAATGCCCACCTGGTCCAGAGTAGGTGTGCGCCCGGCGACCCGGCTGACCCTGGTCTTGGCCGCACTCTGAGACAAAAAGCGGGTAATCTCGGCCCGGGCCCGCTCAAGGGTGATGTTAAAGCTGTCCAGAACGCCGGCGGCCACTCCATCACCTTCGCGAAGCAGACCAAGCAGAAGATGCTCTGTGCCAATGTAGGCATGACCCAGCTGGCGGGCCTCGTCTATAGCCAGCTCAATAACCCGCTTGGCCCGTGCGGTTAGTCCGGTAGCAGAAGCAGCCGGCCTCTCACCGGGCCCGACAACGTATTCCACTGCGGAACGCATCTTGCCCAGGCTGACACCCATGTTGACCAGAACCCTGGCGGCTACCCCGTCCTCTTCCTTGACCAGACCAAGCAGGATGTGCTCGGTGCCGATGTAGTTGTGATTCAGGCGCTGGGCCTCTTCCTGGGCCAGAGTAAGTACCCGGCGAGCTCTCTCTGAAAACTTATCAAACCGGCTGGCCATCTTTTCTCCTTAAAGTCCTAGCCTGTTAGTAATGTAATATTATAACGCAATCGCTTGCTATAAGCAACTAGGAACTTGGTCAAGGCTCAAAAGTACTACCCTAGCTGCCACAAGGATGGGGCTCTCTAAATCCTCCTGGCGGTGGCATATTTTCCACAAGGAGTTGCCTCCTCAGTATCGTCTGCGCTAGGGCGTTTCACTACCGTGTTCGGGATGGGAACGGGTGGAGCCACCCCGCTCTAACCACCAGAAGGACTATTCTTAATATAGACGAGAGTCTCAAAATTGTCAAGAACCGCCTTCTCCATTCTTCTACTGTCATTGCCAGCCACCCATTCCAAACTGTCATTCTGGAGCGAAGCGAAGAATCTGGGGTGGCCGGGCTCCCTCTGTCATTGCCAGCCACCCCTTCCCCTCGTGTCATTGCGAGGAGCGCAGCGACGTGGCAATCTGTGTGGGAGAAGGGCAACTCTAAGAGAGGGCTGACGCCCTCAAACACCCTATTTCAAACTGTCATTCCCCCGAAACCTGTCCCGTACTTGATACGGGGGAAATTGAGAGGGATTTTAAGGGGGAAGGAAAAGAAAAAGCGGAGAAAGCCCTCTTAAACTACTCTCTATCAGTTGACAATTGACAATCGCCTGATTAAAGTAGCCTCAGATGTTATAAGGATAGGAGGTGGAAAATGACAGAAACAACAAGTGGAGAAGGAGAAATATCATGGCTTCAAGCCTTCTTACCACTCTATGAAAAAGCCAGACCCCTGATTCAGAAGGTTGGCAAATCTGTAAGAAGCGAAGATGAAAAGGTTGCTGTCGAAGCCTTGAAAGAAGCCGTGCAAAAGCTACCTTCCATCTTGGACAAAATAAAATCCACCCCAAACCCCGAAGAGAAAGAACTCAAAGAAATCAGGAAGAAATTTCAGAAAGGCCTCCAGGAGTTTATAGATAGCTGCAAGTATGGCATTACCTACCTTGATAAACCGACGAGGTGGAACCAAAACGTATGGTTGACAACCGCAGATTCAGCGGCGAAGAAACTTGAAGAAGCTACGACTCGTTTCTCACGCTATGAGACAACTGAGATTTGACATTGACATATTCCAATAAATTGAGAGGGACTTCTTATGAAAAAAATTCGCCTGGCAACGGGTAACAAAGTTGAGATTACTGATAGAACATCTCCATATTTTAGTAAAACAGGTACATTGATAGAGCCAAGGCGTGTACCTGCCGGTTTAAAATTGGAATATCATTGGCTGGTCAAGCTCGATGGAACAGAAACAACAGAAATATTTGCTCTAAACCAACTTAGGAAAATGTAATTGTAAAAGGCAATGGGACATCAGCTTAAACCCCAAACTCCCCTAGTCCCGCATCAAGACCATTACCAGGGCGAACAGCAGGAAGCCGACCCCCAGCCCGATGAACATGCTGGCGACAAAGTTGTCAGTGGCAAAGCCGACCCCCATGCCGACGAAAAGCCCGGCGGGGATAAAGAGTCCGGAAGCTCCCTTCCGCTTGTTTTTCTTTGTCTCCATTGTCTCTTCTTCAGCCATCTTAGCCTCCTGGAGAAGATGAATCGGGCTAATTCTAGGGGGCTAACATCTCAGTGTCAATAGGTAAAGAAACAAAAAGAGGAGCATTTCTACTCCTCTTAAATCTGGCTAATATCAACTCTGAAGCAGGTCAAGCCCTCGACCATTAGTACCGCTTAGCTGAACGCATTACTGCGCTTACACTTGCGGCCTATCAAACAAGTAATCTCCTTGCGGTCTTACCCGGTTACCCGGTGGGAGATCTAATCTTGGGGCCGGCTTCGCACTTAGATGCTTTCAGCGCTTATCCGAACCAGACTTGGCTACCCAGCAATGCTCCTGGCGGAACAACTGGCACACCATTGGTCTGTCCCTCTCGATCCTCTCGTACTAGAGAGAGACCCCCTCAAATCTCCGGTCGCCCACGACGGATAGAGACCGACCTGTCTCACGACGGTCTGAACCCAGCTCGCGTGCCGCTTTAACCGGCGAACAGCCGGACCCTTGGGACCTGCTCCAGCCCCAGGATGCGACGGGCCGACATCGAGGTGCCAAACCTCGCCGTCGATGTGAACTCTTGGGCGAGATAAGCCTGTTATCCCCGGGGTAGCTTTTATCCGATAAGCCACGGCCCTTC
>DAOUMC010000005.1:0-22125 GCA_034413595.1 Dehalococcoidales bacterium | reverse complement strand
CGGTTACCACCACCCAGCAGGTGGGAACGGCGACGGTTACCACAACATTACCTGGAACGACCATCACCCATACTACTACAACTACAGTCCAGGATGGCGGTGGAGCGGCAATCCCCGGTTTGATCACATTGAATGTGAATGGCGATGCCCACCTGGTCCAGGTCAAACCTTACTGGAGCCTTGCTTTTGTAATCAGGGAAAAGCTCGGACTGCCGGGTACAAAAATCGGCTGTGATCATGGCGAATGTGGCACTTGCACAGTGGTTGTTGATGGGAAAGCAGTGTATTCTTGCACCATGCTCGCAATCGAGGCCGCTGGGAAAAATATCTTAACTGTTGAAGGTCTGTCAGATGGTATAACGCTCAGCCCTCTGCAACAGTCGTTCTACAACAGCAGTGCCTCTCAGTGCGGCTTCTGCACGCCTGGTTTCCTCATGGCGGCCGAGGCACTGCTGGAACAGAATCCCAACCCGACAAGGGATGAGGTCAGGGAAGCCCTCTCAGGCCATCTGTGCAGTTGTGGCGAAATCTACAACTTCATCGAAGCGGTGCTGGAGGTATAAAGGAGGTAAATGAGATGGTAGTAGGACAAGAAGGACTAAAAGACAAGCAGCTATTAGAATGCCTGACGGGAAGGCTGGATTTTGCAACCGATATTCTCCTGGGCAAGAAGCTTTTTGTCCGCATACTCGGGTCTCCCTATCCCGCGGCTAGAGTCCTCAGCATCGATACCAGCGCCGCCGAAGCACTGGAAGGTGTCGAGGCCGTCTGCACGTATCAGGATGTCCCCGGTTGGTCGGACACCATACTGTACCAGGGGCAGGAAGTTGCCGGAGTAGCCGCAGTTGATGAAGCCACAGCCGCCCGAGCGCTCACCCTTATTAATGTGGAGTACGAGCAGCACGCCTGGGTAATTGATGCCGACCAGGCTATGGAGTCGGGCGCCCCCATCGTGGGTGTTTACCCTGAAT
This sequence comes from Dehalococcoidales bacterium, assembly GCA_034413595.1. Lineage (GTDB taxonomy): Bacteria > Chloroflexota > Dehalococcoidia > Dehalococcoidales > JAUWZL01 > JAUWZL01. The sequence continues at coordinate 21,154 of DAOUMC010000005.1, read as the reverse complement.
CCAATGTAAGGGAGCCGACAAGCGAAACAACCCGCGGCAACTTTGAGGATGGTCTGGCCGCTTCAACTCACATCATCACCACCGGACCAATAGGCTGGACAAGTTACTTTCAGCATTCAACCCTGGAACCCGGCACAGCGACGGCCTACTGGACGGGAGATGAACTGTACATCCAGACGACCACCCAGAATCCTTTCGGGCAAATGAGCTCACTGGCATCAGGTCTGAACATGCCTATGAACAAGGTTCACCTTGTCTCTCACGGCACCGGTTCCGGGCACGGCGATAAGCATGAAATCTCATGGGGTTTTCCGGCCGCTGTTCTTGCCAAAAAGGCGGGTAAGCCAGTATGTTATGCCCGAAGTCGGGCCGAGCAGTACGTCATGCAGCAGCACCAGTTCCCGCTAAAGGCAAACATAACCATTGGCTGCGACGACAACGGCATCATTCGTGGAATTGACTCCCAGTTCTGGGGGGACGCCTGCATCAGCGGCAGCGACCGCGGTGCCGGTGGCAACGACGCCATAAGGTTTACCTATAAGTGCGATAATGCTCGCTATCGCGGAACTACCGTGGTGACCAACAAACCGAGGACTGGTGCCTGGCGATGCGTACAGCACCCACCGTGTACCATACTCACCGAAGCAGCCATTGATATGCTGGCCTACGAGTGCGGCGAAAACCCGCTGGACTTCAGGCTCAAGAATATTCAGCCCCCCTTCCCCGACGGTGTGGATGCAGATTCGGGAAGGCCGCTATCCAGTAACGGCCTTGCGGACTGCCTCACGCAGGCAGCGGAGGCCATCAACTGGAGCCAGAAATGGCACGCACCCGAGACCAACAATACCATGGCCGATGGAAGAAAGCACGGTATCGGCATCTGCGGGCATATTGACGGCCACGGCGGTATGTCAAGCGCCACGGGCGCAATAGTAAACCTGACGAGGGACGGAAAGGCCCTTATAAACGCTGGCATCAGCCGCGCCGGCGGAGGCACAAACAGCGCTTTCTGCCACATCGTCGCCGAGACACTGGGCATGAGCTACGAGGATGTCAACACCGGTGACTGGGGCGATACCGATACCTCCAGCTACGGAGGTTCACAAGGCGGTAGCAAACAGACAATCACCACAGGGTCTGCTTTTCAGAGGGCAGCCGAGGACGCCAGAGACCAGCTGTTTGAAGCCGCGGAAGGCTTGCTCGGAGTCTCTAAAGACGCCATGTCTATCGGTGATGGCAAGGTCTTTGAAACGACAAATCCATCTAACTCTGCTACAATCGCTGAGGCGGTAACCGAGAACTCCTACACCATTGTCGGCACAGGACATAGCTGGGGAGAAAATCTAGCTCAAGGTGAAGGTGCCCGCTGCGAGGTCAGGGGCACATCGGCCGTTGCCTGTGAGGTGGCCGTCGATACCGAGACCGGGGAAGTTGAAATACTGGCTATCACCAACGCCGATGACATGGGACGGGCCGTATTCAAAAAAGGCGCCATGAGCCAGATACTGGGTGGCACCGCGATAACCATAGGCCAGGCGCTGCTATTCGAGCAGATACATGATGCGACCAATGGGATATGCATTAACCCCAGCTTCCTGGACCAGAAGGGGCCCAACCCCACCAGCCTTGACATGCAGACGGATAAACACGTCGGAATCATTGTCGAATCCATAGACGACTGTGGACCTTACGGAGCCAAGGGCATGGGTGAGCCCTGTATTTCCAACTACGGCGCCATCGCCAATGCCGTTTATAATGCCATAGGCAAATGGGTCCTTGACGGGCCAATCTTGCCGCAGAAGGTCCTGAAGGCACTGGGAAAGGCATAGGAGGTAAGAGATGAAAGCGATTACTTATGTAAATGCGACCTCAATTGACCAAGCCGTATCGGCTCTTGGCGCCAACGCCGCTGTTTTTGCCGGTGGTACAGACCTTTTTGGCTACATGAAGGGTATGGTATCACCCAATGCGCCTGATACCCTGGTAAACATAAAAAATATACCGGGTTTGGACTATATCAAGGAAGAAGGCGGTATGCTGAAGATAGGTGCCCTGACGAAGCTAGCCGATATCGCCGCATCACCGGTTGTTATGGGCAACTATGCCGCTCTGGCAGAGGCAGCGCATAAGGTGGGCACGCCGGAACTCCGTAACATGGGTACCATTGGCGGTAACATCTGCCAGCTCGTGCGATGCTGGTACTACCGTGGCGAGTACAATATCTTCTCCTGCATCCGTAAGGGAGGGCCGCTTTGCTACGCCACGCTCGGCGACAATCGGTATAATTCAATATTTGGCGCTGATGCCGGCTGTGTTTCTGTCAATCCAAGCGACACGGCACCGGCACTAGTTGCACTAGATGCCAGCGTGGTGACATCTTCCGGGAGAACAATCGGCATAGATGACTTCTTTGCCTTCAACGGGGAGAAGACAACAGTCCTCGCCGACGATGAAATGGTAACGGAGATCCAGGTGCCAACGCTGGCGGCTGGTGTTAAGAGCGCATTCGTCAAGTTTGCTATAAGGAAGGCATTTGACTTCCCGATAGTAAACTGCGCGGCAGCAATCGGTGGCGGGTCAGCCAGGATATGCCTGAACGCCGTCTTTGTCAATCCCCTTCGAGTGACAGGAGCAGAGGATGCCATTGCTGGGCAAGCAATAAATGAAGCTAATGCCGAGGCCGCGGCTGCGGCAATCCCCTCAACGATGGTCCTGCCGCATAATGGCTACAAGGTACAGCTGGCAAAGACAATGGTAAAGAGGGCTATCCTAGGTTGTCAGTAGTTCCTGACTCCAGTATATCTAGCGCCATTTTAATAGATGGGATGAAAGGAGCAGTCGGCCAAGGCCGCTGATTGCTTGGCTCGACTGCTCCTACCTTATTCTGTATGCAGGATTTTTGGTTTTCAACCAGCTAACGAATTCTGGTGAGACTCCATTAAATAATAGAGGGACAATTTAATCTGATGTCAATGTGTGATATAAGTAATATACGTTTGTTCTCTGATGTGCTATATAATATTTGGAGCTAAGATGAATATGCTTAAAAGAATGCGATTTCAGAAGAAGTATTTCGCTTTCCTGTTCATTCTTCCGCTGCTGACGATAACAGCAATTGTTAAAGTTGACTGTCCTGTCTGCGGTGGTGACGGATTTATAAGCGGCACGCCAGCCATGGAAGACGTGAAGCTTACGGACATCCAAAGCAGGGAGATAGATACTGTCAGAGATGCATGTTCATCCTTCCTCATGTACAACTACGATATTAAAATATCGCTTACCAATGAAGGCAAGGAGAAGGCGCTTGGCTTTCTTAAGCTGATTCTCTTGGATTTTACACAGGGCAAGGTACTGGACACACAGTACACGGTGGTGGAGATTCCAGGTGAGACTTCACTGGATATAGCATACAACGTCTGGTTTGAAACAGGTCTGAACGAAAAACTAAAGACTATGGTCAATGCCGAGGTACTAACCGGAGACGTACCGGACGTGACCTGTAATGGTACCGGCAAGGTCTCTTTGAATACGTGGCCGCTGGTCAACCAGTTGAAGAACAGTTTCCAGGAAGTGACTAGGTTGGAAAGGCCGTTTACCTCCCCTTCTGGATGGCAATGGGAAGAGCATTTGTATGAGAACGAGTAACCCGGCTAACTGTAGATTATCAGGAATGCGGCATGAAAACCGTAATCCTGCGATATCCTTGTTTTAATTCTTACGGCATTCATTTTTGATTAAGCTGAGGAGTCTTATGCTGCCCGCCCAACTGCAAACGGAGCGCTGGACTGTTAAAAAGGAGTTCAGCAATTGAACTGGCGCCAGACATATTCAGATTTAACTGATTACGTCGCCCGACATCCTGATATCAAGATCGGAATTCCTGTTACCAGAATTCCGGGTGAGCATAGTGCTGAATTTCATTCTCTTCATCTGAAGTCAAGGATAAAATTCATAGAGGAAGAGGCACCCGATATACTGGAGAAGTCTCTTTCTCTCTCCAAGAACTACAAAAGAGTTGAAGAAGAAGTAATTGGGCTCATTGGTCTAAAAGGAATTACATTAAGTAACTCCCTTCACAGGTTCCTCCACAACCCGGTTGACCAGTTAACCAAGGAAAACTTCAATGCTCTGTTTGATTTGTTAAGAGGTCAGACGGATATCGAAAAATATAAAGTCGTGGCTCTGCAAAATATAGAGACTGCCTTTAATTCGTTGCACCGGTCGGTATATGAGAAGTGGGTAATACTCTCGTTGGTGGCACTCCTAAAAGCCGACAGAGCTTTTAGAGTTATTCCTGAAGAGGTCACAGAAGATGATACCATGAGACATGGTGGTAAGATTGAATACAAAATTCCTGCTCCCGAAGAGTCCGACATCATTTCTTTTAAGCGTGACCGAGAAGTTGGGTTTATGGTCCCAGACCTAATAGTTCATTCGACCAATTCAGACCGCTATTATTCCTTCACATCCGAGATAATCAAGGCTCTAGCAGCCGCCATAAATCCTAGCAACAGAAGGGAATGGCTTCCTGGAGACCCTGCCGTCGTATTCGAAGGTGGTACAATTCTTATTTATGTTGATAGAAACCTTGAAGACCTTTCTTTGGTGACTGATATGAAAAGGACTTGTAGGGCAGACCTAGTATTAGAATGCAGAGAACAGAAAGACTGGTACAAAAAGGGTAAGCTTGATAAGATAAGAAAACATTACGATAAATATGAACCAAGAATGGGAACTTACATAGTAACCATGGACCAGATGCCTGAACAACTGTATAATGAGTTTTTCGAAGAAGGGGCCTTAATCAAGGAAACCTCTGGGCAAAGCCCAGGTTATGATGAGAAGCTGATTGAAAGACATAGCCGCGAAATACAGCTACTACACGTCGGCTACGACCAGATGCGCCTAAAACCTATCGTCAACATTCTCGAATGTTGTTAGATTACAAGAACTCAAAATATGTGGCGAGATAAAAAAGAGGCAAGGTTTTAAAACCTTGCCTCTTAATATTACTAATATATTGCCAGAAGTCTTTACAAAGCCGGGCCTATCCCGGCCATCAAATTTCTATTTATGGTGCCGCACGATTGACAGCTATCACAAGAAGTAAAAGGGATGAGTTAGCCTTGACGGTTCTACCTATTGATACCCTTGGTGGAGATAGGGGGATTCGAACCCCCGACCTCTGCGATGCGAACGCAGCGCTCTCCCAGCTGAGCTATATCCCCGTATTGAAATTATAGCACAACACCGCCACCAAAGACCTTCTTGCCAGTAATTACCAATATTGCTATACTGGTTTATCCTTAAGGACATTCCAGGCTATGGATTTTGAGACCGTTATCGGGCTTGAGGTGCACGTCCAGCTGATGACCAAGAGCAAGATGTTCTGCCGCTCTAGCGCTGACTATGCCAGTGCTCCCCCGAACACCCATGTCTGCCCAGTGTGCCTGGGTATGCCGGGGGTGCTGCCGACCATCAACCGCCAAGCGGTGGAATACACCATCATGACCGCCCTGGCACTAAACTGCACCATCTCTGATTGTACCAAGTTTGACCGCAAGAACTACCCTTACCCTGACCTGATGAAGGGATATCAGATTTCCCAGTATGACACTCCCATAGGCTGCCATGGCTGGCTTGACATAGACTTTGATGGCCAGAAAAAAAGGGTAGGCATAACACGGGTTCATCTTGAAGAGGATGTCGCCAAGCTGCTGCACCGTAACTCACCTGGTGGAGAAGCCTACAGCCTGGTGGATGTCAACCGCTCCGGGGTGCCACTGATGGAGATTGTCGGTGAACCCGACCTGCGCTCCCCGGAAGAGGCCCGGCAGTACCTGGTTAAGCTGCACAACATACTGCGCTACCTGGGGGTATCCACGGCCAACATGGAGGAGGGCAGCTTTCGCTGTGACGCCAACATCAGCATCCGCCCCGAGGACAGCGACAAGTCTCTGGCCAAGGTCGAGGTCAAGAACATGAACAGCTTCAAGGCGGTCTACCAGGCACTTGAGTATGAAGCCCAAAGGCAGAGAAAGGCGGCGGCCGAAGGCAAGAGGCTCTACCAGGAGACCCGGGGCTGGGTGGAGGAGAAGGGCAAGACGGTTGCCCAGCGGAGCAAGGAGTATGCCCATGACTACCGCTATTTCCCGGAACCAGACCTGCCACCGCTGGTGCTTGAGCATAGCTGGGTGGAGGAAATAAAAGCCAGACTGCCGGAACTGCCCGAGGCCAGGCGCGACCGCTTCGTAACCCAGTACGGGCTGCCTGTGTATGACGCCAACCTGCTCACCAGCTCCAGGGAAATGGCCGACTATTTTGAGGACTGCACCAAGACCGAAGCCTATGCCAAACTGCCGCCGGATAGAGGGCCCAAAGAAGTCAGCAACTGGCTGTCAGGTGAAGTCAGCCGGATAATAAATGCCAATAACATAAACATTGAGAAATTTAGAAGCCAGGTCAGCCCGGAGAAATTGACCCGAGTGTTGCTTCTAAGCTCACAGAACCAGGTCAATATCGCCACGGCCAAGACCATACTTGATGAGATGTATAAAACGGCTAAAGACTCCGCTGAAATCATCGCCCAGAAGGGGTTAAGCCAGATAAGTGATACCGCCGAGATCGAAAAGGTAGCCGGCGAGGTGATTTCAGTCAACCCCCAGCCGGTCGCCGACTACAAAGCGGGCAAGACCCAGGCTCTTAAATTCCTCGTCGGGCAGGTGATGAGAGCTACCAGAGGGCGGGCTAACCCCAATCTGGCCAGCGAATTGCTTGAGAAAAAGTTGAGGGAAGGGTAAAATGCTAATTTATTTAACTATAGCCCAGATGGTGCTATCGGTGGCACTGGTGCTGATTCTTCTGCTTCAGGTCAGAGGTGGTGGATTGGGCGGTATCTTTGGCCAGCCGGACACCGTCTATCGAACTAAACGGGGCGTGGAGAAGACCCTCTTTCAGTTGACTATCGTCCTAGTAGTCCTATTCCTTATCATTTCACTCCTGATGCTCCTGGTGGGCTAGGGTAGGCTGGTATGAGTGCCATCATAACACTGACCACCGATTTCGGACTGTCTGACGGCTATGTGGCGACTATGAAAGGGGTGATGCTGGGCATCAACCCGGAAGCCAAGCTGGTTGACATCTGTCATGCTATCAAACCCCAGAATGTCCCCCAGGCCGCTTTTGTTCTCGGCATGGCCTACCCATACTTTCCCAAAAAGACAACCCATCTGGTGGTGGTTGACCCAGGAGTGGGCACCGAGCGTCAGGCTATCATCTTGAGAACACCTCTGGCCTCGTTCGTGGCCCCGGATAACGGTGTTCTTAGTTATGTCATACAGCAGTATTTAGCCGAGCCAGTGACAAATAAGAGCCGGGCCTCCATAAAGGAAGGGCTAAAGCCGGGGTCTGAAATAGAAGCCGTGGCCATCACCAACCCCAAGTTCTGGAGGTCGCCGGTCAGCTCCACCTTCCACGGGCGCGATATTTTTGCTCCGGTAGCTGCCCTGCTCTCCCTGGGCTTCCCGCCCATAGAGTTCGGCGAGGCGGTAACATCGGTTGCGGTGCTGCCTCTGCCCCAGCCGGCTACCAGGCCCGACGGCTCAATGGTAGGGCATATCATCCATATCGACGGCTTTGGCAATCTTATCACCGATATCAGGAGAGATGACCTGCCAGAAAAGGTGCGGATGGTGACCATTGAAGCCGGCGGCAGGCTCATCTCCGGACTCGCCCGCACCTATGCCGAAGGGAGTGGACTGGTGGCTCTAATCGGCTCAAACGGCTATCTGGAGGTCGCCCTCAAGGGAGGTAGCGCCGGATCACTGCTCGATGCCAAGATAGGCGACGAAGTAAAGCTCAGGCAACCGGCAGATAACAATAAAACAGGAAGGTAGAAGAGGATGAAGCTAAAAATATGGTTTCTGGAGACCAGACCCCAGTTCTTGCTTCTCTCTCTGGTGCTGGGCTTTCTGGGCACCTGCATCGCCTGGTACGACGGTTATTTTAATCTGGGCTACGCCCTTCTGGCTACCCTAGGACTGTTGCTAACACACATCAGCGTCAATACTCTTAATGATTACTTTGACTATAGAAGCGGCGTAGACCTAGAGGCTAAAAGGACTCCCTTCAGTGGCGGCAGCGGCATTCTGCCCCCGGGCGCCATGAGGCCGGGGCAGGTTCTGTGGCTGGGGCTGGGTTCACTGCTGCTGGCGGTACCCATAGGGGTCTTCTTTGTAATAACCAGCGGCTGGCTGCTTGTACCGCTGCTTGTCATTGCCGCCCTGTGTGTCGTCCTCTATACCCCGATGATACTCAGGACATACTGGCCGGAGTGGGCGCCGGGAGTGGGGCTGGGAATTTTGCCCATCCTCGGTCTCTATTTCATCCAGACCGGCGAATACACCCTCAGTGCCTTTATCGTCTCAGTTCCCTCTGGTATCCTGGTGCACAACCTGCTGTTCATTAACGAGTTTCCGGATGTTGAGACCGATAGAAAAGGCGGCCGAAGGACGACGCCCATAGTCGTTGGCTTGGACAGGTCAAGCCAGATCTACTCCGCCCTGACGATTGCCGTTTACCTGTGGATAATCGGCAGCGTGGTGGCAGGAATTATGCCGGTCTACTGCTTGATCGCTCTGCTGACCCTACCCTTTGCCATAAAGGCAATACAGGGCTCAAGGCATTACCGCGATATGTCCAGGCTGGTGCCGGCTCTGGCCAACAATGTCATGGTTGTCCTGCTCACCCAGCTACTCCTGGGCGTGGGCTATATTCTGAGTGGATTTTTGCTAAAGTAGATGGTTGATTATTCTGATAAAGTTATTGATAGGGCCTTTCTCCATGATGTCTTCAGCCAGGTGCCACCCCACTACGACCTCATCAACCGGCTGATGACCTGGGGGCTGGACCGGCGGTGGCGCCTGATGATAGCTCAGGAGTGCCTGGCTTCCCGGCCGGAAAGAGTGCTTGACCTCTGCTGCGGCACCGGGGACCTGGCCATCACTCTGGCCAGGCTGGCTAAGGACAATACAGAGGTCACCGGCGTTGACTTCAGCCGGCCCATGCTGGAAAAGGCGGCACAGAAGGCAGGGAGAGCGGGTGGCAGCAAATTGTCTTTCATCTCCGGCGACATCGCCAGCATCCCCTTCCCCGGAGCACACTTTGACTGCGTTGGCACCTCGTTTGCCTTCCGCAACCTGAGCTACAAAAACCCGCTGGCCGGGCGCTATGTCGCCGAGGTCTTAAGAGTGCTTAAGCCCGGCGGTAGATTTATTATCATAGAGACCAGCCAGCCAAAAAATGGCCTGATAAGAAGCCTTTACCATCTATACCTGCGCTACTTCGTCTTCTGGCTGGGGTTTCTGATTTCGGGCAACCGTGAAGCCTACCGTTATCTGACTGATTCGGCGGCCAACTACTACCCACCGGAGGAGCTCAGGGAGTTGCTGACCCGGGCCGGCTTCGGCCGTGTGTCCTTCCGCCGTCTTTTTCCAGGCGCAGTCAGTATCCATGTAGCGATAAAGTAAAAGGATGAACTAGGAGACAATCACCTTGGCTAATTGCGACCTGATTTTGCTTCACCCTCCCCACGTCTATGACTTCCGCCAGAAGACCATTCTCTACGGGCCGGTGAGCGACCTGGTGCCGGCGACACCCGTTTTTGAGATGTACCCCTTTGGCATGGTCAGCATCTCAGAGTACCTGGAGCGGGCTGGCTACCGGACGCGCATCATCAACCTCGCCGGGCGTATGCTGGCCAGCAAGAATTTTGACCCAGAAAGGCTGATAAAACGGCTGGAGGCACCGGTTTTCGGTATAGACCTGCACTGGCTGGTGCACGCCCACGGCGCCATCGAGATAGCCAGACTGGTGAAGAAACATCACCCCAGGGCAAAGGTATTATTGGGTGGTTTCTCTGCCTCATATTTTTACCGGGAGCTCTTCAACTGGCCTGAAATAGACTACGTGCTCAGGGGGGATTCCACCGAAGAACCACTGCTCAAGCTAATGGACTCGGTAAAAAGGGGACAACCACCGGGAGCCGTGCCCAACCTCATCTGGCGGGATGCCCAGGGCAACATACGAGAAAACTCCTTTTCCCACGTCCCTGATGACATTGGCGATGTCATGGTTGACCACTATCATAACCTGATACGCTCTGTCATCAGATACCGCGACCTCGCCAGTATCATCCCCTTCAAGGGCTGGCTGAGGTATCCGGTCACCGCCACTTTTACCTGCCGCGGCTGCAACTACAACTGCGTCATCTGTGGCGGCTCCCGGGCTGCCTTCAGCACCTTTCTTAACCGACATCAGACCGCCTTTCGCTCTCCGCAGGATATAGCTTACAATATCAGCCGTATCAGCCGGTTCAACAAAGGTCCCATTTTCATACTGGGTGATATAAGACAATCCGGGGACGACCGTGCCGATGAACTCTTGCAGCTCCTTGCCCGGGACAGGATTAAAAACCAGCTCATGCTGGAAGTTTTCCGCCCTGCCTCAGCCGACTTCCTGCGCAAGCTAAATCTGGCCAACCCCGGGTTCTGCCTTGAAGTTTCCCCGGAATCTCACGACCCGGAGATAAGAAGAGCCTCGGGTAAACTCTATTCCAATGAAGAGCTGGAGCAGACGATAGCCGATGCCCTGGACGCTGGCTGCGGGCGCTTCGATATGTTTTTCATGATCGGGATGCCAAAACAGACCCCGCAGTCGGTAATAGAAACAGTCAACTACTGCGAACACCTGCTGGGCAAATTCAAAGGAGATAAGAGGCTGGCCCTGTTCATTGGCCCCCTGGCGCCCTTTCTCGACCCGGGCAGCCTCGCCTTTGAGCAACCAGAGCGTTACGGCTACCACATCCTCTTCCGTACCCTGGAAGAGCACCGCCAGGCGCTACTGGCGCCAAGCTGGAGATACACCTTAAACTATGAAACCGACTGGATGAAGCGTGACCAGATTATGGACACCACCTATGAAGCCATCTTGCGCCTTACCCGTCTCAAGGCAGATTACGGCCTCATCTCCCCGCAGGCGGCCAAAACCCAGGAATGGCGCATCAACACCGCCCTGGAACTTGAGCACCGCATCGCCCAGATATGGCACCAGGGCAACCTTGAGGAGCTCAAGCTCTTGAAGCCAGAGATAGACAGGGTAAACGCCCTTCGCGCCAGTGAGCGGGGCGAGCTTGAGCTGCCGGTTGGCCTTAGAAAACTCAGATTCCTACCCTCCCTGTGGTCACTGGCAACGCCAAAAAAGACCACCAAATAAAAACAGGCTCCAAGAAATTCTTGGAGCCTGTTCATTTCGTTCCTTACTCCTCCCGCCTGGTCTTTAACCAGATGTCTCCACACTTACGGGAGTCTTTTGTAATTCACGAGGAGCTCAGAAACCTTCCTCGGCTCCCCGCTGACGACCTATGGTGTTTTCTCACCCCCCACCAGCGAGGAGCTTTGCCAAGGAAAAATCCTTCGGCACAACAAAGATAACAGCACCTTCATTTTGCACCCTCCTTTCGCCAGTTTAGAGGGGAGCACCTTTGCCCCTCTAGTCTTAGAATAGCAAATCTGGCAGCGAATTGTCAAGACTATGTGCTCGTAAAGCTACAATTTCTATCTTGACAAGTCCATTCATCGAGAGTATAAGTAGCAGAATATCAACCCTTCAAGCAAGCTCCAAAGGACAGCAAATACCTGGATATAGCAAAGGAATTCTCCTAAGCTCTCCTAACCAAGTGGCGCCTGACAAAACTCAAGCTCGCAAATATACAAGTATTGCAGGCTAGCACCTGTTAGTCCTAGCTAAATAAAAATATATTATTTGACAGATAAAATATTTTAATGGTATACTTTCCTCTGTTCAGATAAATCAATCACGGCCGCTTTGTGCTATAATCCCATTTGGAGGCGGATAGGCTCTGGTGGGCCTTACGGACTTCAAATCCGTTGGCGGTGATTTTAATCACTGCGGGGGGTTCGATTCCCTCCCCCTCCGCCATGCTAACTAATGGGTAAAATAACTACCGGCTCAGGAAGGAGGTGAGTAAAAAACGGCTGAAACCGATATCAATCTTACTGCCTTTTCTCACTATTCCGGCTGAGCTGCCAAGCTAAGTCCGGGTGACTTAGACAAGGCAATGCGCTGCCTACCACGGCAGAATGACCCTAACCTGATAGTCGGTCTGGATAAACCGGATGACGCCGGGGTCTATAAACTCAGTGATGAGCTGGCTATCGTCCAGACGGTGGACTTCATCACCGCCATAGTGGACGACCCTCATGTTTTTGGCATGGTTGCCGCCGCCAATTCTTTGAGTGACATCTACGCCATGGGGGCCAGACCACTGACGGCGATGAACATCGTTGCCTTTCCCAGTGAGACTATGGATATATCGGTCCTGGGCCAGGTCTTAAGCGGTGCCCTGGCCAAGCTGAATGAAGCCGGGGTCGCCCTGGTTGGCGGACACAGTGTGAAGAACAGCGAGCTGAAGTTCGGGCTGAGCGTTACCGGCACAGTCCATCCGCGGAAGGTAATCACCAGAAGCCAGGCCCGGGTGGGAGATAAGCTGATACTGACCAAACCGCTGGGTACCGGCATCCTGACCACGGCCTTAAAAGCCGGGCTGGTTGATGAGAAAACTCGGGCCAAGCTTACCCAGCAGATGGCCAGGTTGAACATGAAGGCTGCTGAAGTAATGGTATCTATAGGGGCTCATGCCTGCACCGACATCACCGGCTTCGGCCTGATAGGCCACGCCTGTGAGATGGCTCAGAACAGCAGCGTGTCCGCTGAACTCTACCCTGATAGGGTGCCTTTCATCAGTGAAGTGATTGGTTATGACCAGATGGGTCTCGTCCCGGAAGGCAGTTATGCCAACTGGGAATTCTATGCCGGCATAACCCAGGGCGTTGAACAGCTGGATGACTGGCTGAGAGATATACTTTATGACCCGCAGACCTCAGGCGGACTGCTCATCGCCGTTTCACCAGAGAAGGCGGACGATATGCTGGCACAGATTAAGAAAGCCGGCGATGAACAGGCGGCGATAGTGGGGCAGGTGGTCGAGGCACAAAAGAGCAAAGTAATAATACTATGACGACCGTTAGCAGCCATCAGGGCAGGGGAAAGCACACCGGTGAGGAACTGCGCAAGCTACCATCCGTAGAGAGGCTCTTAGAAGCCGAAGGGATTCGCTCCGGGATAGGGCGGTATTCCCGGTCACTGGTCACCCAGGCGGTGCAGGAGGTGGTAGCCCAGGCCCGCCAGCAGGTAATAAGCGGTGCTGACTGTCCTTCTGAAGCCGAGATTCTTACCCGGGTCAGGCAGCACCTGTCCCGTAACTGGCCCGGCTTCTTAAGCCCGATAATCAATGGCACCGGGGTAATCCTGCACACCAACCTCGGCCGGGCGCCTCTATCACGGCAGGCTCTGGAGTCCGTGACCAGCCTCGGCGGCAACTACCGCAACCTGGAGCTCGACCTGTTGACCGGCAAGCGCGGGGGCCGGGCACACGAGGTGGAGAGGCTGCTGTGCCTACTGACCGGGGCCGAGGACGCCTTGGTGGTCAACAACAATGCCGCCGCCGTCCTTCTCATCCTGGTGGTGCTGGCCAACAACAAACAGGCCGTTGTTTCCAGAGGGGAACTAGTGCAGATAGGCGGTGGCTTCCGTGTGCCCGAGATTATGGAGCAGAGCGGCGTCTGCCTCAGGGAGGTGGGTACCACCAACCAGACCTTTGTCCAAGATTATGAGCAGGCGATAGATGACAAAACAGCCCTACTGCTCAAAGTGCACCAGAGCAATTTTATCATGAAGGGCTTTACCCATTCCGTCGGCCTGCCGGAGCTAAGGACTCTGGGGGCCAAATACCGGTTGCCCGTGGTCTACGACCTGGGCAGCGGGGCGCTGCTGGCTACCGAAGACTTCGGGCTGGAACACGAGCCCACAGCCCAGGAGTCACTGGCCGAAGGTGCCGACCTGGTCTGTTTCAGCGGCGATAAACTCCTGGGTGGGCCTCAGTCCGGCATCATACTGGGCAAGAAGCTCTACCTGGGTAAGCTCCGCCGTCATCCACTGCTCAGGGTCATCCGCATCGACAAGATGTCGGCCATCGCTCTTGAGGCCACCGTAAAGCACTACCTAGAAAAAGAAGCCGTAGCCAGAATTCCGGTCTGGCAGATGATAGCCGCCAGCGTCACCGAGCTGGAACTGAGGGCCAAGTCTGTGGCTAGCCGGCTTGCCCAAACCGGGCTTAAGGCTGAGGTACGGGACGGTAGTAGCATGGTGGGCGGCGGCTCACTGCCGGAACAGGCCCTGGCAACCAAGCTGGTAGCCATCAGCCCATCCTGTCCGGTGGCCGACTTTGCCCTCAGGCTGCGCCTGGCGACACCACCCCTCCTCGGCCGCGTTGAGGAGGAAGACTTTCTCATCGACATGCGCACAGTACTGCCACCCCTGGACGACGCCCTGGTAGAAGTTGTCCGGGAAGCCTCAGCCAGATTAGAGTAACAATCATGCTTACCCTGGGAACAGCCGGTCACATTGACCACGGCAAGTCCAGCCTGGTGAAGGCGCTGACCTCCATAGACCCGGACAGACTGCCTGAAGAGAAAAGGCGGGGCATGACTATAGACCTGGGTTTCGCCTGGCTTCAGGTGGCCTCCGGGGAGATAGTAGGCATCGTTGATGTCCCCGGGCACAAGCACTTTGTCCATAACGTAATCCCCGGCCTGGGTGGCATTGACGCCGCCCTGCTGGTTATCGCCGCCGATGACGGCTGGATGCCGCAAACCGAGGAGCACATCCAGATTCTGGACCTCCTGGGTATAGAGAACGGCATCGTGGCCCTGACCAAGATTGACCTGATAGACGACCCGGAGTGGCTGGAGCTGGTGGAGAAGGACATCAGCAACCGGCTGGTCCAGACCAGCCTGAGGAATGCCCCCATAGTGAAAGTCAGCAGTGTAGACGGCACCGGCATCGGGGAGCTGAAGGCAGCCATCAATCGGCTGGCCTCGAAAATGACGCCCAGGCAGGACATCGGCAAGCCACGCTTGCCGATAGACCGTGTCTTTGTCATGAAAGGCAGCGGGCTGGTGGTCACCGGCACCCTGACCGGCGGCTGCCTCTCCTCAGGTGAAGACGTTGTCATCGCCCCCGGCGGACTGAGCGCCCACATCCGCTCTATCGAGAGCTACAAGCAGCCGGTGACCAGGGCAAAACCGGGGAGCAGAGCAGCCCTCAACCTGACCGGTATCAAGAAGGACGACTTAAACAGGGGTGACACCGTCCTGAAGGTGGGGAGCAAGACGAAGACCGGCCGGATGGTAGACGTTGCCCTGAGACTGCTGCCAAAGCTGGAAACTCCCCTGAAAACAGATAGCGAGCTGGTGGCCTTTCTGGAAACGAGAGAGCTCTTGGGCAGAATAGTGCTTTTCGGAGTAAGGGTGCTCAAGTCATCGGAGACAGCGCTGGCCCAGATTCGCTTCAGCCAGGACGTAGCCACTTACATCGGGGAGCACTTTATCCTGAGAAGGCAATCGCCGGCGGCTACCATCGGTGGCGGCACCATACTGGACCCCTTCGCCAAAAGGCACAGGCCAGGAGACAGGGACAGGGCAAAAGCCCTGCTGGAGAGAAGGAAAAGCCTTGACCTGGAAGAACTCATCCTGTCCGAACTGGAGAAAAATGGCTGTGTTGAAGCCAGAAAGCTCCTGGAGGAAAGTCTCTTCTCCCAGGCGGAGATAGCCGAGGGTGTCAGCAGGTTTAAGAGCCAGGAGAGGCTTGTCGCCGCAGGGGCTTACGTCGTTGACCTGGACTTCTGGCGGCGGCACACCGAGGAATTCCTGAACATTCTACAGCGTGAGCACCAGGCCAATCCGCTAAAGAAAGGTCTGTCTCAGGCGGTGCTCCAGAGCTACCTGAACTTGCCCAAGGAGGTCTTCGGCCAGCTGGCAGCCACCCTGGCTGGCTCCGGGAAAATAACACGCCAGGAAGACACCGTAGCTCTACCTTCCCACAAGCCCCGGCTATCTCCGGACCAGGAGGCCACGGCGGCAAAGATAATGAAGCTCTTTGACCAAAACAAGAACCAGCCGCCGACGATGAAGGAGTTGTCCAACCAGATACCGGGCAGTGAGAGTCTGATCCGATTCATGTGCCGGAATAGCACGCTGGTTGAACTGCCCGACGGCATCTTGTTTGAGGCCGGGCATTACCGGAGTGTCAGGGGCGAGATAGTCAGGTTTCTGAAAGAACACGGCCAGCTCACGATTCAGGACGTGCACTCGCTCTTCGGCTTCAGCCGCAAATACACCATACCTCTACTGAACCAATTGGACAGGGAAGGGATTACCCGACGGGAGGGGGATGTACGGGTTCCAGGAAGCAAAATCACGGCCTAGATCTGCCGGAGGCAGAACCTGAAGAAGATTAACAAGAGAAAAAGGCTCCGCCTTTAGTGGAGCCTTTATAATCTGGTGGAGACGGGGGAGAGTTGAACTCCCCGTCCAGAAGAGGCTGCCCAGGATGTGCTACAGGCTTAGTCAGCTCTTTAGTCTTGCCCAGCCAACCTCAACTGACCGAGTTCGGCCAGACCAGCCGATTTCTCTTTCACCGTCTTTATCGGCGTCCAGACGGCGGCACCCCGACTTTTCGGCACCCAATCCCGACCCGTTGGGGGGAGGTCAGGTTGGATGTGCTAGCTGTTTTTAGCCAGCAAGAACCAGTTCAGGTTCGCCAGTTATTTTTGCCACTTGTTTAGTGAGGGCAGTGGCACCTCAGCCTGCAATCCTGCAACCTACCTCCTCTGTCGAAACCACGCGTCCCCGTATCATTTTGCTACTGGGCCCTCTTTTTCAGAGTTCGGCCCAGCTCTCGCTCCGTCTCCCGGCGGATTATGGCCTCACGCTTATCATACAGCTTCTTGCCCCGGGCCAGGGCGACCTCAAGCTTGGCCAGACCGTCTTTAATATACAGCCTGAGAGGCACCAGGGTAAAGCCCTTTTCAGCCATTTTGGCCGTTAAAGTGTCAATCTCCTTGCGATGGAGCAACAGCTTCCGCCGCCGGGTTGGCTCATGGCTCAAAAGGCTGGCTTCCTGGTAACGGGCGATGTGGGCCCCCAGCAGCCAGAGCTCACCATTCTCCGGGCGGACATAAGCCTCGGCCAGACTCACCCTGCCGGAGCGGATAGACTTTATCTCACTACCGGTGAGGGCGATACCGGCTTCAACAGCATCCTGGATAAAATAGTTGTGGTAAGCCTTGCGGTTAGTGGCTACTATCTTACGAGTCATCTTTAATTATACCATATCAGCACAAATGTGTCCTTTAGCTTGCAAACAAAGTGGCCGGTTGTTACAATTTGGGCAGGCCCCTGTAGCTCAGAGGATAGAGCAGCGGTTTCCTAAACCGCGTGCCCGGGTTCGAGTCCCGGCAGGGGTACCACTTTTTGAAGCTAAATTAGCGCCATAGCATAGCTCGATGGGAGCCATTTCCCCAAAAAGCTAACGGATAGCTAACCGATAGTTTCAACAGGCTCATTTCTCCGTTCGGTTTTAAAGATATCGTCAAGGCGTGCTGCCGCTTTTGCTTGAATACCAGGAGCAACATGGCTATAAGTATCAAGCGTTACCTGAATGCTAGAATGCCCCAGCCTCTCCTGGACTACCTTTGGGTGGATACCTTGCTTGAGCATATATGAAGCGTGGGTATGACGAGCGTCATGTAAACGGATGACCCTTAATCCAGCACGTCGAATCGCCTTGTCCCAGGCATGAGATATAGTCCCGGGTAGTAAAGGACTACCGTCCGGGTGGCAAAATACCAAGTCGTTATCCGTCACTGACTTCCCTAGCATAACGGCTTCGGCTTCCTGTCTTTCATGGTATTCTCGGAGCATCTCAATAGTCGATGGAGAAAGGGCTACCGTCCGGTTTCCTTTAGCTGATTTCGGCTGCCTGAAAACAATCTCACCAGTCTTGAGATGATGCACACTCCGGCTAACATAGAGCTGGCAATATAGGTGGTCCACATCCTGCCAGCGCAAGGCTAATAGCTCGGACCTTCTTAAACCAGTGAATAAGGCAAGATAGAATATTGGGTAATAGGCTGAGTCTTTCGTGGCATCGAGAAAACGGCGAATTTCATATTCGTCCCAGGTTTGTATTTCTGGTTTCTGAGCCTTTGGTGGACTGACGGCATCCGCGGGATTGCGTTTGATTAATCCCCACCTGACGGCATTCTGAAGGGCAGAATGCAAGGCCATGTGGTGATGTCTTACAGATCTCGGACTCAATCCTCCTTTGCCATCCCAACGTCCACGCGAAAGTCTGTCTGAATAGTATCTCTGTAAATGTTCGGGCTTTAACTGGGTGAGAAGTATGTTACCGAGACAAGGGATAAGATGAATCCGGGCAATGTACTGATATCCCTCTGCCGTCCTTGGAGCTAAATTAGGCCAGACATAATCCTTCAGCCATCTTTCCAGATAATCCGCCAGGTTTGTTTTACCAGGCTTCATAAAGGTCCCAGTATCGATCTGGTGAATAAGCTCCGCAAGTCGGTTTTCAGCTTCTTTCTTGTTGCACTTAACACTAATCCATTGCTGTTTACGTTTACCAGTGGCCGGATCGACACCAAGGTTCAAGACGATCGTATAGCTGTCCTTGTACCGTTTGATTATATGACCTCTCATTTTTCTATCCTCCTGTCCTGAAAGTCTTTTCCCAGTTCTGTTTGGCGTTCTCCATCTGCCATACCTGGAATGATATTACGCTCTCTGGTTTTCTGATATTCGTCTAGTAACTTATTAAATTTCTCAGTGCCAACGGTCTGCTCCAACATAGAGAGCACCATGATACCACCTGCTATCCACGGATCTTTCCCCTGTTTATAGGCCTCTACCAAATTCGGCACCTGCTCGATGGCATACTTCTGGGTAGCAAAGGCCGCAATCGGAGTCGTCGCCCGAGCGACCTTAACTAGGTTCTCTCTAAGCAGTTTCTCCGGGTCGACCGCGTCAACACCGAATTCCTGGTACCACTTGCGCATCTGCCTCTCCGTGGGGGGTTTAATCGCGAAATGGCTCGCGATAGCGTCGACGATCTCCTTCCACTTCACGCCCCGTCGGCGTTCCGCGACAGCGAAGGCGATTACCTTATCGCCATAGCGACTTTTACGTTTCAACGACTTTCCTCCTGCTAGCTTCTGTTCAACAAAAGTATCACAAAAATCGGGCAATAATATTACCTTATATTCCTATTTATATACTGGCTTATATACTGGCGTATATACGCACGTAATAACTTGACGACCCATATATTGTGCTGTAAAGTTTCATTTAGAGACCACTCGAACTAAGTATAATACGAGGTAACAGGTATGTCAATAGTTCCTATACGGAAGTTACTAGTTAAGCCGGTTCATCTTGGACCCTATACCAAGGCCATCATTCTGCCAGCATGGTGGCTGAAACTTAATGCCAACCCGGAAAAGGTTGAAATAAGTCTAACGCTTGATTCGCTTATGGTAAAACCAGCAGGAGAGGAGAAAGACAATGAGCCAGAGCCCCCAAACAGTGGAGAAGGACAGTAACGATTCCCTGGTGCTGACGGCAGGAGAGACGGCAAAAATACTACGTCTCAGCAAAACCACCGTTTATGACCAGATCCGGCAGGGTTCTATTCCGAGTATCAGGATGGGGAAAAGGATCCTTATACCCAGAGTCGCCCTGATGCGCAAGCTCGAAGAAGCCGGAAAGGTTGGTTAGACTCTCTTGGTTAGTAGCATTAAAACTGCCGTCTCAAATGCCCCGTTCAGCGATGAGATTCCCTGCCTTTTGCAGTCTCACCTAGACCATCTCCAGGCATCGGGAATCTTCCCTGAGGCTATAAGACAACGCGGCTACGAGTCCGTATTAGGACACAAACGGCTGAAAGACCTGGGTTTCGGCAGCCAGCAGTGTCGTACGCCCGGCCTGCTTATTCCCCTTTGGGGAGTAGATGGCACTGGTATTGTCGGTTACCAGTTTCGCCCGGATAATCCTCGAATTAACGCCAAAGGCAGACCGGTTAAGTACGAGACTCCCAGGGGCACTACCAACCATATTGATTGCCCGCCTTCCTGTCAGAAGCACCTCGCTGATCCCAATGTGCCTCTCTGGATAACCGAAGGCGTGAAGAAAGCTGACGCGTTGGCTTCCCAGGGGGAATGTGTCATCGACCTGACCGGTGTCTGGAACTGGCGGGCAAAGAATAATCTTGGTGGTATCACGGCATCCCCTGACTTCGATAGCATCGCGCTGAACGACCGGAAGGTATTCCTTGCCTTCGATTCGGATTATGCCACCAACCCGAGCGTAGCCCAGGCGGTTAAACGATTAGCGACATTCCTCAAGGGAAAGAAGGCCAACGTCTCCATTGTATTACTACCGACAGGAAATGATGGCTCCAAGACCGGCGTTGACGATTTCCTCGCCGGCGGCCATTCTTTGGCTGAGCTGAAGGCCCTGTCTCTTCCAATGGAAGAAGCCGTGGTCGAACAGGAGCCAGAAGACCTGGAGAGGACCTTCATATTCGCTAACAAACGGTTATATTTAACCATCCGGCAATACGATGGCGGTTATGGCTTCGCTTACCTGGATGACCAGAACCAGGTGAAGATGACTTCAGAACTCCCGATAGCCGGGAAGACCATCAAACCACGACCCTTGCCCACCATGGAAGGCAGCGAGGTCGGCATCGTCGGCATGCCGGACGAGAATATCACCACAGTCAGACTTCTTAGCCCGGATGAATTGTACTCCAGGATAAAAGACCACCTGTCGACTTACATCGACCTTCCGGACCTGCAATTGGAGACTTCCGTCTACTACATCCTTTTCACCTGGTTCTACACCAAGGTCAAGAACGTCGGCTACTTGCGCTTCCTGGCCGATACCGGCAAGGGTAAGAGCAGGATCCAGAAAGTAGTGGCCGACCTCTGCTTCTACCCGGTCTTCGCCAGCGGGGCCAGCACCTTCAGCGGCATAGCAAGGTTGAACAACCACTGGCGGGGCACCTTAATCATGGACGAAGCTGATACTTCCGGCGATAAGGAGTCTCAGTTCGTCAAATACCTTAACCTTGGCTTCGAGCGCGGCAAGTATTACGTGCT
>DAOUMC010000004.1:0-1650 GCA_034413595.1 Dehalococcoidales bacterium | reverse complement strand
CGGTGATAAGCGAGGAAGCGGTCAAGGTCTTCGGCTATGCCTGGTTCAAGGTTGACCCGAAGGACTTTATCAGGCTGCGCGGGGCACTGCGCTCTGATGAGAGCGACGTTGTCCTCTCTGTCCTCCTAATTGAGCGGGAGACGCAGGAGATAGCAGACTCGGTATCAACGAGCCTGGTAGCACCGGCTGTTTCAACGTTGCCGCCGACCTGGCCGGGGACGACGACTGGGACGACAGGCTTCGACTGGAGCTCCATGCTGACAATGATGGTTCCGATTATGATGCTCGGTGTTGTCGCTTCAGCCATGAAACCCACTAAAGAAAAGGAGGAAGTCCTGCCTCCAACCAGAGAGGAAAGGAAGCTACTGCCACCCGGGAGAGAAGAATAATGCCCGGCGAGTTCTACGTAGAAGGCAAGCTGGAAAAGCTCAACGTGCAGGCGCTGCTCGACCTGCTCCTCAAGCTGGAGCGGTCGCCTCAGTCGGGGTGGAAATTGATGACAGCCTCTTATGCGCCTGTCTACGAGGAATCAAACAGTGTCGCCTACATCTTTGCCGGGGGCAAGGTTGACCTGTCTCCTATGGAGGCCGGCGATGTCGTAGACGTCAGGGTCAGGACAAAGCTGGAGGGCGGTGGTGATTATAAAACGATGTGGGAGAAATCCTACAGCGGTGTTCAGCCGGAAGATAGAAAGGTGATAAAGCTGAGTGCCATGCCCGATAACTACGGACTGGAAGTCTCGATGAGACAGACGGCAGGAACAATGAAATATATTCTATGCGAGTTTTTCGATGCGAAGAGGTAGCCTGATGAAAAGGCCAGAGCTTTGGTATTCGGTGGTTGTCAGAGACCAGGACGGGAAGGTTATTTCTCAGGAGCGGAGGAGAGCACACAGCTTTCTCAAGCAGTGGAACGAGTTTATCTGGTTTTTCCACTTTGGAGGGAATATCTACCCGAAAATTACGAATGGCTCACCGACAAAGTTGGACTCGCATGACAACAACTTCCTGATGACCGGCGGGGAAGGAGATGCGTCGCTCGGCATCGTGATAGGGACTGACGACACGCCGGTTGCTGTTGACGATTACGCGATGGGCGCCCAGATTGCCGAGGGATACGGCGCCGGGCAGATGCACCACCTGGCTAATACCTTCGGGGCACCTGTCGTCTCTCCTTCGCTCTGCGGTTACTCTATCTCTCGCATAATCGTGAACAACAGCGGCGGGCTGATTACGGTGAGGGAGTCGGGAATTTACCATCAACACAGCTACCGGTACGGTCCAGTTGCATATCAATTCTACTTCTATTCTTCGTGCGGGGTACGGGATGTCTTTGCAGCTCCCCAGGATGTGCCCGACGGCGGCTCAATTACGGTGAATTATACACTCCAGGTGGCGGAATGATAGAGAGAATGAAACTAACAGAAGGGCTGTCCTACGAAGTCATGGTTCGGGATAAGCACGGCAAGGTCCTGAAGCGAATAGCAGTGCCATCCCGAAGCTACGTGAGCGCTTGGAATCAGTGCCTCTACGTTCTGAATCGACACAGCAGCTTTACTATCATCGATACTGGTGGGACTGGCCGCTCTATCTCGTACAGCAGCAGCGTGTTGAGAGCCAACGCCGGCGCTGGAGAGGTTGGCTATGGTAT
>DAOUMC010000003.1:0-1576 GCA_034413595.1 Dehalococcoidales bacterium | reverse complement strand
CGGTGATAAGCGAGGAAGCGGTCAAGGTCTTCGGCTATGCCTGGTTCAAGGTTGACCCGAAGGACTTTATCAGGCTGCGCGGGGCACTGCGCTCTGATGAGAGCGACGTTGTCCTCTCTGTCCTCCTGGTTGAGCGGGAGACGCAGGAGATAGCGGACTCGGTATCAACGAGCCTGGTAGCACCGGCTGTTTCAACGTTGCCGCCGACCTGGCCGGGGACGACGACCGGGACGACAGGCTTCGACTGGAGTTCGCTGATGGCGATGATGCTCCCAATTATGATGCTCGGTATCGTGGCTTCAACCGTGAAGCCCGCCAAGGAAAAAGAAGAGGTGATACCTGCGGTTAGAGAACAAAGGAAACTACTACCGCCCGGGAGGGAAGAATAATGCCCGGCGAGTTCTACGTAGAAGGCAAGTTGGAAAAGCTCAACGTGCAGGCGCTGCTCGATTTGCTCCTCAAGCTGGAGCGGTCGCCTCAGTCGGGGTGGAAATTGATGACAGCCTCTTATGCGCCTGTCTACGAGGAATCAAATAGTGTCGCCTACATCTTTGCCGGGGGCAAGGTTGACCTGTCTCCTATGGAGGCTGGCGATGTTGTAGACGTGAGAGTCAGGACGAAGCTGGAGGGCGGCGGTGATTATAAAACGATGTGGGAGAAATCCTACAGCGGCGTTCAGCCGGATGATAGAAAGGTGATAAAGCTGAGTGCCATGCCCGATAACTATGGGCTTGAAGTCTCTATGAGACAAACGGCAGGGACACTGAAATATATTCTATGCGAGTTTTTCGATGCGAAGAGGTAGCCTGATGGAAAGACCAGAGCTTTGGTATTCGGTGGTTGTCAGAGACCGGGATGGGAAGATTATCTCTCGGGAGCGGAGGAGAGCACACAGCTTTCTCAAGCAGTGGAACGAGTTTATCTGGTTTTTCCACTTTGGAGGGAATATCTACCCGAAAATTACGAATGGCTCATCGACAAAGTTGGACTCGCATGACAACAACTTCCTGATGACCGGCGGGGAAGGAGATGCGTCGCTCGGCATCGTGATAGGGACTGACGACACGCCGGTTGCTGTTGACGATTACGCAATGGGAGCTCAGATTGCCGAGGGATACGGCGCCGGGCAGATGCACCACCTGGCTAATACCTTCGGGACACCTGTCGTCTCTCCTCCGAGCTGCGGTTACTCTATCTCTCGCATAATCGTGAATAACAGCGGAGGGCTAATTACGGTGAGAGAGTCGGGAATTTACCATCAGCACAGCTATCGGTACGGTCCAGTTGCATATCAATTCTACTTCTATTCCTCGTGCGGGGTACGGGATGTCTTTATAACTCCCCAGGACGTGCCTGACGGCGGCTCGATTACAGTGAATTATACGCTGCAGGTGACGGAATGATAGAGAGAATGAAACTGAAAGAAGGGCTATCATACGAGGTCGTGGTTCGGGATAAGCACGGCAAGGTCCTGAAGCGAATAGCAGCGCCATCCCGAAGCTACGTGACCGCTTGGAATCAGTGCCTCTACGTCCTGAACCGACACAGCAGCTTTACTATCATCGATACTGGTGGG
>DAOUMC010000002.1:0-40529 GCA_034413595.1 Dehalococcoidales bacterium | reverse complement strand
GAACCTGAACGCTTGCCCACGATATTCAATTGTTCTATTTTGAACACCCCCTATTGGCTATCTGGCTAGTGGGCAAATCTGCCAGCTTCACCTAGTAGTAAGCTACCGATAACCCGCAACTCGCTGGCATTATCGGTGCTCCCACTATATTAGTCTCCGAAATCACCCCGAAATGCTATCACTCAATTAGCCTTTTTTGCTCTCGCTTCCTATATCGGACTAGGTAGGTATGTTCGTATTTAGTAAGGGCTTCCCCCGCTTTGAGCTTGTAGGCTATCTCCACCAATCTAGGCTTGTAACCTATCTCCCATAGGCTGGTGTCGCTTGACCAAGCGTCAAGGTCTAGGCTTTCAGGGTCGGCAATCAGCTCTCCAAGCTCGGTTATGTTGCCTTGACCATCCAGTATGGGCTTTGACAGGTATTCTAGCTTGATAGCTTTAGCACACTGGGAGTAGAGGTCGCCCTCTTTACACTTGTGCCGTTGTGCCTTGCTACAATGTCGGCAGTCCAGTCCGTTGTTTATGCGGTAGTGGTCAAACCAGTAGTCGGCTACGGCTCGGCTGGCTATCCGATACATCGTGGCTTCGGTGAAGGGCTTGTGTCCGTTATTCCGCTCGGCTACGACTAGGGTCAAGATTATATCGTGGAGCAAGTCCTCGGTGTCCTCTGCCTTTGCCTTGTGACTAAATCGGGAAGCTACCTTATAATAGGTAAGCCATTGACCCTCTAGCTGGTCATAGCCGTTACTAGTCGGTTGCTTTCGCTCTGGCTTTGGTCTAGACTTGATACTGCGGGGCTTTGCCATTGTGGTTTGACAGCTTGCGGGCTTTCCACACCACTGACAAACGCCCTGCCCTGTTTTTAGTGTCCAGACCCGATGACATCGGCTACAATGACCTTGATATTTGCCATTACCGCCGTCTGGTGCTGGCGGTGCTATTACGCTTGAACTCATACTTACCCCCTTTCCCAAGAGGGCAAGCGTTCAGGTCAGAGCTTCGTTATTCAATTTTTAAGGTGCTGAAAAATATGCTTTCAGCTTCATTATTTAACATTTAGTCATTTTGAGATATTTCAAGCATTAGCTAAATTCTCACCCCCTCTCCCTCCGGCGGCGATTAAAAGACGAAAAACGCATGGCAGGCTTTCCCAGTACTGGAAGATATTTCTGCCGACATGGTATATACTATGAGCTAGAAAGGGTATACAGGAGAACTCGATGAATAAACCAACGCTTTCAGCAAAGGGATGGGTCGTGATACCGCAGGACTTGCGGAGGCGCTATGGTCTGAAGAAAGGCGATAG
Source organism: Dehalococcoidales bacterium (assembly GCA_034413595.1). GTDB lineage: Bacteria > Chloroflexota > Dehalococcoidia > Dehalococcoidales > JAUWZL01 > JAUWZL01. The sequence continues at coordinate 39,224 of DAOUMC010000002.1, read as the reverse complement.
AGTACATGTCATTGACTATGGTGGAGTTATTTCTATCATGCCAGCTATTGAGACTCCGATTAAAGACTCGCAGGGTATGCTGAAAGGGAGGGCGTCCCTGGTCAAAGAGCTGGTAAAATCAAGGCGGCAAGATGCAGAACGCGGTAGAGGATTACCATCGTGACTAAGACGGATACTTATCCCGATGTTGCTATCCCTCCTAGCGAGTATCTCGCCGAGGAGATTGAGGCACGAGGTATATCCCAGACAGAGTTGGCCAGGCGCATGGGACGGTCGCTGAATGCGATTAATGAGATAATTAAGGGGAAGAAGTCGATTACCGCTGATACGGCACTTCAGCTCGAGGAAGTCATGCTGGAAATCCCGGCACGGTTCTGGCTGAACCTGGAAACCGACTACCAGCTTACCAGGGCATTGATAAATAAACGTGCCAGAGTCAAATAACCACACATAAGTTCACCAGATTCCGCCGGCAAAAAGAACCAAAGCTGGCAGGGGGAAGCAACAGACGAGCATGGAGGATTCTCTTGCACCGAGGTTGACCACGATGTTTACCACAAAAGCCGCGGTCGGATTTAAGCAAGAAGCTCATGCCTGGCACGGTAAGATAATGAAGGCCCCTTTTTAGGGGTTAATCTCGGTTTCAGCGAAGCTTCTCAAATTGCCTTGGGATATATAGTTGCTAAAACCTCCCTTAAACAATTCCAAGTATATACTCTGAAATACCTTAACTTTACTGCAATACATCTGTCGGACGTCTTCTACTTTATTTCCGCTATCCACAATGTGAAGCATCTGTTTGGAGTGATGTTGAACATTCTCATTAAGAAACGATAAAAGGTCATCGTCTAGACCACTAGAGCCGATTATTAAAAACTTTCCGCAGTCTTGCAAAAAGTCCTTAGCGAATTCGAGATGACTTTCCGGACATACCATATTAGATGAGTCTTTTCCTGCCATAGGAGCACTCAAAAGAGGGTAAACTCGATGTTTATCTCTAGTAAAGCTGGGCAGGTCTGAAGGGAGGTCTACAATAATATTACTACCATCATATTTATCCAGGACATTAAACATTGATATCGCTTGGTCCCAAGTTTTGCCAGCGCTATCAGGGATAAGCCTGAGCCAGTCAATAGACCCGTGTAATTTAACGATATTTCCACTCCGGCCTTGAGTACAATACGAATAAACGTCGTTGAAGTTGTAGGAATTGGAATTCAGGAGACCAAGGGCTTGTTCCAACAAAGTATCATAGTTTAATGTTATGAATAGCACTTCGTGAGAATGTTCTTCTAACAACTCAATAACAAGCTTATTATAATTGCTTGGATAATCGGTATAGCTGTAGCTCGCTTTTATCAATAGGTCACGTAAATAAGGCGGTATGTGCTTAAAAGCTTGAGTGAGATTAGGAGAAGTATGTTCTGCATATCTTCTTAACTCTTGTTCAATGCTGATTTCCCCTGATTTGACACGCGAAGCTAGTTGTGGAGCTAATAATTGAGCACCTCGGTACTTCTTCAGGATATCTGAGTATTCATGGTGGGTCTTTATATCAAAAAGGTCTCTAACCAGCGGGGGTTTAAATTTCCCGCCGTTTTTGATGGGAGAGTTTTCATCGGCAACATCGTGTGAAGCGCCAGCTCCGAGAATCACGCATACCTTTTGCATGGCTAATTATACCATGAAGCACCCTCCGGCCAACTACTTCAGCCATAAGCAGCCAGAAAATTTCGTACGTCTCTCTGGGCGGCGACCTGCTTATCTCATACTATCCCTCTGCATTTTCCGATGCGGCCAGCCGGTCTGTTTCGATTGGTGACTGCGGCCGTTTTCAGGGTAAAGGGCATACTGGGGATTCGACCAGAGCTCGTCACCGGCCTCTCTACCGGCCTGTGTCAGGCGATAATAAGCCCGGCCAGGGGCTTCTGGATAATTGTCCTGAATAGAAGACCTCTCTGGTTCAGATGTAAGTTCGACCCACCGGAGTCTTCGTAACATACCGAAATAGACAAGGAAGGAATGATACCTCATGCGGGTAAACTTGCGCGACACCTTTTTGAGCTCGCGCTCGTGTATCTTTTCCGCCTGCTCTTCGGTGACATCGGCGCCACTTACCACCATGCGGCTGATGATTCTTTCGGCCCGTTCTCTCGCCGTAGCCCGGGCGAGGGCTTCCTTATATTCATAGTTGATATCCGCTTGGGGAGCGCCTCGCTCCGGGTCTATAGGCGTAGAACCTTCAGGTCCGTTGCCCAGGAGATACTCTCGGATAAACCAGCCGGCGCCAAACGGCCTTGAAAAACCACCTCTATTTGGTCGAAGTGCCATTACCATGTCATGACCTCTAAACTATGACCTTTCAAACATGGCCTCGTTCCAGCGCCGCCACTTCTTCTCCTGTGCAGCGGCATACCTCCTTACCGCTTGCTCGGAAGCCTTCTTCTGCCACGGTGGAAGGCCTGTCCATTCCTGTTCTGGTGAATCTGGATTAGCGTTATCAGGTAACAGGAGGGCCGGGTTTTTATTGCCGGCAGGTTTCGGTTGGCCTAACGTATATCCCATCGACAGGAATGCGATGAAGAACAACACACGCATGAAATACAGGAAATCGCTTGCGCTTCCCGGCCCGGCTGTCTGATTAATCACTCCACTATCTCCACTCTAAATCCCATCGCCTGAAAGCCGCGGGAGAGGAATTCAGTCCAGTATTCAAGGGTGTTCCTGATTACCGCTTCGATTTGCTCGTCGTCGGAATGTCCGACTTCCAGGCGCATGCCTCTTCCCATTCTCTCAAGTGTGACTGTGACCCGGGATAGCGCTTCCCTCCTCTCAGAAGGTGCCTGAGCTACCTGCTGAGCCATCATCTTGAACACCATATCAAGCGCTTGCGGGTTTGCCATCATCTGTTGTATCTGGTCAAACATTTTCTCCTCCCTGTGATTCATTTCGTTTGTGCCGCGTAATCGGCGGCGGCTGCCATTGTTCCCCCTGCGGCCCACCGCCCAGTATCTGTCCCGGCATACCCGGCATGGCTATGCCGAACATTCCCATAAACTGCTGCATGGACTGCATCATGTTCATGAACTGGGCGAGCGGGTTTTCTTCCTTACCACCCATCGCCTGACGCAACTGGTTTATCGAGTCGGTTATCCTGGTATTATTCTGTGAAATCACCTGGGACAGCTGTCCTGCCGTTTCATATGCGGCCTTATCGGCAATCTCGATGTTGGAAGACCTGGCCCTCTGGGCGGCGGCATCCTGCTCCTCTCTAGCTTCTTTCATCAGGTCGAGTACCGGCCTGATTCTCCTGGCGTCAGCCTCAGCTGATTCCTTCTGGACGTTTACCATGTCCATGACCATGAGCATGGCTGCCCTGAGCTTCATCATCCCCCGAAGTTCAATCTCGTCTTCGATGCTGCCGTCGGTATATCTCCTGAGCACCGCCTCGGGATTGAGCACCTCCATGCCGCTGCCGGCCTTGCGTGTCATCGGTATGCCATCGCCGGAAGCTTCCTCGACTATCTTCTCGCCCTCGGGGGCTATCAGCTTGACCATTTCCTGGCGCACTGTTGACTCCTTGAAGCCGAGCTTGCCGATAAGCTGGCGAAGGGTAAACCCCTGCTTGAGATAGCGCTGTATCTGCTCGCTCTGGGTTTCTTCTTCCTCTTCAACCTTCGCTGCAGGTATTTCTCCTGCCTCCGACGCTTGCTCAGGAACGGCGTTTGCTTCATTTGTTTCTGCCGGGATGATAGCAGGGGCAACTGCCTCGGCTGCAACAGGTTGGGCAGCAGTCGTCTCCTCATTGCTGGGAGCAGGAACAACTGTGTCGGTGATAGCGGGTTGTTTGACAATCGCCTCCTCTTTAGGAGTCGAGGCGGGTTGTGTGACGATGGCCTCCTCCTTGATAGTCGCTTCAGGCGGGCTATCGGTACTCACATTACTAGTAGGGTGAGCTCTTGATACATGCCCACCCAGGGCCTGCCGTGTTTTAAAACTTCTGCCGCATGAATTACACTTAAACATTTACTCCTCCTTCGGTCACTTACCGGTCAATTTAGGTAGCGTGCTCGGCATTTTTATCCCCAGATTATCTATGGGGGAGTATTTCTCGTGTCCCGCAACTATATCTGACTTTGTCAGATTCAAGTAGCCTTTCAGCACTTCAAGACTGCTGTGTCCGGTTAGTCGCTGCAGGGTAAAGATGTCTCCCCCGCGCCGTAACCATAGCAGGCAACCGGTATGGCGTAATGTGTGTGGGGAGCAGCGCACGCCAACTATACCGGCTTTACGTCCATAGCGCTTCATCAGGTGCTCTACACGATTCTTGGTGAGGGGATAGCCATCCCTGGTAAGGAAAACAAGGTTATATTTCGGCAGGGCTGGTTCCGGACGGCACTGTTTGATATACTTCCAAAGGCATTTTTGAACCCTCACACCAAATACTATGAATCTTTCTTTTCCACCCTTGCCTCTGACCTTAGCAATGCGTTCTTTGAGATTAAGGTTATCCATTTCCAGACCTGTTATCTCAGAAAGTCTGGCTAATGTATCCAGATATGCCAGAAACAAAGTGTAGTCGCGAAAGCCCTCTGCCGTGGAAATATTAATGGCGTCGAAGAAATCAGCAAGCTGGTCCTCAGAGAAAGTGGGAATAGCCTTCTTCGGCACCTTCGGTACCTTGACCTTAGAGAATGGTGAGGTCTCTAGCAGCCCTTCAGCGACCCAGCCGTTCCAGGCTGCACGTAGTGCTCGCAGGTAAGAATTAATCGTGTGTGGGCTTAGCGTCTCGGTTTGGGGCTTGGCGTAAGGGTGTGAGGCAAACCTGGGTCGCTGCTGGAGGTCGCGGATGAATCCAAGGAGCTCCAGTGCCCCAATCTGTAAGGCATTTGTTGGTAATCCATGCTCTTCCAGGTACCCTTTCAGCAAATTAACCACCGTCCTCGTCTGACTTATGGTCTTTTCACTGTCTCCTCGGGACCGAGCGCATAGCACGTAGAACTCTAGCAGGTCCTCAATCCCGGTAGGTGACCTCTTTCGTAGTGCCTCTTCAAGGAAATCGTCAATCTTGCTCATCGCCGTTGCCTGCCTTGATTTTAAACACTGGCATTATCCAGAACACTTTACTTTTCAAGGATGATGATATAAGATTGAAGCGTGACTGGACAGATGCTATTTACCGAGGACAGGCCGGCTATAAACCGAATTGAGGGGAAAACGCGGTGATATTCTATCCTTGCGAGCCAAGAGGAGGAGCCTGGTCACGGTATTCGCCGTTCTACAGGTGTTTCTGTGTCTGGCTCTACCGTGATTTTGTAAGCCAGCATATTTTGGGCTGGAAACATGCCCTTTCTATTCTGACGGCTGTCTTCCCTGAAGAGAATCAGCCCGATGAGGCTACCATAGTAGGGTGGTATAGAGACAATCCTGATTATCCGGAGAAGCTACATACAGTGGGTTCTCCCCGGCCGGTTGAATATTTCCAGGAATGGTGTGCTTCTCATCCACGGGAGGCCAAAGATTTCAGGGCGCTCGCTTTGCTGAAAACGAGCACGGAGTCCCAGTCCGGGGGATTCAGGCCACAGGAGTATCCTGGCCAACCGAGAAGAACCGCTGCACCCATCTATTTTCCGCAAGTGCAACCTGCTGTCTTCAACAATAACCCCATTGAGCAGTCTTTTGGAGTTATGCACCAGCTAATGTTCCTGGCCATGGTAGGCTTGTTTGCCCAGCAGTGTGCCGAAATAGCCAAATCATAGCTTGCTGAGGTTCCCCCTCATATATTGAGTTACACATCCTATTAACCTGTCACCTAAGTTGTTGCTTCCCCAGGTTCAAGTTATCGACCGGGCTGGCAATTGAGTGCGCTCTCTTCACATCAACGTCGGCTAACTCACAGTAGTGACGGGTCATCTCAAGGCTCGAGTGCCCCAGCAGTCTTTGCAGGTTGAACACGTCTCCGCCGTTTCTTAGGAACATAACGGCTCCCGTATGTCTTAATGTATGAGGGGAGCACCTGACACCTTCGATACCGGCCCTTTTACCATATTTCATCATCAGCTTTTGGATTCGGTTCCTAGTCAGCGGCCAGCCATCCTTGGTGAGAAAGACAAGGTCGCACCTGGGGTTAGCCGGCTGAGGGCGGTATCGATTGACATAATTCCACAAAACACGCTGACTGGCTTTGCCAATCGGAATCAGGCGCTCTTTCCTGCCCTTCCCGAAGACTTTCAGAACACCCTCGGCTAATCTAACATCCGGTAGCGTCAGGCCTGTCAGTTCCGAGATCCTGAGTCCGGTATCAAGCAAGACCAGGATTATTGACATGTCACGGTAGCCCTCAGGGGTTGAGGTATTGATGACACTGAGTAATGTCTGAAACTGGGGCTTGGAGAAGGTAGGTATAATTTTTCTTGGCGGCTTAGGGATTCTTATTTTGGTGAAAGGATTACTGTCAACTATCTCCTCGGAGAGGAGCCATGACCAGAATGCCCTTATCGAGCGGAGGTAGCAATTTACGGTGTGTCCGCTGAGCCTACCTGGCTGGGGTTTGGCATAGGGGTGACGACTGAACCGGTTTTTTTGTTGCAGATGCACAATGAACATCCTGATTTCGCTGACGCCTATATCATTGGCATCTGTAGACAGTCCCTGGCTACACAGGAATTCCTCCAGGTATTTTACCGAACTCCTTACCATCGCTATTGTTTTAGAGCTCTTGGCCTCTGACTGGGCGCAGAGACAGTAGCCACCAATAAGACTGGAGAGTTCGGTTTTTGACGAAGCAGGCACCCCTCTTTGACAGGCATGGGATTTAGGGCTAAAATAGATACGATTTTGCGGGAGTAACTCAGTTGGTAGAGTCCCTGCCTTCCAAGCAGGTTGTCGCGGGTTCGAGTCCCGTCTCCCGCTCCAGAATCCAGGGCTCGTAGCTCAGGGGTTAGAGCGGGCGGCTCATAACCGCTTGGTCGTAGGTTCGAATCCTACCGAGCCCACCAATCTTTTAGCTCTTTAGTTTTTTAGGGAAGAAGCAGGAGAGTGATGTGGTGGAACTAAGGTTAAAGCCTATTTCGCTGACATAACATATATAGTGCGAACTAAGATTATGGGCATATAGAGAGGGTTGACATAAAAAATAGACCAAAAATTGGTTTAACCTATGTCCCTGGTCTTGATTTCGGTGGCTTCTCTTATTAATTTCAATGCGTTTGTGTTAAGCTCTTTCGCTTTATCTTCCAATTCTCCCCTTTTTGTTTCGTCGTCCATGTTCTTCATGTATTCCCATAATATGTTTTCATAATCTAAGATCTGTTGCTTCAAACTCTTAATAGTACTCTGAATATTCTCGAAATCTTTATTAACACTTAGACTAAGGATGTACTCACCTTTAGCATCGAGTGTTTGGTAATTACGATGCAAATTCATATATCGGCTTTGCCAAATACGCTTATGGTCTTGCATAATTCCCCACGCAAGTTTCTCTTTGTCTTTAGTATCATACTCTCGTATATTCTCATCAAACAATTTAGTAAATATTAAAGGAGGCTCTTCTATGGAAACTGAGTATTCAACTTGAGCTACGTCTACTGCCCAACAAATAATCTCAATTAATAATCTTTCTTTTTTCTCACTTTTTCGGAAACCATAGTTTTGCCGGATAGTCCAAAAGGCTGCTATGGCAAGCAACATAGTGGTAAGAGCAGATATCCCTGCCCAGTTATCATTTCTAACTAAGAACACGATTGCCCAAACGTAGAGACCGCCCACTGCTATTGCGGCCGCGTATCTTAGAGCTTCTAAGCATTTTCTGAGAGACTTACTCATAACTCTCATTATACCACAAATCCTCTGGCTATTATGTCAACCTATTGACCGAACATTTCAGCCGGTTGAAATATGATAAGAAAGAGATTGCTTCGCTCCGCCCGCAACGACAAGTTCTGGGATAAAGTGGTGGGTTACCTGAAAAATGCCAAAAATTAGGGCCGAAATACCCAATTTTGTCTCTGGGCGTGTTTTTGGCGTTTCCTCACGCCTGAGCATAAATGAGAGCTAATTTCTGTTTCTTAATGTAATTTAACTATTCCTAAAAAATTTCAGGGGCCTAGATTTTGACTACAGTGCGTCATTTTGGGAGGTCTTTTGAAAAACAGGTCTTCTGGTCTGGTTGATGGCCCGGTTTAAGATTTCCAGCAGATTTTTGAGGCCCCACCCTTTGGTCGCCGAAATTAACACCATATTTTCACACTCCCCACCGGTTTTTGGAGCAAGAAAATCCATGGCTTCCTCCTCACTCCATTTTTTGTTGTTGCCCAGCAACAGGTCAACCTTATTTAGTGCCGTAACCCGGAGCTTTCCCTGAAGATTCAAGTCGCCAAGGATGTCCTCCACTATCTGGCACTGCTGTGCGGCGTTATGTGAAGAGAAGTCGAGCACATGGAGAAGGACATCGGCCTCGGTTAGCTCCTCTAGAGTTGCCCGGAAAGCAGAGACCACCGTCGGCGGCAGCTTCCGGATAAAGCCAACGGTATCGCTTAACAGGAAGGTGCTTTTGTCGGGCAGGGTCAGGCGCCTGGTGATCGGGTCTAAGGTGGCGAAGAGTTTGTCCTCAACAACTACTCCGGCCTGGCTTAGACTATTGAACAGGGTGCTCTTGCCGGTATTGGTATAGCCGACAATGGCGACTACGGGAATGCCGCTCCTTCTTCGCTGCTGGCGGTAGAGCATTCGGTGTTTCCTTACCTCTGCAAGCTGCGCCTTGAGGCGACCTATCTTCTGTCGGATGAGCCGCCGGTCGGTCTCAAGCTGTGACTCACCAGGGCCCCTGGTGCCGATGCCGCCACCCAGTCTTTCCAGGTGGCTCCACTGCCCGGCGAGCCTGGGCAGAAGGTACTGGTGCTGTGCCAGCTCCACCTGCAGCTTGCCCTCACGGGTGTGGGCGTGTCTGGCGAAAATATCCAGAATAAGAGCCACCCGGTCAATAATCTTAACTTTCAGTGTTTCTTCCAGATTTTGCTGCTGGATGGGGGATAGCTCGTCGTCAAAGATAACCAGGTTATAGCAGCTGCTTCCTTTTAAAGCCAGCAGCTCTTCCAGCTTGCCCTTTCCCAGATAAGTCAGCTTTGATGACTTATGTAATCTCTGGATAAGTCTGCCGATGACCTCGGCACCGGCGGTGCTGGCTAACTGGGCCAGCTCGTCCAGGGACTCGGAGGCTGACCACTGCTCGCCAGAGTTGTTACAGGCTACCGATACCAGAAAAGCCCTTTCTGGCACTGCTTGGGTTGAAACGGTCTGTTTGGGTATTGCTTACTCCTGTTATGTAAAGCTATTTCTTGGTCTTAAACCGGTGCTTGCTATCCTGCCAGCCGGCCAGTCTGGACAAGCCTTTCACCAGAGCGGCGTCAGGGATAGTCAGGGATAGCCGGACATAGCCCTCGCCACTGCTGCCGTAGCCGGTTCCCGGGATTACCACAACCCCGACTTTATCCAGCAGGTCATTGGCAAACTCCGCTGAAGTGTACCCCGGGGGTACTTTAGCCCAGATATAAAGACCTGCCTTGGGCGGCTTGGCCTCAAGCCCGATGTCATTGAGCAGGTCGACAATCAGGTCGCGGCGTCTCTGGTAGATGGCATTGTGCTTCTGGATGGCATCCTGGGGGCCGTTCAGGGCTTCAATGGCGGCATACTGTATTGCCTGGGGAATCCCGGAGTCTAGGTTTGATTTAACCCTCTTCAGGGCATCTATCATCCCGGCGTTGCCCACGGCCATACCTATGCGCCAGCCGGTCATGTTGTAGCTCTTGGAGAATGAGTGGAACTCAATCCCGACATCTTTGGCTCCGTCCGCCTGCATAAAGCTGACCGGCTGGTAGTCATCAAAGTAGACCTCTGAATAGGGCCCGTCATGACAAATAGCCAGGCCGTGCTGCTGGGCGAACTTAACAGCCCGGTTCAAGAAATCAAGGTCGGCGACGGCGCCGGTGGGGTTGTTGGGGTAGTTCAGCCACAGCAGCTTTGCCCTTTTTAATATGTCCTCCGGTATAGCCTCTAAGTCAGGCAGGAACTTGTTCTTATGAAGCAGGGGCATGTAGTAGGACTGTCCGCCGGCCAGCATTGTTCCCATGGCATAGACGGGATAAGCCGGGTCGGGCACCAGAACGATGTCCCCGGGGTCAACAAGGCACAGGGCGATGTGGCCAATTCCCTCCTTGGAGCCGATAAGGGGCAGCACCTCGGTAGCGGTGTCGAGAGGGACACCAAAGCGCCTTTGGTACCACCCGGCTATGGCCTGACGCAGTTCCGGTAAGCCGGCTGTCTCCGGGTAGCGGTGATTGGCCGGGTCCTGAGCCGCCTGGCACAGCCGGTCAATGACGTTGGCCGGGGTGGGTATGTCGGGGTCGCCGGCGCCGAAGCTGATTATCTCCTCGCCTCTGGCTTTCCTCTCGGCAATCCTGTTATTAATCTCAACAAACAGGTAAGGAGGAAGACTGTCCATCCTTTTAGACGTTCTCATTTAATAACCTCCGAAAGATTGCTTTAGTCCGGCCATTCTCCGGAAAATACTATTTCCGCCGGCCCACTGAGCAGCACCTCCCCTACCCCGTCCCACCCCGCTTCCAGCACACCACCCGGCAGTTTTATCTCCACTCTTTGGTCGGCATAATCCAAGAGCTGGGCGGCCACCGCCACGGCGCAGGCACCGCTGCCGCAGCCTAGCGTTTCTCCGACTCCTCTCTCCCATACCCGGATTTCTATCTGCTTCCGGCTGAGGACACGGGCAGCCTCAAAGTTCACCCGTTTGGGGAAGAGCTTGTTCTTCTCCACTGCTGGCCCCAGGCAGGACAACGGGAAATCGGCCACCGGCTGACTCTGAAAGTGTACGGCGTGGGGATTACCCATGGAAACAAAGCTCAACCTCAGCTTCGTGCCCTCTATTGTGAGCGGGTAGTCGGCTATCAGTCTTTGGTCAACTATCTTCCCGCGGCCTGGCTCAACTGCTACCGGTATTCTGCCAACGTCAAACTCGGGTGCTCCCATACCCACCTGAACCTTAACTCCTCTGCCGGATTCAGTGGCTAACCTGGCTTTTCTTATGCCGGCTATGGTCTCAACCCTTATCTGCCTAACCCCCGCGTTCACCAGGCCTTTAGTTACCGCATATTTGACCAGACATCTGATGCCGTTGCCGCAGGCCTCTGCCTCGGAGCCGTCGGCATTGAATATCCGCATACCCAAATCAGCAACCCCGGATGGTAGCATCAATAGTAGGCCATCAGCGCCGACGCCAAAGTGCCGCTGGCAGACAGTCTGGGACACCCGTCCCCAGTCTTTCTCTAATTTATCGGCCTCTATCAGGACAAAGTCATTGCCCACACTCTGGAGTTTGGTAAACTTCATTCTTAATCCTTACTCTGACAAATTCTTCAACCAGTTCTTTAATCCTGGGATACACTTCTTCCTGTATATCAAACCACCTTATTCTATCATCTTTGAGCTTAAACCAGTTATACTGGTGGCGGACAAAGCGGTGGCTTTCTGTTTTTATCTGCTCGACTGCTGTCTCAAAGGTTATCTTCCCATCAAGGAACACGCCAATCTGCCGGTAGCCGATGCCGGACATGGCCGGCAGGTCAAGCCCGTAACCCATTCCAATCAGCCTCTTGACCTCTTCAACCAGCCCGTGCTCCATCATTTCGTCAACCCTGGCATCAACCCTCCGGTAAAGCTCTTTTCTGGCGGTGGTCAAGCCTATTATCAGGGCATCACAGGCTGGTGTTTTCTGGGCTTGACACCGGGCTGACCGGGCTTCGCTTCTTGTATATACTTCCAGAGCCCGGATGACCCGGCGCACATTTCTAGGGTCAATGCGGCTGGCGGCCTGCGGGGCGACCTGTACAAGCTCCTGGTAAAGCTCTTCTTTGCCTTCGGCTGCTCTTTCTTCCAGTTTTTGCCGGAAACCCGGGTCAGGTGGCACTCTTGGTATTTCCCAGTTTTCCAGCACCGACCAGACGTACAGCCCGCTGCCGCCGACCAGCAGGGGCAGCTTGTGGCGTCGGTCAATATCGCCAATTGCCCGCCTGGCCAGCTCCTGATACCGCGCCAGACTGAAGTCCTCATCCGGTTTTATTATGTCAACCAGATGGTGTCGGACAAGGGACAGCTCCGCACGGCTGGGCTTGGCGGTGCCGATGTCCATATAACGGTAGACCTGGCGGCTGTCGGCGCTTACTATCTCGCCGTCAAAGGCCTGTGCCAGTTTTAGGGCCAGCCGGCTCTTGCCAGCGCCGGTGGGTCCAACGATAACGATTAGATGGTTCATCTATCATCCGAGGTGTTAACCGGAAAGCTGATTAGCCGCTCCTGATTTGGGCGGCCTGCTTGACGATGCTCAAAAACTCTTCTGCCTTTAAACTGGCGCCGCCGACTAAGGCGCCGTCTATCTCCGGTTGTTCTACAAATTCAACGATGTTGTCAGCGGTAACACTACCGCCATAAAGGAGGCGCACTCCTTGAGCAATGTCATCGCCATACAGACTGGCAATCCTCCGGCGGACAAGTCCTATCGTCTCATTGGCCTGCCTACTAGTAGCTGACCTGCCGGTGCCGATGGCCCAGACCGGCTCGTAGGCGATGACCATCCCGTTAACTTTGTCCACGCCAGCCAGGGCCAAGTCCAGTTGTTGGGTTATCACCTTTTCTGTCTCTCCGGCCTCTCTTTCCTCAAGCTTCTCTCCGATGCACAGTATAGGCTCTATTCCCGCCTCAAGGGCTGCCCTCACTTTTTTGTTAATCATATCCCCGGTCTCATTGAAGAGATGTCTCCGTTCAGAATGGCCCAGGATGACATATTCACAGAGACCGACAAGCATCATAGGGGAGATTTCTCCGGTGAAAGCGCCCTTCTCCTCAAAGTGCATGTTCTGGGCGCCCAGCTTTATTGAAGTCCCCAGAATCATTCCGGCCACGGTTGCCAGCGAAACAAACGGTGGGCAGAGCACCTTTTCCACCCCAGCTATTCTGTTGAGTCCGCTTCGCATAGCGTTAACCAGCTCTATGGCCTCATCCAGAGTGGTGTTCATCTTCCAGTTGCCGGTAATCAGAGGGATGCGCATTTAATCTTTCTCTACCTCAGGCGCCAAACTTGTTTAATTTCAGGGCGTTGGCCATCGCCAGGGGCATGATTTCAGTTGCCGGGATGTGTCCCAGCCCGCCAGAGATACAGGCCGATTCGGAAAACCGGTTTACATTGTCCGGGCGACACCATTGGGAATACAAAAGGACAGGCAGCGGGTGCCAGCTGTGCCCCTTGAGCATGGCCGGAGTTGAGTGGTCGCCGGTGGCAACGATGACATCAGGCCCGAGGTCTAAAAGACTCTTTAGAGCCCCGTCAATTTGTTCCAGTATCGCCACCTTCCGGGCGAAGTCACCGTCCTCGCCGGCGGAGTCTGTTGGTTTTACGTGAATAAAGAAGAAGTCATGGTCATTAAAATTTCGCTTCAGGGTCTCGAACTCGTCTTCTATCGTGGTTCCGGTGTCTAAGACCTCCATACCCACCGCCTTGGACAGCCCCCGGTACATCGGGTAGCTGGCGATGGCTGCCGGCTTTAATTTGTAAATCTCGGCCATGGAAGGAAATCGAGGCTTCCCGGAGAAGCCGCGCAGGAGAATCATGTTGGCCGGATGGTGCCCGGCAAGGATTGCCTTTGCCCGGGCTATAAACCTGTTGGCAATCTCGGCCATTCGCCCCGCTTCTGGTTTTAGGGCGATAACAGCCTTAACGGCTGCTCCGATTTGCTGCGGGTCGGAATCGTCCACATCGGCACTGAGCCCGCCGTTGCGGAACACCACCACCAGGCGGTATTCCTTAACCGGGCGAACGATAATCTTAACCCCGTCTATCTCCATCCCATCAAGCAACTGGCAGAGTCTGGAGCTTTGTTCTGTTGAAATACGACCCGCTCTGCGGTCGGTAATCAACTCTTTTTCATCCACGGTGCAGAAGTTGCCCCGGGCGGCGATATCCCCCGACTCAAGGTCAAAGTCTATGCCCAGCGCTTCCAGGGCTCCCCGCCCGATGTCAAAGGTGAGCGGGTCATAACCGAACAGGGCCAGGTGCCCCGGAGCACTGCCCGGGGTTATGCCTGGGCTCACCGGCTCACTCAAGCCACAGATGCTCTTTGAGGCTAACAAATCAAGGTTGTGGGTGCGGGCGGTCTCCAGCTCGGTCTTGCCCGTCCTGGGGTGGGGTAGTCCGCCCAAGCCGTCAATGACCAGCAACACGATTTTGCTTTCTGTGGTCTTGGACAGTTCCTTCATTATGTCTAGGTTGGCCAAAGTGTGGTTCTCCTTAATTAAGTTTGTGATTCTGCTTATGGCGTCTTTTGTCAAGGAGCGCCTCAACACCGGGTAATTTTTCACCGCTCAAGAACTTGAGCGAGGCACCCCCGCCGGTAGAGACAAAGGTCATCTTCTCTGGCAGTTTCATCTCGGTTACTATCTCAGCGGTGGAGCCGCCACCGATGATGGTGGTGGCGTGAAGGCCGGCTATGACCTCAGCCAGAGCCCTGGTGCCCTCGGCGAAGCGGGGTATCTCGTATATGCCCATAGGCCCATTCCAGAATACCGTGCGACACTTTTCCAGTTCTTTAGTGAAATTGCTGATGGCCAGGACCCCGATGTCCACAATCATCCTGTCCTGAGGAATATTCTCTACGGCCACGGTCTCCGTCTCTGCCTCGGGAGCCAGCTTGTCACTGATAACCACGTCGTCTGGCAGCAGGAGCCTGACCCCGTTCCTGGCTGCCTTTTTCATCAGTCTGGCGGCGGTATCAATATCGGAGCTACCGTCAACCAACGACAACCCCACTTCATAGGATTTGGCTTTCAAGAAGGTGGCTGCCATGCCACCGCCAATCAGGATAAAATCTACTTTGCCCATAATGTTGTCCAGCATGCTCACCTTGTCGCTTATTTTGGCACCACCTATAAGCACACCAAAGGGGTGAACCGGGTTCTCCAGAATTTTGCCTAGGGCGTTGAGTTCTTTTTCCAGCAGCAGGCCGGCGACCGAGGGCAGATATCTGGTAACGCCCACGATTGAGGCGTGAGCCCGATGTGATGTGCCGAAGGCATCATTAACGAATACATCACCCAGTCGGGCCAGGGTCTGAGCAAAGACATCGCTGCCAGCCTCCTCTTCGGAGTGGAAGCGCAGGTTCTCCAGCAGTAAAACCTGCCCACTTTTCAGGTTTTCCACCATCTTTTCCACTGCCGGACCAACACAATCGGGGGCGAACTCCACCGGCTGCCTCAGTATCCGCTCCAGGCGCCGGGCGACAACCGCCAGGCTTAGTCCTTTTACCATCTTTCCCTTGGGCCGGCCGAGGTGGGAGCACAGAATGACTCTGGCCCCATGGTCAATAAGGTAATCGATAGTGGGCAGGGTTGCCCTGATGCGGCTATCATCGGTGATGCTACCCGTCGTGCTATCCAGAGGGACATTGAAGTCAACCCTGACCAGGACTCTTTTGCCGGTGACATCTATGTCTCTGATTGTTAATTTATCCATTTTTGTGTTTAAGAACCAAGAACTTAGTGGAGTATAAATATATCAGGCATTGTTGTTAGCACCTGATATCAAGCTGCGCCCTCCTTAAGGATTTTACTCATTTTGAAGGTGGCCCAACAAACGGTTTACTCCGATACACGCTTAGCTGATATCAGGGAGCCTACCTCAGGGAAAAGGGTTAGCGTCTCTTTGGCTATACCTTTGGCATCCAGGTTGTATTTGGCCCTGAGGATAGCCTGTGACCCGTGTTCCACAAACTCATCGGGGATGCCGATGCATTTGGCCTGAACATCAGTGATGCCTGATTTCTGAAGCAGGTTCAGAACACCGCTGCCGAAGCCACCACTGAGCACGTTCTCCTCAATGGTAACCAGGTGTTTAATGCGGCGGGCGGTGTCCACAATCAGTTTAGAGTCCAGTGGCTTGGCAAAGCGGCTGTTAATCACCGTAGTATCGATGCCCTTAGCGGCTAACTCCCGGGCGGCCTCAAGGGCAGGCGAGACGGTAACTCCCAGAGCCAGCAGCGCGACATCGCCTCCCTGTCTCAATACTTCTCCCTTGCCTATGGGTATGGCGTGGAGCTCTTTTTCCATTACCACACCCAGGCCCGGACCGCGCGGGTATCTTACTGCCATCGGATGTCTGGCGCCTACCGCGGTATAGAGCAGGTGTTGGAGCTCGTTTTCATCTCTGGGCGCGGCTACTATTAGGTTGGGGACTAGCGATAGATAGGAGAGGTCAAAGATGCCCTGATGTGTTTTACCGTCATCACCGACAATGCCACTGCGGTCAATGGCAAAGACCACCGGCAGATCCTGGAGACAGACATCGTGAATAATCTGGTCGAAGGAGCGCTGCAGGAAGGTGGAGTATATGGCCACCACGGGAGTAAAACCCTGGGCTGCCAGCCCGGCGGCAAAGGTAACGGCGTGCTGTTCGCAGATGCCAACATCAAAAACACGTTCCGGGAATTCTGACTGGACGATAGCCAGACAATTCCCCTCAGGCATAGCCGGAGTGATGATGACCAGCTTGGGGTTATCGCGGGCCAGACGCAGCATGGTTCGGGCAAATACCTCACTGTAGGTTGGCGCCGGCTTGGTACCGCTGCACTTGGGGGAGACGCCGTGGAAGTCAACAGCGTTCTCCTCTGCCGGGGCATAATCTTTACCCTTGGTGGTAATGACATGAAACAGGATTGGCTTATGGCTGTAATCGCGTGCCTGCGTTAGGGCTGATTCAAGCTGGCGGATATCATGGCCGTCAAAAGGCCCCATGTAGGCAAAGCCAAACTCTTCCCAGATAACCGTGGGCATGACCAGACCCTTGACCCCGCTCTTGATCTGCTCCCCTACCTGCCACAGCTTCTGTCCCATGGGCAGCGAGCGCAGTACCTTTTTGCTCTCCTCGCTTGCCCGGTAATAACGGCGGTCGAAACGTACCGCGGTCAGCAGCTTGGCCAGAGCACCGACAGTTGGCGAGATGGACATTCCATTGTCATTCAGGATGACAATGAGCCTGGAGCCGAGGTGAGCCACATTATTAAAAGCCTCTAGGGCCATACCGCCGGTAGTAGCGCCGTCACCTATAACCGCCACCACATGGTAGTTATCGCCAGAAAGGTCGCGGGCCTTAGCCATACCCAGAGCTGCCGAGATCGAGGTACTGGCGTGACCAGCGCCAAAGGGGTCGTGCTCACTTTCATCACGACTGGTGAAGCCCGATAGGCCGCCATACCGGCGCAGGCTGTCAAACAGTTGCCGGCGACCGGTAAGCAGTTTGTGAGTGTAGGTCTGATGTCCCACATCCCATATAATCTTGTCCCGAGGGCTGTCAAACACGCGGTGCAGAACTATGGTAAGCTCAACCACCCCCAGGTTTGAAGCCAGATGCCCACCGTTATTTATGACCCTGGAGACCATCTCCTGCCTAATTTCAGCAGCCAGTTGCTTAAGCTCTTTTACCTTCAGGGTTTTCAAATCTGCCGGGCTATCAATCTTGTCCAGTAACTTTGACATTCTCCCTGTTGAACTGGTGAATTTAAAGCTAACAGCCCTATACTAGCAATGCAAGCAACTTATTGTCAAGATGATGCGTAGCTCCCCTTATGGAGAGAAGGGGAAGAGATTAGAAACGGGCGAAGAGGATAGTGGCTAAAGGCTAACAATTGTCAACACGTGCAACGACCTTCGGCTTGACGCTTGAGACAGTTATTTGCTACACTGCCTGAAATTCCTGTTCCCAGAAACAAAGGAAGAAAGACGTGTCCCCCGAAGAAATTCTTAAAGTGCTGCTTATTGCCGCTTCCCCTATAGCTGAGCTTCGTCTGGCAATACCTGAGGCTATTGTGGTATTTGGCTTCCCCTGGTATTACGCCTTCCTGATAGCTCTGGCGGGCAATCTACTGCCGGTGCCCTTTGTCTTGTTGTTTCTCGATGCCGCCACCCGTTTACTGAGTAGAGTGGCTCTTTTTGAACGGATGCTAAACTGGCTTTTTGAACGGACCAGGCGCCGGGGAAGAATAGTGGAGAGATATAAACGCATCGGGCTGGTCTTGTTTGTGGCTATACCGCTGCCGGTTACCGGTGCCTGGACGGGTTCACTAGCGGCTGTTCTTTTTGGGATGAGTTTTAAGCACGCCTCTCTTTCAATCTTTATCGGGGTGGCTATTGCCGGTGTAATCGTTACCTGCCTGACCCTGCTGGGTTGGGTTGGCGCTGTTATCGCTGGCATCTTCCTTTGCGGCTTGGCCATCTATAGCCTGTGGCGCACCTGGGGTAAGCGAGATTAGGCCAAAGACGGTGTCTATTTGAAACCACGGGGCTTGACCTTAGCCCCAGTCTAATGCTACATTCAGGTGTAAAAGGTGTGTCCCTGTAGCTCAGCTGGACAGAGCGGCTGCCTTCTAAGCAGCGGGTCGAGCGTTCGAATCGCTCCAGGGACGCCACAAATCCGATCAAGGGTTATCTAGTGCTTAAACGAATCCTGGTCTGCCTAGATGGCTCGGAGCTGGCTGAGCAGATACTGCCCCATGCTGTTGAGCAGGCGGAATGCTGTAAGAGCCAGCTAATCCTTCTGCAGGTAGTGGCACCGGTGCCCACAGAAGCACTGTCGGTGGCCTCTGCCTTTGGCTCGGCAGAAAAAGTGGCCGAGGAGATTCAGAGAGCAGAAAAGGAAACCAAAAAAGAGAAAAATCAGGCCAAAGCCTACCTGAAGGGCGTCGCTCGGGTCTTACGAGAGAAAGGACTTGGGGTTAAGTCGGTGGTTTTGGAGGGAAGGGCAGGTGAAGCCATAGTCAACTACGCCGAGAATAACCACATAGACCTGATCGCCCTGGCGACTCACGGTCATAGCGGTCTTGTTGAGGCTATTTTTGGCAGTGTCGCCGAACACGTGCTCAGGAAGTCAGGTTTACCCATTCTGCTAATAAAACCAGCGGCAGACAAAGGATGAGGTTTAAGCCTCATCTCCAATCGAAACAGGCCCGGGTAAACCTGGAACAGATGACCTATGTTTAGCCCCGAGATAGAGAAATGGCTGGCTTTGACCATATTTGTCGCCACCTTTGCCCTGGTGCTGTATCGCAGGTTTAACATAGCTTATGTTTCACTGGCGGCGGCGGCGCTCCTTCTTATCCTGGGTGTAACCAACATCGCCGATGCTTTCCTTAAAGAGGTCAACTGGGATGTTCTGGCGATATACTGGGGCTACGGCATGCTGGCCATCGCCTTCCGTGAAAGCCAGATACCCGCCTGGGTGGCTAACCGCATAACGGCACGCATCAAGACAGAAAAGTATGTCCTTCTTTTCCTGTGTGCTCTGTCTATGGCGCTGTCCAGCTTCATGGCCAACCCGGTGGTGGTCATTATGCTGGCGCCGCTGGCCATTGAAATCTCCGGCAGATTGAAGTCGTCTCTCTTCCTGTATCTGGTGACTATTGCCATCAGCTCCAATGCGGTGACTACGGTCAGCATGATTGCCGACCCTCCGGCCATCATCCTGGCCACCACAACAGGCATGAACTTTCTGGACTTCTACTGGTTCCAGGGTAAAATCGGGCTGGGCACACTATCGGTCATTGGCATCTTTACGGCTCTGGCTATGCTACTGGTGCTGTTCAACCTGCGTAAAATGAACAACCGGGTTGACATCGCCAGGGAGGACGTCAAAGTCAGCTTTGGAGCCCTCACACTTTTCATACTGAGCGTCCTAACCCTGGCTTTTATCCCCTGGAACAGCCTGGGTAATTGGAACCATCCAGGTATTGTTGGCTTTCTTCTTGGGTTGCTGTCTCTGGGCATCGGTCGCCGTTATGTCAAGGAAATGCTCACCGAGTTTGACTGGAGCTCAATACTGTTTCTGGTTGGCATCTTCATTGTGGTGGCTGCCATGGAGAACGCCGGCTGGCTGGAAGACTTTGCCGGCTGGCTCGGAAGCACCGGACTAAAGAGCCCTACTTTCTATCTGGCTATCTTCGTCTGGCTTTCGGTGGCCCTGTCTTCCTTTATAGACAATGTGCCCTACACCGTGCTCATGCTCCCGGTCTGTGCCTCGGTGGCACAGACCCTGGGGGTAAATCCCTTCCCCTTCTACTTTGGCATGCTGGTGGGCACCGGTATCGGGGGCAACATTTCACCGGTGGGGGCAACGTCCAATGTCCTGGCTTGCGGTATGCTGGAGAAAAGGGGCTATCAAATTCAGCTGGGCAAATACCTGGCTATCTCGGTTCCCTTCACGCTGGCGGCGGTGCTGCCGGTCCATCTCCTGCTGCAATTGCTCTGGCTCTAAGGTTCTGTGCTTATGCTCAGGCTGCTTTCCCTAGATTGACTATCTGGGCAAAAGTATCAGGTTCTCTGACTGCCATGTCAGCCAGCACCTTGCGGTTGACCTCAATGTTGGCCTTTCTCAGATTGCTCATGAGCTGACTGTAGGTAGTGCCACAACCTCTGCCGGCGGCATTAATTCGGGAAATCCATAACCGCCTGAAATCACCTTTCCGTTCCCGGCGGTGGCCATAGGCATAGCTAAGTGAGTGGAGCATGGACTCGTGGGCACGACGGTAGAGTGAATGCCTTGTCGCTCGCTGCCCCTTGGTCATGGCCAGCACTTTTTTGTGTCTTTGGTGGGCTGCTACGCCCCTCTTTACTCGTGGCAAATTAAGCCTCCTATCTAACTTACCCCGTAGGGCAGGAGCCTTTTTACCCGAGCCCGGTCACGGGGGTTGAGGGCAATTTTACCATCAAAAAGCCGCTTGACCCGGCTGGGTTTCCGGCGCCTGAAGTGGCTCTTGCCACCCTTGATGCGCATAATCTTACCGCTGCCGGTAACATGGAATCGGCTCTGGGCTCCTTTATGCGTTTTCAGTTTTGGCATCCTGTTCTTTCCTTATCTCTTCAGCGGTTTTGTTCTTCCGGGTTGGCTGCGGCGACAGAATTAAGTGCAACCTGCTTCCCTCCCTGGTTGGCTGCTTCTCAACTGAGGACACTTCCTTTAGCGACTCCCACATCCTGTCCAGCAAACGCAGACCGAGCTCAGGGTGGGTGTTTTCGCGCCCCCGGAACATCACGGTCACCTTGACCTTGTCCCCGCCTTCCAGCAGTTTTCTGGCTGACCTCGCTTTGGCGGCAAAATCGTGCTCCCCAATTTTGGGTCGCAGCCTGACCTCCCTGAGTAGCGATAGCTTCTGGCTCTTTCTGGCATCTCGTTCTTTCTTGGTCTGGTTGTACTTGTACTTGCCGTAGTCCATAAGGCGGCAGACCGGAGGTGTTGCCGTCGGCGCTACCTCAACCAGGTCAAGGCTGTGTTTCTTGGCTACTTCACGTGCCTGGAAAAGGGGCATAATGCCCAACTGTTCCCCCTTCTCTCCTACCAGGCGGACCTCGATGCCCCTGATCATTTCGTTGACACGTAGCTCTTTAACTATGTTCCTTTTTACCTCCGAAGGTGTCAGCTTATATGGACTATAGCATAGTCGTTTCAGGCAATCAAGTCCGTGACTGCTGGTCTTTTACCCGCTCCGTTACAGCTCTGTTGATTCTCTCCTTAAAGCTGGCTAAGGGAAGGTTATTTTGCCGCCCGCCGTCTCGCCAGCGAAGAGAGACAGTCTTGTTGGCCACCTCTTGGTCACCAACTATCAGCATGTAGGGCGTCTTACTGAGTTGTGCCTGTCGAATCTTATGGTTTACCGTGCCTGACTTGTCGTCAACCTCAACACGCACCCCATCCCTTTTCAGCTCGGCCTCGAGCCTTCGGGCGTATTCCAGGTGGCGGTCAGCCACCGGGATAAGCACCACCTGAACCGGCGCCAGCCATACCGGGAAGGCACCGCCGTAGTGCTCAATGAGTGACGCCATAAAGCGCTCCATGCTCCCCAGCACAGTGCGATGCACCATGGCCACTGGCTTTTCCTTGCCATCCTCCCCAACGTAGGTGACGTTGAAGCGCTGTGGCAGGTTGAAGTCAACCTGGATGGTGGGCCCCTGCCATGCCCGGCCAATGGCGTCTTCAAACTTGATGTCTATCTTGGGTCCGTAGAAAACACCCTCACCGGGGTCTATCTTGTAATCTATAGCCTTGCCGGCCAGAGCCTGTTCCAGCGTCTGGGTAGCCTCCTGCCAGACCTCCAGGCTGCCGGCGTACTTATCTGGCCTGGTGGAAAGCAACACCTGGTAGTTTTCAAAGCCGAAGGTGTCTATCATGAAGAGGGCCAGGTCCAAGACGCCGGCCACCTCGGCTTCCAGCTGGTCAAAGCGGCAGAAGATGTGGGCATCATCCTGGGTAAAGCCCCTGACCCGGGACAGGCCGTGCAGTACTCCTGAGCGCTCATAGCGATAGACCGTGCCCAGCTCTGCCCAGCGCAGGGGCAGTTCACGGTAGCTCCTTAGCCTTGTCTTGTACATCAGGATGTGGTAGAGACAGTTCATTGGCTTGATGATGTACTCTTCTTTGTCTATCTTCATCGGGCTGTACAGGTAATCGTGGTAAAATTCCCAGTGACCGCTGGTCTTCCACAGATCCAGCTTGGCGATGTGCGGGGTATAGACAATGTCATAGCCCCGTTTGATGTGCTCACCCTTCCAGAAGTCTTCGATTATCCGGCGTATCGTCGCTCCCTTGGGATGCCAGCAGACCAGTCCGGCACCGGCTTCCTCGTGGATGCTGAAGAGGTCAAGCTCCTTGCCCAGCTTTCTGTGGTCACGTCGGGCGGCTTCATCAAGCTTCTCAAGGTGCTCCTCAAGGGCCTCATGGCTGCCGAAGGCGGCTCCGTATATCCTCTGGAGCATGGGGCGCTTTTCGTCACCCCGCCAGTAGGCACCGGCGATGCTGAGCAATTTGAAGGCCTTAACCTCTCCCGTTGAATTGACATGAGGCCCGCGACACAGGTCAACGAAATTACCCTGCTGATACAGACTGACCTTTTCATCCGGGATTTCATCAATAAGCTCCAGCTTATAGGGCTGGCTGGCAAAAACCCGACGGGCCTCTTCCTTGGTTACTTCCCTCCTAATAAAGGGCAGGTCTTGAGCTATGATCTGATTCATCTTATCGGTGATAAGCGACAGGTCATCCGGGGCCAGAGAGCAGGGGAGGTCAAAGTCATAGTAGAAGCCATCCGAAATTGCCGGCCCGATGCCAAACTTGGCCCCGGGGAAGATAGAGCCAACTGCCTCAGCCATTACGTGGGCCGCTGAATGACGCATCTTTTCGAGCTCTTTATTCTCTTCTGTCTGCCCCTGTCTGTCCGGCATCACAAAAGCCCCTCTTAGATTTTATTAAATAAAAGCCCCTCACCCGGCTGGTAAGAGAGGCTGGCCCTGCACCCATCAAGCTGTATTATAACAACCCCAGGCTGCGAGGGCAACCGTCTCCGTGCCAGCTATACTTCTGCCTAACGCAAGATGACGGCCGATATCTAGCATATTAGCCGTCATACCATAAAGTTGGCCAGCTTGGCGTCCACACTAATTTTTATTAACCCAATAGGGTAAACAACTGGAGATAGGGCACAATAACTATGTCAAAGAACAAAACCCCTGCCACCAGCCCGGCTATGTAGAGCATCCCTGACAGCCTGCCCTCACCGGCCATCACATGCTGCCTGAAAGGGCAGCCCTCGGCCATAACGGAGAAAAAGGCCAAAAAGAAGGCGCCGATTACACTCAGGGGAATCAGGATAAGAGGCTTGACGTTGAAACCTTCGGAGAGTAGCGGGTATCCGGTCAGTGTTCCACCTGCCACGCTAACAATGGAAAAACCGATTATGCCACCGATAATTATGCCGAACAAGCCTTTTAGCCGGTAGGGGTCCTGAATCATGTAATAGTCCCTGATGCCGCTTATGGTGCAGAACCTTGACCTCTGGCCCATATAGCCGACTATCACGCCGAAAATTAGGGTTACTAACCAGATCCAATCACTCCAGTTAACCATTAGAGTCTCCTCACTTTCCACCTAATGTATTCACAGGCCGAGATGACCCCGATGGCCATAACCAGCAGGATGATCATGGCGAATACCATGCCGTATGAGGCAAGCACCGCCGTCCTGATGGGGCATGAGCCCCACAGCAGGCCGAAGTTGATAATCAGGAAGCCGAGAATGAAGGCTAATAGATTGTCCCTCACCGGGCCACGCCTGAATTTCAGTTCCTTGTTTTTCCAGGCAGCGATGAAGGAACCTATAATCCAGCCCACCGAAGACAGCACCGGGACGGCAACGAAGATACCATGAATGGTGAAATCAGTGCCCAATACAGAGTTTGACAGCCAGTTTACCAGATTGCTGGGGTGGGAGACACCGCATATTCCTTCCCCGACCGGAGGGTATACCTTGAAATATCCCTGAACGATGGCTGCCCCGACTCCCATAGTGATGCCTGTTATGAGGGCAAGATTGGATGTGAGTTTAAAATCATACCTGGGTAATTTCGGCAATCTCATGTTTTTAACCCACTCCTTTCATTCTTTGTTATTTCAAATTACCTTCCCTTTATTTACCCTGCACCTTCTTGATGGCCTCGGGTATAAAGGGGACTAGCTGGCCGATCCCCGTGGCCGGAGTGGGGTTAGCCAGTTCACCCATAAATCGGTTAATCTGGGCTGCCTTGATGCAGGCCTCGGCCGGATCAATGCCGCTGTATATCAGGGCTGAGACAATGCCGGTTATAGTATCCCCGGTGCCGCCGATGGGCTCCAGGGCCGGGATGAGAGGCTCCTTAATAACACCTACCACCTCGCCGTCAACAAATATGTGATCAACCGCTGCCTTGACCAGCACGTAGCGCGGGGTATCCCCGTGCTGGTAGGCTTCTTTACCTAACCTCGCAACCTCTGTATTGTCAACCTCAAATATGAAGTGTTGGACATACGCCGGGTGGGCGGCATCCTGGTCAGCCAGAAAGCTTAGCTCGCCCGGGTCTGGAGTGAAGAGGTCGAATTTCTGGCTGAGTTTGATGGCCTTGGCGTTCAGTAGAGCACCGGCGTCAGCGATGAAGAAAGGTCTCTCCTTCATGTTAGTTATAGTGTTGACCAGGTCTATGAACTGCTGCCTTGCCGGCAGGATGTAGTGGATGGTCAGCACCTTTGGTTTGAGATTGGCTATTTCGTCGGTCAGGAAGCGGAACATCTTCAGCGTTCCTTCACCCATACCGGTATCGCCGATGGCAACGGCATACGGTTCTTTTATCCCCAGGGTCTGGCAGGTGGTGGTGGCTGCCGAAATCATGGCTGTGGTACCGAGCATTACATATCTGCCCTCAAGGGTGTAGTCCCCGATAGTCAGGCTGTCGCCGGTATACTTACAGGGTCCGTGGGTTAAGGGCATGTCTTCAATGGGTATGGTGCCAACTAGAACTAGCATCTTACTTCCTCTTCTTTTCCTTTTTGAATAGTTCCATCGCCTTTAGATAGGCATGCTCCAGGGTGTAAGCGCAGATGGTCTTGCCCAACTCTCTCGGCTTGGGGCCTTCGCCAATTACCGTTCCCAGCAGGCTCAAACTGAGCCATGGTATATCCGGTCAGCCACCACCGGAGATGTTCACTATCGTCCCGACTCCCTTGGTGTAGGTGATTTTCATATTGCCACAGCGAACCATGGTATAACCACCGAAGTCGGTGACCTTAATCAGCTTGCCCAGATATACCGGCACCAGCTTGGTGTCTTTGGGTAGGAACAGTATGTCCATGACGAGCACGTCTTTCTCGTCCAGAACGCGTTCCGCAGCGTCAACATCTTTGGCGCTGATTTCCAGAGCCAGGTCACAGCCTGTCCTGTATTCTGGCGGAGGGGCAACCTCCCTCATCTTGAACCCGGCCTGCCCGAGAACGTGCTTACCCCGCATGGCGTGATAGATATAGTCAAAAACGATTAGGGCTTTCTCTTCCTCTGGCGCTTCCGGCAATTAGCCTCACCTCCTTTAAGAAGTATGATTCAACTGTCTAAGTTTATTATGCTGGGTAGACTCTGTCAAGATTGGCCCGGCGCCATTGGCGTTAATCCCGTTTTGTTTTTAGCTTCATTCTACGCCTGTGGTATAATGTAAATGGGTTGGGACAGGTTTTGGAGGCCCGGTATTTTTACGATGCGGGAGGTAGAAATGTATCCCGGACATCTGAAGTATGACAAAGAGCATACCTGGTTAAAACAGGAAGGGGATAATCGGGGAAGGATTGGCATTACCCACCATTACCAGGAGCAGCTTAAGACCATCGTCTTTATTGAGCTGCCCCAGGTCGGGGACGAGGTTGTTCGGAATGAAGTCTTTGGCGCTATTGAATCGTCCAAAGCCACCAATGACCTTTATAGCCCGGTCAGCGGCAGGGTCGTTGAGGTAAATCGTTCACTGGAATCCGAGCCCATTTTGATTAACCGTGACCCCTATGGCGACGGCTGGATGATTCTGGTTGAGTTGAGCCATCCCGATGAAGCGGCCTCCCTGTTGTCGGCCCAGGAGTATGAGGTGCTGATTTCCCAGCAAAGCTAGGTATGAGTGCAAAGAGTTTAGCCCGAGACCTTCGGGAGATAGTCGGAGACCGTGTCACCACCAGCCAGTTTGAGTGCTGGTATTACGCCCGTGACTTCACGCCCGTCCCTGGAATAGTCAGGTCTCTCTTTAAGACAACACCGGTGGCGGTAGTCAAGCCAGTAGCCATCCAAGAGATTGCTGACATCCTGCAGTACTGTGCTCGGAACCGTATACCGGTGGTGCCGCGCGGCAGCGGCTCCTCCGGCCTCTTTGGCGCCGTGCCCAAAAAAGATGGTGTTGTCTTGGATTTGACCGGCCTGCCGCGGATTACAGACATCAACCAGCAAGAAGAGACGGTAACTGCCGAAGCTGGCACTACCTTGTGGGAGCTTGACAGAAGGCTGAGAAGGCAAGGCTTGACGCTCAGGAGCTATCCGGCCAGCGCCCGGTCGGCAACCATCGGCGGTTGGATAGCCGGTTCCGGCCTGGGCATAGGCAGCCTGAAATACGGTCCGGTTTGTCAGCACATCGTCTCTGCCGAGGTAGTCCTTGCCTCGGGTGCAGTTAAGGAGTATACGCCGGGACAGGGGCTGAAGTGGTTCTGCGAGACTGAGGGGATACTCGGTGTGCTGACCAGAGTCCGGCTGAGGGTCCGCCGGACCCCGGAGTTAACCCGGCCCCACCTGCTCTACTTTGATGATATAAAAGACCTCTTTGAGTTTATTAATCCTCTGGTCAACTCCGCGCCCTGTCCTTACTCTGTGGAGATTTGTGATGGCAAATACCTGGCTCTGGTTGAAGCCTCCGGGTATAGAGTGACCGGCTTCAGCCCCGGGGGCGGTAGCCTGCTGGTGACCTACGAGGGGGAAAGCGACCAGGTTGAAGAAGGGAGCAGCATATTGAAAAGGCTGGCCCCACGGTTCCGGGGTGAGGAAAGAGAAGGTGCCGATGACCAGTGGCAGCAGAGGTTCAATATGTTCAGAATCAGGAGGGAAATTCCCGGCGTAGTCCCGGCCGGTGTCCGTGTTCCTCTGGCTAGCCTTGGGCGGTTCTATCTGGGCACGGAGAAGCTGACCAAGAGGCCCATCGGTCTTTTGGGGCATGTTATCTCCGGCGGTGAATACATGCTCACACCACTTACTGTCAGTGACGAAAAGAAGGTGGCGGAGTATGTCCTGGCCCTGCACACGCCGCGTGAGTTGGCCAACCTGGCCCTGTCTGTCGGCGGCAAGCCGAGCGGAGGATTGGGGGTGTGGAATGCCCCGTATAAGAAGGAGATGCTGTCTGAGTCGAGGATTGAGGAAATCAAACAAAGGAAAAAGGAGCTTGACCCTGCGGGCATCCTGAATCCGGGGATGTGGCTTGACCCGCCGTTTCTTTTCGCCCCGGGTGTCTATCAGGTCGCTATGGCCATTGCCTCCAGGGTTGATGGCATCATCCCGGGCAGGATGCCCAAGCCCGAAGCCCGGAGTCTACTGAAAGAAGTCTCGGCCTGTGTTCAGTGCGGTTACTGCATGAATTACTGCCCCACCAGGCAGCAGTGGCTTTCCTCCACCCCCCGCGGCCGCATTCTGATGACCAAGGAAGTGCTCAGGAACCGCTCCCTGAACCGCTCGAAGGTCACCCCGGAGTATGTCAACAGCATTTATGAGTGCAGCGTCTGTGGCCGGTGCAAGGTTGATTGCGGCGTTGACATCAGGTCAACGCAGATGTGGTTCGACCTGAGAAGCGAGCTCTTTGAAAACGGCTTTGAACTGGAAAGTCTGAAGCCACTGACCGGTGACATTGTCAAGACGCATAACCTGGTCGCCAGACCCAACGCCCAGAGGACAGACTGGGCCAGAAGGTTGAAGCTTCCCCTCGACCTTGACAAAAAGAAAGCCCGGGTTATCTATTTCGTTGGCTGTGTCACCGCCTTCTACCCCATGGTTCAGGACATAGCCCGCTCCTTTGTCCGGATACTGGATGCCGCTGGGGTGGACTTTACCATTCTGGGTGGTGAGGAGTGGTGCTGCGGCTACCCGTTACTGGCCGCCGGCCACCGTGAGGACTTTGAGGCGTCAATGAGGCACAACACAGGCCGGATTAAAGAGACCGGTGCCGAGGCCATCGTCGTCACCTGCCCCGGATGCTACCAGATGTGGCACGGAGAGTATTATCGGCTCAGCGGTCGGAAGCCACCGTTTGAAATTATCCATTCCACCCAGTTTATAGCCGGGCTCATCGAAAAAGGAGAGATAAAATTAAACCAGATGGACGCTAAACTCACCTATCATGACCCCTGTGACCTGGGTAGAAACAGCGGTGTGTTCGACGAGCCCCGCCGGATAATAAGTCAGGTTGCCGGAGCTAACTTTGTGGAGCTTCCCGATAACCGTGAATACTGCAACTGCTGCGGCTCTGGTGGTAACCTGCTGGCATCAAAGCAGGAACTGTCCCTTGAAATCGCCCGGCGCAAGGTCAATGAGATTGTGGGCGTGGGGGCCCAGACCCTGGTGACCGCCTGCCCCTCCTGTGTGCGGGCGATAACTATGGCCAAAACGATGGAGAAGGTGCCTTTTGATGTGCAGGACATCACCCAGTTTGTCTGGCGGTCTATGGTAAAGTAACTGTAAAAACCATAAAGGCTGGCTTTTTGGTTAAATCTTTATCACCTTGGGGGCACCGAGCAGGGAGTTCACTATCTCGTACATATTGCTTGCCAGCCCCACCTCCAGCTTTTCCGTCAGATTGTAATAGGCGAGACAGGTGCCGCAGGATATTACCTGGACTCCTTCCTTCTCCAGGAGCTTTACGGAGTCCAGGACTTCAGAACCCTCGGTGGTCAGCTTGACCCCGTTATTGATGAAGATGACCTTGGTCGGCTTGGGCTCGGCCTCCCATATGGTGTTGAGGAAGGCCTTCATCAGTATCGCCCCCAGCCTTTCATCCCCTGTCCCCAGCCGGTCAGTGGTGATGAAAATAACATAGCTGGTTGGCGACGGGGGGGCTGGTGCCTCCGCCTTGGGCTCAGCCTGTGCCCTTCTTTTTTTAGTAATGTCCAGGTAGAAGTCACCTTCCTTCTCTTTTACCACCACCTGATAGCCCTGGCCCTGAGCGAGACGTCTGACATTGTCACGGCCGGTGGTATTGTCCACTATGACCGTAACCGTGCCTTCATCAATCTCGTCCAGAGCCTGCCTGGCATTGACAACCGGCTTGGGGCAGGAAAGCCCGCGGCAATCAACCTGTCTGTTCATTACCAGCCCTTCTTGTGTGGAGTAAGATAGATGCGGAACTCATCCCCCGCAGGCTCAACCTTGATGTCATATCCTTTGCTCTGGCCGAGCCGGACCACGTTTTCTCTGGTCACTCCCGTCTCGGCCAGCACGAGCAGTTCTTCATTGGGATGTTCAGTAATGGCTTTTTGGACTTTAACCACTGGTATCGGGCAGGAATAACCTCTGCAATCAACTTCAACCATATTACCACCTCCTTCTAGTTATACAGTACAACTTCACTCCACTGGCAAAGATACTCTTTGAACACAGCGGGAAACTGGTCAACGATTTCCTTTACTTTGGTTGCCGGAGTCGGCCGGGCGAGCTTGCCCGCCATGCGGTTGGTCCTGGCAGCGATTATGGCGGCGTCACGCGGCTCAAGGCCGGCGTAGACCAGGGCCGAGACCAGGCCGGTAACGGTGTCTCCGGTGCCACCGATGGGCTCCAGTGCTGGTATATCAGGTTCTTTTACCGTGGCCAGGACTCTGCCCTGGCTGGCGATATAATCGGTCTTTCCCTTGACCAGAAGAAGCTTGGCTGAGCTGTTGTTCTTGTAGGCGGCGGCGATCTGCTCTGGTATCTTGACTGGTTCACAGTTAAAAAGGTGCTTGGCCATATATGCCGGATGTGTTGCCTTGGAGTCAGCCAGGAAGGCTATTTCAGAGGGGTCTGGGGTGATTATGTCAAATTCTGGGGCCAGCCCGGCTCCCTTGGCGGCATACATGGCTCCGGCATCGGCAATCATGATCGGCCTGGGAGAACACTCCTTGACCGCCTGACAGAGCTTCTTCATCAGAGCCATAATGGGCAGACAGTAGTGTAAAGCCAGCACCTTGGGCGATAGCTCGGCCACCTTTCCAATAAGATACTGGTACATCTCCCGGGTGCCTTTGCCATCGCCGATATCTCCGATGACCAGCACATGCGGCGGCTCCAGCTTGAGATAGCTGGTGGTTGCCAGGGCGGCACTTATCATAGCTCCGGTTCCCTGCACACGGGAGAAATGCCGGCCATCGGCCATCAAAGAGTCTCCATCCAGGCTAACCTGCCCGTGAGTCAAGGGCAGGTCTTTATTTGGAACGGTACCAACAATCAGCATCATTTCCGGCCATCTCCTCGCCATAGATTCAGGCACTCCTCATAGGCGCGGTCTAGCATCACGGCACACAGGGTAAAGCCCAGGTCTTTGGGCCGGGGCGCTTCGGTAAGCAGCTTGTCAACCATCTCAACATGAAGATAAGGAATATCAGGACAACCGCCACCCGAGATATTGACGATGAGGCCGTTGCCCTTGTCAAAGGTGAGCTTCATGTTGCCCGCCTTGACCATTGTCCACTGAGCGTAGTCGGTGACCTTTACGATTTCACACAGCTCGGCGGTGCCCTTCATAATGGGAAAGATGCCGGCAAAGGGGGCACCTTTCCCATTAAGCAAACGCTCCAGGCCACCACGCTCTACCAGGTTTACCTCAAGGGCCAGGTCGCATCCCATGCGAAGTTCGGGTGGCGGGGCAATCAGTTTGACCTCATGCCCGGCGCCCTTAAGAGTCTTCTCTGCCTGTATAGCCTGTGACACCTCCTGAAAGATTATAATGCCATCACCCTTAAAGGAAGTCACCCCAGACACCTCCTCCTTTTGTTTTAACTATTGTATCACTCTTTAGCCCGCATCAGGTAACCGACGATTAAACAGAAAACCAGGCCGAGAAACACTGCTATAACACCGTTTGTGCCAATCCCGCCTACAACCAGTGCGCCATTAACTATACTATCCGGTTTGGCGGCTAAGGCAAAGTTGTGAGCGAATGCAGCCCCGGCAACCAGGCCCAGAACAAACACCCCGGCATCAGTGTCACCTTCGCCGGTGAGTATCAGCTGTCTCAGGGGGCAGGCACCGGCCAGAGTAAAAGCAAGGCCGGCCAGGGTCATACCCAGGAAATTCCACAGACCATCGCTGTGGGCTACTGGCTCGTTGGCAAAACCCCAGTGATAAACTATGTCTTTACCCAGCATGGTACCCTGGGCAAAGTTGCCCACTATGTAGTTGGTAACCAGGGCACCAATGATTATGGCGATGATGCCACTTAAGAGATGCGTGCTCCTGACTAGCATGACATCACGCCAGCCACCGATGGTGCACAGTCTTGTCCGCTGGAATATGAAACCGACGGCAAGCCCAATAACGAGTGAAATCCAGAGTGCAGCGTGCAGTGAGCCTGGTCCGCTCTCGCTGTACTTGATAAAATCTAAACCAGAAGTCGTTTTGATGACTGCGAAGACGAGGAGCCCCAGGAAAGCCAGTGGCATTATCCAAGCGACCAGGGGGGCTGCCTTGCTTGCCCGCCCAAGGGTGAAGCCATTCTTCAGGAAGACGACGCCGACCGCTATCCCCACTAACAACCCGGCCAGACCGACCACGGCGTTGAGGTCGCCCCCGCCCAGGCGGAGTAGCAGTCTCACCGGGCAGCCCAGAAAGACCAGTGCGCCAATCATGGCAAAAGCGCCCAGGAAGAAACGAAGCAGGGGCGATGACCCACCCCTGGGGCGCCACTCTCGGAAGGCAAAGGCGGTGATAAAAGCCCCCAGCATGAAGCCGATAATCTCAGGTCTGATGTACTGGACAGCGCTGTTCTGTTGTAAGCCCAGGGCACCGGTGATGTCGCGGATGAAACAGGCGACGCAGGTACCCATGTTACCCGGATTGCCCCAGTTCACCAGTAGAGCACCGAGAACTCCAAAGGTAAGTCCACCGAGAATAACCCAGGCTTTGGGTTTGAAGTAATCAAGCATTACCTTCCAATTCCCTCCTTTCTTGATAACTATCTAGGTTTCCATAAGGTTTTAGTCCATAAGCCGGCCTCCTTCTCAAAAATTTTTCTTCTGAGGACAAAATAATAAGAAAAACTTTGAAACGGCATAAGTATTACATATAATTATTCGTCTTGTCAAGAGGTTTATCCTTGACATTACAGATTTATTGGATTAAATTAGATAGGTGAGCATAATAGAGGGGGTTAGCTATGGCAGAAGTCAAAATAGCCGCTAAACTGGATGTCCTGGGTAAGAGATGCCCGGAGCCGAATATTATGATAAAAGATAAGTTAGCCACGATGAACCCGGGAGATGTTTTGGAAGTGACGGGCGATGCCGAAAACAGGAGAAGCGTTGAGAGATTTGTCAGGTCGAGGGGGCACGAGCTAGTCAGTGTCACTGAAGAGGGGGCCAAATTCAGGTTACTCTTAAAGAAGGCAGAAAAAGAGAGGGGTGACGTCCCGTTCAGCACCTGCCCGGCAAAGCAGGACTAATATACAGCCAGTATTTATCGGAGTAATTATCAGGCACACCGGCGAGGTGTGTCTGTTTTTTTGGTAAGCCATCCCCGCTCCCTGCCTACTGCGGTCACTCCCGCAGCTGCCGTTCTGGGCATCATTCTGTTACTCATCTGGGTTATGTCAAACTCCTTCAGGCGACACCGGCTAAAACATGGCAATGAACCGCATGTCGGTGATAGAATAGTGATGTCCATACGGCTTAACCGTCTTTGAATCGGAATGGCTATGGCTATGCAAAAATCGGATATAGAGAAGACTCTCAAAACGGTGCAGGAAATATTAACAACCGGAGTAAAAGACTTACGGTCATTTCTGTATAAAGATATTGTTGTCAATGCGCTCAAGTGCCGGGACCTGGATATCTTGGACCTGAAGATAATAGACCGGGCCGTGGCCGAGTTCCAGCATGCCGCTTGCGTTTTCAGGCCATATCGGACTACTCGCAAAGTATCGATATTCGGGTCGGCGCGAGTAACAGAGAGCAGCCCCTACTATGAACTTGCGGTGAAATTCAGCCGCTCGGTAGTTGAGAAGGGTTTCATGGTAATCACCGGCGCCGCAGACGGTATAATGAGGGCCGGCATTGAAGGTGCCAGGCCCGAGAACAGCTTTGGAGTCAATATTCTCCTGCCCTTTGAAGAGGCACCCGCCAGTATTATTCAGGATGACCCTAAGCTAATCACGTTCAAGTACTTCTTCACCCGCAAAATATTCTTCGTCATGGAGGCCGATGCGATTGCACTGTTCCCTGGTGGTTTCGGAACGCATGACGAAGGCTTTGAAGTCCTGACACTGCTGCAGACGGGCAAAACCCCGCCTATGCCGGTCGTACTTATGGACCTTCCGGGAGAAGGGTACTGGGAAGCGTGGGACCGGTTCATCAGGCAACAGCTTCTGAGAAGGGGCTTTATCAATCCGGAAGACCTGTCATTCTACAAAATCATGCATTCTTCGGAGGAGGCAGCGGCCTGGATAAAATCCTATTACTCGACCTATCATTCCATGCGCCAGGTCAGAGACAGGCTTGTAATCAGGCTGGAGAAAGAACTCGGGGACGACCAGGTTACTCTGCTGAATGACAGATTTAAGTCCCTGGTTAGATCAGGCACGATATATAAAACGACCTCACTGTCCGAAGAGACAGACGAGCCAGATTTACGGCTAAAACCTAGAATCGCCTTCTCCAATAACAAGAGAAGCGCGGGGCGTCTTAATGAAATGGTATTGATGATTAATGAACTGGGACGTTCAATCTAACCAGGAGACTGAACGCCTTAACTCAGAAGCCGGTGGCAGAGGATTACGGTCCCCACATTGTTTACTACAACCAAGGCTCATCGCCTGTTGATACCAATGAAAACCTGTGGAGAAATACGAACTGATTTGGAAAAGCAAAAACTGACCTACGAGTTCGCCGTAGTATCAAATGCCGGGCAAATGCCGGGGTTTAGCTATTAGCCAGCCTGGCTTTAATTAACGTATCCGATATTTCGATATATGTCTAAGTTATGCTTGATTCTATTGAGGAACTTTCTGCCTCGCCGGTCCTTGAATGTGACAACGGTCTCTATATCCAACGGCTGTTCGTGCTGGAAATATGAGGCAGAACTGTCAAGAAAAGTGATGATTTTCTTCCCGGGTGGCATGAATTCCAGCCTTCGGAAAAGTGGCATTTGCGAAATGGGCTTGCTTCCTTCGACACCTTGAATTTCGTGGCTGAAATCGACGGTTATGTTGTAGGCAGGAGCTTTGCCGATGTTGATGAGGGCGATGAAGAGCATACCCCGCTCGAAGATAAAATCAACTATCACATCGGGTTTGTCCCTGCCCCAGAGCATTTTGCCCTCTACTCTCTTTCGAAACCTTCGTGACAGATTTCCAGTGCCTCTATGGCGATTTCACTCTCTAGAGCGTTCAGGTCTGGCCCGGCCATGTAACAAGGCCAGCCTTGCTTGAAATTCCACCTGGCCACCTCCTCCTGCTTGTCATTGAGCAGAATTATTGAGCCACTCTTCCTCTCAGTCTGCCCGTCTATAACACTCTTGCGCCAGTTATACAGCTCCTTGTTGTCGGTTACTCCTCTCCTGAGAGTGATGTTTGAATAATCGGTAAGACCGGGGAGTTTGCGCAGGGTGCTTGCTTCATTGCCCTCGCGATACTCAATGACTTCGGTTTCAGACTCCAGGCCTGTACACTCTGTGAATCCGGCCACCGTTATCCCGTCTATTTCCACCAGGAAGTTAAAGTTCTTATAAGGGTCTGTTCTGCTGCCACTTGCCATCTTGGTCTTACCTCCCTTGCTCGTATCTTTATTGCTGACGTACTTCTGTTCTTCTTGGAAGTCAGAAGATTTCAGAAGTTTACCCTTGAAGTAGCCGGGTCGTTCCATCTTAGGATTATGAATGTGCTAACTAATCTGTAGTATATATTATCCGGATGATATTAAACAAGGCTGGAGGATTCCCCCGCACCCGCACGGCGGTTATGGCTGAATAATTCATCTAAACACTTATTATGTGCGGTGAGTAAATTAAGGAGAGAACAACTACCTTGACAAAGTAATATTTCTGATTTTTTAAAGCGCCTTCTTGCTTGCGTGGGGAAGCGGGGACTCGAACCCCGATGCCTTTCGGCACATGATCCTAAGTCATGCTCGTCTGCCAGTTCCGACACTTCCCCAGACTGGTGTCATTTTATCACAGACGCCAGGCTAAGACTAGGGATTGACAGTTCTCCGTTAGAGGAGTATAAAAAGGCTCAGTAGTCCAGTGTTTATCCAGACATCATGTAAGGGAGGGAACAAAAGTGAACAAGTGGATTGTTATTCCAGTTCTTGTCATCCTGGCAGCAGTGAGCGCCACCAATGGAGTGTTGTATTTTCAGCAGAGCAGTAAACTGGGAGATGCTCAGGCGAAAATTGTGTCTCTGGAGGGCAATTATTCCGCCCTGGATGGCAAGGTTTCTTCTATAGACGGGAACGTCTCCACTCTTCAGAGCGATGTATCGGCCGTAAAGGGCGATGTTTCATCGGTACAGGGCAGTGTCTCCACTCTTCAGAGCGATGTATCGGCCGTCAGAGGAAACATCAACGCCCTGACGGGGAATGTGTCTACACTGAACGATAACGTCACTGCTCTGGAAGCACACAACCAGGCCATAATGGACGTGGTGAAAATGCTGGAGCCATCAGTTGTCAGGATTGTGGTTGACATGGGTGGTGGCGTCTATGTAGGCGGCTCCGGTGTAATTTTTACAAATAACGGCTGGCTATTAACAAACAAGCATGTAGTACAGGGAGCCCTTTCAATTGAAATAACGATGATGAATGGCCAGGCATATTACGGGGTTTTACCAACCCTGATTCACAATACTCTGGATATAGCTTTAGTTAAGATCGACTCTTCAAGAACCGACTTCCCCGCAGCGGTTCTGGGTTCATCGGCGGATACAGTAGTCGGCGAGCAGGTTGTAGCGATAGGTTTCCCGGACTCGTTCTTTCTGGGAGACCCTGCTACATTTACGAGCGGCATAGTGTCCGCGTTCCGCATCGGCCCGTTTGATGGGCTGGAATACATCCAGACCGATGCGGCGGTAAATCATGGTAATAGCGGCGGGCCACTGGTCAACCTTAAGGGCGAGGTTATCGGCATAAACACCTGGATTGACATCGGCGAAGGAACAGACGAGGGTCTCAATTTCGCCGTTCCCATTGATGATACACAACCCTTCCCCCCGCAGGTGACGGGCTAATCAGTAAAGCCGTATTACGCCCTGTTGTACAACCTGACCGGCGGCTAAGGTGTTGGGGCTTATGCGCCAAACATTTGTTTTGCATACGCCCCAACACACTATATTTTTAAATAGAAGATGATAAGAGATAACGTAATCCGGATACTAAGCGAGTTGCCACCGGGAGTTGAGGTTGTCGCCGCCGCCAAGACGAGGCGACCGGAAGAGGTCCTGGAGGCGGTAGAAGCCGGAATCAGGATTGTTGGCGAAAACTATGTCCAGGAAGCCGAAAGCGCCTTTTCGGTAGTGGGCACCAGAGCGAGGTGGCACTTCATCGGTCACCTGCAGAAGAACAAGGTCAAGAAGGCAGTGGCCCTCTTTGACATGATAGAGACCGTTGACTCGGTCGAGATTGCCCGGGATATTGACAAACGCTCTTCTCAGACGGGCAAGATAATGCCGGTACTGATTGAGATAAATAGCGGCCGTGAACCCCAGAAGAGTGGCGTCTTGCCCGAGGACGCCGAGGAGCTGGCAAGGGAGATTTCAGGCCTGGGAAATATCAGGCTGATGGGGTTGATGACCATGGGGCCACGCTTTGGCAATCCAGAAGACTCAAGGCCCTACTTTACCCAGACAAAGAAGGTCTTTGACAGGCTGAAGGAGCTAAATCTGCCCCATACAGAGGTTAGGTACCTGTCTATGGGTATGACTAACTCCTATAAAGTTGCCCTGGAGGAGGGCGCCAACATAATCAGAATAGGCAGCAAGATTTTTGGGTCCAGGGCTTAGAGCCAGGTGTGGTGTTCCAGGTCCCTGACGACGTCATTAAGGTCGTTAAAAGGGGTGCAGTTAAGCCCGGCCTTCCGGAAATATTCAAGCAATTGACCGGTAGCAAAGACATGGTCAGCTAGTCTGGCTGAGGGAGCGTCAGAGGGCCCGTTGCCGATATACACTATGCGATAGCCACCCTTCAGGAAGTGTTTTATGTATGCTTCCTTGAAACCGTCCTTTAACCTGACACCATCGGGCCCTATATACCGGGCTTTGATACCACGGGGGGAAAATGTGGCCTGAGCGGCAAATACTTCAACATCACCCATCCTCAGGTTTTCCAGAATCGTCTTAATATAGAAACTTAGCCCGTTGCTGACGATAACAAAGCGAAGGCCTTTTTGCTGGCAGTAGATTAGCAGTCTGTCAAAACCGGCTCGGATTCTGGCTCTTTCCAAGACAAAGCGGTCTAAGGTCTGCTTGTCCTCTTTGACCATAGTAAAGGCTCGGGTATTAAACCGGCCAACGGTTATCTTGCCTTTTTTATACTCATCAAGCAGTCGCCTCCAGTCTCCGTTGGCATAGGCGTCCAGTATCGAGAAACTGACGTCCTCTTCGGTTATGGTGCCGTCAAAGTCACACTGGAGGAGGGTTTTGGTCCTTTCAGTCGGCTTCATCTTCTGCTCTATTTTTGCTCGACTCGACTTTGTAAAGCTTGTCCTCACTCTCCAGGTGTTCGATATACAGGATGCCATTCAGGTGGTCAATTTCGTGTTCCAGTGCCTGGGCCATGAGACCGGCGGCCTTGATTCTTAGTGCCCTTCCCTGCCTGTCCAGGCCCTTCACCGTGACCGAGCTTGACCGTTTAATCTCCCCCTGATAGCCGGGGAGACTGAGACAGCCTTCTGCCACCTCCCTCTGGCCTGAACGCCTTACTATCTCCGGATTTATTATGGCTACAGGTTCTTCTTCAGGCATCTGCAGCACCGCAATCCGCAAAGAGACTCCTATCTGGGGCGCCGCCAGGCCGACACCGCCAGCCTCATGCATCGTCTCTATCATATCCTCAATAAGTCTGTGTATTGACTGGTCTATGGTGGATACCTTTTTGGATTTTTTCCTCAATACAGCATCGGGAAGATAGCGCATCTGTCGTACTACCATGATAGCCGGGGCTCCTTTTCTGATTGGTTCAAAAATATATCTTGCTGTTATCTAGCAAACTATAGACAATGTTAACATACCAGGAGTCGTTACGTCTAGAAACCGCGTCTTGTTTACCTTTAAGGGAAGTTGTGCTAATATTTTCAATGTCCTGTTTCGGGGTGTAGCGCAGCCAGGTAGCGCACCTGAATGGGGTTCAGGTGGTCGGCAGTTCAAATCTGCCCACCCCGACCATAGGCGTGAAAGTTGATGGTCAGACCACCTGATTAAGTGAAGTAGGGCGGTCTAATAATCGGTCTCGGCTGTCTCTTTCTGTCTTAAAGCCTATTTTATTGTAGCCAGCTATTGACTTCTAGCCACGAATGGTATAGTCTCAAGGCAAATAGAAAGGGAGGTCATACATGCAAGGCTATTGTGTCAAGTGCCGGACAA
>DAOUMC010000001.1:0-46831 GCA_034413595.1 Dehalococcoidales bacterium | reverse complement strand
GGTAGATGCCAGACCCTCAGCACCCTGGTTTCCCCCGGCAGAGCCTGCCCTGTGACTTATTCTTCTTCCCTCGTTCTCCTCCCACAAATCAATAAGCTGATAGATAAAGCCATCGTAACTCTGGCCTGGCGCCCTATGCCCATCTAATCTTTCTTTGGTGGATATTCTAAGTCCGATGCTTGTCCTGGGCATTTTGTCGCCTGATGTTTTATCTATATTCATAGGCTCATCTACCACTCCCTATTCCAGACCTGCATTAAGCTTTTAAGTCCTGCCGCCTTTCTCCTTAATGATTACCAGCCTGTATTTCCCCCTGATGCTGCTGATATCAATGGTCGCCTTGCCTATCTTCTTCTCCAACTCCTTGTTGACGATTACCAGAATGCTCCTGTCCTGTTTGATTATCCGGTCGGCCTCCTTGGGGGCATCGGCTGTGAGGGCAAGGCCGCCCTGAACCTCCTCG
Source organism: Dehalococcoidales bacterium (assembly GCA_034413595.1). Classification (GTDB taxonomy): domain Bacteria; phylum Chloroflexota; class Dehalococcoidia; order Dehalococcoidales; family JAUWZL01; genus JAUWZL01. Next base: position 46,368 of record DAOUMC010000001.1, on the reverse strand, counting down.
AGTCTCAGGCCTTTCCCCAGTGGCACACTACTTTCCTTTATGGTTTGGTAAAGAACCTCCTTGGCAACTTCACTGACCCTGATGTTAGACATGGGATAGCCATTTACTCTCTTATCTTTTTATAAATTCTAAAAGCTGCTTTATCAAAAGGGAATCACCCTTTAGGCTATTTTTAACTACCCCAGTGGGTAAAAAATCCAACCCATTTCCAGCCAAAAGTATTAATTCTTTTAGAAGGTTATGCATAAATAACCACTTAGATGGTTGCATTAGCACCTAGGGGTGGTATATTATATATTAAGATACTGATACCTGTCTGAGATGGCCTGAGATGGAAGCAAACGGTGCTCCTAAAGGCAGTGTTGTCCTCGTTCACCCCTGTGAAATCATCAGGCAAAGCATCGCTTTGCTGCTAGAGCGGTCTGGCTATCAAGTTCCTGTGTCGGCTGAATCGTGTGAGTCGTTCCTAAAACAATTCGGTGATGAACAAGCTGAAGTTGTCCTTATCCACTACTCGCAGTCCAAAACCCAGGGTATCATCAAAAAGATAGCGGACAGGACAGGTGCCAGCGTGGCTTTGCTGGCATCAAGCGATGCTTACCATAAGGATTCATATAGCGACATGCTGGAACAGACTGCCGAGGGCGTAACCGGTTTTTTGGATATGGACGAGCCGATAAAGAAGTTCCTGCGCGAATTAGATGACATTATTGGCGGGGACTTTGTTGTTTCCACGAATTTCATTAGACAGCTCAAGCGGAACGGTGCCATAATCGAAGAAAAGTTGGGCACGATACTCAGTGAGAGGGAGACAGACATTCTGAATCTGGTGAGCAAAGGAAACACAAATAAAGAAATTGGTGAAGAGTTATTTATTTCCGAAAACACGGTAAAGGCACACTTAAAGAATATCCTAACCAAACTGGATTTAAGGAACCGCCAGCAGTTAATAGCCTATGCATTAAGAAATGACTTAGTTGATTCTCATAATGCAGATGAATCTTAAGAAACTAATTAGAATCAGTTGAACATAGCACAAAACTATTGCACGATTTAAGCAAATGTCGAATGTCTCCTCCCTTAGCTGCATGCAACGTCTGCCCCCGAAATTCTTGCAACGCTAATGGAGATGCTTAGGGATATAACTGACTGGTTTGAGGACAAGCTGAGTCGGGGTCATTATGAGATGTATGTTAGAAAAAACCGAATCATACGGCCAAACAAGTGGCTTATTTCGCGTGAGGAGTTATCGAAATTTATACGGACAATCAAAGGGATTAAATGTAATTGGTTGTTGGGGGAAGCGACCCCAGGTGACCAAAAGAGAGGTTACCACTTAACGACTAACTGCTGCTCACTTTCTAGTCTTAACGCAGTGGGAGTATTGCGTTAGAGGTCACTCGACTTTTGACTGGTTGACACATTTAGTCTGCTAATGACCGTCCTTCTTCCTACCCTATCTTACTAGTTAAACGTACTTCACAGGCTTTATTGCTGTTAATTATTACCCCGAAGCTAAAACTTACAGGCGACTAGTTAACCTTCAAAGCATACCCCTCACCCTCAATATAGCTATACCTACAGCGGAACAGTGATGCCGATGTTTGTCCAGTGGTGATTAGGCACGAATCACATTCAATCATGCCTGAGTTAAGGAAACCCTTTATATCTGCACCTTCTGTCGTTGCTTCAACCTTCAAGTCCAGATAGGTATGGGCACCCGGCCACCAGTGACTATCTCTGCCATACAATTTTCGAGAATGTTTTCCTGTACCCATGCTTAAAGTATTTTAGCAAAATTCCCACTCCAACTTCACTTTTGCGTGTTGACATTCATTCAATAGTGAACTACATTTTATTAGCCCGCTGTAACATAGACAAAACCTTATCCTTCTTCCACCTTCCTAGTTATAGGAGGTGTCTAATGATTAACTTATATAAAGCTTTAATCTTCACAGCTATCCCTATCGTATTATTGAGTCTAGTAAGCTTATTTTCGAAACAACCTGATTTAAATAAAGGCCTGGGAATAGCCTGGTTAATTGCCGGTGATATATGGCTGATAGCATTATTAACAGCGCTCGGCTTTTACATTAAAAAAAGTAAAGAGATAGCGCTGGGGATACTGGCCGGAGCTCTTATCGGATTTGCTTCCCTAGCTTTTACAATGATAATTTTTATCATAATTCATCAAACGGAGTAGTAGAAAAGTCTGAGAATATAACACAACGCCATTCTATGATACCGAAATACAAGTATGGAATGGCAGACATCCCGATGTAGTCCTGTAGGGTGAAAAGCAGAAGATGCACAAAACAAACTGAATCTGGTATGTCTGTGCGTTCTGCACTAGAAAGTTCGAATCAGAGAAGCCAAGAAGAGGAATAAAGCTCTGCCCTCAGTGCAGTGAGTTGAGGTCTATGGTAAAGCGCTGGGTGAAAACAGGAGTGTGGCCCCCTGAAGTCCCCAACTTGCATGTTTAACTAAGGCAGTGCTTAAGCCCTAGATACTAATCTCCTGAAAGGAGCGAGAGATATCTCTCGCTCCTTTAGTATTAATTCCTAAGCTTTCTTCTTATAAGCGTCAGCGCAGGCCTCGGCGTGGAAAGCCATCTTCTTCCCACCGATAGTCTCAACATAAGGGTCATAAGTAATGAGGCCACCACAGAATGCGCACTTTGCATACTTGCTGCCCTTCAGCGCATCGGCGCAGGCCTTGGCATGAAAAGCCATTTTCATGCCTTCAATGGTTTCATAATAGGGCTCATAGGCGATAACACCGGCACAGAAAGCACACCTCATTTCAGCCATAGTAAACCTCCTTTAAAATGTTACTTATAATCAACCTGCTACCCTTTGCCCCAATTCCTAGTCTGTCCTAACACTTGCCCATATATAATAAGCATGGAATGGCAGACATCCTGGTGTTTGTCCAGTGGTGAGCAGAATACCCGAAGCCACCTTTCGGTTTGGTAGAGGTTTTGAAGCTAGTGTTGCTCCCCTTTTAGGCTAGGCTTTCCCGAAGCCCCCATCATTCGCTGTCACATCTCTAGGGGGTCACAGCCCTCCTCTCTCATGCGGGCCATCATGTTTTGCATCATGCCTGACATCATCTTAGACATAGCCCTTGTAGCCCAAGCAATAGTGATTCCACCACCAATCGCACCGACAGCAAAGGCAAGAGCATACTTCTTAGCATTGGAACCATTTTCTCCCATTTCTTTATCCTTTTGAGTGTCTAGCTAATCCGTCATTGGAGCTACCTGCGATTTTCTTTACCGTTCTACACTCCTTTCCTATAATTCATAATACCCTTTGAATCTCTTCGACCTAGAGCCTATGACCCGCCACAACCTTTTGCATTAGTAGGAAAACAGCAGCAGTCACTAGGATACCCTATTAGCAGGGTATCACACTGAATATTTCAAAGTAATAAAATTGACGCCGGAAATATTACAAAACTGTGGCATTCATGGGTAGATGCTTTAAGCCTTCTTATGCCTATTATGCTGTTTCACTAGTGCTAGACGGCAAAATTACCCTCTGCTGCATTCATGGTACATTATTTAATACATAAGTATGGAATAGCAGACATCCCGGTGTTTGTCCAGTGGTGAGCAAAAATTTTGAGAATAAACCCTGGATTTCCACCTCATCGGTGCTTGGGGAGTAGAATTCGTGTCAGCCTGTTTTAAACGCCGTTATGTTACACAACAGATAGCCCATACATAGGGCCACGAGAATACCCTCCGCTAGCTCTATCAGCCCAGGCTTGACAAAAACCTGTTTTTGTGCCAGACTTCGCCCGATAAACAGTGTAACAATTTACCTGATAGGCATTACATCTCATATAAAAGATGAAAGGCCTGTCTAAAAATCATCTGTGTGCGTCAGACCCGGCCAGGGATTCTGTATAAACTCTTGAAAAGCAAAAATGTCAGAGTGGACTTTCATCACCAACCACGGACTTGTCCTGGCGGCCATTGCCAAACACTCCAGGAGCACGGCCAGAGAAATTGGGAGCGCTGTCGGTATAACGGAAAGAGCGGCCCACAGGATAATAAATGACCTCGAGCGGCACGGCTACATCACAAAAACCAAAGTCGGCAGGAACAACCAGTACGCGATACACCCCAACGTGCCTCTCAAGGATGACGCCAGTGATTCTGCTGTTGGCGAGCTGCTGGTCATGCTTGGCTGGAAACGCAAGACGAAGTGAATGTAGGAAAACCTGAGCTTACCACAGGTCTGCTGTCACTCCTCTGTTCAGCCTTTTATTGCCCGGCTATACTCTCTGTGGTATAGTTAATCATTGTGAAATCCGGGGTTCAGTTTGTTCCTGAAGGCACGGTCACCTCGGCCAAGGGTTTTACGGCCGGTGCTGCTCTTGCCGGCATAAACAAGGCAAGACATAACCCAGACCTGAGCATCCTCTTCTGCGAGGCCCCCTGTGCCACCGCCGGGGTCTTTACTTTGAATAAGATAACGGCGGCACCGGTGAAGCTGTGCCGGGAAAGACTGCCCAGCAACCGGATTCGGGCAGTGGTGGTAAATAGCGGTTGTGCCAATGCCGGTACCGGAGAGCCTGGCCTTGGCGATGCTCTTGATATGGCAGCTTTAGCCGCCGATCATTTAGGAGTGCCGCCAGATGGGGTGCTGGTTGCCAGCACCGGCATCATCGGCCAAAGGCTCCCCTTAGAGTTGATAAAAAACGGGATAAAGGAAATCACCCTTTCCGGTGATGGTGGCCACCAGATGGCGAGGGCGATTATGACCACCGATACCGTACCTAAGGAGGTGGCGGTTGAGGCCGAGGGGGGTGAATTTATAATCGGCGGTATCGCCAAGGGCTCGGGGATGATTCATCCCCAGATGGGAACCATGCTATGTTTCCTGGCCACCGATGCCAGAGTGGATATGGACTTCCTAGCTCAGGCACTAGGGGAAGCCGTGGACACCTCTTTCAATATGGTGTCAATAGATGGCGACACCAGCCCCAATGACACTGTTTTGCTGATGGCTAACGGACTTGCCGGCGGTGAAACCATAGGGCAGAACACAAGACGAGCCCCCGTCTTCCAGCAGGCTCTTGACCAGGCATGCATCTTTCTGGCTAAAGCTATCGCCCGCGATGGTGAAGGAGCCAGCAGGCTGATTGAGGTTACTGTGGATGGGGCAGCCAGTGCCACTGATGCCAGACTGGCCGCCAAGGCCGTGGTCAGCTCCTCTCTGGTCAAAACGGCGGTTCACGGCGGCGACCCCAACTGGGGGCGGATTATTGCTGCCGTAGGCAGAAGCGGAGCCCAAGTCCTGGAGTCCGAACTTGACCTTTCCATCGGAGGCACCCGCCTGGTAAAGGGAGGCATGCCTTTACTCTTTGACAGAAATAAGGTGGCAAGAGCGCTGAAGAACGAAGGGGTATCCATAGAGCTTAATCTTCACCTAGGAGGAGCAAAAGCCACCGCCTGGGGCTGTGACCTGTCACCAGAATACGCCGCTATAAACAGTCAGTACACGACCTGAGGGAAGCCAAAGTGTACAGTAAGCTGAGCAATATCATCGTAGTTAAACTTGGTGGCTCCATCTTTGACGCCAGGGATACCACCATTGAGGATGTTGTCTGTCTTCAAAAACAGGGCAGGCCACTAGTTCTGGTTCACGGCGGCGCCAACCTGGTGACCGCATGGCTTAAACGGCAGAATACCCAAACCAAGTTCTTCCAGGGTGAGCGCATCACCAACAGAGCGGAGCTGGAAATGGTGACCGCCGTGCTGGCTGGACTGGTCAATAAGGAGATTGTGGCCGCCATAATCACTGCCGGTGGCAGGGCGGTGGGCATCAGCGGCGTGGATGGCGCCCTTATCCGGGGTAAAATCCGGAACCAAGAGATGGGCTATGTCGGTGACATTGTCAGCGTAGAACAAGAACCTCTCCTGGCTCTGCTTGGCGCCGGCTTCATGCCGGTAGTTGCCCCGGTAAGCCTTCACTCTTTTGATAGACCGTCCGGAGCACCGCTCCTGCTTAATATAAACGGCGACACCGTGGCCGGAGAGATTGCCGCCGCTGTCGGGGCTGAGAAGCTCGTCTTCCTGACCGATGTTGACGGCATCCGCGCCCAGTCAGGCGAGTTTCTATCCCAATTGTCGCCGGGCGAGGCCCAGACCCTGCTGGATTCCGGGGTGGCTTCCGGAGGGATGATTCCCAAGATAAAAGCCTGCCTCAGGGCTACTTCCAGCCCTGCTACCACCTGTATTATTATTGACGGTAGCAAGGGACACGCCTTAATCAGGGAAATAGAGGCCGGAGGCTGCGGTACCAGAATAAAGAGTGTATGAGTCAGGTTGAAGGCAAGTGTATTCAAAATCCCCTTAGTCCCCATTTCACAAAGGGGGATAAAGTCGCCTCTAAAAGGGAGACCGAGAGGGATTTAAGCAGAAAAGTGATACCAGATAGGAAAAATCTTCCTTCCCCCTGGACAGGGGAAGGGGACAAAGGGGATAGAGTCATCTGGCAACCAAAGAGTTTAAGAGTGTTGGTTGACAAAGGATACTTGGATGGAAAAGAACAACTGGCAGGAACTGGAACACAAATATTACATGCCCACCTTTGAACGCCTGCCCCTGACCATCGTCAAAGGGCAGGGGGCCAGCGTATGGGGCGATGATGGCAGAGAGTACCTTGACTTCGTCGCCGGCTGGGCGGCGAACAGCCTGGGGCACTGCCACCCGGTGGTTGTGGCTGCTGTTGCCGAGCAGGTAAAGACGCTGATTCACGTCTCCAACAGCTTCTACACCATCCCCCAGATAAAGCTGGCCGAGCTCCTGGTACAGAACAGCTGCCTGGACAAGGTCTTCTTCTGCAACAGCGGTGCCGAGGCGACCGAGGGGGCGGTCAAGCTTGCCCGCCGCTACGGACACCTGCATCTCGGTGGAGCATATGAGGTCATCACCACCACCGGCTCCTTTCACGGACGCACCCTGGCTATGGTCTCGGCCAGTGGCCAGTCCAAGTTCCAGAAGCCTTACGTCCCTCTACCCAGCGGCTTTGTCAACGTGGAGTATAACAGTGTTGAAGCAATAAAGGCAGCCACCAGCGACAAGGTCTGTGCCGTGATGCTGGAGCCGGTGCAGGGGGAAGGTGGCGTCAACGTGCCTGACGCCGGCTATCTTAAGGCGGTGCAGGACTGGTGCCAGGAGAAGGGCATCCTCTTTATTCTGGACGAGATTCAGACCGGTGTCGGCCGGCTGGGAAGCCTGTTCGCCTATGAGCAGTTCAGCGCCCAGCCCGATATAATGACTCTGGCCAAGGGCCTGGCCAGCGGCATACCCATCGGGGCCATACTGGCTAAAGAAAGGGCCTCGGTCTTTGCCCCGGGGGAGCACGGCTCTACCTTTGGGGGTAATCCCTTGGCCTGTGCCGCCGGCTATGCCACCCTCAAGTTTATTATTGAGTGTGACATTGCCGAAAACGCCAGGCAGATGGGGCAGTATCTGGCTGTCGGCCTGAAAGACCTGAAACAGAAATTCAGCTTTATCACTGACGTGCGGGGGCTGGGGCTGCTCCAGGCTATGGAGTTTAGCACCGACATCGCCCGGCAAGTGGTGCTGTCCTGTCTAGATAACGGCCTGCTGGTCAACAAACTGAAACCGAACGCCATAAGGTTTATGCCACCGCTCATCATTGGCACAGAAGAGGTTGATAAGGCGCTGGATATTCTGGGAAAGGTACTTTCTGGAATCAAACTGCTCATATGACTACCGAGGTGCGCAGGCTCAAGATAGGGGTGGCCCTGACTCTGGCCATATCGCTGGCTATAGTACTGCTGGCTCCCTCGCCAGTGGCACCGGCGGTAGCATCTGAGGTAGGTACCGGCGGTGTCCCCCTCAAGCTCCAAGACTTCTCGGCCGTGCCCCAGCCTCTGGTTGACGACGCCAACAGGCTTGCCACCAACCTCTTCGGCCATAACCAGAAAAAAGACGATGACTTTGTCAGCCAGTTGCTGGCCACCTATCTGGCGGCCAGAGACAAGGATATAGTGGTTATCTTTAACTCCGGCGGCTGGGGGTGGACTCCCATCGAGGAAGCGCTGGGATTGCAGAACGTTATTAACGGCATCGAGTCCGAGCTGGCAGCCTCGGGTTACAGCGCGCTGTTCCTGAACCACCTCAGGACCCCAAAAAACCTGAACGGCTGCCTCAGTGAGTTCATGCTGGCGGCCGAGCTGTACCCGCTAAAAACCAGAGACCTAGTCTCAAGGGTGGAGTTCCTCACCAGCAATATACCCGGTATCAGCGTCATCCTGGTCGGTCAGAGTAACGGCTCCGACATCTGTGAAAGCGTGATGAAGATGCTTAGAGATAACCAGCAGGTCTACAGCATTCAGCTGGGCCCACCCCCCTGGGACAAGACGCTGGAGCTGGACAGGTCGCTGGTATTAAGGAGCAACGGAACCGTCCCGGACTCATTCAGCCAGGGAGATGTATTCACCATTCTCCGGGCCAATCTGGAAGCCCTGTTCGGTATATCTCAGGAGAACCCGGGGAATATACTGCTCTACATAGGAGCACCGGGCCATGACTATAGCTGGAAATATGGAGCGGTTCGCTCTCAGATTACAAGCTTTCTGGAAAAACACTGGCCCAAAAGGTAATAGGAGGTCTGAGAATGGCAGATAAAGTGGTGCTGGCTTACAGTGGTGGTCTGGATACATCGGTAGCCATCAGATGGCTCAAGGAGAGATATGACCTTGATGTTGTTGCCCTGACGGTTGACGTCGGCACCGAGCGCAACCTGGGCACGATTAGGGATAAGGCGCTCAAGGTCGGAGCAATAAAGGCACTGGTAAAGGATGCCAGAGAGATGTTCATCAGGGACTACATCTTCCCGGCGCTTCAGGCAGACGCAGTCTACGAAGGGCGGTATCCCCTGGCTACTGCCCTGTCCCGCCCGCTGATAGCCGGGTTGCTGGTGGATATAGCCCGGGCGGAAGGAGCATCAGCGGTGGCCCACGGCTGCACCGGCAAGGGCAACGACCAGGTGAGGTTTGAGGTCAGCGTAAACGCCCTGGCGCCGGAGCTCAGAATCATAGCCCCGGCCAGAGAGTGGGGCATGACCCGGGAGGAGACCATAAACTATGCCCGGCGCTATGACATCCCGGTGCCGGTGACCGCAAGCAGTCCTTATTCCATTGACCAGAACCTCTGGGGCAGGAGTATTGAGTGCGGCGTGCTGGAAGACCCGTGGACTGAGCCGCCAGATGACGCCTTCTCCTGGACAAAGCCGGCCAGAGAGGCCCCGGATGAGCCCGTCTATGTGGAGATTGAGTTTGAAAGGGGCGTACCGGTAGCCCTGAACGGGCAAAAAACGGATGGCCTCAGCCTGGTTCAACAGTTAAATGAGCTAGCCGGAAGCCACGGCGTTGGTCGCATTGACCATGTTGAGAACCGGCTGGTGGGTATCAAGTCCCGTGAGATATACGAGGCACCGGCGGCGGTAGTTCTTCTGGAAGCCCACCAGGCACTGGAAGCCCTGGCCCTATCCAGATGGCAGTTGCACTTTAAGCAGAGGGTGGCTGACGAAATCGCCGACCTCATCTATAACGGCCTGTGGTTCACCGCCCACCTTCAGAACCTGGCGGCTTACGTAGCCAGCACCCAGTGCTTCGTCACCGGCACGGTCAGGCTTAAACTTTTCAAGGGCAGCTGTAGCGTCGTCGGCAGGAAATCGCCGTTTTCGCTTTACAGCTATGGTCTGGCGACCTATGATAAGGGAGACCAGTTTGACCAGAGTGCCTCCCCGGGCTTTATCCACATCTGGGGGCTGCCGGTGAGAACCCAGGCAAAAATACAGCCACCAGCCCAGAAACAAGAGGGCGGAGGATAGCTTATGAGCCATATCCGAAAGCGCTTTAACAAGCCACTTGATGAAGCGGTGGTCAGCTACACCTCATCACTGCCCTTTGACCGACGTCTCTACCGCCACGACATAGCCGGCAGCATCACCCACGCCCAGATGCTGGCAAAACAAGGCATCATTTCACAAGAAGAGGCCGAGGCCATTGAAAAGGGACTTGTTTCTATCAGGGAGGAGATAGAGCAGGGCAGGTTCCAGTTCAAGCCAGAGCTGGAAGACATACACATGGCCATCGAGTCCCGGCTGTTTGAGCTGGTGGGTGAGGTCGCTGGCAAGCTGCACACCGCCCGCTCCAGGAACGACCAGATAGCCCTGGATATGCGCCTTTTTACCAAGGAGGCCATATCGCAAACCCTGGGGCAGCTTAGAAAGCTCCAGCAGTCACTAATCACTCTGGCGGAGAAGAATGAAGAGGTGGTTATGCCGGGCTATACCCACCTGCAGCCGGCACAGCCGGTTCTGCTGGCTCATCACCTGCTGGCTTACTTTGAGATGTTCCAGAGGGACGTTGAACGCTTTGGCGACGCCCTTAAGCGGACTGACGTTATGCCCCTGGGCAGCGGGGCTCTGGCCGGCGTTGCCTATGACATCGACCGGGAGTTTGTGGCCCGCGAGCTGGGATTTGCCCAGCTCAGCCGGAACAGTCTGGATGCCGTCTCCGACAGGGACTTCATCATTGAATACCTGGCCTGCGCCAGCATGTGCCTGATGCACCTCAGCCGACTGGCTGAGGAAGTTATTTTATGGTCTTCGGCCGAGTTTGATTTCGTTGAGATTGATGACGCCTATGCCACCGGCTCAAGCATCATGCCCCAGAAGAGAAACCCGGACGTTGCCGAGTTGGGCCGGGGCAAGACGGGACGCGTCTATGGTCATCTGATATCCCTGCTGGTAACCATGAAAGCCCTGCCACTGTCCTACAACAGAGACCTGCAGGAAGACAAGGAAGGGCTATTTGACACCGTGGATACTCTTCTATCCTCCCTCGAGGTCTTTGGTGGCATGATAGACACCCTGAAGATTAAAGCCGCCAGCATGGTAAGGGCGGTGAATAGAAATTACATCCTGGCTACCGACCTGGCCGACTACCTGGTAAAGAGGGGGGAGACTTTCAGGAGCGCCCATGGTATAATCGCCAGACTGATAAAACACGCTATGGATAAAGAGGTGACACTGAGCCAGCTAAGCCTCAGCCAATACCAGCGGTTTTCACCCCTTTTTGATGCCGATGTCTACTCGGTGACAGTGGCATCATCCATTGCTTCAAGGAATGTCACCGGCGGCACGGCACCGGAGCAGATAAAAAAGGCGCTAATTGAAGCTAGGAGGAAAATTGGCCAGTCGAAACAGAAGGCTCAGTAGCCCGGACTGATTTGTACTGCGAACGCAGACACCTGGTGCAAAGGTTGAGTCTTATTGACTTGCCCCCTTTGACCAGAGTCGTCGGATGGACATTGGGCAGGCTGCGGCGGTTGGTACGCCGCTTTGAATGGCTGACGTTATGACCGAACAGGGTAGATTTCCCACACAAATCACACTTCACAAGAAATACTCCTTTGACTGGGCAAAGGGATTGATGTAAAATCCCCGTCGTAATATAGCATAACCCGAAAATCCTTGCAAGGCTGATGAGTACAAGTGTCTTGGAAAGGATGGTAAAGAATGGAACAGATAAGAACGATTAATGGCCAGGATTTCAAAGAGATGTTCATTGCCGCCACCAACTGGCTGGAAAAGAGCGCCCAGGACATAGATTCTCTCAATGTCTTTCCGGTGCCTGATGGTGACACCGGTACCAATATGCTGCTTACCATGCGTTCCACCATGGAGGAAGCCGAGCAGGCACCCAACCGCAGCGTCTCAGGGATGGTTAAGGCTATGGCCGACGGGGCACTGATGGGGGCACGGGGTAACAGCGGGGTAATCCTGTCCCAGTTCTGGAAGGGCCTGGCACAGAGTCTGTCTGAAAAGAAGACTTTTGATGGTCACGACTTGGCAGAAGCTCTTTCACAAGCATCGGAAATGGCCTACAAAGGCTTGAGCAATCCGGTGGAAGGAACCATCCTGACAGTCATCAAAGACGCCGCCCAGGCCGCCCAGGTGCGGGCGGCTAAAAACGGTGGTGATGTGGTATCAGTCCTGGAGGCTGCGGTCAGTGCCGCTACCGAGTCAGTGGCCAACACCCCCAGCCTTCTGCCTGTATTGAGAGAAGCCGGAGTGGTGGATGCCGGGGGGCAGGGATTATACACCATCTTGGAAGGCGCCCTGCGCTACCTCAGAGGAGAAGCCGAGCTCATGCAGTTCCGTAAACCACAGATGATAGCCAGCAACATTCCGCTAACTCCTCTGGCCATCACTGCTCCCGAGGCGCTATCTGTTGAAGAAGTACCCTTTGGCTATTGTACCGAGTTCCTGCTCAAGGGACAGGAGCTGGAACCGGACAAGCTGAGAAGCAAACTGAAAAAGAAGGGAGAGTCCCTGATTGTCGTCGGTGACGATACCACCGTCAGGGTCCACATCCATACCCTGGATCCGGGCAATGTCATCCGCTATGTAACCTCGCTGGGCACCATGCACAAGGTGAGTATACGCAACATGGATGAGCAGCACCAGGACTTCCTGGCAATGCAGAAGGCAAAGGCACCGGCGGCTGATATGGCCATCATTGCCGTCGCTTCCGGGGATGGGCTAGCCGATGTTTTCTCCAGCCTGGGGGTGGCGGCTATTGTTCCCGGAGGGCAGACGATGAACCCCAGTACCAAAGACCTGCTTCAGGCTGTAGAGAAAACTACATCAGACAAGGTCATTATCCTGCCCAATAACAAGAACATCGTGCTTACCGCTGAGCAGGTGCAGCCCCTGACCAAGAAGAGCATCAAGGTGGTACCTTCCGGGACAATTCCTCAGGGTATAGGGGCGCTGTTAGCCTTTGACTATGAAGCCGACTTTGAGACAAATAGCCGGGTCATGACCGAAGCACTGGCCTCAGTCAAGACCATTGAAATCACCCGGGCGGTTCGCTCGACCAAGTTGAACGGACTGGAGATCAAAAAGAAACAGGCCATCGGCCTTCTGGATGGATGCCTGACAGCCGTTGGAGACAAGGCGGTCGACGTTCTTAAAGATGTTCTGGCTAAGGCAGAGCTAGACAAGGCCGAGGTGGTTACCATCTACTTCGGAGCTGACACCGAGGAAGCCGAGGCGAGGGCGGTCAGTGGCAACATGACAAAACAGTATCCCAACCTTCAGATTGAGGTGGTCAGGGGTGGTCAGCCACATTACAACTACATTATCTCTGTTGAATAGCAGAGAGCAGGAGGTTTGACGATGTCAGTCAAGATCGTAACCGATAGTACTTCCGATATTACTTCCGACCTGGCTCAACAGATGGATATTACCGTGGTGCCATTAACGGTATCCTTCGGCCGTGAATCCTTTCTCGACCGGGTGGACATCACCACCGATGAATTCTACCGCCGTTTATCCCAGGAGAATATCTTCCCCACCACCACCCAGCCGGCACCGGGTGTCTTTGCCAAGGTCTATAACAAGCTGGCCGAGGAGACAGATGAAATCCTGGCCATCGTAATATCCGGGGAACTCAGCGGCACCCACCAGTCGGCCACCAATGCCAGGGGCATGGTTAAGAAGAAGTGCCGCATTGAGGTAATAGATTCAAAAAAGGTGGCTATGGGCTTTGGGTTGGTAGTCATCGCCGCCGCCCGCGCCGCCCAGAGCGGGGCAGACCTGGACAAGGTTATTGACGCAGTCAATAAAAGAATCACCCGCTCACATTCAATCTTCTACTTCGAAACCCTGAAGTATCTGGCCAAAGGGGGACGCATCGGCAAAGCCCAGGGGTTACTGGGCGCCATGTTGTCCATAAAACCAATACTGACCATAAAGGACGGTGAGATGGCTCCCCTGACCAGAATGCGGTCTAAAGCAGCCGGCATGGATTACATATATGATTTCGTGGCCGGTTTTCCCCGCATTGAGGCATTAGCCGTGGAACACTGTACCACGCCTGACGATGCCGAGAAGCTGGCAGAACGCCTCAGTTCATTCGCTCCCCAGGAAAGAATTTACCGGTCAACGGTGAGCCCAGTACTGGGAGCATATGCCGGGCCCGGGGCCTTGGCGATATCCGTCCTGGAAGCAACCGAGGAGTGATAAAGAAATATGGCAGTTAGAATAGTAACCGATAGCACTTCTGACCTGCCGCCCCAGCTGGTCCAGGAGCTGGACATCACGGTAGTGCCGGCTTATGTCGGCTTTGGTGGTAAGACCTACCGGGATGGGATAGATATCAATCAGGAAGAGGTTTACCACAAAATGGTAACCGAGAACATCCCAGCCACCACCTCCCAGCCGCCACCTTCTGACTTCGCCAACACCTATAAGAGGCTGCTCAAGGAGACCGATGGAATAGTATCCATTCAGGCTACCAGCAAGCTGAGCGGTCTCTATAATTCAGCCCTGCTGGGCAAGGAGATGGTAAGCGGCGATGGCAATCGTATCGAGGTGGTGGACTCGCTTTCGGTCTCCATGGGTCTGGGGCTGCTTACTCTGGCTGCCGCCCGGCTGGCTAAAGCCGGAGAGGGCCTGCCCGGAATAGTAGACGAAATAAGGCGGTCTATCCCCGATATTCGTCTCTGGGGACTCCTGGATACCCTCAAATACCTGCTTCGGGGAGGGCGTATCGGCAAGGCTAAAGCCCTGCTGGGCAGCGTGCTCCCGGTCAAAGCCATGATTACTCTAAGAGATGGTGAACTGCATCCGGCCGGCGTCGCCCGCACCCGTGCCCAGGGACTGGAACGCCTCATCAACAACCTGAAGGGCTGTCTTAACGTTCAGGAGGTAGCCATCGTCCACAGCACCAACCCTGATGAAGCCCAGAATCTCAGGGAACGCATCAGCACTTTCTTTGACAAAGGCCCGATTCACATATCCCGGCTGGGACCGGCCCTGGGAGTCCACGGCGGACCGGGCACCCTGATTCTGGCGGCAAGGGAAAGGTTAGCCGGCATCAGACAGGAAGCCGACACCGGTGAAAAGGAAAAGAAGAGGATTATCTTGCCATCCCTGCACCTGCCAAAATTGAGCTTGCCTTTAGCCAGCGTCTAAAGCAGACGGAGACAGGTATTGCCAGTAGATTTTACGCCACTGCGCAAGGTTCTTGAGCTTGAACAGAAAAGGGACTACACCGACTCGGCAGTAATTGGTGGGCTGGACAGGTTTCTTGGCCGGTGGGCGTCCAAGGTTGAAGGAGCCATAACCGACCCCAAAGTTCTAAAATGCTTCCACAAGCTCGGTTTAAACAAGCCTATTTATGCCTCGCAGACCAGAGAGCAGCGTAAAGAATGGCTTGGCGACATTCTAAGTTTCGTAGCTGAGACAGAAAAAACAAAAAACAAAAATATCAAAGCCAGCACGCCCCGTACACCCGGCAAATCAACCCCAAAGCCAAGAAAGCCAGCCGCTGCCGGTGTCTCCATTGACTCCCCGATTACAGCCATAAAAGGCATCAGCTCCAGCCTGTCAGCCAAATTCGGCAAGCTAGGGGTTAAGACAATCCGCGACCTGCTCTACTTCTTCCCCAACCGCCACCTGGACTACAGCCAGAGGAAGACCATTTCCGGGCTGGCCGAGGGCAAAGAAGAGACTATTATCGCCAATGTCTGGCAGGTGCGAGAGGTCAGGCTGGGCGGCCGGCGCAGCACCGAGGCCATAGTCGGTGATGAGACAGGCAATGTCCGGGTAGTCTGGTTTAACAATCCATATCTGGTTAAGCAACTGGCTACCAACAGACAGGTGGTCATCAGTGGCCGGGTGAGCATATTCAAAGGACGCCCGGTGTTTGAGTCCCCGGAGTGGGAATTCCTGGAAGACGGAGAGCTGGTTCATACCGGTCGTCTGGTACCTCTCTATCCGCTGACCCGGGGACTCCACCCCCGCCAGGTAAGGAAGATAATGAAAGAGGCGGTTGACCACTGGGCCTGGCAACTATCCGACTTTCTGCCACCGGAATTAATAGCGCGGCGCCACTTTTTAGCACTACCCGAGGCTATCTCCCAGGCCCATTTCCCGGAAAATGAAACTGAGAGGGATAAGGCAAGAGTTCGCCTGGCTTTTGATGAACTCCTTCTCCTCCAGCTCGGCGTCCTGGCCAGAAAACACCAGTGGCAGGAGACCCAGCCGGGCAACCCCTTTAAAATTGATAATAAAGTTCTGGAAGCCCTGCTACGCTCTCTGCCCTTTGAGCTGACCGCCGCCCAGACAAGGGTGACCCGGGAGATACTAGCTGACCTGGAGAAGGCAAAACCGATGTCCCGGCTGCTTCAGGGAGAGGTGGGTAGCGGCAAGACAGTGGTGGCTGTGGTCACCCTGCTAATGGCCGCCGCCAATGGCTATCAGGGGGCGCTGATGGCGCCGACCGAGATTCTGGCCGAGCAGCACTTCAACCACATCTGCCAGCTGCTGTCCCAGGCCGGCCAGCAGATAAGCCAAGAGCATTATCGGCAAAGCTATTCCGGGATTCTTTCGCGTCCGGTGACAATTGCCCTGCTCATCGGCAATATAAAAGAAAGCAAGAAGCAGGAGCTCCAGCGGCAGATATCAGCCGGAGAAGTAGATATTGTTGTCGGCACTCACGCCCTCATCCAGAAGGAGGTGGAGTTCTCAAGGCTGGGGCTGGTGGTGGTTGACGAGCAGCACCGCTTCGGCGTCACTCAGCGTTCACTGCTAAGGCAGAAGGGAACCAGCCCCCACGTGCTGGTGATGACGGCAACGCCGATACCGCGAACGCTGGCCCTGACCTTATACGGCGACCTCGACCTGTCGGTTATAGACGAGCTGCCACCGGGGAGGCAGGAGATAAAGACCAGGTGGCTCAGACCCCAGCAGAGGGACAGCGCCTACACCTTCCTGCGCCGCCAAGTAGCCAGCAGCCGCCAGGCATTTATCATCTGCCCTCTGATTGAGGAGTCAGAGGCCATCCAGGCACGGGCAGCCACCATAGAGTTTGAACGCCTGTCGCAGACGGTCTTTCCTGAGCTGAGACTGGGCCTGCTGCATGGGCGGATGTCAGCCGCCGATAAGGACGAGGTGATGCGCCGTTTCCGCTCCCGGGAGCTCGACATTCTGGTGTCGACCCCGGTGGTGGAGGTGGGCATAGACATACCCAACGCCACGGTGATGCTGGTGGAGAGCGCCGACCGCTTCGGCCTGTCCCAGCTCCACCAATTCCGCGGCCGGGTGGGCAGAGGGCAGGAACAGAGCTACTGTATGCTGCTGGCGGAGAACCCATCAGAGATAGCCCGGGAAAGGCTGGATATAATAGAGACCGTTCAGGACGGCTTCAAGCTGGCCGAGGAAGACCTGAATATGAGGGGGCCCGGCGAGTTCTTTGGCACTCGCCAGAGCGGACTACCCGACCTCAGAATGGCCAAACTGTCCGACGTCGCCCTGCTGGAGCAAGCCCGAAGCGAGGCCGAAAAACTCTTTGAGCTAGACCCCGGCCTGAAAAACCCAGAACATCAGCCACTGATCAAAGAGCTAGCCCGCATCTGGCCCAAAGAGGGCGGTGAGTGGAGCTAGAATTATAAAATCCATCCCTTGACCTCTTCCTTTACCAAAGGTAGGGGAAGTTTATTAGGGTATCCAAGAGGGGGACGTCAGCCCCTCTTTGTTTTTCTCCCCCTTTTCCAAAGGGGGACTAAGGGGGATTTAAAATCCCTCTCACTCTCCCTTTCATAAAGGGAGAGGTTGTCCCTTCTCACCCGCATTGTGCTATAATCGGGGCATAATTGTCATCGGAGCCGGCTTTTGAGTGAAATATTGAAGGTCAGGCAAAGGCTTATAGACTCACTGCGGCAGGCGGCCAGCCAGGCTCAGGAGCTGGGAAAACTACCTTCCGTTACCCTGCCTGAGCTGTCGGTGGAGCGTCCGCAAAACCCGGAGTTCGGTGATTATGCCACCAGCCTTCCTTTAAAACTAGCCCGGGCCACCGGCAAGAACCCTCTGGCTATAGCCGAGGACATAGTCGCATTGCTGACACCCGGTCCGGAGGTGGCCGATGTTGCCGTGGCGCCACCGGGGTTTATAAATTTCACCCTCAAGAGCGACTGGCTGGCGCGGCAGGTGGAAAACATACTTTTACCCGGCGATTCTTACGGGAATATAGACCCCGGCAAGGGCAGCCGGGTCCAGATTGAATTTGTCAGCGTCAATCCGACCGGCCCTCTCCATGTCGGTCACGGCCGCGGTGCCGTCCTGGGCAGCACCCTGGCCAACGTCCTTGCGGCTGCCGGCTTTGACGTTGAGAAAGAATACTATATCAACGACGCCGGCAACCAGATAGAAGCCTTCAACCGCTCCCTCTTTACCCGCTATCAGCAGTCCCTGGGCATTGATGCCGAGATGCCGTCTGCTGGCTACTTCGGCAGCTACATGATTGACATGGCCAAGGAGATTATCGCTCAAGAGGAGGACAGGTTTCTCAAGATGCCAGCCCAGGAAGCTATAGCTCAACTGGGGGAAATCGGACTAACTCAGATAATAAGCCAGATAAAGGAAGACCTTGAGCTGCTGGGTGTGAGCTTTGATGTCTGGTTCAGTGAGAAGAGTCTCTTTACCAACAGCCAGTTCCAGAGGGTGATGTCACTGCTGCGCCAGGGAGGTTATCTTATTGATAAAGAGTCGGCTACCTGGTTCGTGTCCACCGCCCTGGGTGAAGACAAGGACAACGTCGTTATTCGCAGTGATGGCTCGCCGACCTACTTTGCCACCGATATCGCCTATCACTACAACAAATTCCTGGAGCGCCACTTTGACCGGGTGATTGATGTCTGGGGTGCTGACCACCAGGGGCATGTTTCCCGGATGAAGGCAGTGGTCGGCGCGCTGGGTATAAGCCCGGGACAGCTCAAGGTCATCATCTCCCAGATGGTCGCCCTGCGCCGGGGAGACGAGCTGGTGCGCGTCTCCAAGCGCAGTGGGGACATCATCACCCTGCGTGAGGTGATAGAGGAAGTGGGCGCCGACGCCTGCCGCTTCTTCTTCCTATCACGCTCAGCCGACAGCCAGATGGACTTTGACCTGGAGCTGGCGAAAAAACAGTCCCAGGAGAACCCGGTCTACTATGTCCAGTACGCCCACGCCCGCATTTCCAGCATTCTCCGCCTTGCCCGGGAAAGGACGATTGAGTTTGGTGACGGTGATGTCTCTTTACTTACCAGTGAGCCTGAGCTGACCTTGATACGCAAGATGCTCCTGCTGCCAGAAGTGGTTGAGACGGTAGCCCAGACCCTGGAGCCCCACCACCTGCCTTATTATGCTCAGGAGCTGGCTACCGTGTTTCACAGCTTTTACAAACAGTGCCGGGTTATCTCCAAAGACGAACTGGTGACCAAGTCCCGGCTCAAACTGGTGGCAGCGGCCAAAATCGTGCTCGCCAGAACCCTGCACCTGATGGGGATGACAGCACCTGAGAGGATGTGAGGAGTCTCTATACTGTCAGACAGGTGACGGTACGTGAAATACCGTTGATGGCGTGAACTTGACCTGTTATAAGGTCACCGATGTCACTCAGATTCTCGGCTTCAATAACAGCAATCACGTCATAAGGCCCGGTAACGGTATCAACCGATTTCATACCCTTCATCTGTTTCAAAGAATTAACCACCTCTTTGGTCTTACCCACCGCTGTCTCAATAAGGACAAAAGCCTTTGCCGCCATTGATTTCACCCCCTTCAGGAGAAAAATGTAAAGTGATTGGATTATAATTTGACTCCTGCCAGGTGTCAATAGTGTGCTTGGTTGCACTGAACGTTTAGCTCAGCCTATAATTAGGACTAAGGCAGACCAAAAGGAGGGCTTACTTTGGACTACTTCCTGAATGACCTGCAAAAAACGGTTAAACAGATGGCCAGAACCATCGCCCAGGAGAAGATACTGCCGGTGAGAGCCGAGCTTGACGAGAAGGAGGAGTTTCCCTGGGTGGTTATGAAAGACCTGGCTGATACCGACCTTCTCGGGGTCTTTATCCCTGAAGAGTACGGAGGACTGGGAGGTGGTTGTTTTGAGCTGTGCCTGGTTATTGAGGAGCTAAGCCGGGTGTGTGCCGGCGTTGCCGTAAGCTATGCCGTCAACTCCCTGGGAAGCTATACCCTACTTGAGTACGGCAGCCAAGAACAAAAACAAAAGTATCTGCCTCTGGTTGCCAGTGGCAGGAAACTGGCTGCCTTTGCCGTGACCGAGGAGGCCGCCGGCAGCGATGTCAGTGCCATCAAGACCACGGCTATCAGAAAAGACGGTGGCTATGTCATCAACGGCACCAAGCAGTTCATCACCAACGGCGGCGAGGCCGATATATACACCATTATCGCCCTGACCGATAAGGAAAAGGGCATCCGAGGTGCCAGCGCCCTTCTGGTGGAGAAAAACACTCCCGGCTTTTCCTTTGGCCGAAAGGAGAAGAAGCTGGGCATCCGGACTTCAACCACCAGAGAGCTTGTTTTTGAGGACTGCTTCGTTCCCGAGGAGAATCTCATCGGCCGGGAGGGCACGGGTTTCATCATGACCCTGAGGCTCTTTGACCGGGGCCGCCCCGGGATAGGCGCTCAGGCAGTAGGGCTGGCCCAGGGAGCTCTGGAGGCAGCCGTAGAATACGCCAAGGAGCGTGTCCAGTTCGGACAGCCTATTATTTCTTTCCAGGCTATAGGACACATGCTGGCCAACATGGCTATCGAGGTTGAGGCCGCCCGGGCGCTGGTCTACGCCACCGCCAGAACCGTTGACAGCGGGGCCAAGAGCTTCACCGGGGAATCGGCCATGGCCAAGGTCTTCGCTTCAGACGTCGCCATGAGAGTGACCACCGACGCGGTGCAGGTCTTCGGCGGCGTCGGCTATATGCGTGACTACCCGGTTGAGAAGATGATGAGAGATGCCAAGATAACCCAGATATACGAAGGCACCAATCAGATTCTAAGGGGTGTCATCGCCTCCGGGCTTCGCAAGAGATGACCCTTACCAGCGGTTAGAAAAGGTGCTTTTCCTTAATTATTCCAGCCTGATAGACCCCGTGCTGGGGAATCTCAGGGCTTATATTCCGGAGTTTTCCGGGATGAAGGCCGGAGACGCGGTATTGGACATTGGCTGCGGCACCGGGGCCCAGGCTTTTCATTATGCCAGGAAAGGCATCTCCGCTGTGGGAATAGACACAGACGTCAACATGATTAAGACGGCCGAAAGGGGCAAAAGAAAACTGGGTTTAAGAAACGTCTCATTCCAGATAGCCGATGCCTTGAGCCTGCCCTTCCAAGACGGCCTCTTTGACTTTGTTTCCGCCTCCCTAGTCTTGCACACTCTAGAAAGGGCATCAAGAGACAAGGCAATTGCCGAGATGAAGAGAGTGGTAAAAAGGGAGGGTATTTTGATTTTTGCCGACTTCCGGATCCCGCTGCCTGGAAACGTGTACAGCTATCTAGTCAAGGCTTTGGAGTTTTTCGCCGGAAGGGAGCATTACAGAAATTCAAAGGACTACATAACCCAGGGCGGTCTGGACGGGCTGCTGGAAAGAAATCGACTCCAGATAGACAAAAGAGGCCACCTCAAGGCCGGCATCATCACCGTAATAAAGACACATAGTGCCACTACCCAATAGGTTTGCATGCAACATCGGGCTTGGTTATAATGAGAGGTCGGCTTTAGCATGTTACAGATAAACGTATCCCAGCTACTAAAGGAGCCTGTCGGCTCAACCAGAGACTGCCAGGTGGACGGTAGCGTTGATATTAGCGGTGATGGCAGTGCCAGTGATGTCCAGGGCGAAGTCAGGCTAATGCGCACCGGCAGGAGCATTCTGGTCAAAGGCAGGTTTTTTACCTCGGCTGAAGTTGACTGTGCCCGTTGCCTGGAGCAGTTCAGTTGCCCGCTGGTGCTGGATATTGAAGAGGAGTACTTCCCGGTCATTGATGTCGCCAGCGGGGCCTCGCTGGCACCGCCGGATGAGCCGGGCTCTTTTACCATAGATGAGAGGCAGGTTCTTGACCTGACCGAGGCAGTTCGCCAGTATGCCCTGATAGCCATACCCATGAAGCCGCTGTGCCGCGAGGACTGTGCCGGCCTACAAGGCTGCCCGGAATAAGCAGCCAGAAATGGAGTAAATGAATGGGAGCTTTACCAAAAAGAAAAACAGCCAAAGCACGCCAGGGGGAAAGACGGGCTCACCTGGGACTAACTCCTCCCGCTCTGGTAAACTGCCCCCAGTGCAACAGCCCCAAGCTGCCGCATCGCGCCTGTCCCATCTGTGGCACCTATTCGGGCAGGGAAGTCATAAAGCCCAAGAGTCCCAAGAAGAAAACGAGCTAGGTCAACAGGTGAGGATTAGCCGTGGCTGAGCCAGCGAAAGTGGCCTATGTTTTTCCAGGGCAGGGTGCTCAATTCGTAGGAATGGGTAAAGACCTCTATAATGGCTTCGATTCGGCAAAAGCCGTCTTCAAGCAGGCTGACGAGGTCTTAGCCTTTTCACTATCAAGGTTATGCTTCGACGGTCCCGAGGATGAGCTCAGACAGACGATTAACGCCCAGCCAGCAGTGGTAACCATCAGCCTGGCCATTCTTTCGGCAGTGCGTGACCTCAGTGACAACGGTGTACCGGCCCCGTCTTTTGTCGCCGGACACAGTCTTGGAGAATACACCGCACTGGCGGCCGCCGGCGTCATTGATTTTGCCACCACTATCTCCCTCGCCCGTGAGCGGGGACGGCTGATGCACCAGGCCGGACTAAGAAAACCAGGGGGTATGGTGGCTATAATCGGGCTTGACCAGACGGTACTGGGCGAGATATGCGCCCAGACCGATACCCGAATGGCCAATATTAACTGCCCGGGTCAGACAGTGATTTCCGGGGCTAAAGACAATCTGGCCAAGGCGGTGGCCTTGGCCCAGGCCAGAGGGGCCAACCGTACCGTTCCCCTGATGGTGAGCGGGGCCTTCCACACATCGCTGATGCAGCCGGCGGCTGACGGCTTGTCTCGGGTAATAGCCGGCATCCCTTTTGCCAAACCTCTTATCCCCTTGATAGCCAACACCACCGCTCAGGAGGCTGCTACCGCCCAGCAGGTCAAAGACGAGCTGCTGAGGCAGTTGTGTCATGGGGTCCAGTGGCAACGCTCTGTCGAGTACATGATTGACCGGGGGGCAACCACCTTTGTTGAGGTAGGCCCGGGCAAGGTGCTCAGCGGTCTTATCAAACGGATAAACAAGGGCGTTAACACCATTAACATAGGTGATGCCGAAGCAGTAAGGAATATAAAGGCTGTTTTCCGGAGTGCAGCGAGGTAGATAAATCAAAATGGGAGAAATTAAATATGGACCTTTCTGACAGGGTGGCCATAGTTACCGGCGGTGGGCGGGGTATCGGGCGTGCCATTGCCCTCAAGCTGGCCGAGAGTGGAGCCAGCGTGGCGGTCAACGACATTGATGACGCCTGCCACGAGGTAGAAAAGGAAATAAAGGCCATGAACCGGAATAGCCTGGCGGTCATCGCCGACGTCAGCTCAGCCCCCGATGTTTCCCGGCTAATAGAGACAGTCATCACTTCCCTTGGCCGGGTTGACGTCCTGGTGAACAACGCCGGTATCAGCCGTGACCAGCTTCTGATAAAAATGTCGGACGAAGACTGGGACAGGGTGTTAGAGATAGACCTTAAGAGTGTCTTTCTGTGCACCCGGGCTGCCTTGAGACCCATGCTAAAACAGCGCTGGGGCAGAATCATCAGCCTTGCCAGTGTCGTCGCCCTGGTGGGCAACCCAGGGCAGGCCAACTATGCCTCGGCCAAATCCGGCATCATCGGCTTTACCCGCTCTGTCGCCAAAGAGGTGGCATCCAGAGGCATCACCGTCAACGCCATCGCCCCCGGCTTCATTGACACCGAAATGACCCAGAGGCTGGCGGAGGGCCAGCGCCAACAGCTTTTGTCCCATATCCCACTGGGCTATGCCGGCTCTCCTCGGGATGTAGCTGGGGTGGTCGCTTTCCTGGCTTCGGAGGAGGCCAGATATATCACCGGTCAGGTCCTGGCCGTTGACGGCGGCATGTCGGTATAGTGCTATAATCTGGTTTGAGGAGATTGACTGTGGCAGGAGCACGGCGAAAGGCGAGGGCACTCATTCTCCAGTCACTCTATGAGATTGACTTTTCCGGGCACGAGACCGACGGAGTGCTCGGTCGCGTTCTGACTGATGTCTGGTTGTCCGAGGAAAACAAGACCTTTGTTCGTGAGATGGTGGAAGGTGTAGTAAAGAACAAGCAAAAACTGGATGAGCACATCAGGCGCTTTGCCCCGGCCTGGCCGGTAGCGCAGATATCCACCATTGACCGCAATATCTTGAGACTTGCAATCTTTGAACTTTTGATTGATAATAAAACACCGGTTAAGGTAGCCATCAACGAGGCTGTCGAACTGGCTAAGAGATTTGGTAGCGACAGCTCATCAAGATTTATAAACGGGGTGCTGAGCTCGGTGAGCACCCTGGTCACCAGATAAAAAGGGAGGTAAAAGTGGCCACAATTTTCGAGAGACTAAGGAGCATAGTTATAGAGCAGCTCGGGGTTGAAGAAGCTGAAGTCGTCCCCACTGCCAGTTTCACCAATGACCTGGGAGCTGATTCCCTTGACCTGGTAGAGCTGATAATGTCCATAGAGGAGAAGTTCAGCACCCCGGCCCAGAAAGTCACCATACCCGATGAGGATGCGGAAAAGATAATAACCGTCCAGGATGCCATTGACTATCTCAAAGACCTGGGCATCTCTGACGACTCTACTCAGGCGGCACCATCAGAGGCAGAAAAGCCAAAAGATAAAGCGAAGGGTTAGGATTATTAGCCAGCAGTCATCCCGAAAGCACTAGAGGATGCGCAGCATTTCCTGTACGAGCTTGCGTGTTTTCTGACTCGCTTCTTTGCAAAATATAAGCGAGTTAACCCCTCGACCTTCAAAAATGAAGGAAACCCATATCTCTACTTGCTCAGTAACCCCTGGGGTTGGGATAATTCGCTGAGTGCGCGGGTCAACAGGTGCACCCATGATGCTAACCCCCGACCCAAACTTTACCGAGGAGGGGTCCCAAGATACATATCCTTCGCTTCTTGTAACTTTAAGTCGGCGAGCCTCCATCCGTTTCTGCGGTGCTAGTTGAACGTGTTTTCCCTCCGCCGCAAGTTCTGCTAGGAGTTGCAACCATCGGTTTTCACTGGATGAGAAAGGTTGTTGTTTTAGTAGAAAGTCGTATATAATCCTGTGCACCTTATCCAAATCCACCATAAATCCTCGTCCTAGAATTGAGCGGAATGCGTCTAAATTATCAGCTATTGGAAAATAGACACGAGCACGTCTCTTGTCTTGCTCTGACAAATTGGAGGCTATGTTTTTGTTCCAAGCTATCGTCATCGAATGGTCAAGCGAGTTTCTTAGTTTCTCAAGAACTTCATGTGTGATATTTTTAGCTCGTTCACTTACGTTTTGAGCTTGTAGACATCTCCTGTACTCATCTTCTAGTTCTTCCAGTAATTCATCGGCGCGGTCTAGGATACTCTCCACTTGTAGGGACATCCTTACACCTCCTGTTACCGTTGCCTCTTGTCGTATTATACTGCCCTCCCCACCACTTCCTCCAGCACCTTCTGCCAGTCTCCGCCCAGTCTTTTATACTCCAGCCTTAGCTGGGTTAAACCCAACTTGACGCCTTCCCTCAAAACCGGCTCAAGCTTCTGTCGGTCAAAGTGCATACCGCCAAACAACCGGAGCACAATCTGGCTGTCCTCGGTGGAGACGGACTCAATGCCGGCTCTGGCAGCCAGCAGTTTAATCCTGACGGCGTAGAGCAGGTTTTCTACCTCTTGTGGTAGAGCACCAAACCTGTCGGCAAACTCCTCAGCCATATCTTCTAACTGCTCAACCCTGTTCAGGTTAGCCAAACTCTGGTAGAGGCTGAGACGGGTGTTGACATCGGAGACATAGTCTTCGGGGATGTAGGCCGGCAGGGGCAGGTCTATGGTCGGTTGCGGCAGACGCTTTGTTTTGTCCACGGGCTTGCCCGCCTCTCTTGCCTTCAGCTCTTCTACCGCTTCGCCCAGCAGACGGGTATACAGGTTAAAGCCCACGGCGGTGATATGCCCGCTCTGCCTAGTGCCGAGAAGGGTGCCGGCGCCCCTGATTTCGAGGTCTTTCATAGCAATGCCAAAACCGGCGCCCAGCTCGGTGGCTTCAAAGATAGTCCTCAGCCGTTTCTCGGCATTTGGGGTCAGGCGTTTGCCCCGGTCATAGACAAAATAGGCATAGGCCAGGTTGGCGCCGCGTCCGACTCGCCCCCGCAGCTGATAAAGCTGGGTAAGACCAAACCTGTTCGCTTGATTGACAATCAGGGTATTGGCGTTGGGCACGTCCAGCCCGGACTCAATGATGGTGGTGCACACCAGGACATCAACCTTCCCCTGGGCAAAGTCAGCCATCACTCTGGCAAGCTCCGCTTCGGGCATCTGACCGTGGGCGATGGCCAGCCTGGCTTCGGGCACCAGAGTCCTGAGCTTCTGGGCGACAAAGGCTATGCTCTGCACCCGGTTGTGGACAAAGAAGACCTGACCGTTGCGCTCCATCTCCCTCAGGATGGCCTCCCTCACCAGGTGGTCGTCGTACTGGGCGACGTAGGTCTTAATGGGCAGCCTCTCCTCCGGTGGCGTCTCCATAACGCTCATATCCCTGACCCCGACCAGCGACATGTGGAGGGTGCGGGGTATCGGGGTGGCGCTCAGGGTAAGGACGTCCACCTCCCGCCTCATCTTCTTGAGATATTCTTTGTGGCTGACGCCAAAGCGCTGCTCCTCGTCAATAATCAGCAGGCCCAGGTCTTTAAAGACAACATCCTTCTGCAGCAGGCGATGGGTGCCGATGCAGATGTCCACTATGCCTTTTGCCAGTCCGTCAAGGATAGCCTGCTGCTCTTTGGGGCTCTTAAAACGGCTGAGCACCTCAACCCTTATCGGGAAAGCGGCCAGTCTCTGGCTGAAGGTAAAGTAGTGCTGCTCGGCCAAGATGGTGGTCGGCACCAACACCGCCACCTGCTTGCCGTCCATCACCGCCTTAAAGGCGGCCCGGACGGCGACCTCGGTCTTGCCATAGCCGACATCGCCGCAGACCAGCCTGTCCATAGGCCTGACTTTGGCCATATCCTCTTTTACCTGCTCCAGAACGGCTACCTGGTCGGGGGTCTCCACGTAGGGGAAGGAAGCCTCAAGCTCCTGCTGCCACACCGTGTCCGGGGAGAAGGCGAAGCCGGACACCACCTGACGGGAGGCGTAGAGAGCCAGAAGCTCACGGGCAACGCCCTCGGCCGACTCCCTGGCTTTCTGCTTGCTCCGCGCCCATTCCTGCGTTCCCAGGCGGCTCAAGACAGGCGGCCGGTCACTGGCGCCGATGTAGCGGCTCACCCGGTCTATCTGGTCGGTGGGGACATACAGACGGTCGCCCTCGGCATACTCCAGCACCAGATATTCCCTCTCCAGATGGTTGGTGCTCATGATAGTGACGCCGCCGAACCTGGCGATGCCGTGGTCAATGTGGACAACATAGTTTCCCGGGGCCAGGTCAGCAAAGAGCCTGTGGTGCAGCACCGGGTGTTTCTTTGCCAGACGCTGCTGCTTGACGAAACCGAAGATTTCATCATCGGTGAAGAGGTGGGTACTGTCGTCCATCACCCATCCCTGAGCCAGAAGCCCCTGAACCAGAGTCAGGGAGCCGGGCGGTGGCAGCTCCTTTATCTCGCTAACCGCTTCAGCGATGACGCCTTCTTCAGCCAGCAGTTCGGACAGACGGCTGGCCTGGTGGCTGACCAGGATGAGCCGGTGTTTCTTATCCAGTAGTTGTCTGGCTTTCTTGAGGAAAACCGGCACCCGGCCGGCATAGCTGCCGGCCGGGGCAAAGTTGAGCCGTGCCACCTCCTTGCCAGAGCTGGCCTGCCAGCTAATGAGAGCTAGATGCTTGTGTCTGCCAGGCTCCGGCTCAAGCTCCTGCCAGGTGAAGTAGGGCCTGGGTAAATCCTTAGACAGTTCTCCCTGCACCACTTTTTCACCGAGAAGCTCACCGGCTTCGGCATCCAGAGACTCCGCTGCCTGCTCGATGGTTTCCGGCTCGTCCAGTACCACCAGCGCCTGCGGCGGTAAATATTCCAGAAGGCTGCCTTTAGTGGCCTGTCCAGGCTCTTCAGTCGGTCCGATGACCACCTCTTCTATCTGGCCAAGAGAGCGCTGGCTCGCCGGGTCAAAGAGGCGGAGACTATCTATGGTGTTGCCGAAAAACTCCAGCCGAACGGGCAGTTCACTCGACGGAGGATAGACATCAACAATGCCACCCCGGCGGCTCATGGTGCCCGGAACATCGACAACACTCTCCAGCCTGTAGCCCATATTCTGCCACCGGCCAATGAGACTGAGCGGCTCAAAGTCCATGCCCAGCCTTATCCGGTGCCAGGCGGAGGCAAAGTCGCCGGAGCCCGCCACCTTCTGCATCAGGGCCGGGGCCGAGGCAATGATTAGGGGTGGCTCCGCGGATGGTTCCGGGTTGGTCAGGGCCGAAAGAACCCGTATCTTCTCCAGCTCGGTTGAGGCGTCCGGGACAACACGCTGATAGGGCAGAGCGCCAGGCTCAGGAAAAAGCCTCACCGGCGAGTCTAACCAGGCCGAAACCTGCTCCTGGAGCCAGCGGCTTCTCTCCGGCCGGGCGGTAACCACCAACACCGGCAGCCGGAGCCCCTGGAATAGAGCAGCTATGAGGTAGGGCCTGGCGGCATTCAGCACCGAGGCTTTAGCGCTGCCAGCCGGCCGACCCAGCTTCTCTAATAACCAGCCATAGGCTGGCATCTCCTGGATTAAGTTCAAAAGTCCGGTTAATCTCAAAGCAGATTCTCTCCAAACGCCTTTAGGGCTAGCCCAAAAAGACTAGCCCTCCAGATTGATTATAGCACAGCCGGTCATCTTGTCCAAGTCAGTCAGCCTTGCTATAATTGGAAACTAAAATGACTGACTCATCTTTACCTTACAAACGCATTGTCGTCAAGTTCGGCACCAGCCTGCTCACCGGCGGCGGCAATAGCCTGGACCACAATGTTATGTCAAGCCTTGTGGTGCAGGCGGCACAGCTTCACAAGCAGGGGCTAGAACTGGTGATAGTCTCCTCCGGTGCTATCGCCGCCGGCAAGCACAAGCTGGGCTTGACCAAAAAGCTGAGGGAAGTCCCCTACAAGCAGGTGCTGGCTTCGGTGGGCCAGAGCTGCCTGATGAATATTTACGAGCAGCTCTTCAGCCAGCACGATATCGCCGTGGCGCAGGCACTGCTCACCCGGGTTGACCTTTCCCAGCGGGCGGGTTACCTCAACGCCCGCAACACCCTGCTGGCCCTGCTGGAACTGGGGGTGATGTGCATCGTTAATGAGAACGACGTGGTCGCCACCGATGAAATTCAAGGAGCCAGGTTCGGTGACAATGACAACCTGTCGGCTATGGTGGCCAACCTCATTGACGCCGACCTGCTGATGATGCTTACCGATATAGCCGGACTGTACACCGCCGACCCCCAGCACCACCCCGAGGCACGGCTTATTCCACTGGTGAAAAAGATAGACTCAGGCATTGAGCGGCTGGCGGCCACCACACCCAGTACGGTAGGCACCGGCGGCATGGCCACCAAAATAGAGGCGGCCAAACTGGCGACCGCCTCCGGAGTAACGGTGGTTATCGCCGATGGCAGGGAAAGGGATGTTATACTAAGGTTGGCTTCCGGAGAAAGGGTGGGCACCCTTTTTGAGCCAGCCGCCAGCAAGCTGGAAAGCCGCAAACGCTGGATGCTGAGCGGTCTTTGCGTCAGAGGCAAGCTGGTGATAGACTCCGGTGCTGCGGTGGCACTGGAAAAGCAGAAGAGAAGCCTCCTGCCCGCCGGCATCCAGAGCATTGAAGGCAAATGCCGGCGAGGAGATATCGTCAATATCTATGATACCGAAGGAAACCACATCGGTTGCGGCATAACCAACTACAGCTCGGATGATATCAGGGTCATCAAGGGAGTCCACTCCGAGGAGATCGCCGGACTGCTGGGCTATGACTATGGCCCTGAGGCGATACACCGCAACAACCTGGTAGTTTTTTAGGAGAGGAGCTTATGGCTACTGGCAGGCTTTACAACTCTAAGGACGGACAGTTTCTGACTGAGATTGATTATCAGTGTTACGATGATAGCCCGCAAAGCTGGTGGGGTGAACTAACGCTCAACGAGTACCTCCGCCTCAGGGATGGCGATGGCTACATCATTGAGCTAGCCAACGGGCGGAGAGGCAGGTGCTTCCTCAAGAAGAAGGTTAACCGGGCGGTTCACGGTCTGTTACCGCTCTTCTGCTATCGGTTTACCGGCAGTGGTCTACTGGAGTAGCCTTACCAAATTGACTGACAATTCTCAGCTAACGCCGTTGCTATAGGAAGAGTTGATATGGGAATCCACTATGGTTCTGGCCTCGGTCTCGTATATGACAAGGAGATAGAAAAACCACTGGCCAGGGTGAGTTACCAGCTTATTGAGACCGACCCCACCAAATACACCAAGAAGAAGTGGTGGGGAGAGTTCTCCACCACCAAAGAAATAAAAAGAAGCGGTAATTACATCATTGAACTGGAAGACGGCCGCAAGGGTGAGTGTGTCGTTTTTACCAACACCGAGGTAAAAAGGGGGTCTGGCTCCCAGTATTTCTATCACTTTAACGGCCGGAGCACGCTGGGCAGATTGTTAACTAACAGATAGAAAGGCTTAAAGCCACATGGTTATGTTTTCTTTATCAACTTCCAAACGAGCCCCTGCTTACACTCAATATGGTCGGGAAAGACATCACCCTTGTTAAGGGTAATCTGATTTTCTTCTGGCGGCACGGCACAGGTGAAGGGTGTCATTGATTCAACATGTCTGGCATACTCGTAGACACCGGATACCGGTGCCTTCTCTCCGGTGACAAAGGCATCACCTAATTCAGCCATTATCATACCCCCTAGATCAATCTGGCTATATTAAAGCATCTTTCACTCATCGTGTAAATAGTAGAGGCTTCCGTACAGAGCTTGAATCACACCGCCATAACAGGTAGAATGCTGACGACGTTCCAAACACGGGCTCTTATCGGCCTGATTGTGTATAATAAGGAGTTCGGCTATGAAATCACCTGCTGAAGAACTGGAGACAAAATCCAGAGTCGCCAAGGCAGCCTCTCGCCGTATGGCCCACCTTGCTACCGAAATCAAAAACAGAGCCCTGGCTAACATCGCCGGTGACCTCCCGGCACGAAAAGATGAAATACTGGCCGCCAACAGAGCCGACTGTAAGGAAGCCGAGTCCTCAGGTATGAGCGCTGCCATGCTTGACCGGCTGCTGCTGACAGAAGAGCGGCTTGAAGCCATTGCCCGGGATGTCCGGGCGATAGCCGCCCTGCCCGACCCGGTGGGTGAGGTTTTTGACATGCGCACCCTGCCCAATGGCCTCCTGATAGGCAGAAAACGGGTGCCGCTGGGGGTCATCGGGGCTATCTACGAGAGCCGGCCCAATGTCACCGTGGACATATCCAGCCTGTGCCTCAAGTCAGGCAATGCCCTCATTCTGAGAGGTGGCAAAGAGGCGCTTCACTCCAACAGCGCTCTGGCCAGGGTGATCCAGGAGGCGGCCGCCGGGGCCGGTGTGCCTGAAGGGGCCGTCCAGTTCATTGAGAACACCGACCGGACTCTGGTGGGCCAGATGCTCAAGATGAGGGACATTATTGACCTTGTTATCCCCCGGGGAGGCGCCGGTCTGATCAAGTTTGTCACCGAGAACGCCGCCATGCCCGTGGTCAGCGGTGGTATCGGTGTCTGCCATACTTACGTTGACCGCTGTGCCGATATTGACAAGGCGGTAGCCATTGCCTTTAATGCCAAAGTGCAACGCCCCACGGTCTGCAACGCCCTTGACTGCCTGCTGGTTCACACTGATATCGCTCGGAATTATCTGCCCAGGATAGCCGCCGAGTGGGCAAAGGCCGGAGTTGAGATACACTGTGATGAGGCATCCCTGTCCATTCTCAAGGCAGATAAAGCGCTGAAGCCGGTTCCGGCGACGGATGATGACTGGGGCAAGGAGTTCCTGTCCCTGGTGGCGGTGGTAAAAGTTGTTCACTCTCTAGATGAGGCTCTGGGTCATATTGAGTGCTACGGTTCAGGTCACTCCGAAGCCATCGTTACCGAGGACTACGGGGCGGCCATGCGCTTTCTGAACGAGGTTGACGCCGCCTGTGTTTATGTCAACGCCAGCACCCGGTTTACCGACGGCGGACAGTTCGGCCTCGGGGCTGAGCTGGGTATCAGCACCCAGAAGATGCACGCCCGAGGCCCCTTGGGATTAAGAGAGATAACTTCCTATAAGTGGATAATCTTCGGCAGCGGACAGGTCAGGGCTTAGATAACTAAACAGCCTTCAACCTTCCCAGGGCTTCCTGCTGGACTTCAAACAGCTTCCTGATGCCCTTCTCCGCCAGTGTCAGAACAGAATCTATGGTCTCCCGGGAAAAGGGCCTGGCTTCAGCCGTCCCCTGAACCTCAACGAATTCGCCCTGGCTGGTCATGACTACATTAAAGTCGGCTTCGGCATTGGCGTCCTCATCATAGCACAGGTCAAGCAACATATAGCTATGCACAATGCCCACGCTGGCGGCGGCTACCAGACTTCTCAGCGGCACGGATGAAATTATACCCATACTATTCAGGTTCTGCAGGGCCTGGTGCAGGGCAATATAGGCTCCGGTAATGGCGGCTACTCTGGTACTACCATCCGCCTGCAGAACATCACAATCTACCGTCAGAGTCCTCTCCCCGAGCCCGGAGAGGTCGGTTACCGCCCTGAGAGAACGTCCGATGAGGCGCTGGATTTCCTGGCTTCGGCCAGAGACCCGGCCAGCAGAAGAATCGCGGGGGGTACGGGTAACCGTGGCCCGGGGCAGCATGGCATACTCAGCGGTAACCCAGCCCGTACCACTCCCCCTGAGGAAGCCGGGCACCCTCTCCTCAACACTGGCCGAACACACCAGCCAGGTCTTTCCCAGCTCTATCAGCACCGAGCCTTCGGCAAAGCTCTGGAACCCGGGAGTTATGCGTACCGGCCGCAGCTCATCATAGCCACGACCATCAACCCTCTTCATCGCCTTAAAGTATAACATTGACGACTGCGGGTGACAACCAGAATATGAAAGTGGAGGGCGTTGCCGCCTGCGGAATTACTTCCGTCAACAAAGCCGCCCGGAGTACCCGCGGGCAGAATTTGATTTTTTATCCCGAACCCCTGATATTGTTATGTTTTTATCAGTTCTAATGAGTTATAATATAGTCATGGCGCAGAAGAGGGAAGGAAAACCGGAAGAGGAGGCGGGTCAGATGAAGGAAGTAGATAACGAGCTGATGCGGGGAGTTGAGGAAGCGGCCAAAATTATTGACGAATATAAGCAGCGTTTAACCCAGGTTATTATAGCCGAGGGGGAGAAAATAAAAAGAGAGGCCGAGCGGGAGGCGGCCAACACAGTGGCTCAGGCGCGTGAGGAAGCGGCCCAGATTATTAACCAGGCCAGGCAAGACGCCGAGCAGAGAACGCTAAAGTATATCACAGAATCAAGGCAGAGGGCCGAGCAGGTGGCGGCTGAATTCAGGGAAGTAGCCAAGGGAAAGGCTGAAGAGGAAGCGGCCATGATTGTTGCCAAGTCCAAAGAGCTAGCGGCCCGTATCACCAACCAGGCCGAGGAGATAGTCCGGAAGCATACCGAGGAGAAGGAGCGGCGGGAGGTGGAGCGTATCATCGGTGAAGCCAATCAGGAAGCAGCCAGGATTGTCACCAGGGCAAAACAAACGGCCGAGGAAGAGGCCAACAAGATAATAGCCGATGCCAGAAAAAAAGCCGAAAAAGAAGCCGCCAGGGTGATGGAAGCAGCCAGGAAGGAAACTCAGACCTCCATCAATGCCCTAGAGGGGCTAAAACGGAAGGTGGAGTTGGAAATCAAAGAGACCAGAGAAAAAGCCCGCCGGGAAGCAGAGCTGATTATCAAAGAGGCCCGGGAAGCAGGAAAGAAGGAGGCCGAAGAGAGGCCGGCTAAAATTATCGCCGAAGCCCGACAAAAGGCAGATAGTATCATCAGTGAGGCTATAGAGGCCGGGCATAAGAAGGGCGAGGAGGAAGTGGCCGGATTTATAACCGAGGCCAAACAGAAAGCAGAGTGGGAAGCGGCGGTGACTATTTCCGAAGCCAAACAGAGGGCGGAGCAGATTATTATTGAAGCCAGGGATAAGGTCAAAAAAGTGGTCGAGGAATCAGACCGGGTTATGGCTCAGGCCAGACAAAAGGCACAGCAGATTATTGAACGGGCTGAGACAGGAACCAAACAGAACCCGGTGGCCAAGGACGAAGATATCATCATCCAACTGCCGACAAAGTAACCCATGGCTTCCCTGGTTAACCTTAGTTAACCTTCGTAAACCCGGGCTAGAACTTCCTTGAGCAAAGGTACCGTCTCATAATTATCAATATCCTCGGGTTTTATCCACCTCTTTTCACAGTGTTCCCAGTCTATTCTGACCTTACTGGGGTCTTTTATCCGAAATAGATAGGGATGGACTATCCATCTGATGCCTTCATCTTCAGCCTCCAGGGTACCGCCCTTCTTCACCAGTTCAAAGTCCCCGGGACAGAGGTCGGTCTCCTCCTCTATCTCTATCATGGCCTGCTCATCGGCCGTGGCCTCTATATAGCCACTAACCCCGGCCCACCTGCCCCGGAAGCTACCCACCATCTCACTGCGGCGCAAGAGCAGTATCCTGGCATCGCACTCCAGAAAACAGGTAACGACATGCTTCTCCGGAAGTCTACCGGTCAAATCAACGCCTCCGCTTTCTACCCCAGGGCCAAAAGATATTCCTTTAGCCAGGACAGAGCCGCCCGGGCGGCTCCTCTTTTGTTTTGTTCTCGGTCCCCGTAGAAGATGTGTTTCCGGCTAAAGGTGCCAGTCTGATGAGACAGGCCGACGTAGAACAGGCCTACCGGTTTTCCCGGGGTGGCACCGCCGGGGCCGGCAATACCGGTGTCCGCCAGACATATATCTACCGCCAGCAGCTTTCTGCCCCCCCGAGCCATCTCCCGAGCCACCCGGGAGCTGACAGCGCCATATCTCTGGATGCTCCCTTCCCTCACTCCGACCAGACTGGCCTTCACCTGGTTGCTGTAGGCGGTAACCGACCCCTTGTAGTAGTCCGAACTGCCCGGGACATTGGTTATGAGGTGAGAGACAAGCCCACCGGTGGCTGATTCAACAAGTCCCAAGCTGAGCCCCTTCCGGCGAAGTAGAGTACCAACCTCTTGCTCCAGACTGGTCATACCAGATTATCCTGCTAATTATATTGCCGCCAATATCTCTTTGAACAGGTACAGACCTTAGTGGCTACTCCGTGCTATTATCAGCTATTAGAGTATAGAGGAATCGGATAACAAAATAAAGCTGGAAGGTGAGGTTGCGATGAAGATAATACCGCCCTCGGCATCCCGGGGTATTGTGCATGGCTATGGTCCTCACCGCCCTGGAGGGTTGAAGTTACCAGCGCTGCCACGAATAATCCGGCGGACTCGCCACGATAGCATCAAGCCGCTGTCTTGGGCAGGCAGCTAATATGACCACAATGGCGGCAAATATACCTGATGCTCTCCAGATGCATCTCATCGCCACACTTGGGACAGACTATCCTTGACTTTGGCCCCATATAGCCACACTGGAGACAATGGTCAAACCAGGTGTCCTCATCTATGTCAAGGAAAGTATCGCCGCCACACTTGGGACAGCTCCTAGCTTTCCACATCGCCACAATCTTTTACCTCTTGAACATTAGATTATACAACAGGCTGTTGCTTGTTCTATATGATATTCTATCCTGCAACTAGGAAAATTTAACTCAAATTACGATTACTGTATGTAACTTTTGTCTCACATACCATTGAAATTAATAACGATTTTAACGGGAAAACGTTAGGCGCATTACACCAGAAGTTTTCTAGTTCGGGGCTCAAAAACTGACCTGTCTTCCTGCGGCTAGGGCACGATTATCTCAAAGGGGCAGCTTATGGCTCCGGTGGGGCAAACGGCCTCACACTGGGTACACCAGTCACAGTCAGCAGCCTCAACGATGGTGATGACTTCGTCAACCAGCACCAAACCGTGCCGGAGGCAGACACCGACACACAACCCGCAGCCGTCACACTTGTCAAGCTCTATTTCAGGCTTTAGCATCATATTGCCATCTAGCTCCGCTATCAACATAAATTATTCTACTCCGCGTCCTCGCCCCTGTCTGTGACCTTTGTCTCAAACAAAGGCTCCGCTATCTTTTCCAGGGCATCCTTATTGACAATCACAATACGATGTCGCTCAACGGTGATGATGGCATCATCTTCCAGTGCTCTGAGCGACCGGCTGACCACCTCCCGGGCGGTACCGGCCATAGCTGCCATATCCCTCTGTGTCAGCCGCGTTCCCGGGGCTGTTCCATCTCTGGCGTATTCAAGGAGTATTTTAGCCACCCGACCGATAACGTGTTTAAAAGACAGGTCTTCAACCAGTGATAGCAAATGTCGCACCCGGCCAGCCATAACTCTGATGGCGCTCAGTGCCACCTCGGGGTAATCACGCAGAATAGACTCCATTTTTCCCTTTTCTACGCCATAGAGAGTCACCGGCCCCATAGCCTGGGCGCTGGCTGGATTTAAACCGCCATTGAAAATAGGCACATCGCCAAACGACTCACCGGGGCGGGCGATGGCCAGAATCTGCTCCTTGCCCTCGGCCGATGTCTTGAACACCTTGACCACTCCGGAAGCGATGAAGTATAGTGCCCTGGCCTCCTCGCCCTCAAAAACAATCAACTCGCCTGGCCGGCACTTTTTTTCAAACACAAGCTGGCTGACCGCTTCCAGCCCAGCCAGGCTCAGCTGTGAAAAGTAGCCAACAGACTTTAAAAACTCTACTTTTGAAGCCATGCCCCAAAGAATTCCCCGATGCTACCGGAAAAGGTTACCCTCAATTTCCCGAAGACGTTCCAGCCCCTTAATCTCATAGGGACGCATGGGCACCTCAATGATTTCCAGATCTGAGAACCTGTCATAAATAAGATTGAGGTACTTCTTCTGTTGCCCCGACTTCACGGCCAAAAATTCTGAGTCCGGAGACTTGACCACATTATTGATTATCAACCGCCTGACCCTGAAACCGGAGCCGTTCAGTTCGGAGAAGATGCCTCCAAGCTGTTCAAAGGCCAGAGCCTCGGGTATGGTAACCATGGTGAAGTTGACCTCACTTCTGAGAAAATCAAGACTCTCAGCCGATAGTTCCCGCCATCTTTTCAAGATTTCCAGCACCGACTCCCGGCTGCTCTGGCCGAGCTTCAACCTGGAATAGACGCGCGGTGCCAGCCTCAGGTGCTCTACCAGCATGGCCGGAGTCCCCAGCAGGGCCAGTGTCTGGCCCAGAGGTGCCGTATCCCAGATGATGGTCTGGTACTGATTGCTCTGCCGCAGCTCTCGGATATAGTCAATCATAAACTCATCGGCCAGTCCGGGCAGCATCGAGGTCATGAACTCGACAAAGTTATCGTAGTCAATAGAGACGAAAGAGGAAAAAACGGAATAGACCTCGCGCCCGAATTTTCTGTCCCACATCTCGGCAACTTCGTCCAGCCCGAGTTCGTTTATGTAGAGCATCTCCTGGACCCTGGCCGGCTTCTTTTTATCCACTACCTCAAAGATGTGGGCCAGCGACGGCGTGGCATCAGTAGAGATAGCCAGTGTCTTTGCCCCCAGGGAGGCATAGTGGAGGGCCGTGGTTGCGGCACAGGTCGTCTTGCCGACGCCGCCCTTGCCGGCAAACATGTAGATGCTACTGTCTGTCATATATTCCTCTGCTCTTCAGATTTTTAAGACTATTTCCGGCTGGCGATACTCTGGGCCAGGCCGACCAGGGTTCTCACCGGCACCCCGGTAGCCCCTTTAGGCAGGTATTTGCGCTCTTTATCGCTCATGCTGGTACCGGCGATGTCCAGGTGGGCCCACGGCGTATCACCGACAAATTCAGCCAGAAACTTGGCCGCGGTAATGGCACCGGCCTCCCGGCCGCCGACGTTCTTAATATCGGCGACATCGCTCTTGTTTTGTTCCTTGTAGTCGTCGTACATCGGCATCTGCCACATAAGCTCTCCGGACTTATTACTGGCGGCGACGACCCTGTCCACCAGTTCCTGATTGTTGCCAAAAACTCCGGTGCATATCCTACCCAGTGCAATGACACAGGCTCCGGTTAGGGTAGCCACATCAACAATAAGCCCGGGCTTCAGCCTGCTGGCATAGCCCAGGGCGTCAGCCAGAATAAGCCGCCCCTCGGCGTCGGTAGATATGATTTCAATTGTCTTGCCGGTAATAGCCGTCAGAATGTCTCCCGGCTTTAAGGCGCTGCCGCCGGGCAGGTTCTCCACCGCCGGCACCACAGCGCTGATATTAAGCCTCGGTTTAAGTCGGGCTACCGCCGAAATAGCCGCCATCACCGCCGCCCCACCGGCCATATCGCCCTTCATCTCTTCCATCTTATCCGCCGGTTTCAAGGAGATACCGCCGGAATCAAAGGTTATCCCCTTGCCCACCAGAACCAGGTCGGTGTCCTCAGAGGCCTTCCCTTTGTATTTAAGGATGATAAACTTCGGTGGCTGGCAGCTACCCTGGGCAACACCCAGCAGCGCCCCCATGCCCATCTGCTCCATTTCCGGCCTGTCAAGGACAGTAAGCTCAAGGCCATAGTCCTGTACCAGCTTCCTGGCTAGCTCAGCCATCTGCGTCGGGGTCATGTAGTTTGCCGGCTCATTGACCATATCCCGGGCAAGATTTGCCGCCTCGGCCAGGACCTCACCCTGGTGACAGCCCTGCTCCACAGAAGGGATGTCTTTCTTGCTGCCCACTATGGATAACCTCTTAATCTCACCAGGTCCGTCTTCTTCCTTGGTCATGTGCTTACGGAAGGTGTATACACCCAGCAGGGCACCCTCGGTTACCGCCTGAGCCAAACTCTCTGGAGTTATGTCAAGTATTCCGACGCCGTGAAGCACGGTGGCTATATCATCCACCCCCTTCTTCTGCAGGTAGCGGCAGGCCTCAGCCACGGCCCCACGAACCCTGTCCAGGGTGAGCTCTGTCTTCTTGCCCAGCCCGATGACCACCACCCGGGCCGCCGGCAGCTTGCCCAGGCTGTGGATGAGGTTGGTTTCATCCAGCTTGCCCTTAATCTCGCCCTGGCTGATAAGCCGTGAGATAGCACCACCAAGAGCCTTATCAACCCTGGCTAGGTCACCTTCAAGGCTGTCCCCCTCAAAGATACTCAGCAAAACGGCACCGGCTTCAACCTCGGCGATGTCACCGGCAACAGCCTTAATCTCCATATTTATCTCCTTTCGCAAGACGGCTTCTTACCGCCTGACATCTCTCATAATTTTGTCCAGCACAGGCGTGATGTCCCGCGAAGTGTCGGCAACGTAGTGTCTCCGGCTGATTTTTTCCACCGACTCCTTCATCTTCTGATAGACACCCCATGAGGCATCCGATTTCTCCTCCGGGTTCTTCCGTCTGGCTTCAAGTCTTTCCTTGATCAGGGTAGGCGGCGCCTCAACCCTTACCAGGACTAATTTTACATCCAAACGGTCGGCAATACTATAGAAATACTCCCGGTAGCGCTCTGCCAGGTTGGTGGCATCCATAATAACTGAAATGCCCCTCTTTATCAGGCCTTCAACAAGAAAACGAATCGCCCTAAACAGTCGGGCACTCTCTTCAGGGCTATAGCCAGGCGCCGCAAAGAGGGTCTTGCGCAAAGCATCGCTCTCCAGAACAACAGACGGCAGCCTACGGGCCAGTTGCCGGCAAAAATAGGACTTTCCCGTTCCTGGCAGCCCACTAACAACGACTAAAGCCGGCCTGGCTACCGGCTCGGGAAGCTCACTCAGACTCTGTCTCAACCTCTCGGCGTCAGAGACAAATGCTTTGTCCACAGCCTGATTATAAGCCATTCCCTCCCGTTTCGCTAGAATTCTAACCTCTTGTCAGACATCAAAGAATCTATCACAAACTGGCTTGAAAGCGGCTATCTCGTCTATTCTTCGCTGTAGAAGGCGACACCGATTACCCCGGGCCCGGTGTGAACACCCATTACCGGGGTAAACTCGGTGATGAAGAGCTCGGCACAGTTGAAGCGGGATGAAATCTGTTCCCGGAGCAGTTTTGCCTGCTCAAGGGCATCGGCGTGCATCACGGCGACATGAAGCAGTGCTTTTTTCCCGGTATTTTTCGCCATCAATTTCAGGATGCGCTTAATGGCGCTCTTGGTGCTCCTGGGCAGGGCCAGAGTATGGGCTTCACCGCCGTTGACGGAGAAAACCGGCTTGATATTCAGTATCAGATTTACCAGAGCCGCCGCCTGGGGGACACGTCCTCCCTTGACCAGATAGCGGAGGGTATCCAGCGAGGCAAACAGGTGTACCCGGTGCATAACACCCTCAACGACCCCAACCACCTCGGCCAGATTCTTGCCCGAAGCCGCGGCCCTGGCGGCCGCCAGCGCCACCAGGCCCTGGCCGGCGGCGGCACTGGAGCACTCGCGTACCTCTATAGCTACCCCGGGTAGGTTCTCCTCCGCCATCGCAGCGGCTAACCGGGCCGAGTTGTACATACCGCTGAACTTAGAAGACTCGGTGATGCAGACGATGGCGTCCGCCCGTTGACTGGCACGCTGGTAGGCTTCCAGGTAAGGGCCAGGCAAGGAGCCCGCGGTTGTGGGCAGTCCTTCCGCCTGTCTCAGCCGGGCGTAGAACTCAGCTGGGGTTATGTCTATTCCGTCCCGATAGACCTTATCGTCAAAAACAAGCTCTATGGCCACCAGCTCAATGCCAAATTCCCTTACCTGCTCCTGGGGGATACAGGCGGTGGTATCGGTGACAACGGCTACCTTGTCTGCCATCCCAACTCAAGCCCCCTTACTAATATTAGCCGAGAGAAACCGGTTAGGAAAGCGCATCCCCTTCTTCCGCTTTTGCCAGGTAGGCCGACAACAGATACTCCTTAAGAGCCTTCTTGTCCGCCCTGTCCTCGGCGTTTTTGGGAAAGCGGTTCAGGAAAGCAACCTGCTTTGGCACCTTGTAATTGGCCAAGCGCTCAAGACAGAACTTCTTCATCTCCTGCTCCGTAGCCGTCTCGCCCGTCTTCAACCTGATAGCAGCTCCGACCACCTCACCCCGCATCTTATCAGGGA
The DNA here is from genome assembly GCA_034413595.1 of Dehalococcoidales bacterium. Taxonomy (GTDB): domain Bacteria; phylum Chloroflexota; class Dehalococcoidia; order Dehalococcoidales; family JAUWZL01; genus JAUWZL01. The sequence goes on along the minus strand of DAOUMC010000001.1, from coordinate 5,030 downwards.
CACCTACTACCGCCACTTCGGCTACTTTAGGATGGGAAGATAACACCATCTCAACATCTGAGGGATAAATGTTCTGTCCCTTGGAAATGAGCATTTCCTTCTTCAAGCCCAGTATAAAAAGATGCCCCTCCTCATCTATTCTACCAACATCACCGGTATATAGCCAGCCACGCCTTATCGCCTTGGCGGTAGCCTCAGGGTTTCTATAATAGCCCTTCATAAAGGGTCCGGCAATAGCCACCTCACCAGGTCTATTCGGTGGGAGCTCCCGTCCGTCATCGTCCACCACCTTCACCCTCCAGCCAGGCAGGGCCCCACCCACCGAACCCGGTCTGTTACCGCTGCCATCCACGTCCTGACAGGTAACATGGACTGTTCCCTCGGTCAAGCCGTAAAACTGGAGCAGTCTCAAGCCCAGGAGCTTTTCGTACCATCCTATGACATCTATCGGCAGCGGCGCCCCGGCGCTGGCGCAGACGCGAAGTGAGCTCAAATCATGAGAGATTCCTTCATCACTGGCTTTCTTGACCATCAGGGCATGAATGAACGGCACCCCCATAAATATGGTCACCCTTTCTCTCTCAATGGCCTCCGTCAAGCTCTCAATAGACACACCGGGTACTATCACCACGGTGCTGCCCTGACTTATTGAGGTAAGCAGTATTACCACCAGACCAACGGCGTGGTGCATGGGTAAGGCGAAGAGCACCACCGTATCACTGCTGGTCTGGTGAAAACCAAAAGCGGATATCCCGGCTCCCCTTACCAGGCGAGCATGGGTCAACATGACACCTCTAGGCTGGAAAGAAGGCCCCGAGGTGTAGGCGATGTGGGCCACATCCGCAGGCCCAGGCTCCAGGCCAACCCTTTGTATCGAGCCCTCAGCCATAGTCGCTTTATAACTCAGGAATTGTCCTTCAGCCTCGGTGCCCAGGTCAATAACGTGCTCAATGGAGCTAAAAGATGGCAGGAGGGGGATTAGAGGTTCAAGGTAGGGGCTTTCGGTGACCAGGACTCTGGGCTCACAGTGGTTAAAAATAGAGGCCAACTCCCCAATTTTGTACTTGATGTCCAAGGGGACGACTATGGCTCCCACCTTGACGACGCCAAAATAGATAACGGCAAACTCGGGGCAGTTAGGTATAAGCATAACCACCCGGTCACCCTTTTTAACCCCGATGGCCAGCAGGGCATTGGCTATCTTGTTAGAAGCTTTGTCCAGATCGGCGAAAGACAACCGAAGGCCACCCGAGGCAACCGCCGTCTTTGTCCCATAGCACTCCGCCGCCTGCTCTAGCATCGTCTTCAGATTCATTGTTCTGTCCATTCAGAAGCCATCCGGTCAAATAACAGCTAGTCTAGCAGATTCCCTCTCTGTCTGCCAAGTGTCCAGACTGGCTCGGCACCAGCCGGCTTAATAGAGTTTGACAAAGGTATTAACCAAAACTTTAGTAACGACCGGGGGCGATTTTCTGCCAACAGAGTTGACAGATACCTTTTTAGTGCTATAATTGCTACAGGCAGGGTAAAGAAATGGTAACCACCGTATCAGTAACTACTGTTACCACGGTGACGACTATAGCCGCTATGGGACTGACAACGGCGCTCGGCATTGCGGCCACTGTCCTCTTGATTTCCCTTCTGGCCACAAAAGAGCTGGCCGGTGCCAGAGGTTACGGCTTTGCTTCACGTCTTGCCCGGTTCCTCACCATAGCCATTGTACCTCTGGTGATGGCTTTTGTGGTTATAACTGTTATAGCCATAGTCGGGATGCTCACCTAGAAGAAAAAAGGCGCCACAATAAAGAGCAATATATTTATGATTCCATGAGACAGGGACACTCCGAGAAGTGACCCTGTCTTTTTTACTACCCAGCCAAAGAAAAGGGCGATGCCAAAAACCAGGGGAATATCAGCCCAGGTAAGAGGGCTATCGGCTTTCACCCAGCCTACGTGAAGTGCGGCAAAAAGAAAGCTGATATAGACGATTCCCCAACCGCCAAAGGCATCGACAGCGCTTCGCTGCAGCACACCCCGAAAGATAAACTCCTCTACAAACCCTGTGGAGAACACGAGCACCAGAGCCGGCAACCAGGCTTTCTGCCAGGTAAGTTCGGCCACCAGAGGGGGCTCTAAAGCCAGTACCGGAGATAATATGAAATACTCAGCTATTCCCAGTGCCACCCCGGCTGAGGCGACAACCAGTTGCACCGGGATAAAGCCGGTGGCGATGCCAATTTCCCTGGGCTTATAGTCCAGCAGGCGAGCCAGAATAATGGCTGCTGTCAGCAGGGGCAGATAGATGACGGGATACCACCAGATGCGGGGAATATCAGCCAAAGGCAAAGACAGACTGACAATCCTTACCAGGGGAACCAGTGCCAGCGATAGAACCAGCCGCCCCTGGAAGTGACTTTCCATCCGGGCTGAGTCCACTATCGCTGCCACCAATATAACGGTGTGGCCGGCTATTCCCAACAAGGGCTGGAAGACAGCGGTCACTTCAGCGGCAGTTATAGCCAGAAGGTAAACCAGAGCCCTTGACATTCTCTTTCTTTACCCGACCGTCGTTGCAGCCACGACCGGACTAGCCGGAGCTAGCATCTGGCCGCTGAGATGCCCAAATACCTTTCCGCTAGCTCCATGGCACAAAACTGGCCGCACATGCTACAGGCGGCCCCAGCCGTTGCCTTCTTGGCATGGGCCCGGCGAAAATGTTTCGGGTCTAAAGACAGGCTGGCCTGCTCTTCCCAGTCAAGCCTCTTCCGGGCCACAGACATCTGCCTGTCCCGCAGTAAAGCCCCCTTTACTCCCTTGGCTATGTCTCCGGCGTGAGCCGCGATGCGTGAGGCGATAACTCCTTGCCTGATATCCTCAACATCAGGCAGGGAGAGGTGTTCCGCCGGGGTGACGTAGCACAGGAAATCGGCCCCGGCGGCAGCGGCAATGGCACCACCGATGGCTCCGGTGATATGGTCATAGCCGGCAGCGATATCGGTCACCAGCGGCCCCAGAACATAGAACGGTGCACCGTTACACAGAGATTTCTGCAGCTGAACATTGGCCTCAATCTGATTTATGGGCAGGTGCCCCGGCCCTTCGACCATCACCTGGACGCCGGCTTCCCTGGCCCTCTGCACCAGCTCACCAAGGGTAACCAGTTCCTCAACCTGTGCCCTGTCGCTGGCATCGGCCAGGCTGCCCGGGCGCAGCCCATCACCCAGACTCAGGGTGACATCGTACTTCTTTGCTATCTCCAGCAAGCGGTCGAAATGTTCATAGAGGGGGTTTTCACGCTGGTTATGCAGCATCCAGCCCACCAGGAAGGCGCCGCCCCGGGAGACGACATCGGTCACCCGCCCCTGCTTCTTTAGACGGTCAATAGCCTGACGGGTGACACCGCAGTGGACGGTTATGAAATCAACGCCGTCCCGGGCGTGTTCTTCAATGGTCATAAATAGCTCATCGGCCGTCATCTTGACAAGAGCGCCGTGTCTGGTTATGGCCTTAACCCCCGCCTGATAGATGGGCACGGTGCCTATAGGCAGGGGGCTGGCAGCGATTATGGCCCGCCGGATGGCTGATATGTCGCCTCCGGTAGACAAGTCCATAACTGCGTCTGCTCCGGCGTCAATGGCTATCATAAGCTTTTCCAGTTCGGTACTGACATCGCCGAAGTCAGAAGAGGTACCGATGTTGGCATTTACCTTAGTGGCCAGCCCGCGACCGATGCCACAGTGAGCCAGATTCTTGTGCTCTCTGTTGGCCGGAATCACTATTTCCCCTTGTGCCACGCCCTGCCGGATGGTCTCAGCCGGTATGCTCTCGCGCTCGGCCACCTTCTTCATCTCGGGCGATATAACATTTTTCCTCGCCAGTTCCAGTTGAGTCATAAACTTCCTCAAAACAATAAGACCAAGGCTCAGACGGTTACCCAAGGCCCTGGTCTTCAGCCACTGCCGCTTCCCTACGCTCGCATTACCGAGATCAGGTCCATCAGGGTTGGCTAAAATGCCTCTCAGCCTTAAAGCACCCCTAGCGGTTGCCCTGTCTATTAGCTTCTGAAATCAATATAGCATAGACTCAGCCAAGATGTAAAGGCCTGCTCCGTCGCCTATGCACAAAGCGATAAGCTATAATATCAAGGCAATAACGGCAAGTTCACCATCATGATGGAAAAGCTAATAGCCGGCGCCAGTAAGCTGGGACTGGAGCTCAGCCCCAATCAGATTGAGCAGTTCCATGTCTATTACCAGGAGCTTATAGAATGGAACCGGAGGATTAACTTAACCTCAATTACTGACCTTGGTGATGTCCAGACAAGGCACTTCCTCGACTCCCTCACCGTAACCCCGGCTTTCAAACAACCGATAACAGCAGGCTTACGTCTCATTGACATTGGCACCGGTGCCGGCTTCCCGGGGTTGCCGGCCAAGATTGTCTTGCCGGATATTAAGCTGACGCTTCTTGAAGCCACCGGCAAAAAAGCAGGCTTTTTACGCCACCTCAAGCAGATACTTGGGCTGGATGATGTTGAAATAGTAGTCGGGCGGGCTGAGGATGTTGCCCATAGAGCCGAATACCGGGAGGGCTTCGATATCGTACTCTCGCGGGCCTTAGCTACTCTGCCCACCCTTGCCGAGCTAACCCTGCCCTTCTGCGCCATCGGCGGCAGGTTTATTGCCCAGAAGAAGGGCGCCGTTGACGCTGAGATAAGCCAGGCAGCTAAAGCAATGAGTCTGCTGGGCGGCAGTCAGCCAATAGTGAAGAAGATTGATTTAGAAGAGCTTGCCGATGAACGTTATTTAGTCATAGTTGACAAGGTAGCTCCAACCCCAGCCAAATACCCCAGGCGTCCGGGTATACCGGCAAAGAGACCGATAGTTTGATAAAGAACGGCCTAAGGGTGAGGTTGATAGAGAATCTTAACAATAGTAAAATACACTTGCTATGGAAACGGGCACCTGGAAGGTAAAGACGGGGCTGGCCCAGATGCTAAAGGGCGGGGTCATTATGGACATCGTAAGCCCC